>CAZFJL010000004.1:0-131316 GCA_964518905.1 uncultured Geitlerinema sp. | reverse complement strand
GCATCCGGCAAAGCCGTCCTGGAAGGACGGGGTTTTAAACCCATTTTTCTGATAATCGAGCCATCACCTCAAGCCTACCAACTCGTATCGCGATCGCCCCAGACCCCAGCTCAAATCGCGTCGCTCACCCTCGATCAATTCCTCGCGCAACCGCGAGCGACAATCCCGAATCCGCCACTATCCCAGTTCTATTGCCACCCGCCAATCGACAAAAAAATAGACGGGAAACAACGGATAATAATCCCGTCTAGCAACACCCAGCACCACCGTGGACACCACCGCCTCAACCTCACGCCGATCGACACTCCTGCGCTATCTGCTCCTCAGCGCGATCGCCGTGCTGATGCTGTTTCCCCTGCTCTGGCTGCTCAGTACCGCGCTCAAATCCCCCGACGAAAATATCTTCCAATTTCCGCCCGAATTCCTCCCGCGCCGCCCCACCTTTGCAAACTTCACCCGCGTTTGGCAGGCCGAACCCTTCGGGCGCTACCTGATTAACAGCACGATCGTCTCCGGGCTGACCGTCCTGCTCAACCTGCTCTTTTGCTCCCTCGCCGCCTATCCCCTGGCGCGACTGCAATTTCGTGGTCGATCGTTCCTCTTCGCCAGCGTCGTCGCCACGATCGCCATCCCGTTCCAGATCGTCATGATTCCGCTCTACGTCCTGACCGTGCAACTGGGCTTAAAAAATACCTATCTCGGCGTGATGTTACCCGCGATCGCCGGAGCCTTCGGGATTTTTCTGCTCCGTCAAGCCTTCGCTAGCGTGCCGAAAGATCTTGAAGAGTCAGCGCGGCTCGATGGTTGTTCCGAGCTGGGCATCTGGTGGCATGTGATGTTGCCCGCCGTTCGTCCAGCGATCGCCACCCTCGCCACGTTCACATTTATCGGCTCCTGGAGTGACTTTCTCTGGCCGCTGATCGTCCTCGATCGCCCGGAACTCTACACTCTGCCCCTGGGGGTCTCGAAGCTGGCCGGATCGTTTGCGCTCGACTGGCGGGCGATCGCTGCCGGGTCGATCATCTCGATCGTGCCGGTGTTAATCGTCTTCGCGATTCTGCAACGCTACGTCGTCGCGTCGGATGCAGCAAGCGGGATTAAGGGATAAACAATCCGCTCGGCTGACTTTGCGAGTCCGACCGCGATCGTCAGACTTATCGTCAAACTTACCGCCAGATTTAACGGATAATGACCTCTGGTTTCCCAACTTTCTTTGCTCCAGGCTTGCTGTGAAATTTACGTTCATTCTCGACCCGATCGATCGCCTCGACCCCGGCCACGATAGCACCGTCGCCCTGATGGAAGCCGCCCAAGCTCGCGGCCACTCGGTTTACGTCACCCAGGCCGAATCCCTCGGCATCCAAGCCGGACGCGCGTTCGCCACAGTGCGACCGGTTCGGTTCACCCCCGTTACGCTCAACAACACCGGCGATCGGTGGATCGCCGTTAACGATTGGTTTGAATACACCGACGCGGCAAGTGTGGTGGACTTAGAGACGATGGACGCGGTGTTTATGCGCACCGATCCGCCCGTAACCAAGCTCTATCTCTACGCCACGTATATTCTCGACTATGTTGATCCGAGTAAAACCCTCGTCGTCAATCGACCCTCTGGATTACGTCAGGCCAACGAAAAAATATACGGCCTGCAATTCGGCACATTGATGCCAAACACGATCGTCTCCGCCGAGAATGATGTCATTCGTCAATTTGTCGCCCAGCAAGGTCGCGCCGTACTAAAGCCGATCGGCGGTATGGCCGGTGAAGGCATTCTGTTTATGGAAGATGGCGATAAAAATTTCAATTCGATCGTCGAAATCAGCACCCATCGCAGCTCACTGCCGGTGATGGTGCAGCAATTTTTACCCGCCGCCAAAGACGGTGATAAGCGAATTATTTTGCTCAACGGTGAGCCGATCGGTGCGGTAAATCGTATCCCCACGGGTAACGAGTTTCGCGGCAATATGGCCGTCGGCGGGCGCGTCGCTAAAGCTGAGATCACCGATCATGAGCGCGGAATGTGCCGCACGATCGCGCCGATCCTGCAACGCGACGGCCTCTACTTCGTCGGCCTCGACGTGATCGGCGGCTACATCACCGAAATTAACGTCACCAGCCCCACCGGCGTTCGCGAGATCGATCGCCTCGATAGCATCAACGTGGGCGACCAGACGATCGCCTGGGTCGAAGCGCACTGCCCCGAGCAGGGTGCTTGAGTCATGAAAACCTGACTTTTGAATCGGCTTTTGCGACTCTAACGACAGTTTTCTGTAAATTTACGCGGACTCGTGAGTTTTAGCCTACGAGGAGAGACCATTCCAATGACTATTTCAGAAGTACCGTCATCGCGATTTGCGCATAATTGCGTGAACTTATGCGATCTACCGCCTGGAAGCCCCATTCAATACCTGCGTTTAAGCTGAGTTCCTCCCCCAACTCCAAGCCAAAATACTTGAGGGCATCTGGGGCTCTAAATCCCTTTGAGTCTTGATTTGAGGATTTTCGCTAGGGCATTCAGCAATCTTTCATTCAAATGGATACATTCAGCAATTACCTGAGATATACTGAAGCGCTCTCCGTATCATGCCCCTAAAATTAATGATGTTCAGGGTTAGGTGAGCCTTACCGATCGCAAGCTATGCGATCATCTTCGGTTCCGATTTTTGGATGAGTCTATGGTTGCTTCTACGTCCTCGCTTTGCGTTTCTGATGGTGCTGATTCTCTTGTCCAACAAACGTGGCAACTCTTAAGTACCCGCAGTCGTTTGTTGAAGTCTCTCCTCAAATCCTATTGGGTGTGGCAAATCCCAGGTTTGAGTCGGTGGGTTGTTCGCCTCGCATGGCGACAGGTGGGTTCCGATCCTCATGGCTACTGTCATAACTGTGACGATTTTCGAGCGACGATCGAATTAGCACGACAACTAATCGAAGACCGCGAAACCCTACGCCCTTTGCTCGCGGAAGAACCTCGCTTGCGTGACCTCCTAGATGCTATGGATAGCAATAGCTGGGTTCGTGTGGAAGTGGTGAGTTATTACGCCGACTGTTTACGAGATCTCGAACGGAAAAAGCAACCGACGTCTCCCGACAGCATTTTTTAACGACAATCAACAACAATCAAGGATCTCCTAACTCCTGTTTAGACTGCTTCAAGTTGCGAACTAAA
The DNA here is from genome assembly GCA_964518905.1 of uncultured Geitlerinema sp. GTDB lineage: Bacteria > Cyanobacteriota > Cyanobacteriia > Cyanobacteriales > Geitlerinemataceae > RDYZ01. The sequence goes on along the minus strand of CAZFJL010000004.1, from coordinate 128,150 downwards.
GTGTCCCTAGTTTTGTCTGCTAGTTAGCTTGGTTGTCCGCCAGCTTAAATGAAAGATAGCAAAGGGTGAAATGCTTAGGATGCTCGTAGCGCAGGCTTCTAGCCTGCAAAAATCGAGCAGGCGAGACGCCTGCACTACGGTGTTTGGAAACACTGTCCGAACACAATCGTTTTTGCCCACAACCCAACGGAATCTCTACAACGCTGATGTTGGGTTTTCTCCTGCAAGCCAATTGACAGAAAATAATGCAAAAAAAAGCTAGCTTCTTCAAAGAAAAAGCTAGCTAGAGGTTGTTAGGGGAAGGATAGGAACGCGCGAAAATTGAAGTTATTTTTGGACGACCAGCTTGACATTGGCGTTTTGTAGGCCGGGACGGCGAACTTCCGCCAGGGTTTTGTTAACTGCGTACTTTTGATTGATCGAGTTGATCAGTTCCGTTTGGTTGTGCTTTTTCGCGACGCCCCAAAGGTCAGCGATTAGATCGAAAGAGCCGTCGCTGTTGCACGCCCAGCCGAGATCGTAGTCGCCTTCGAGAACGGCGACGATGTCAGCGCGAACACGCTGACCGTTGTAGCCGCGAATGTCCGCTTCGGTCTTGGTCTGGATGCCGAGATCGCTCAAGGCGGATTTGAGAACGGTGGCGTCGGTGATTTTGGTGCGCAGGGTGCTGAAGTGAGACATGAGGGATTTCTCCTAGGGGATTGCAAACGTGTGTTGGTGTGTTTGGTTTGGTTATAGTGCCGGGATGGCACGGTGCTGTTAGCTCGGGTGGTGAAGCCGGTGAGCTAACCTTTGCCCGCCCGATCGCGTGTTGAGAGTTGCGATCGAGCGAGAAAGCTTTTAAGATTCCATGCGCTGATAGTCAGCCATGGAAGACGCGGCGGGTCGCGCTCGCTGTCGCGCCCAGTCTCGCAGCGCAGTCACCTGCTCGGTCATCGTCTTGGAGAGCGGCAGCGTCGATTTGACGGCGGCGATGATGTCGAGCTGGGTGAATTCGCGATTTTGGGCAAAGGCTTCGTACATCGCGGCGACGATCGCTTGCTCAATCTCAGCGCCGGAGAAGCCCTCAGAGACTTTCGCGAGCTGATTGAGATTGAAGCGATCGATCTGCGGGCGACGCTTTTCGAGGTGAATCCGGTAGATGTCCTCACGCTCATCGACGTTGGGCAGGTCAACGAAGAAGATCTCATCGAAGCGACCTTTGCGGAGAAACTCGCCGGGAAGCCGATCGACGCGGTTAGCCGTAGCCATCACGAACACCGGCGAAGTTTTCTCCTGCATCCAGGTCAGGAACGACCCGAAGATCCGGCTAGAGGTTCCACCGTCGGAGTCTGCCGAGCCTGCACCACCGGCAAAGGCTTTATCGAGTTCATCGATGAACAGGATCGCGGGCGAAATCGACTCGGCGGTCTTGAGGGCGTTTCGCAGGTTGGCTTCCGATCGGCCGACGGTGGAGCCGTCATAGACGCGGCCAATATCAAGGCGCAGCAGCGGCAAGCCCCACAGTCGCGAGGTCGTTTTCGCAATCAGCGATTTACCGCAGCCGGGAACCCCGAGGATTAGCATTCCCTTCGGTTGGGGGAGACCATACTCCCGCGCTTTCTCGGTAAATGCACCCGATCGCTGAAATAACCAATGCTTGAGTTCTTCGAGACCACCGATCGAATCAAGTGTCTCGTCTTCCTCGATATACTCCAGAATGCCGTTGCGCTTAATCAGTTGCTTCTTCTCGGAGAGAACAATCTCAACCTCCGCTTCGGTCAACTGACCCGCCTTGACACAGGCTTTGCGATACACCTTCTCGGCTTCATCCTTCGTTAAGCCCAGAGTTGCCGTCAGCAGTTTTTCACGCGCACTCGGCGTCGGTCGCGGGCTGCTGCTGTCGAGCAATTGGGTATTGAGCACCCGGTTAAGCTCGCTCATGTCTGGTAGCGCAAAATCGAGGACGACAACCTCTTTTTCCATCTCCGTCGGGATATTTTGCACCGGCGACATGAGGATGATCGATTTGTCGCTGCCTTTGAAATAAGCCACCGCATCCCGCAAAGAACGGGTCACACTGGGATTATCGAGAAAAGGATGTAAGTCTTTAAATATATAGATCCCAGGCCCTTTGTGACGTACCACCCAATCCAGCGCAGCTTCGGGGGAAATGGTGTTGTGAGGACTACCTCCCGCCGCTTCATTCACTTCGCTGAGTCCTTTGGTCACAGTCCAGGAAAAAACCTTCGGAAGTGACGGCAGCGACTTGGCTAAGGTAGCGATCGATTGCTCTGCCCGCTCCTCCTCAAAGGTAACGAGGTAGATCAGGGGATATTGAGCTTGGATGAGAATATTTAGCTCTTCTCTCATGGAATTGACCTACGTACAGAGGATAGATGAGGACTACATAGAGTCTGGGATTGTGGGAATCTGGGAGATTTGGGGATTTACGTATTTACGTATTTAAAGAAGAAGAATACGTTAGGCGAGAATTTACGACTGGCTTGAACGGTTAGCTTGAACGCGCAATTTGATCTTTGGGCTAGCAGGTAACGAGGTTGCCCTCACCCGCAGACCGATCGACTTGCGGACTGATCTTCAACTCGTCAATCGTCTCATCTTCTAACAGACTCGACACGCTGGCGACCGAGACAAGCTCGTCGTCACGAACGACAACGGGAGTTGAGCAATCGGGGCAGTGATAGAGCCTGTGGTTTTGGCCGATCGAGGCTTCCATCTCTGCGATCGCTTCGGGATGCTCTAAATAAAAGAGCAAGGCGCGTTCCGCGAGCGAGGACATCGGTTCACCATCAATCGCTGCACGAACCTTGAGATTGCGATGCAGCTCTTGAGACAGATATAACGTGACTTTCTGTTTGTCTTGCATACGTTTGTTGGGTGTTTCGACCCCTGTATGAACTTGAATATAGCGATCCTACACGGAAGCGTCAAGACAGAATAGCGTTTTGACGTCTTTTTTGTAACGTTTGTTTACATAAGTAGAATTACGGACAGAAGGCTTGCGAGTTTGTACGGTTCAAAGGTTAGCTGTGGCGCTGGGTATGGCGTGGCTTGCGGTGAATTTACATCCTGTGGGTGCTCGCTGGGTTTCAGTTGGCGAGATTGTGACGGTCTGTGGGTGAAACCTGTGAGGTTTGGGTTACCGGTGCGCCGATGATGTCCCCTTTCGGGTGAGAATGTGGGTCGATCAGGTTTTCACGGTTTGTCGTGACCAACCTGCCGACCCACTTCCTTTAACACGTCTCTTTAATCGTATTCATGAACGACGCTGAAACCACTTCAAGCCTATTCAGTACCGCCGATTTTGCGATCGCGACCCAGTACACCCTTGAACTCGCCGGAGTTTTTGCCGTCCTAACGATCCTCGCATTCGTCTTTAAGTGGGGCTTTCGCTATCGTCTCGTCGGCGTCACCAGCTTTACGCTTGTCCTAACCGGCGGACTCTTTGCGCTAAGTATCGTCCCCTTCGCGCCGACGATCGTCTCGGGGGCAACTTCGTACAAACTTGTGTTTGACAATGGCGGATCGCGGATGACGATCGCCGTCGCACCGGAAACGACACCGGCGGAGGTCGAAGCGACTTTACAACAGGTCGTCCTCAACAAAACGACCTATGGCCGTGCCGGTCGCGAGCTAGAAATCCGGGCGCGGACGATCGTCCATCCCAACAACACAACCTCTGAGGCGCTCTACCTTGGCCGCGCAGTGCGGGCGCTATCGAGCACTGAGGACAACACCATCAACATCCAGATCGATGATGCGGCCTTTGCAAAGCGCGATCGGCTCCTTGCCAGCCGCTAACTGCCGCCTATCTCGCAGGCATGACTCATGCTTGATCGAGTTTATTTAGAGTCTTGTAAGTAAATCTGCTTATAAAATCCTAAAAAACACCAAAAACTCTCAAGAGCTTGTCGCAAATCTACGACAAGCTCTTTTTTTGTCTAAAGCAATAAATTAAAAATTAAAAATTGTCAAAAAATAAAATCAATAAAAAAACAAATATAAATACAGGCGTAAAGCCCTGAAACCCTTTCTGGGTAAAACTTACATTGTTTTGTTTTTCATGCAGAAAGTGCAAAAAATGTCTAATTGTCATTTTTTTTGTAGTCATAGAACTCGGTTTTTAATCTTTTTTGCTAGCTAATAAATTGCATTTTGAGCGATTAGCTATGTTCAAAAAAATCAAAATCTAACTAATAAATTCAAAAAATCTAGTGTTTTTCCCGCATTTTTAAAGCTTTTGCAAAGTTTTTGAAAGGGGCTTGCAATCGACAAAAAAATAGATACAGTGTAAATACTGAAGTAACTCAATCCCCTGCCATAGGCACTGCGCCTTTTCACTGGGTTGACTCGTCGAGCATCCCGTTTTGCCTGCATGAGCCATACATCTAGAAGCGCCACTGTACAAGGGCGAACGGGTCTCGCGCTCAGGGCTACGTCCATAACCCCTAATCTTGATTGGTGAATGAAATGCTGCTGAATGATAGACTTCCCATTTCGTTTGTTGCCTTAGATGGCTACGTCAAAGAATCAGCCCTACTTGATGTCATTGATGACATTCCCATGGCGACGATCTCCCCCAAAAACTTGACCCTTGCATTAGCGGCCAATGCTCAGTACTTTGGGCATCCACAGTGGGCGAAATCGTATTTTGATGCATGTCATCGTGATTCTGCGTTTATCGATCGCTGGCACACGGCGACAGGATCATGGGACGATCAAGTGGTGGTCGATATCGGGTGTGGGCCGGGGAATGTGTTTGCATCGTTGGGGGGACGTCCGAAGTTGCTGATCGGTGTAGATGTCAGTCTTGGGGGTCTGAAGATGGCTCAGGAAATCGGATATCAGCCCCTGCTTGCAGATGCCCAAAATTTGCCATTGAAATCTGAGATTGCGGATATTGTCGTGATTAATGCGAGCTTGCATCACTGCGATGATATGGATGCGGCGCTGACGGAAGCGGCGCGACTGGTGAAGCCGGGAGGAGTGCTGGTGTGTGATCACGATCTGCAAAAAACAGCGTGGCATTTCACCGGATTGGCGCGTTTTTTGTGGGAAGCTCGGCTACCGATCTACCGCATGATGGGACGCGGGGGACATGGATCTGGATCGGAACAGGAGTGTGCTTTAGCCAGTGAAGCGCATCATACGCCCGGTGATGGCATGACGACGGAGTTTTATCACCGTATTCTCGATCCGCTGGGCTTTCAAACTGCGGTTTATCCGCATAACCACGATACGGGTTCGGCTATTTTTGAGGGAAAAATTGGCCGATCGTCGCGTAAGTATCGTATGGCGCAGTGGCTTTCGGGAGTCGATCCAGATTCGCGGGACGCGGCGTTGTCGCTGATGTGTGTTGCATCTCGCCCGATGATTTGATCGATCGAGCTTCAAGATCTCCAGCCTCTATCTGCGAGCTTGTTGGATAGTGGATCGAGAATTTGGTTCTGTTGCTTGGCGTGCTACGATTCCTACACTTTGGCTCTGTGCGGTGTATGGCTTGCGGCACGTTATTTTCTTGTTTATCAGGACTTACATATTAGTCGGCAAAACGTATACGGTATCGTGGGCGTATTGCCATGACGGTGCGACTAGACCGCTCGCATTTGGCGATCGGCTGAAGTGATCGGTATCCTAGCGAGACGTGTTGTTTTTTCGCTATGAACCGGATGAGCCGAATCTGATGAACCGAATCCTAACGCCGTTAATGTCGCTGGCCGGGTGGCTAGGATGGAGTGTCCTGATCGCGGCGATCGTTATGTTGGGCTGTGGGGCATATGTGCGCTACATGACGCGGTTGTATCGCGTGAATGCGCCGGAGGAAGCAGGGGTCTATCCGGTGGCGATCGTCTTTGGGGCGGGGGTGTGGGCGGATGGTACGCCGACGCCGATGTTGGCCGATCGCGTGCGGGCAGGAATTGCGCTATATCAGTTGGGCAAGGTGGATCGGCTGTTGATGTCCGGCGATAATCGTGTGCCGGAGTACAACGAGGTGGGGGCGATGCGACAGTTTGCGATCGATCGCGGTGTGCCGGAGGCGGCGATCGCGGTGGATCGGTTTGGGCTGAATACGTACGCGACCTGCGATCGGGCGCGGCGTGAGTTCGGCATCGATCGCGCCATTCTCGTCACCCAGGAGTATCATTTGCCGCGTGCGGTCTATATTTGCCGTCGGTTGGGCGTAGATGCGATCGGTGTAGGGGTGCGAGATTGGGGGGTGTATCGTTATCGATCGATGACGGAATATAGCTTGCGCGAGGCGATCGCGACGGTCAAAGCCTGGTGGCAGACGCGCTGAATGCTATGAATTGAGACTCGATCAACACATTCAAGCTTGCTAAAAAAAATTGCTAAGAAAAATTGCTAAAAACTTGTATAACGATGGAGGCTGAAGTACGTCCTGTTTAAAGCGGTGTCATGAATTTTGCCTCGACGTTGGACGAGACGACTCGTTCTGATTTGCTGCACTGGATTGCGGTGATCGCACAGCCGGACGATCGCCTCGGTGGGTCTGCGGTCTGCCCATTTGCTCATCTAGCTCGAAATACCATGATCGTCAGAGCGGACGGCGAGATTGTACCGCCCGCGATTCCCTTCGATGTGGTGATCTATGTGTTGCCGGATCAGGTCGAGATGGCGGAACTTGATAGGTCTTGCCGTACGCTGAATGCTACCTATCCGGATCTCGTTTTTTTGGCCGATTCTCGCGATCGGATAACCGACATTAACGGCGCGATCACCAGTAACGGTGCGTATAATCTCATCCTCTGCCAACCCAAGGAAAAGCTTCGCGCGGCGCGTTATGCACTGGCTAAAACACGCTATTACCAATACTGGGATTCGATGTACTTACGGGAAATTTTGGGCGATGATTATGCCGAGATCGTGGGTCATGTTCGCAGCGACGAGGGGTAAACGGTCGGCGGAGTGAACGATCCCCGCCGATGTTGGTTCTACGAGTCTACGAGTCCGAGCCTCGATCGCGAGTGATTCCAGATTCTAGAGAACAAGACGCGCTTTGACGGTATCCGCCGCCGATCGCTCGATCGTAAAGCCGACCTTTTCCGCCACATGCTGCATCGCTCGGTTTTGCGCCAGAATATCTGCCTCGATGATTTCTAGCCCCTCGTTGCGACCGATTTGCACAATCCGCGACAGTAGCTCACCCCCCAAACCTTGACCCTGAGCGTCATCGCTAATCAGCAAACCAAACTCCGCCACATCGATGCCGTGCAGCTTCGTTAAGCGCGAGATGCCCCAGATTTCGCGCTCGCCGGTTTCCGGGTCGTGACCTTCGGCGACCAGCGCCATTTCGCGATCGTAATCAATGAAGCAAATTCGCGTCAGACGCGAATGCAGCACCCGCTGACCCAGTTTCATCATGTGGAAAAAGCGCTGATAGACGCTTTCCTCTGACAGGGTTTTATGAAAATTGACGATCAGCGGCTCATCCTCGGGGGCGATCGGTCGGATGGTAACCACGTGGCCGCCTTTGGTCGTCCAGGGAGCAACGTATTTCATCGGGTAGGGACGAATCGCAGGCTTGGGGAGAGCCTTATAGGGCATGTCGGGTTCATGCAGGACGATGCGGGCATCGAGGGCGACGATCGTCTGGCCGCCGCTATTGGCCGGTTTCACCAGCAGCGGGTTGATGTCGATTTCCTTGATGGCGCGATGTTCCAGAGTGAGCTGGCTGAAGCGCACGAGGATTTGCTGTAAGCCTTCGAGGTCGATCGCTGCGCGTCCCCGGACGCCTCGCAGTGCCTTGTAAATGCGGGTTTTTTCGATCGTCCGTTGTGCCAAGGTCGTATTCAGCGGCGGCAAGGCGATCGCCCGGTCTTCAAAGACTTCCACCAGTTGACCGCCCGTACCAAAGAGCAACACGGGGCCAAATTGCGGATCGATGCTGCTGCCGACAATTAGCTCGTAGCCGTCCGAAAGATCCAGCATTGGCTGCACCGTGACGCCCTCGAAATTTTTGGCGAAATTTTCCTCGCCGAATTTTTCCCGTACAGACGCGGCGATCGCTCGGTAGGCTTCGCGCACCGCTTCCCCGTCAGTTAGGTCAAGTTTGACGCCGCCGACGTCGGTTTTGTGGGTGATGACTTCCGAGTAGATCTTGATGGCGATCGGGTAGCCCATCTCGTCCGCAGCCGCGACCGCTTCATCTTCGCTCGTGGCGATGCGGGTCTCGACCGTCGGGATATCGTAGGCCGCCAAGACTAGCTTGGCCTCGAACTCCGTCAGCAGCGTCCGTCCCGAATTGCGAATCGCGGCGATCGTCTGGGTAACCAGCTCCCGTTTGACCTGACCCTCGGGCAACATGCGCGGCGTTTCGTACAGCCCTTTCAGGCTTTCGGAATAGCGCCACATCAGGTTAAACACGTGGGTCGCCGTATCGGGATAGGGAAAGGTGAAAATATTGGCTCGGTTCAGGATCGCTTCACCTTCAGCGACCACTTCGCCACCCATCCAGCTCGCGAGTAAGGGTTTTTTGGAGTCGGCATAGCGCGTGAGTTCGTTGGCGATCGCCGTGGGATCGGTCATCGACTGGGGCGTTAACACCACCAACAGGCCGTCGCTTTCGGGATTGTCCGCCGCTGCGGCCACCGAGGCGGCGTAACGTTTCGGGTCGGCATCTCCGAGAATATCGATCGGGTTGCCGTGGCTCCAGTGGGGCGGCAGGCAGGCGTTGAGGTCGTTTAAAACGCGATCGCTGAGGGGAGCCAGTTCGCCGCCGTCGCGGGTGAGCGCATCAGTTGCCAAGACGCCAGGGCCACCAGCATTGGTCAAAATCGTCAGCTTGCGACCCTTGGGGCGGGGCTGTTTGGCGAGAATTTCCGCCATGTTAAACAGGTCGTCGATCGTGTTGACCCGCAGCACGCCGCAGCGCTCAAAGGCGGCATCGAGTACATCATCACTGCCCGTTAGCGCTCCCGTGTGAGAGGTGGCGGCTTTGGCGGCGGCTTCCGTACGTCCGGCTTTGATTACGACGATCGGCTTGGTCAGGGCAACTTCGCGGGCAGCGGAGAGGAACGATCGGGCATCGCCGATCGATTCCATATACATGACGATGCTGTCGGTGTTGGGATCATCGCCGAGATAGTAAATCAAATCGCCCCAGTTGACATCGAGCATCGAGCCGATCGAGACAAAGGCGCTAAAGCCGACATTTTCGCGAAAACTCCAGTCCAAAATTGAGGTACAGAGCGCCCCGCTTTGACTGATAAAACCGACATTGCCGGGATTGGCGATCGTGCTGGCAAAGGTCGCATTTAAGCCCAAATGAGGATTCATCACGCCCAAACAGTTCGGGCCAATCAGCCGCATCTTGCCCTTTCGCGCTTCGGCCAGCACTTCCTGCTCCAGGGCGACCCCCGCCGCGCCGACTTCCTTAAACCCCGCCGAAATCACGATCGCACCCTTGACGCCCGCCGCCGCGCATTCGCGAATCACGCTGGGAACCGTCCGCGCCGGAGTGGCGATCAGCGCCAGATCCACGGGTTTACTGATCGCGCCAATGCTGGGATAGGCTTCGATCCCGAGGACGCTTTCGCGCTTCGGATTAACCGGATACACCGTACCGCCGAAGGGACTCGAAATCGCGTTACGTAATAGCGTTTGACCGACGCTACCCGGTGTTTCGCTCGCTCCGATGATTGCCATTGATCGCGGTGAGAAAATCGCGCGTAAGGGTTCAGACTCCGCTCGCAGGATACTGTAGGCCGGATCGTAGGAGGCAGATGTTGCGTTGCTGACCATGATTCAGTGTGGTTGAGAAAACGTTAACGTTAAAGGCGGTAGATGCAATTCAATGGGTTGAGGCGGCTTGAAGCTGGCCGCCAAGCAAGGAGCCAGCACGCTGAAAGATGCGATCGCGGTATAACTCCCCAGTTAAAACAAGGTTCTCATTTGTATGGTAACTATTTAGACGGCCCACCCTGCTGTGACCCAACGTATTTCCTTAGAATCAACTCATCATCTTTATGTGGCAAGACGGGCTGGAGGTCGTCGGTCGAGCGAGTTCCCACGCTGTTTCGGAATTATTGCGGAATTGTTGCGGACGTCGTGATCGAAACATATCAAGGTTGAGTTTTGTCCAGTGAGTTTCAATCAGCAAGCATCACCGCCCGTGGTCTACCAATTATTACGCTCACCGCTATTACGCCCACTGCACCGCCGATCGCCTGTGATGACTCGGACGATCTTAAGCGCATCATTGCTGTTGGCGATCGGCAACCCGTCAATCGCTGCGAACCGCCTCACCCCGCCGGTCATGTCGGAATCCCGTCAATCGTTTTCGGGAACAGCACATCGGTATGACATTCTGATCGCCCAGGAGACGGACACAGACCCACGCGATCGCCGCACGCGCGATCGCCCCGCCACCGAAGAGCGCGAACCCCCATCGCGCACAACGCTATTCGCGTTTCTGATCGCCATGTCCGTGATCCCCGCGTTGGCGACGATCGGTGTCTGGCTGCTGCTCAATAAACTCGAAACCCGCGCCAATGCCTACCTTGACGAGATTACAAAGCTCAAAGCTGACGCGCTGGTGCAGCTTCAGGGCTTGATGGATGATGCCCAATCGGTGGTCGAAGGTGTGCGCGATCGACTCGATACGGCGATCGATGCGCCCTCATTACCAAAAATCGAAGGCGACGTCAGTCTCGAACAGTTAGCGACAATTTCCGCCGATGCTAATGGCCGCACGGCAATCCCCAGCGCGGAAGCGGCGGGCGTCATTTCCCCTGAAGATTACTGTCGGCGCGGCAATGCCCTGTTTTTATCCGGCGATTACGCCGATGCCGTCGATGCCTACGATCGTGCCCTCGCCCTGAAGCCCGATTACTACCAAGCCTGGAGCAATCGCGGTAGCGCTCTGTTTAATCTCGATCAGTATGAAGCCTCGATCGCCTCCTGCGATCGCGCCCTCGACCTCAAGGACGACTACCCCGAAGCCTGGAACAATCGCGGCAGCAGCCTGATTAAACTCGGGGACTATAGCGCCGCTGCGTTTTCGTTTGAGCAAGCCACCAGCCTGAAACCCGACGACCTCGACGCCTGGAACAATCGTGGCTTTGTGCTAATGCAACTCTCGCGGCACAAAGAAGCCCTGGCCGCCTATAGCCAAGCCGTGAAGCTCAATCCGAACTCCGTACAGGCATGGCACGATCGCGGTCGTGCCACCCTCGAACTCAAGCGCTACGAACAAGCGCTGCAATGTTTTGACAAGGTGATCGGTCTATCGTCCAACCATCTGGGCGCATGGCGCGATCGCGCGATCGCCCTTGAAAAACTCGGTCGTGCCAACGACGCCTATGACGCGCTATCCCACGCGTTGTTACTTGATCCCGATCTGGTCGAACTGTGGTCAGCACGCGGCGATATCAACTACAACCGACAGCGCTACATCGAAGCGATCGAAGATTACGATCAAGCCCTCGAACTCGCCCCCCAAGCTCACCTCTGGTTTAAAAAAGCCTGCGCCTATGCCGCCAGTAATGAACCCCGCTTGGCGCTAAACTGGCTGGCTCAGGCGATCAACGCCGACGCCGCCTACACCACCCTGGCGGTAAATGAACCCACCCTCGAAAGCTTGCGATCGAACCCCACCTTTCAAGCCCTCACCGGCTATCCCCCCGACGTCCTAGACGAAATTACCCCCACTTAACACAAGCGTGTCGCTTGTTGTCCACCCAAACCGTCGCCCCAAACCTGAGGCGACCCTCCCCAAACTATCAATGCGTCATCCTTTACCTCAGCGCCTTGCCCATTTGCCCGCGTTTGGACGCATTCTCGCGCTGATGCTGATCCTGATTGCGGTGTGGCTCCCGTTTGCGATCCCGATTTATGCCTACGTCAGCGATCCGGATTGGGTATCGATCCTGTCGATGCTGGTGCTGTATGCCGAGTTTGTCGCGATCGTCCGGATTTGGGGGCGCTGGGTGCATGGCGAGCCGCGATCGCTCCAACGTTACGGCCTGGTCTGGAATCGAGCCAACGCGATCGAACTGGCGCGAAATCTAAGCCTGGGCTGGGCGCTGCTTATCTTTGCCTTTAGCCTCGAAACGTTTTTTGGGTGGGTCACCTGGTCGGCGCTACCGGCGAATCTTGGGCTGATCGCGATCGAAGGGGGGGCGATCGCGATCGCCGTCGCCAGCGCCGAAGAGCTCGTCTTTCGGGGCTGGATCTGGGACGAACTCCACCGCGACTATCGCAATGCGATCGCCCTCCCTCTTAGCGCGATCGTCTTCGCTGTCCTGCACTACATCCGCCCCCTCGACCTCATCCTCGCCACCTGGCCGCAGTTTTTCGGCTTATTTTTACTGGGCTTACTGCTGGGCTGGACGAAACGGATCGGACGCGATCGGCTCGGCGGCCCGATCGGGCTACATGGCGGGTTGGTATGGGCCTATTACGTGGTGACGGTCGGTCAACTGGTGCAATATACCGGCACAGCGCCGGAATGGATCACGGGGATCGGCGGGAATCCCTTGGCAGGCGCGATCGGCCTGGTGATATTAAGCGGCGTCGGTGTGGTGCTGGCACGACAGGCACGGCGTTAGCGGGGCGCGGCCTAAAAAAGCTCAAATTAAAGGCTCAAAAGAGCAGGTCTTTCAAGTCTGTGTTGCGGTCACGATTCGTTAGGATTAATCAGGACTTATGCCAGACAGGTTAGAAGTCGGACTTCTCACATTGTCCCGAGAACTAAAACGGCGACGGCTCGTTCAGAAGTCGGATTTCTGCATCAGTCCTGTTAATGCGATAAATGATGACAGACCGTAACGCACCGCAGCCCTTGAGCGCTTGATCTATGGCTTCAGACTCCCAACTCGACCTGTTCGGCGCTAGTGCCGCACCCTCCCCTGACGCGCATCACGCCGAAACCCAGGCTGCGCCCCCGGTAAACTTCGACGCGATCCCCCTCAGTGCCAGCGTGCCGATCGCGCCGGGAACCTACGACAGCATCGAAGCGATGACGCAGCATTGCGAACACTGTCAGCGCTGCGGCCTCAGCGAAGGGCGCACCAACGCCGTCATCGGTCGCGGCAACCCCAAGGCGCCGATCGTCATCATCGGCGAAGCACCGGGACAAAACGAGGACGAGCAGGGCTTACCGTTTGTCGGTCGATCGGGCGAACTGCTCGAAAAAATCCTTGACTCCGTTAATCTCAGCACCGATCGCGAGATCTACATCTGCAACGTCGCCAAATGTCGCCCACCGGGAAACCGCAACCCCACCCCCGCCGAAATCAACGCCTGCAAACCCTACTTTCTCGAACAGATCCGCCTGATCAACCCCAAAATCGTCCTCCTCACCGGCGCGACCGCCGTCAAAGCCACGATCGCCGAAAAACGAGGCATCACCAAAATTCGCGGCCAGTGGTTCAACTGGGAAGGCTACCTCTGTATGCCAATTTTCCACCCCGCCTACCTCCTACGCAATCCCTCGCGGGAAGCCGGAAAACCGAAATGGCTGATGTGGCAGGATATTCAAACCGTACGACGAAAATTTGATGAACTTGGACTGATCTAGGGCCTCTCCTCTACCAAATTCCGCCTTGAATTCGAGAGGGAATCTGGGATCTTAAAGCGGCGATCGTCGCACCTCCGATATGGCGACCACTAACCCCAAGCTTGGTGCGACGTGCCACCTTCATCACATGACGTGCCATCTTTCTCAACAACATCAGCCGCAACTCACTACGATTCTGTGAGTATTTATGCCCTCCCAAGCATTTCCCCAGACCAAAGACCCCACCTTGTCATCAAAACGTCACTCTTTTGCCGATAATACTTTCAGGAAAGGAAAACTTGCGATTAAATCAATTGCTTTATGGACAGATAAGTTCGTTAAGATCAAGCAAATCGCAATCAAAATAATTCTAAAAATGTATTAATTAGGTAATGTAATCCCTTAACGTAGTCTGCAACCTGTCCTTATTTCATTAACGATCTTAATCAAAAAAAATGAGTGTAACGTGTCATTTCATCGTTGATGGTAATCCTGCGCTCTTGTTCGCAAGCCGCAACGGTTTACCCGAAAAAGTCCTCCCCAAACTCACCCGCCTATTGAATAACTTCTGGGATGAGCGCGATACGGTCGGCGAACATTCCCATACGCCAGAATGCTTGCTGGCCCAGCTTGTCGTTCGCTTCGGGTTTGAAATTTGTGAGGATGATTTCTCTAACCTGCGGGTGGGTCTAGAATACGACGCCTCCGTAGACTATCTGTACTGGGTTAGTGGCGATCGCAGCGTTAGCGTTTGGGTTCCGGAGGGAACCTATCGTAACGATCCCTCCGTGGGTCTGAAAGGCTGCCGCCGTTTGCCGCAAAGCGTGGCCGTAGCTTGATAAGTCCCGGCAGGGCGATCGGCACGTCATGATCTGCGGCTAATCATCGCATCGAAACTATGCTCTCACATTAAAAAAGCGAGGATCTCATATTTAGAGATCCTCGCTTTTTTAATTGTGTTGACGATGGATGACTTTACTGAACCCAGATTTGGAATGAGACGCCCAAGCGCCGATTTAGCAGATCTAAGATCCCAGATCCTGCATGTTGAAGATAAACGGTACGCTACCTGACTTTTCGCCCATCACCAACACCTTGGGCATTTGTGCCCCACCTTCACGCCACGCTTGAATCGCTTCTTTTTGTAGCACTAGCTCGCCACCCTGCGCTTTCAGAGTTTCCGCAAGCAGCTTCTGCGCCTCAGCTTTACCGCGAGCGCGGTTAATATCAGCCTGGGCTTCTTGCTCGGCCTGTTGGGCAACATAGACCGCGCGACGAGCCTGCTGTTCGGCGATTTGCTTTTCTTCGACAGCCTTGGCAAATTCGCGCGAGAAGTTAAGGTCAATGACGCTCGTATCGAGCACAATAATGTTGTACTTTTCGAGGCGCTGTTCGAGAGCTGCGTCAAAGTCTTGCTTTAGGGCGCTTCGCTGTGTGATCGATTCTTCGGCAGTTCGTCGTGCCGCTGCAATTTTAAACGCTTCTTGGGTTTGTGGAGCGATGACTTTGGAGACAAGGTTCGATAGTGTGCCTTGAGTGCGCCGAATATCGACAATGTGAACCGGATCGATCCGGAAGTTAATCGCAAAGCTTCCGGCCAGGTCTTGA
Source organism: uncultured Geitlerinema sp. (assembly GCA_964518905.1). GTDB lineage: Bacteria > Cyanobacteriota > Cyanobacteriia > Cyanobacteriales > Geitlerinemataceae > RDYZ01. The sequence continues at coordinate 113,020 of CAZFJL010000004.1, read as the reverse complement.
AGGTCACGGGTTGAGCTTTGGGCGGGAACCTCAAATTTTTGAATCGTGACGTCATACACATCAACAACCGAGATAAGGGGTGGTTTAACATGTATGCCTTCGAGCAGTGCGCCGTCACGGGCTTTACCGAGGATGCTAATCACGCCCGCTTGTCCTGGGTTGATGATGACGAAGGAACTCAGCGCCAGTAGGGCAATGAGGGCGATGACGACTCCGCCGATCAAGGCGGAGAGGTTTTGAATGGGAGGTTGAGCGTTACGCATGATAAGACAGATAAACGAAGCTTTTTTTGAAACCGACAAGGCCGTTTCTTAGGCTAACAGACGACTTGCGGGGGCGGGGATGAACATCCTAGCGAATGGATTCGGGTAAGCACGATCGCGTCGATCGTTCGAGCCTGTTTCGCAGGTCGTCCTGTTCGGTTACGTTTGTGTGGTTAACCGGGATGGTCTGGTGAAATTTGGTGTAATCAATATGGCGATCGCCATTGGGCTGTAGCTCGATCACATCGACGAACTGACGATTCCAATACAGGTCTTCAATGGCATAAAAGTGACTGGCGTGAATGTTTTGCGAGACAGTTTCATCAAGCCCCGTCAGCATGACAACGATTTGGGTTTGCCACTGGGTTAGCTCTTGGCGGGTGATGCCATACAGCGGACTATCTTGATCGATCGGATGCATCACCGTCATCGACATCGAAAAGACAGGCGTTTCTGATCGCATCAGTTTGAGGTCATGCAGGCGCCGGATAATGTGACCTTCCGGCGAAATTTCTGGCTTGAGAATGCTGACCCGAAACATAGCTTCGACAATAAAATTGCTGCGCTGGTTGGCGGCGCGGAACATTAGGGTGGGAATGCCGTTATAGTTGCAAATAACGGCGCATTTGCTAAACATGACCCGCGCCGTCGGCAACATAAACCGTGCCAGCATCAAGCCGGTCGCCATCGCCACCCACAGCATCCCAATCAAGACCTCGATCGTTACCAGGACGTGAACGTAGACACTTTCGGGGTACATGGCGCCATAGCCGATCGTTGCCATCGTCTGAACACTAAAGAAAAATGCATCAGAGAAAGATCCATTCGTGTTTGCGATGCCTTGGAGATCGAAGGAATAGAAGATCGCAAACAGAAAGTTAATCGCAAAGTAAGCAGCACCGATCAGTCCCAAAAATTGTAGCCAGCCAATGGTTAGGAGCCAGTGAGATAAATCGCTCCAATCAAACAAAGGTAAGCCCGTCTGAATCAAACGATACTTTCCCATGATGTGAATTGGGCCACGATGTTGACGCCATTGTTTAACGCCATTGCGATGGGTGAAAGATCGGCCAAATAGGCGCATCAAGAGCGATCGTTTTCGAGTCATCGTACCTCCCAAGGTCAGACTCTATCCTAGCTAAGTTACTGGACGACTGGACCAACTCAATTATTTTCTGTTCGTTTGAGATGTTTAAGTGCAATTTAAATAACCTAATGTTTTGTTTCTATTTCGACTTTTTCAAGCTAGATCTGTTCTAATAGATTTAATCTGATCAAGAAGCCATTAAACTGGGATTGATTGACCTGGTATCAGGTTCATCTAGATCAGTCAGCTTCGTCAAGTATTGCCTGTTCTTGTTCTCACAGTTGGAGATTTTGGAGCCATGTCACTCGTTTGGAATGCATCGTTAGAGACTGGAATTCCTGATATTGATGCACAACACAAGCAATTAATTGACAAGATGAATGAATTACTGGCTGCCATTCAAGCCAATAGTGATCAACAGTCTATTCAGAGAATTGTTTCATCGTTAAGCTCGATCGCAAATCTACATTTTGGCTACGAAGAAACCTGTATGAATCGTTATCGTTGTCCGATCGCTGAAAAAAATAAAATGCTGCATGGCCTCTTTACTCAAAGTTTTAGTGAAATTCGCCGTGAACTACTTTTTAATGGTTCTAGCCCTGAACTTCAAGATCGAATTGAGAAAGACTTACTCGATTGGTTTGGCAAGCATATTAAAGGGATCGATACACAGCTCAAAGCTTGCATGGATTAAGCTTAAACTCACGAATATTCTTGTGTCATCTGGAGTCTTTTTTGTAGCTTAAATCTTATGGCTTAAACCTCAGAATAATGAATCTATTAGCACAGTCTAAAATATATCAGCAGACGCTCATTCTTTTACTGAGTAGCACGCTGCTACCTGCGGCGATCATTGGAACTTATGGGATTTTCTCTGCAAGTAAAGCCCTTCACAAAACGCATACATTACAGCAAAAGGCAATTGTCTCAGAACGTCGAGAGAAAATTTTCTCGTTTCTAGAAAGTAGCGAGTCTGACACTCATTTTTTGCTCAAAGTTCCACCGATTCAAGGCATTATCCGATCGCGAGCTAATGACGGTGTGGATACGGAGGGGAGTTCGACTCAGGCGATTTGGAATCAGCGTCTCAATACTATTTTTGTTGCGTTGATGTCGGCGAACTTAGACTATAGAAGTCTGAGTTATCTCGATGAGACGGGTCGTGAATTGGTGCGTGTGTCGCAACAGGGAGGACGGGCAACGATCGCCTCTGAGGCACAGCTTGGCAGCCAGCGCGATCGCTTTTACTGGCAGGCGATCAATCAGCTTCCAGATAATGAGGTTTATGTCAGTTCGATTGAGAATACGTCAACGGATCTCAGCCTGTACTATGCTCACGTGGTCTTGAGTGATTCGGGTGAGCGTAAAGGTTGGATTGTCGCTAATATTTCGGTTAATTCTGTATTCGCGAAACTTGGAGTGGTAGACCCTAAAACGGAACGGGTTACGCTGTTTGATGAAACAGGAAAGTATGTCTACGATACGGCGAGTTCGCCGATCCAAGAGTCCGAGGTCTCGTCTCAGAATACGGATCTGGATCGCGAAGCGCTGGGCAATATTCGAGATGAGTATTCGGCAGAGTTTGTGGAACGTTTCTTCCGAGAAGAAGATGTCTACGGTGTGCGATCGCAGGGCGATCTGATCGGATTCACGACCATTGACCTTGGGTATGGCGAGGGAAATGATCTGTTCTTGCTGTATCGTCAGCCGGAATCGATCGCCCTGCGTGACATCCAAGGTTTAAAGCTGGTGTCGATTGCTGTGATCTTGGTCTCCGCGATGCTGTCGATCACGCTTGCCCTGGCTCGGTTGCGTAGCTTGCAACGTCTTGTGCGTCAGCTTGTGGGTCAGCTTGCTTCTGCCTGTCAGCAAATTGTCGTGACGATGACGGAACAGGAAGCCGTGACCAGCCATCAATCGGCAGCCGTTAACGAAACTGCGACAACAATGGAGGAGCTGGGTGCTACCTCGCGTCAGTCGGAGCAGCAAGCAACGGCGACGGTGGGAACGGTGCAGCAGGCATTAGAGAGTTCGGAGACGGGGAGCCGATCGATCGGTGAGACCCTGGCTGGTATGTCAGAAATGCGATCGCGGGTGCAGACGATCGCCGATCGAATTCAGAATCTCAGCGCTCAGGCCACGGAGATCGGCCAGATTTCCCGCCTGGTCTCCGAGATGGCACGTCAGACGAATATGCTGTCTCTGAACGCCGCGATCGAGGCCGTGCGTGCTGGCGAAAGTGGCAGAGGCTTTGCGGTGGTGGCCGACGAAATTCGGAAGCTGGCCGACGAAAGTGAGTTCTCTGCGGCCAAGATTGACGAGATTGTCACGAGCATTCAACAGGGGGTAGACGCGGCTGTCAGCGCGACCGATGACGGAATTGAGACGCTCGAATTTAGCTTAATGGCTTCGCAAAATGCAGCCAGTGCCTTTAGTGAGGTGAGTGATTCGATCTGTGTCGTGGCGATCGGGAGTCAGGATATTGCTCGTTTGCAGAAACAGCAGGTGCTCGCGATTCAGCAGACGATCGAGGCGATCGAGACGATCGAGCAGGGCATTCGTGAGACGGCTCTGGGCATGAGCCAAACCCGTAGCGGCACAGAGCAGCTCAACCGCACGGCACAAGAATTAGAAGCGAGTTTTTAGAAAAATCTCACGAATTGCCAAAAGCTTCGCGTTAAGCTGGGATATCTTCTCGACAAACGGCTATGCTCGAACAGGAACGGCAGCTATCTCGGCCATGCGTTCTCGGTTTCGGTTCATCATGTCCCTGTCCGTTTTTTCGTTTTAATCCTTTGTTCGATACGACTGTGGTGCCATGCCCCTAACGCTGCGTACGCTCAAAAAGACCGTTTTCAAGCAACGCCCGCTGCAATCTTCGGATCTCGAAGAGGCGGAGAAATATGCTGTTGAGGCCAACCAAGAATTTAAGATCGACACCTTCTCTGAAGAGCGCCGACATCTACGCTTTGCGCTGAGTGATGGCCCGATTAAGGGTCTCGATACTTGGTACGGGTTTGAGGAGCACGTTGAGATCACGGGAAATACCACGGGTCTCAATAGCCTGCTGTATCCCAAGCCGCGTCCACGCGCGATCAAGCTAGAAGTGCCGTACCTGTCGCAGCTCGATAACTTCGAGAATCCGACGGGAGCCTGTAACGTCACCTCGCTGGCGATGTGTCTGAAGTATTTCCGGATTCCGCAACGGACTCAGGCCGCTCAGTTTGAAGATGAACTCTATCGCTATGCGATCGCCAAGGGCTACAGCCGTCACAGCCCCTACGATTTAGCCAAGATCGTCCAAGATTATGGCTGTCAGGACGACTTTCGGGTTAACGCGACGATTTCCCAAGTTCAGGATTGGCTCGCCGATCGTAAGCCTGTCGTTGTGCATGGTTATTTCACCTCGTTTGGCCACATCATTGTGCTGGTGGGCTACGACGAAACGGGCTTCTTCGTCCATGATCCCTACGGTGAATGGTTCTCGACGGGCTATCGCACGGACTTACCCGGCGCTTACCTCAAGTATTCCTACAAGCTCATCAAGGATCTTTGCATTCCAGATGGTAACTTCTGGGTGCATTTCATTGGCGCTTGAGTTCGATCGATTCAAGGCCACAACGTAGGCACGCTATATCCCCTGCTTGATTGCGAGGGGATATAGCGTGCGTGGGTATCGCGGAAACGATGCGCGATGCCTACCAGTTGGAATCGATCGGCGTATAGTCACGACAACCGAAGCAGGGGCCATACGGATTCACAGTGCAGCGTAAATGGGGCGATTTCGCGCTCCAAATGCAGTTGGAATGACCGAGGGGGAGAGCCTGAGCAGTATGGAGATCGATCGCGTCACTTGCTGTTGCGTCGTTGTCGGGTGATCTCGCCCAGGAACGGCGACGGATCTGATCCCAGCGGCGATCGAGCTGACGATGCGATCGCTGGATTTGCCACAGACCCAGGATAGACGGCACGATCGCGATCGTGACGATAAATACGATTTGACCGATCGTCTGCATGAAAAACCCTCTCTGTACTGCATCACCACAACGCAGCAAATCACGACCGAGGCTTAATCGCTCTCCGGTTCCGTCTCAATGCTTACGTCTAGCGTCTCGTCATCAAACCGAACGTAGAGGATATTGGGGCGACAGCAGACCTGGCAGTCTTCAACATAGGACTGCGCTAACCCAGCGCTGATATCAACAAAGGTTGTGCTGCACTCGCCGCAAAAGGCACAGTAATAATCCGCTGTGGTCTGCACCGCCTAGGCTCCCTGACGATCCTGAACCATGCGCCGACATTCGCGCTGGGTCACCTCGTGGCGATAGCGAAACATATCACGCAGACGATCGTTCACAAACCAGCCGATCGCCGCCTCCGAGAATTCTCCACCCGGCAGCGCGTAGGCGATCGAATCAGTCAGGCGCGTTTTGCCATTGTCGTTCTCAAACTCATGACGATGCACCCAATGATCGAGCGGGCCATCGATTTGTTCGTCAATAAATAGCTGGTTTACGGTGCATTCCGTATGACGTGCCAGCCAGCGTACGGGGATCGGGCCGAGGTGAATCGTAAATTCGGTTTCCGCGCCGACGCCGAGTCCGCCCTCGCGCCGGATCACGTCCACCGGCTGCCACGGCGGCGTAATCAACTGAAGGATATCCGGGCGCTCATGGAACGCCCAGACGGTCGAAACCGGGGCTTCGATCGTTGATGTGTAATGAAAATTCAGCACAGTGGCAGCACGGTAGAGGTGGACGCGAGATCGAGATTGATTTAGTCGATGATGGCGTCGAGCAAAACGTCAGACAAGGATCGATTTTTCATCGTATCGATATCGATCGTATCAACGATGTCAAATTTTGCTCCGGCGTCTACGAGATTGTCATCCAAGGCTTTGAGATACTCGGTCACTTTCGGATCGGTTCCCACCTGGATGAAGGACACCGCCAGCTCTTCGTCACGATCGATCTGACGTGACGCGCGAACAATCTCTTTCATCACTGCCTTGCGATCGTCCGGTTCACCATCGGTGATCACCAGCATCGTTTCGCCATTCGGCTTGGTTTCGCCCTTCTGGCGTCGCTCGAAAAAGTTCGCGAAGGCGTGTTCGAGCACTTCCGCGAGGTTGGTTCGACCGACCGGCTGATTTTCATCAAAAATCTGGGCGACCTTTTCTGTGGTGACGTTGTCGTACCGACGGAAGGTGCTGGAGAACAGGTACACCGTAATGCCGTCGGGGTCGAACTCTTCGCACTTGGTCGCGAGGGCGATCGCAGAGTCACGGACGGAGTTCCAACGGCTTTGGTTTTGCTCGCGATCTTGGGTGGACATGCTGCCACTGCGATCGACGATCAGCGTATAGTCGCGATTTTCTAGCACGGTTTGCCTCTCGGAATGGAAAGTATTGAGGTAGGAGATGAGCGGCCCAGCGTAGCGTGAAGCGGCCACTTTAACGGAGCGAGACAGGACGACACCGGAAAAGATGGTGTCGATGTATCTGTCGATTTATCCTTGGTTGCATTTGGTCTTCTGGAATGGTAACACCCCGATTTTGATCGCGTTGGATTGCGTTTGCTCGCGCCGGTCTGCGACATTGCGGTGAAATTGCGCGGCGAAATTGAGCGGTGGGGTTGCGTGGTGGGATGGCCGGGGTCACCGGATGGGCGGGGATCGGTTGATGCTGTTAGCGATCGCGGTTTAGCTAGACGAATCAACTTGGCGAGATCCGTTCAGCATCGGGTGACCACGCCGGACGAGGTCAGTGACCGCCCGACCAATCAGCGTACAAACAATGACATTGTCGATCGCAATATTTTCACGATCAATCCAGGCGGCGAGTAGCTTGCGGGTGATCACAAGATCGCGGACGGGTTTGGCACTGGGAAATCGGCTCAATCGATTATTGCTAAACGCGATCGGAAGAGCCGCAAAATCGTTCGGTTCGGGGCTAGCATGATCCGCGTCGGCGATCGGTTCGACCTCGTGTTCAAGCTCAGGCTCGTCCCCGTTCTCAGCCTCATTGGCGGCGTCATTCGCCGCTTGATTCGCTTGATTCATCGCTGCGTCTTGATGTGCTGGATCTGTACTCGTAGAGCGATCGGAATGCGGTGATTCAAGACCCAGTTCTAGCTCGTAAGCTGCTCCAATCGTCGGTTCCGCACTATCCGAACCATCCGCCTGGGCAGCGCGATCGGTGGACACTTCGGATCGTTCCTCCTCCGGTTGATTTTGCTCTAGCGCTGAAAAATTCAGCTTTTGATCCACCGCTAAACCATCCAAACTTTGAGGATTGGTCGCCTTAGAATCCATGTCATTGGCTGTACTACTCGGCGGATCAATGGGTATAGATGACCTCGCGGCTGCCGTTGCCTGTTCGCGATCGCCGATCTCTGTATCCAAACGCATCAAAGCCAATAGCGGCGCGATATCGTCAAGGGAGAATTCGATCACCAGGCCGCGATCGTGTTGGGCAAACTGATCGTAGGACTGAGCCGCTTTCCAATGCGCGGGAATCGTCGCCCCGAGGGGTCGCACCAGACAGCCTAAGATCCAGGCCGGATTTACAGGACTGGACTCACCTGTGGCGCCGGGGCCAGCCTGGATCGCTTCCGCGCAGCGATCGATCTGGGCGCAGAGCTGCCGCCCGTTTTCGGAGGTTAAGGCTCCAAGGCCGATGTGCAAAATATGAGCCGAGGATGGTTGAGACGCCGTGCCGATCGTTTCAGAAGCGGGCGAATTGGATGAGCCCGAGACATCAGAGACATCAGAGACATCAGAGATATCAGGCTCTGGATTTGTAACCAGCGCAATTTCGGGCGTGGCGATGTCGAGAATCTCTAGCTCAATCGTGACCGGAAATGTGCGCGATTTGGGCTGCGAGACAACATCATGCACCCGAAATGAAATCTCCGAAATTTCTGCAATCATCGACTCGTCACGATCGGCCGGATTGATCGGATCATCGATCGTTAAATCACAGCCCTTGAGCTGCGAAAATGCCTGAGCGATCGCCTGACTAATCGTCCAGTCATCCCCTAAACCATCGTCGGCCAATTCCCGTAAGATCTCCCCAAAGCGCAACTCGACAGACTCCAGCGGGTCGGTCTCAACGGGCTGAAAATTGTCGGCGCACCACTCGATCGCATCGTGCAAGTCCACCGACTCACGGACGAGCGCCGCCACCTGAGCGCGATCGAAGGGATACAGGGGCGTTGGCGGCACGAGATTTCGCGCCTGATAAAACGTCTTTAACCAACACTCGATCGCCTGTTCGATCGTCTCAGCATCGGCGGGCTGTAAGCCACAGGGCTCGCTACGATCGTGGGCAAACTGCGCCACCGGGCCGAAATGCTCTTCGACTAAATCCCAGGTGTCAGGATGCATCGCCGAGACAAACAGCACCCCAAAACGCCGCGTTCGGGTTCGCAGGCGATCGCCCAGCCATTTAATCAGCCCGATCGCGACCCGTTCTTTTTGGACGCCCGGTTCGGGAATCTCAGGATGCTCAAAGCAGTCAAACGCGATCGTGACCGGGGCATAATGCTCGATCGCCGCCAGCAAATTCAGCGTCGTTTGCCACGCTTGCGACTCCGGATTCTGCATCCGTGGCTGCGGCAAACCCAGTTCGTTACGCTTCCAACTGGGAAGCATCAAACCACTGAGCCACTTCCGCGCGTAGGGCAACTGGTGCGGACACAGCGTCCAGAAGATCGCCCGCACAATATCGGGGTCATCAATATCGGGACGCACGCGAAAGAATGCCTCGGCGATGCGATCGATCCAGGCTTGGTTCTGTTCCAGGGAATTGCGCGATAACAGCTCTAAAACACTACGCGGTGCAAACTGCTTGCGGCTATTGTCCAGGCCACTTAGGGCGTGATTGGCCAAGGCGATCGCGAGCTGTTGCCATTGCAGCAAACCGCTGGGCGTTCGTCGCACAAAGCTATCGCCGATCGCCCGTAAAAACTGCTGACGAACCGCCTGCCCTTCGGCAAACTGCTGAACATTTAGATAGACAAATAAGCCAGGAGTCGGCGCAGTGTGAACATGCTGTCTCAAGCGGTTCAGCTCATGGGTTTTACCTGTTCCCGTCTGTCCGAGCAGGGTCACCGCCGCGACGGTTTCACCTCGGCAGATCCGCCCATAGGCGGTGTGTAGACGCGATCGCGCTCCCAGGTTCAGTTGGGTCGAATCGGCTTGGCGATCGATCCAGATTTCCGGCTCATGCACCGTCCCCGCATTAACGAACGGGTTATGGCTCGAAATTCCAGCATTTAGCGCTTTGATCGATGACGGAACAATAGAGGAAGAATCCATCGGCAACCTCAACGCAAGTTCAACAAATCCAACAGATCTAACAAATCCAACAAATCCCGTAAGTCTCGTAAGTACACGATGACATCTCCCATGATGGTTTAGCCGTGTTGAGCCTAATTTAGGCCGAGGCTGGCACAACAAAAAACTGACGCGCTTCTTCACAGTAACGCCATGCTAAACCCGCCGGATCTTTCTGGCTTGACCATTCACCAAAATCGGGCTTGAGTTTACGCACGCCGATCGTGCTAGAACTCACGCCTAAGCGCCGTGCAAGCTGCGCCTGGATAAAAGGCTCTAGGGGCTCCGGGCGTGTTTGGTCATCAGATGGGGCGATATCCTGAGCAATTGGCGATCGAGGGGTCTCCGAGACGACATCAGGAATTGTTACGGGGATCGCATCAGGCGACGGAATCGCGAGGGCAGCAAACCCAGGAAGAGCCGAATCGGCGGAGTCCACACGGCGAAGCATCGCATCACCGATGCTCGATACTTCGGTTCGATCGTCTGCGATATCCTCGTTTGCCAAATCCTCGTTTGCCAAATCCTCGTCACGTGTTTGCGGCTCCAATGTCCCAAGATCAGGAGCGGGATCGTTCAATATCGTCGGCTCGACCGATATCGTCGGCTCGATCGTCACCGACTCGACCGAACTCGCCAACCCGCGACGCTGCCAGACCCAAACCCCTACCACTCCCGCCACCGCCGACAACATCAACAAATTGAGCGTCAGCACGATCGACAGCAGCGTTTGTAAAAACGTTTGCAAAAAAGCTAGTGCCCCTTGCAGCAAAGCTGGGACGAGCAACAGCGCCGCCAACACCCCAAAGGCATACTTCACATAGTCGAGGGGCGTTGCTTTCAAGTGTTCAGATGGATCGGAGCGAAAAGGCATAACGGAGTAATTGGGGCAAACGGTCGGACAATTGAACATGCAACGGGTGCGCCAACAGGTCAACGCTGAACGCGCATCCTGCGATCCCACCCATCGACGGGGTGAAATTTCCGAACGATCGGCAAAAAATGCGCTCCCTATAATGAGTCTAAGAGCGATCGCGTCGCACGACGAACTGGCCTTCGAGATCTTCCGTCGGATGTAGAACCAGACCCGGCGATCGCCCTCGATCTGTTTCATCGTTGTAATCCAAGATCAATTGACGATCAACGGTATGGAATGTCGCCAGATTCGTGCCTGAAGTCTGCCTGAAGTCTGCCTGAACCCCGAACGAGAACTGGAGAACGAAACAATGGTGCCGAATCCAGCCATTATTAATGCCGTCGAACAACTGAACTATCGCGTCACCGTGGGTGATGTTGCCACCCAGGCCGGTCTGAATGTGGCGACGGTTGAACAAGGCTTATTGGCGATCGCAACCGATGCCGGTGGCCACATGCAGGTTGCCGATACCGGCGATCTGGTCTATCTATTTCCGAAAAATTTGCGCGGCGTCCTTCGCAGCCGATCGTTTAAGCTGCGCCTACAAGAAACCTGGCAAAAAATCTGGCGGGTGTTGTTCTACATCATTCGGATTTCGTTTGGCACGATTTTGATCGCGTCGATCCTGTTGATCTTTCTGGCGATCGTGGCAATTACGATCGCGGCTAGCAGCAACCGCGACGAAGACAATCGCGGCGGCGGCGGCATGACCTTCATGCCGCGCTTCTCCCTCTTTGATTTGTTCTGGATCTACGACTTTGGCGGCCAGCCGCGCCAGCGTCGCGACCAAGAGTCCTGGCGCGGCAACAAAAAGTCAGGCGACAAGCCGGAGATGAATTTCCTCGAATCGGTGTTTTCGTTCCTGTTTGGTGACGGCAACCCGAACGCAGAAATCGATGAACGTCGCTGGCAGGCGATCGGTTCTGTGATCCAGGCCAACGGCGGCGCAGTCGTAGCCGAACAGATCGCGCCCTACATGGACGATCTCGGCGCTGACCCCGACGACGAAGACTACATGTTGCCGGTACTGCTCCGCTTCAATGGCAAGCCGGAAGTCAGCCCCGCAGGTGATCTGGTCTACCATTTCCCCGAACTGCAAGTCCGCGCCGCGACGTCAACTCGCGCTCTGACCGCCACGGCGAAAGCTGGCCATCTCAAAGAAGAGAAGTGGCTATTTAGCCGCGCCGAATCCGGTCAACTGGTGATGGCGGCAGGTTTGGGGGTCGTGAACTTGGTCGGCGCGATCGTGCTGGGCGTCATGCTCGGGGACGGGACGATCGCCGCAGAACTCGGCGGACTCGTCGGCTTTGTCTATCCCATCTACGGCATCTTACTGGTCTACGGTACGGCCTTCCTAGCCGTCCCCGCCCTACGCTTTTTCTGGCTCAAGGGCTATAACGCCAAGGTCGAAGCACGCAACGCCCAGCGTCAAGCCCAGGCCAAAATCCTGACCCGGAAGCAAACCACACTCGCCCCGAAACTCGCCTTCGCGCAACAGTTCGCGAATACGCAAACCATCTCGGACGACGACCTCGCCTACACCACCGAAACCGACCTTTCGACCCAGGAACTCGAAAACCCCGATCGCGTTGACGCGGAATGGAAGCGCCGTCTCGAATCGGGCTCCTCGAATTAGCAGCATCAATGCGATCAGTCTAACCTGAGAGCATAAGAGCATTGAGCCTGTCGAAATGCGGTCTTTGGCACAGCAGAACAGAGTCAAGGTGGCTCGTTTTGAGTGAATTGATCGCAGGCCATAATACCAAATCCGACTGTGTATAAGCCTAGATCGTCGATCTAGGCGAACACCGCACTTCGACTCCGCTCAGTGCTCATAGACGCTCTTTTCCTTTTCCCAGACAGAACCGGATTTCGTATGAGATCCTGTAAAGATCAAAAAAACGTAGAAGGTAACAGATTAACCCTCTACGTTTTTTGTTTTTGTGTACGCAGTTTTAACGAAGCACAAATCCGCTATACAGCTTCAGAAGACGATATTTTCGGCAGCTTGATGTTTTTCGCCAAGCCCAGCGCCGCCAGACATTGAATTACCCACCAGCCCACATCGATTTCCCACCACTTATGACCGAATTTTGCGGAATATTTATGACCGTGGTGGTTGTTGTGCCAGCCTTCGCCGTGGGTTAGTGCGGCGACGATCCAGTTATTGGTCGATCGATCCTTGCTGTTGTAGTTACGGTAGCCAAAGGTATGGGTAACGCTGTTGACCATGCACGTGACGTGGGTGACGAAGATCAGGCGGAAGAACACGCCCCAGACCACAAACGGCCAACCGCCGATCAGGTACAGCAACACGGCAAAGGCGGCCTGAATTTCGATGAAATACCGATCGCAGAAACGGTAAACCGGATCGTCGATGATGTCTTTGATGAAACGATCGCACTTACCCTTGAGCGGATGGTGAACCATCAACCAACCCATGTGGCTCCACCAGAAGCCATCAACGGGGGTATGGGGATCACCGTCGCTATCAACGCCTTTGTGGTGGGCGCGGTGGTAGCTGACCCAGACCAAAACACCCCCCTGAGCGGTGAGCGTACCGCAAATCACAAAAATGTATTCCAACCACTTCGGAACCGTAAAGCTCCGGTGAGCAATCAGCCGGTGGTAGCCGACCGTAATGCCAAGGCAACCGGTTACCCACCAGAGAAAAGCTGTCAGGCCAACCGCCGACCAGGAAAAGTTTTGAGGAAGCAGTACAAACAGTGCGCCAACGTGTAGCGCAGCATTAAACAAAATCCCCGGCCACCGTGGGCGTAGGGGAGCAGCCGTTGCAATAGTCATGAAAGCTCAATGCTGAGGGATATCAAGGGTGAAGGCGAGGGAAGTGTATGGATAGAGAATGAATCGGGGCTAGCTAGCACTTCACATCTCATCGCGATTCGTAGCTTTTGTTAATATCGCGCTTCAACTTCGTTAGGTTAGCACAATCAACTGACGCTGCTTTAGGTGATTCAAGTTTCCGAATGTCCGCTGTAAACTGCAATACGAAATCGCATAGCTGGCCAAAAATAGATCAAAAATACTCAAAAAGAGCAAAAAAAAGCGGCCAGTCTTCACCAAGACTGACCCACCAAAAACCAAACAATTAACCAATCACGTAAGCAATGAGGAAAACGCAGGATGCGTTACCGCACCGCACTCGCGCACGAGTGATTTCTTCATGCTCGCAAAAGTGTAGCAAAGAACACTGGATCTTTGTTACAAAAGTTATGATCTGCCGATATTTTCACGAGTTTGAGATGCGATCCGGACGTTTTTGAGGGTCGATCGAGGTGATCGTTAAGGCTGAAAGACTTTTGACAAAAGGATTTGGTCGAGCTGTATTGCGGAATACGTTTTTTTGAATGAGCGAGCCTTGATGATGTCGGGTTAGTACAACTCGTAGCGCAGTAACGTACAGGCGAGGCCACCGTTATCGATCGGGAAGCGTTTCGCCGCCCGCAGTCCGACGCGCTTTGAGAGCGGTTTGGTCGTCAAAATATAGGCCACCCAGCCTTTAAATTGTTGCTTGAGCACGTCGCCAAACTGTTTGTAAAACACGCCGAGTTCTTCCACTTCGCCCAGGCGCTCGCCGTAGGGCGGATTGCACATCACCATGCCCCGATCGCTAGGCGCTTTCAAATCGCGCACATCGCCCTCGCGAAACTGAATCGTTGATTCGAGGCCGCAGAGTTCAGCGTTGTGGCGGGCGTGACCGATCGCGTTGCGATCAATGTCGCTGGCTTCGATCGGCGCGGGAGCCGGACGCTGCTCGGCGATCGCTTCATCGCAGACGCGATCCCAGAGTGCCGCATCGAAATCGTCCCAGCCCATAAACCCAAACTCCTCGCGAAACAGTCCCGGCGCGATATTGCGGGCGATTAACCCGGCCTCGATCGCGATCGTGCCGGAGCCACACATCGGATCAACCAAGGGTAAACTCGGGTCGTATTCGGCGAGGGCGAGCAGTGCCGAGGCGAGGGTTTCCTTGAGCGGGGCAGCGCCGACGGCGGGACGGTAGCCGCGTCGGTGCAGGCTGTCGCCGGAGCTGTCGAGGCTAAGAACGGCCTGATCGTTATGGACGTGGAGATTGATCGAGACATCGGGTTGATCACGATCGACGCTCGATCGCGTGCCGAACTGTTTCCACTGGCGATCGACGATCGCTTTTTTGACCTGGAGAGCCGTGAAGTGGGTATGGTTCAGGGTTTCGTTGCCACCGGTGGCGCGTACTGAGAGGGTTTTCTCCGGCGAGAGGACGTCTTCCCAGGCGATCGCCTTGACATTTTCGTAGAGTTCCTGCGCGTCCTTGCAGCCAAATTCGCGCAGGGGCATCAGGATGCGAAACATGGTGCGCGACCAGAGGTTAACGCGATAGAGCAGTTCACGATCGCCGCTGAAGTGGACGCCCATGTAGTCTTCGGTAATATTCTGAGCGCCGAGGTTCCGCAGTTCGCGGGCGGCGATCGGTTCGAGTCCCCGCGCAACGGTGGCGAAGTAGGCGTGGGTGGCGGATGAAGTCATAAGTGATCGGGCGGGTGAAAGCGTGAGATGAGGGCGGGTGAGGGCAGGCGACGATCGATGGTGGGCGGTAGATGGCGAGTTGCAACAGTTCTGTCAAGCTCTGTCAAGCTCTGTCACGGTTCGCTTAAACCCACAGAAAAGACCGTACGTTAAGATAAAGCGCTCGCGGCTGATGTCGGCGCGATCGCACGACGATCGTAACAATCGCAGCGGCGACGCTCTTAGATTGAGATAGATCTGATTTGAACAGATCTAATTTGACTTAACACACTTATCCCATAGGGAAGGAACGACTGTGACCAAAGCCATTATGGAAACCGAAAAAGGCACGATTAACATCACGTTTTTCGATGATGCTGCGCCGAAAACGGTTGAGAATTTCACGAAACTAATCAAGGATGGATTCTACGACGGGTTGAATTTTCACCGTGTGATCCCGGATTTTGTGATCCAGGGTGGTTGCCCGAAGGGAACGGGAACGGGCGGCCCCGGCTACACGATTAAGTGTGAGATTAACGAGCATAAGCATCAGGCGGGTTCGCTGTCGATGGCGCACGCGGGTCGCGATACCGGCGGCAGTCAGTTTTTTGTCTGCCATTCGCCGCAGCCGCACCTGGATGGAGTGCATACGGTGTTTGGTCAGACGGGCGATATGGATGTGGTGAATGCGATTCGTCAGGGTGACAAAATCCTGTCGGCTAAGGTTGTCGAAGGTTAGGGTTTAGCTTAAAACCTGAACACGGAGCGAAGTCGTTGACAGGGTCGTCGCTTTGCGAAGGCAGCACGCCTCGCAAAACACACATTGGGCTTCGACTTCGCTCTGTGTTGCCGTCGTTCGGAGTGGTTGGCTCAACGGAATGGGGCAAGAGTGGACACACGGCGTGGCCGCAACTGAGCTAGACCATGATTTTGCGGGCGGAAACGTTAATTCAAAATCGTCACCGGATTCACCGTAATCTCCGGAAACGCAACCAGCGCGATCGGCTCATCCGCGATCGTCTGTTGCTGCCGATACGTCACCCCATCCGACTCCCGAAACACCTCAAACCGACGATGCTGTAAATCCACCACTGAATCAGAGTTGTCTGCATAGCCCGTTCACAGGTTGGTTTCGATCCCGATCGTAGCCTGAGATCGAGCCGATCGTGAGCCGATCAAATCGTTAACTGCGTCGGTCAAATTAACGCAACGCCTTGACGATTTCCAATAACACCGTCTCCACCGATCGCGGCTCCCAACCCAGATCCCGCCGAGCCTTCTCGCTCGAAATTCGCACACAGCGATCGTAAACATAGTGCGCCCGCTCCCGCCCGATCGGCGGATTCCACGACAGCACACGCCCGATCGGATCGAGAATATTGGCGATTAACCGCACCAGCGGCTCCGGTAACTCCGTCGGTGGTGTCACCCCGCCCGCCTCGCTGAGGATCGAAAACATATCCCGCGTCGTCAGATCCCCCGCCGTGCCGATGAAATGCTCGCCCGCCGCCGCGTTGTCCGCCGCGCGTAACATCAGATCGACGAGATCATCGACGTGAACAATCCCGGTGATGCGATCGCCGCCCGCCCAGACGCGCAACCGACCCTGGAGGAAATTTTTAATCACGGGGCCAAAATGCGGATCATCCGCGCCGAAAATCCCCGACGGCATGATGCTGACGATGTCCATCCCGTCGGCTACGGCCTGATTGACCAGTTCCTGCGCCCCCAATTTCGTCTCATCGTAGGCCGAGGAAAATTCGGCTTGCTGACGCTGATAGGTTTCGTCAATCACCTCGCCCTTCGTATCGCCGTAAATGCCGACCGTGCTGCAATAGACGATTTTCGCGACATTGGCCGCCCGCGCGGCTTCGATCACATTCCGCGTCCCGTCCACATTCACGCGCCGCATCCGATCGGCATCCACCAAACCCAGCTCCACAAACGCCGCCACGTGAAACACCCGCTCAATCCCGATCATCGCCTTGTCTAGCGATGCCCGATCGGTCACGTCCCCGTAAGCGTAGGTGATGTTCAATCCCTTCAAGCGCGACACATCGCTAGAGATGCGTACCAGCGCCGTGACGCGATCGCCGCGATCGAGCAGGGCGCGGACGAGGTGCGAGCCGGTGAAGCCATTAGCGCCGGTGACGAGTACGTTCATAGGGTCGGATAAACGCGAAATTGATGGAGTTTAAGGCAACATGCGCCGGTATCGGGGTCTGAGTGACCGATCGACGCCAGAGCAATCTGTTTATTGTTCAGGATTATCACTGTAGCGCGATCGCGGTCATCCCTTAGAGCCGGATTTTGCTGGAATTAGGGTCGGATTAGCTTAAATGAGTTGCGAATTCAAGCTCGGGCAGTCGGGGATCACGCACGAGACCGATCCCGGCAAAGTTCCAGCGTTCGAGGATTGCGCCGACTTGGGTTTGATTGATCGTCTCGACGGCGAAGCGATCTTCCAAGCCCGCCGCGTGGGCATTGAGGTAGCTCAAAGCGTCGGCAGTTTCGGTGAAGACCAGAACGAAGCGATCGGGGCGATCGGGGTTCGGCGTCGCTCCGAGATATTGACCGTTTTGTTTGACGCGCAGAGTGTAGTAAAGCAATGAATAATGAGTGATTAATAACGAATAATTGTTAATTATGATCCGTTTTGCCCAACGCCTCGCCCCGCTCGAACGTAATGTTTTTGCTGACATGGATCGTGCCAAAGCGACGGCGATCGCCGCAGGGCGTGACCTGATCGATCTCTCCCTCGGCTCCTCAGACTTGCCCACCGCCCAACCGGTGCTCGACGCGATCGCCCGATCGCTCGACGATCAAGCCACCCATCAATATTTGCTGTTCAACAATACCCAAGCCTTTCGGCAGGCCGCCGCCCAGTGGTACACCGATCGCTACGGCGTGGCGGTTGATGCGGAAACCGAGGTGTTGCCGCTGATCGGCTCTCAGGAAGGCACGGCGCATATTCCCCTGGCGCTGCTCGAACCGGGCGACTATGCCCTACTCCAAGATCCCGGTTATCCCTCCCACTCCGGCGGCGTTCACCTCGCAGGCGGGCGGATTCACTCGATGCCGCTCTTGGCTGAAAATGACTTTTTGCCGGACTTTGGCGCGATTCCTGAACCCGTGCTCGATCGCGCCAAGCTCATGGTGTTGAGCTATCCCCACAACCCCACCAGCGCGATCGCCAGCCTCGATTTTTTCCGCGAAGCGATCGCCTTTTGCGAGCGTTACGATCTCGTCCTTGTCCACGATTTCCCCTACGGCGACCTCGTGTTTAGCGATCATCGTCCCCCCTCAGTTCTCCAAGCTGACCCGGAAAAACAGCGATCGATCGAATTTTTCACCATGTCCAAGTCCTACAACATGGGCGGCTTTCGGGTTGGTTATGCGATCGGCAATGCGGATCTGATCTTGGCGCTGCGGCGGATTAAAGCGGCGGTGGATTTTAATCAGTATCGCGGCATTTTGAATGGGGCGATCGAGGCGCTGACGGGCGATCAAATCGTGGTGACGCGCACGGTCGAGACATTTCGGACGCGTCGTGATGCACTGGTGGCGGCGCTGGCGGCGATCGGCTGGGTGGTTCCGACACCGGAAGCGACGATGTATCTCTGGGCGAAACTGCCCGATCGCTGGGCAACGGATTCGATCGACTTTTGCGTACGGTTAGTGCAAGCAACCGGGGTGGCGCTGTCGCCCGGTGCGGGGTTTGGCGTCAGCGGCGAGGGGTATGTACGTTTTGCGCTGGTGCGAGAGCCGGAGGTGTTGCAGATGGCCGCCGATCGGCTGGCGCAATTTTTAACCGAGGGTAATTCCGGCTGATCGTGTTTTGAATGCCTTAGTTTGAATGCCTTAGTTTAAATGCCTTAATTTGAGGGTATTTAAGGCGGATTTAGTGTTAAACGATCACATCGCAGGCATTTTGACATCCTAACGCGATCGCACCATTCAAGATTGCATCTGCCGATCGCGGCGCGGCTTGCAGGGATCGCCCAAACAAATTTTGCCCGCAGGCAGATCGCGAAACACACTGCTCCGAGCCCCAACCACCGTATTCGCGCCGATCGTCACGCCCGGCGCGACGAAACAATCCGCTGCCACCCACGCGCCGTTGCCGATCACGATCGGCGCTGTTTCCAAGCTAAACGCGCGATCACTAATATTGTGGCTACCGGTACACAGATACGTCTTTTGTGAAATGACACAGTGACAGCCGATCGTGATGCGATCGAGACTGTAGAACATGACATCATCCCCGATCCAGCTTTGGCTACCGATCTCGACTTTCCAAGGATAGATAAACCGCGCCGTCGGACGCACGAGGACGTTACGCCCGATCTTCGCGCCAAAGGCTCGCAACACCGCACAGCGCAGCCCGCTCATATTGTGCAAACTCAGCGGGAACACCACCGCCTGCACTAACCACCACAGCAAGACATACCAGCCGGGACGACCGCGATCGTAATCCGACTGGTCATACTGACTGAGATCAACCCACGGCTCGGCGTTCAGAGGTTCCGGCTCAATGTCATGACAAGCAACATCCGGCATCTGTATAGACCTTCCAAACCTCAATTATTTCGAGTCATACTTTGGCTTGTTATCTTGCTTATTGAGCTGACCGCCAAAGCGTAACTCAAACAGTTTGACGCCAATGTGATACTCATATTGCGCGATTAAACGAGCGTAAATATAGCCCGCTTTGCCATCCAAAAATCCGAGCTGCAAAAAGTAAAACATGATGAATCGCAGCGTCGGTTTAAACGGCAAACGAACCCAGATTTTTTTCAGGAAACGTTTACGTTGTACGTCATCCCCGAAGAAATTCGCGCCGATCGTGCCGCCTTCACCTTTACCCGTGAGCAGGTTGTAGTAAATCTTCGCTTCCCAGTTGGAATAACGGTTGTGACGCGCCAACCAATGATAGATGCTGCGAAAATCTTCGTGCATCATATCTTCTTTGAGATAGCCCGCACCGCGCTTGGAGTTCAACACGACATGTTCATGAACTTCATTATCGCCGGTGTTTTGAACATCCTCGGTTTTGAGGTTTTCATACCGCCCGATCGCGTGTTTAAACAAACGCAAGTTCCAGTCAGGATATTTGCCGCCATGCTTAATCCATTTACCGAGGAAAAACACACGACGATTGATATACCAACCGTCGTGTTTATCCCCGCGAATTACCGCCGCAATTTCATCCCAGGATGCATCCGTAATCCGTTCATCACAGTCAACAATTAAGACCCATTCATTCCGAAACGGGAGATTTTCTAGCGCCCAGTTTTTCTTCTTGGGCCAGCTTCCATTGAAATAGAACTGAACCACATTCGCGCCGTAACTCTGACAAATTTCCTCGCTACGATCCTCGCTTTGCGAATCCACCATAAAGATTTCATCGGCACGGGCTACGCTTTCGAGACAAGCGGGTAGGTTCGCCTCTTCATTTTTGGCGGGAATCAGAACGGAGACGGGAACCTTAGCACGATCAGGAGTCATGGATGAAGTGGGAAAAAGGGATGAATCGGTCAGGCAAGTCAATCACAATCCAGCGGTGTAGCTGCGATCGTTGCCGGGTACAGGCTGCGCTCATGGCCGTAACAGGCATCAAAGTGATGGGCAGAAACGGCCAACAACGCCTAAAAGCGGTCCAAGAACATCCGGAAATCGCTGACGGGCGTAGCTGAATAACATCGTGCCGGTCAGATTTAGGCGTTGGTGTTGACGCCTTTACGGGTGAACAGCCAGATGAGCGTCGCGCGAAGATAGCCAAACTGGGAGTAGGCATAAATCCAGTTGTCAAACGACTTTTGGGGATCATGGCGATATTTAATCGTGGCATGGTAGACCCCGCGCACAATGCGCTCAAGACCGCGTGGAATTTGGCCCCAGCCTGCGCGTCCGGCCAGTTGCTCGCGATAACACTCACTGATACCTTGCCACCAGCCGCGCTTGAAATACCACTTTTGTTGGACGCGCTCTTCGGATACCCGGTGTTGTACCTTCGCTTCGACCAGGTAAGCTACCTGATAACCGGCGTTTAGGACGAGTTCGGTCATGTATAAATCGCCGTTGGAGAGGAGATTGTTACCGACGCGATCGAGATTTTTGCTGAAGCCACCGATTTTGTCCAGGGCGCTGCGACGTATCGCATAGTTCAGGCCGCGTGGTGTCAAACCCGGATCGCTGATCAAATGGGATTTATCCCCTAAATCGTAGAAGCCAAGGTTCACCGCGAGGTTATCCGATAGCCATTGGGGACGGGTAAAGCCATCGGGCCAAATCAGATCGACTTTGCCTCCCGCTGCGCCCAATTGTTCATTGTCTTGAAAGGCATCATAGAGGGCGGTAAGCCAGCCGCGCGGAGCCACGGCATCGTCATCGAAGTAGACAATCAGAGGGGAACGAGTTTCCTGTTGACCACGATTGCGAGCGACATTAAGCCCGAGTTCCGCTTCATAAACGTAGCGAAGGCGTGAGTGATGCGGTAGGCGCTGTTCGACCACTTGTCGGGTGTTATCGGTCGAGCCATTATCCACAACCACGAGGTCGTAATCGTCAAAATCTTGGTCTAGAGCGCTATCAAGCGCATCGCCGAGGTAGTAATCGCGGTTATGAGTACAAATAACGACGGAAATCGCAGGCATAGTATCGATTTAATGTAGAGAAATACGAGATGTTGAATTCAAAACTCATGGACAACATTTCGGTAGACCGGATTACGTCGCACCATGTCGTTGTTGATGCCACCGCCATGCATGAGTCAGGATATCAGTTAGTTCAGGGTATTGTGGCGTCCATCCGAGAAGTGTGCGAGCTTTTTCGGCGCTGCCCACTAAAACCGGTGGATCGCCAGGGCGACGCGCTTGGTTGACCACGGCGATCGGACGCCCGGTGACCTGACGCGCGATCTCGATCGCCTGACTGACGGAGAACCCGTTCCCGTTCCCCAGATTAAAGATTTCGGTTTGGCCGCCCTGGAGCAGATAGTCGAGCCCCAGAACGTGGGCGCTGGCGAGGTCGCTGACGTGAATGTAGTCACGGATGCAGGTTCCGTCGGGGGTGTCGTAGTCGTCGCCAAAGATGGCGATGTTGTCGCGCTTGCCGAGGGCGGCGAAGAGAATGAGGGGCAAAAGGTGGGTTTCGGGGGCGTGATCTTCGCCGAGTTGTCCGCTGGGATCGGCTCCGGCGGCGTTGAAGTAGCGGAAGATGGTCGATCGCAACCCGTAGGCATGGTCGAAGTCTTTGAGGATACGTTCGACCATCAATTTACTCGCGCCGTACGGGTTGATGGGATTTTGGGAATGGGTTTCGGGGACGGGGACTTCGGTGGGGATGCCGTAGGTGGCGCAGGTGGAGGAAAAGACGAAGGCTTTGACGTTAGCGGCGACCATCGCTTCTAGGAGGGTCAGGGTTCCGTAAACGTTGTTGCGGTAGTATTTCGCGGGTTCGCTGACGGATTCACCGACATAGGCGTAGGCCGCAAAGTGCATGACAGCGGCGATCGTGTGGTCGGCGAAGATGCGATCGAGTAAGGCGCGATCGGTGGTATCACCCACGATGAGTTCAACGTCGAGGACGGTTTCAGCAATGTCGCGATGGCCGTAGACGAGGTTATCGAGGATGACGACGTTGTAGCCGCTTTGCTTCAGGGCAAGGACGGCATGGGAGCCGATATAACCGGCGCCACCGGTGACGAGAATGGTGGGCTGTGGGGATGTGGGTTCGGGCGACACCTGGTTTTCCTCCGCCGCGATCGACGCTGATGTAAGACGTTGTAAGCGTTTAGACGCCCCCGTTATAGCACGATTGCTTTGCGGCCTTGCCAGAAGTTGACGTCTAATTCATTAAGATTGATTGAACATAATTTTCCGTGTTGCGCTATGACCTCGATCGATCGCCTGATCTGCGAAACCGTTAACCCCTTTGACTCGACGCTGTTTCGCCCTGGTAATTTCTGGCAGGAAACCCACGATACGCGATCGGCGATCGCCGAAATTCACGGCGAGATCGTCACCGAGATCGATCGCACCGTTGACCAGACAATCAGCGATCGTCGCAGTCGGACAATCCTGCTCTCCGGCGATTCCGGCGCAGGTAAAAGCCACCTCCTCGGCAGGCTCAAACGAGAACTCAACCGCAAAGCCTTTTTTGCCTATGTCGGCCCCTGGCCAGAAAGTGATTACATCTGGCGGCACACCCTACGCTACACGATCGATAGCCTGATGTATGTGCCGGACGGTCGCAGCGAATCGCAGCTTTTGCTGTGGTTAAGGGGACTAATTTCGACGCGGGATGCGGGCTTGGTCGATCGTTTGCTGGGAGCGCGATCGACTTTTGTGCGCAATCTCAAAGCGGCGCATCCGGTGGGGATTTATAACGCTAACGAATTCTTTAGCGTGCTGTTTCATCTCACCGTTCCCGATCGCTATGCCCTGGCCTGCGAGTGGCTCAAGGGGGATGAATTGGATGAGGAAAGTTTGCGTTTATTAAATGTCAATAGTGCGATCGACAGCGAGAGCAAAGCGCAAAATATTCTGGGAAACTTTGGCCGGGTTGCAAGTACCAATCAGCCGATTATCTTGTGTTTTGACAACCTCGATAACGTCGATCGCTCAGAACATGGTCATATCGACTTGCAGGCACTATTTAATGTTAATTCAATCATCCACAACCAAAAGCTAAAAAACTTTGTGGTGATTGTTAGCATTATTACGAATACCTGGAACGACAACGCTAAACAGATTCAGCCCGCCGATCTCGCTCGCATCGATGAACAATTGCGCCTCAAGCCGATCGCTCTGCATCTCGCGAAACCACTCTGGACGCTACGCCTCGCGCCACTCCACCACCAAGCCACCGAGCCGCCAACGAGCGATATTTATCCCCTAAGTCAAGCGGATCTCGATCGCAAATTCCCCGGCGGGCGAGCGCTGCCGCGATCGGTGTTGATGTTGGGGCGTCAGTGTTTTCAGGAGGCGAAACATGCGATTCAGGCGGGACGATCGCCGCTCGATCGCGATATTGCAACACCCGATCCACAGGACGCGATCACGCCGATCAATCCCGTTACACCTCCTCTCGCCAGTTCGCCCCCAGTTAACACCGCCCTCCCGATCGCCGCCTTTCAACTCCGCTGGCGGGAAACCCTGCGCCAAACTCGCGATCGGGTCACCCATATCCGTCAATTTTCCGAACCCGAGCGCATCCGTATGTTGCGCCAAGTTCTCGAAGTCCTCGGGGTCTGCGGTGTCCAGCCCCAAATCCTATCGAGCCGTACCTATAGCCGCTATTCCCTCGGGTTTTATTGGTCGTTTGAGGTCGGTCGCGTCGGTGTGATTTGGGTTGAAGAGCCGAACTTGGTCAGCTTTTGTAACGTGATGAAAGCCTGCCAAAAGGCGCTGCGGGACAATGCCTGCGAATTTCTCTACCTGATTCGAGCCGAGAGCCTGGGCATTCCGCGCAACCAGGGCTATCGGCGTTACCGCGAGCTGTTCGTCGATTCGGTGCATCGTCACATCGTCCCGGATCTCGACTCAATGCAAATCCTGGCGAGCTATCACGACCTGCTGACCGCTGCCCTTGGTGGTGATCTGATTCTCGACGATCGCCCAGTTAGTCAAGCTGAACTCCAGCAACTTGCCCGTGACACCGGTGTTTTTCAGGAGTCGTGTTTACTGCAAGAACTCGGTGCGTTTGGGTCGGATCTAAGCAGTTTGCTTACGCCCGATCGCGAGGAGCATCGCGCGGCTGGACTGGATCGATCGGTGGCCGATTTCATCTTTGCGCTGGTGCAAACGCAGCAGTTGATGGGGCGGCTGGTGTTGCGGGACACGACGGCGGCGCAGTTCGCGACCTTGACAGGGGAACAGATTGATCATGAGATCGAGCGTTTAATCACAGAAGGCGCGATCGGTGTACTCGATCCCAGTGCGCCAACGGATTCACAACTGGTGTGCTGTTTGGCCGAATAAGGCCGATTGATCGGTTAATAAAAGCGGGAGCAATTCGAGACTTGCTACGATCGAGCCATTCCCGACCCGACTGACCATGCTCGCCACAGACCCGCTTTACATCACCCCCGACGATTACCTCGCCGCTGAAGACATCAGCCCGATTCGCCACGAATATCGCGATGGTGAAGTATTCGCCATGACCGGCGGTACGCGGAACCACCACACGATCGCTCTGAACGTAGCCACAGCGCTCAAGATTCATCTGCGTGGCTCCGGCTGTCGCGTTTTTATGGAAGGAATGAAGCTCCGCATCGAGGAAAGCAACTCTTTCTACTACCCCGATATTGTCGTCA
The DNA here is from genome assembly GCA_964518905.1 of uncultured Geitlerinema sp. GTDB lineage: Bacteria > Cyanobacteriota > Cyanobacteriia > Cyanobacteriales > Geitlerinemataceae > RDYZ01. The sequence goes on along the minus strand of CAZFJL010000004.1, from coordinate 87,593 downwards.
CCTGCGACGATCGCGATCGTCTCAACAACGAGCAATTCATTAACCACCCCAGCTTAATTATCGAAGTTTTGTTACCCAGCACGGCACGGTTCGATCGCACCGAAAAATTTGCCGATTACCGCACGATTTCAAGCCTGACGGAATACGTCTTAGTGTCCACTGATCGGCAAGCTGTGGAGGTGTTTCAACGTAGCGATCGCGGTGTGTGGCAACTGGCAACTCCTGGCGATCGCGTTCAACTGATTAGTGTGAACACGGCGATCGCGATCGCTGAGATCTACGACGACACCGACATTCCCCACTAACTCTAATCACGTAATATGAAATCCGGTTCTGTATTAGAAAAGTAAAGAACGCCTATGAGCACTGAGCGGAGTCGAAGTGCGGTGTTCGCTCAGAGCGACGATCTAAGTCTATACACAGCCGGATTTCGTATAAGAAGTCGGGTTTCTTCAAAATTGCATGGCAAAAAATGATTTTGACCTTTGAGGTTTCCAAAACCTCAAAGGTCTCGCTTCCCGCGATCCACCCCAATTTTGACCTATGCCTTAGCCTCCAGCGCATCCAAACGCCCGAGCAAATCGCGGTTTTGCTGCTTCACTTTGTCCAGCTCATCACGCAACTGATCCAAAGCACGATCGCCGCTGCATCGTTCCTGCACCTCGCGGATCGCCTCCTCCGCAATACGAATCACGCGGCCATCCGCCGTACGATCGACGATCGTCTGCAAAATGGCGATCGCCTTCGGGGTCGCCATTTCCTCCAAGCCCGACACCGCCGACACCTGAATCAGGAAAAACTCCTCGGCGGCCAACTGCGAAAAGCGATCGAGGATGCGCTCAACGTTGGCGTCGGTTTGGCCGATCGAGATCGAACCGATGGCGCGAATCGCTTGGCGGCGCAGGGCTTGGGATACGCCGGTACGGGTGTAATCGAGGATGAGATCAAGCGCGGCGATCGAGGTAGTTAGGCGGCTGAGTCCGGCGATCGCGCCGCGCTGCACCACATCATTCCAACCGGCGCGGGTTTCGAGCATGTCCTTGAGTAAGGCGATCGCCTGGTCAATCAGTTCGGGATGATCCACCTGCGACGCGGCAATTTTACCGATCGCCGCCGCCGCCGCGAACTCCACCCAATAGCTCGGATCGCCCTGTTTGAGTGCGATCGCCACCACGTTAAAAGCGTCCAGGGTTTTGTAATTCCCCAAGCCTGACACCACCGCCGTCCGGACTCGGGCGTCGGTGTCGGTCAAACCTTGGGAGAGAGCGTCAAATGCTTGTACCGTCTCGATCGTTGCCAGTGCCGAGGCGACCTCGCGACGTACGCCCCAAAACGGGTCGCCCGTCAGCGCCTCAGCCAATGCCTTGACCCCATCGAGACCGCCCTTTTTCGCTAGGGCGTGAGCCGCGTAGAGCCGCGCGATCGGGTCGGGGTCGTGCTTCAGTTGGGCTTTGAGTTCCGGGGTCGGATATGTCAGTTTGACGGTTTTGAGCGTGTGATTCCCGGCGTCGAAGCTGACAAAGGCCGGTTTTTGAGCGAGCGGGAAATAGACGCTTTGCTGGGCTTCGTGGATGCGAACTTTGAAGGTTTGGAGGGTCGGCGAGTCAGCGTTATCGGCGATAAACCCAAAGGCGATCGGGATTTTCAAATCAAATAAATCGCGTTCGAGCGGTGTCGTCCCTTCGCTTTTCGCCTGGGTTTGCTCCACCGTCACTTTCGCCAACTTGCTATCCTCGTCCCACTCGTAGCTCACCTGATAATCAGGATGACCACCGCGATAGACGTATTGATCGAACAAATAGCGCAGATTCCGCCCCGTGCTGGTTTCGATCGCACGGATCAGATCCAGGGTTTCCACCGTGCGATGGGCGTTGTCATTGACGAATTTAGCGATCGCCTGCTTAAACAGCGCATCCCCCAACTCGGCACGAATCATGTGATAAACACACGCGCCTTTTTCGTACAAATGGCTGTCGTAAAGCTCGATCGCCTCGCGATATACGTGCGTGACGATCGGGCGACGGTAGCGGCCACTGTCCTCGGCGAGATAGCTCCGCGCCTCTCCTAGCAAGTAATACGCCCCGTCATCGGCGCTGCGCTCATGCTCGAACCATTGCACCTCCGCGTAGGACGCCGCCCCTTCCTTGAGCCAAGCGTGCGACCAGTGGTCGATTACCACCAGATCGCCAAACCACTGGTGGGCTAGCTCGTGCGCGACGAGGGATTCGCTGCTGGAATCGTCGATCGCGGCACGTTCATCGAGCAAGCAACGAGAGGTTAATAAGGTGGTGGAGGTGTTTTCCATGCCACCGAAAATGAAGTCATCGACGCAGACTTGCGCGTATTTCGGGAAGGCGTAGCGATAGCCGTAGGTGTCGCTAAAAAAGGCCACCATGCGCGGTGTTTTGCCCATGGTTCGCGCTACGTCATCCAGCCGATCGCGCTCGACGTAGTACGTCACGGGGATGCCGTCCCACTCGTCGCGCACTTCGGCGAATTTGCCGATCGCCAGCGTCATTAAATAGGTGGGATGTACTTCTTGTTGTGACCAGTGGTAGATTTTTTCGCCACCGTCAGCGCAATCTTCCGTAGAGATTAATTCACCATTGGAAACTGCGAGAAAGTCCGCCGGAACTCGTACGCGAATTTCGGACGTGGAGAGCTGACCGGGGTAGTCAAAACAGGGAAACCAAAAGCGCGAGTCTTCATCTTCGCCCTGCGTCCAGACCTGCACCGGCTTATCGGGTTCGGTTTCTGTTGGGCGGACAAAATAGAGGCCGCGACGTGGGTGATCGACGTGATAGGCGATCGCCAGTTCGATCGCTTGACCCATTACCGTCGGCGTTGTTAGCGAAACCTGTAGCGTTTTGCCGTCGTAGTCGAATCCCTGCGCCACGCCGCCGATCGTCACCGATCCGATCGTCAAGTCCACCGCATCGAGCGTGAGTTTCGTTAGCCCGTCGCGCACCGGAGTGAGCCGAATCGTGCAGGTTCCGCCAAAGGACTGATTTGCAATATCGATCGCCAGATCAAGGGCAATATGATCCACTTGGCCGGGGCGATCGGGTTTGTACTGGGGCTGGGCTCCGGGTAGCTCGAAGCGGCGGTGGGTGGGACGTGCGGCGGCAAAGCTCGCCAACAAAGCGTGGGGCATGGATTTCTCTGACAAATTGGTGGACTGGAACGATCGCACCGGCTCAATGATGACCAGCGCTGCGATCGGCAATCCCTGATGGCGGGTGAAACAGTGACGGAATCGCGGAATCGGGCGACCCCATACCCAAAATACTGTAGGGCAAATCCTGCCAGGACTTACGCAAGATGGTTCAGCAATTCAATGGTTTAGCGGTAGGGCGTGTTTTTGCTGCGATCGACTTTCGATATTTGGGATCTGTGAACACGGCAAAAACTCACCGTTACTATATTCGCTTTGTCGGCGACATTTTCGGTGCGTTACGGCGATCGATTCGGTATCATTTTTGGTCAAATTTGTCGTGGCCGCAACACAGTATCTACCACTTCAAACGTCCGGAAGAATCGCTGCATCCGTTTGTAGTTTGAGGCTTCGTCGGCTCTGCCTCCCCAGACGGTGGCGAGTTCAGCGAGGTTAACGGTTTTGGATCGAAAGAGTGCCATCAGGAACAGGGCAACGAATGACAGTCTGGCTCCATGCCATCCGAGGTGGGGTCGCAATTGGGCTCGAATTTCGATAATCTGGCTCATGAGGGTTTGGTTTGGTTTGTGCTAACTCCTCTCAAACCCTCTCTCTACATCCTTTTCAAGCTTTTTCTCTCGTACTGAGGTCGAACCTATGCTCAAAGTTGTTTGGATTAAAGGAAAAGATCGAGGCACGATCGCGACAAAAAAAATTGAGAAAGGAGACTTGATTGAAGCTTCTCCTACTTGTTCATTTCCCCCAGAGCAGCGAGAACTAATAGATAAAACCTCATTATTTGAATATTATTTTGTACGGCAGTCAGAATACAGTGATGCCAACAAGTGGGTTAATGGTTACATCGTATTTGGGCTGACCTCTTTGTGTAATCACTCTAAGAAACCCAACGCAAGAATTCAATGGATTGAAGATAAATGTGGACTCTGGACTCATTTAATTGCCATCGAATCTATTGATGTGGCGGAGGAAGTGACAATCTCCTATACAAACATTGAAGAATATCCCCCAACAAAAGATTTTATATAATTAAATACAATCAAAATGAAACGAATTATATTAAAGCAGGAGCACAAGCGGACTGAGACCACAATTTTTTTGGCTTCTCTTTCCAACGAGCATCTACGACACTTAATTCGCCTTTCTCGCGACCCAATATTAAGTAGTCTCATGGGGTGGAGTCCATTTTTTGAGACTCACGAAATAGACGAGTTTATTGAAGCAGTTTCTTGCTTTTCGCTACCCCATTCTCAAGCAAGTAAACCTCTGCTTCTAGGTATATATTTAGATCCGGAAGAATTACCTATTGGCTATGTTGTATTAAAAGGGTTTAATCAAGAGTTGCATTGTGCTGAAGTAGGATTGGCTGTTTTGGAGAAGCAAGATCGAGCTAAAGGGTTCGGGCGTTTGGGACTTAAGAGAATTGTTGATTATGGATTTGAGAAGTTGAATCTTAAGGTCATACGTGCAGCCGTTTTGGCTTCTAACGCCGGTTCGATTAATATGTGTAAAAAAACGGGATTTTTTGTGAAAGAAACCATGCATAATGCCTGGACGATGCCGGATGGTGCTTTGGTCGATATGCTGTGGATGGAATTACATAATTCCAAGAAATGAATTTAAAATCATGGTGCTCTGAATCAATTATTTCAAGTTTCAGATTAGCTCGACTTTATCCATTTGATCCAAAAAGGAAAGCAGCCATGTTCGTTTTGTCCGCGACATTTTCGGTGCGTTACGGCGATCGATTAGGTACCGTTTGTAGCCCAATCTGCCGCGACCACAAAACACCCTAACCAAGCCCAACTTCTGAAGTCCCCCATAATTGCGATGCATTACAGGGGGACTCCATTACCTCTCCAACACCGCGCTAGCCGATCGCCGCCTTGAGACGACCCAACGCCAAACCGCGCTGATGTAGCACAACCCAGGATTGAATCAAATCAGGCCCCGAAAGCTCACCCGTCAGCGCAGCCCGCAACGACTTCATCACCAAGCCTTTCTTAACCTTTAGCTCTTTCGTGACCGCGTTAATAATCTGCTGCGCGACCTCCGCATCGAAGCTTTCAGCAGCTTCAGTCTGCTGGATCACGTGGGTTAACACCGCCGTGACACCATCCAGCTCAAGCTGCGTTTTCGCCTTATCCGCCAGCTCGATCGTCTCGCTCATCATCGGGCGGCTCATCTCCACCGCCTCGCTGAGAACCGACAGACTCGGGCCGATCGTCGCGGTAATCGCTTCGAGCCACTCGCGATCGGTCTCCAGGTCAAACTGATAGCCCGCCTCTTGCCAATAGGGAACCAGCATCGGCAGCAATTCGCTCACCGGCAACGCGTGCAGAATTTGACCGTTGAGCCAGTTGAGCTTATCCCAGTCGAATTTCGCCCCGGCTTTGTTGACCCGATCGAAACTAAACTGTTTGGCCGCGTCGTCGAGGGTAAACCGCTCCTCACCATCAGCAGGCGACCAGCCCAGCAGCGTCATGTAATTGCCGATCGCGTCAGCCGTATAGCCCCGCGCCTGGAAATCCGACACCGAGGTCACACCGTCGCGCTTCGAGAGTTTCGCGCCTTTCTCATTCAGGATCAGCGGCGTGTGGGCAAATTCGGGAACCGTTTCGCCGAGGGCTTCGTAGAGCAAAATTTGCTTGGCGGTATTGGCGATGTGGTCTTCACCGCGAATCACGTGGCTGATCTTCATGTCGATGTCATCGACGACCACGGCGAGATTGTAAAGCGGCTGACCGACTTCGCCCGCATTGGCGGCGCGGGCGATCACCATGTCGCCGCCGAGATCATTGGTGTTCCAACTCACGCGATCGCGCACCATGTCGTTCCAAGCAATTTCGCGATCGTCGTCAATTTTGAAGCGAATCACAGCAGTGCGGCCTTCGGCTTCGTAGGCGTCGCGCTGTTCATCGGTGAGGTTACGGTGGCGGTTGTCGTAGCGCGGCGCTTGTTTGGCCGCGCGTTGAGTTTCGCGCATCGCTGCGAGTTCGTCGGGGGTGCAGTAGCAGCGATAGGCCAAGCCTTGATCGAGCAGCGTTTGAACGGCTTGTTTATACAGATCGAGCCGTTGGGATTGGAAAAACGGGCCTTCATCCCAATCGAGACCGAGCCACTTTAGACCGGCGAGGATGTTGTCGGTGTATTCGGCTTTCGATCGTTCCGTGTCGGTATCTTCCACACGCAGGATGAAAGTACCGCCTTGGTTGCGAGCGAAAAGCCAGTTAAACACAGCGGTACGAGCCGTGCCAATGTGGAGTGTGCCGGTGGGGCTAGGGGCGAGACGAACGCGAACGGACACGGGGTTTTCTCCTTTGCTCTGTTGGGGGGTGGTCGTAAACAGTGTTGTTATGGCCGTGCAGTATTGCCGGGATACCATGCTGACACGAGAGCGATCGCTTAGATCATCGGTTTGACCAAAAACAAAGGGAATTCAAGTAGGGTAGGCATTGCCCACCATCACAGAGACTGATGTGCGGGCTGATCGTGGTGGGCAGTTCCCACCCTGCTGGCTTTCGATATTCAGGATATGTGAACACGGCCAAAACGCACCGTTACCATATTCGTTTTGTTCGCGACATTTTCGGTGCGTTACGGCGATCGATTAAGTATCGTTGTTAGTCCAATTTGTCGTGGCCGCAACATACTTTAGCTCTATCAGTTTTTTGGAGCACAATGATGCGTCAGTCGTCACGATACACGTCGCGACGATGCCCGATTTTCAGGACGAGGATCAGCAGCCGATCGTCTTCAATGGTGTAAATCGCACGATACGAGCCGATTCGCTGTCGGTATAGTCCGTCGCTACCGGCAAGTTGTTTAGTTCCGGCTGGGCGGGGGTCGTTGCTGAGTGCGTCGATTTTCTTGGCGATGCGTTGGCGTTCGTTTTTGGGGAGTGCTGAGAATTGTTTGGCGGCGCGTTTGGCGAACTCGATGCGGTAGGTCATGGCGGCTCAGAGTTCGGCTTTGAGGGTTTCCCAGGCGATCGTGCCTTCGCGTTCGATGTTTTGGAGGGCTGCGATCGCGTCGGTGCGATCGCGTTCATCTTCTTCGGCTTCGAGCTGGGTGTTAAGGGTTTGGATGAAGTCGAGGACTTGGGGCAGGGCGGTGTCGGGGAGGGTGGCGAGTTCTTGGAGGAGGCGTTCTCGGGTGGTCATGGTTTTGGTAAGGGGGGCGATCGATTGCTGTTCCCGATCGCGTTGGTGGTGGCTTGAGGGCGATCGAGGAGTCTGCCGGATTTTTGGTTGTGCGGCGCTCGTCTCAGTAAATACTGCCGCGATAGTTAATGTCGTAAATTAGATGTCAATGAAGTCGTCTTCGTCGTAGTCAGCGGGTATGCCGAGGTCGGCTTCGATTTCGGCTTGTTCGGCGTCGCTGACGTGGGGCAGGTTGAGTTGGTAGAATTTCAGCCATTCTTCGCGCAGGGCTTCGCGGACGCTTTCTTTGACGATCGCTTTGAGTTGGTCGGGGGTCATGAGTTTGCGGCTCGATCGCGTTTGATACCAGTCTAAACAGCGGTTCAGATTATGGGATGGAGAATCGATCGCGGTTCGAGGTGGCGTATCTTAACCCAATCAAAAGGCAAATTTTTATTTTGTACTGAGATAAACTTTAATTACGATTCCACATACCAGAATTTCGGAAACATAACTGTGAAAACTAAACCATCATTGTTGGGTTTTATCACTGCGATCATCCTCGCAACGTGTCCTCAGACTGTTAATGCTAATCCGCTAACCGCAACGGTGGTAGAAGTTACGGATGGCGATACCGTTGTTTTGAATCAAGGCGGGAGATCCATTACCACCCAACTCGCTTGTATTGATTCTCCCGACTGGGTGAATGGACAAGCCCAAACAAATGCCGAAAATTCTAAAAATCGTTTAACTCAACTGATTTCCGTTGGTTCATCGGTGCAATATTATGATCTAGGAAGCATTAACAGTGGCCGAGTTTTGGCCGTTATTTTTAGCGGAGATCGTAATATCAATTTACAAATGGTTGCAGAAGGACAAGCTCAATTACATGGCAGTTTCCGCCAAACTTGTCCCAATTCTGCGGATGCCCTCGCTGAGGCAGAAAGCAACGCCAAAAATCAACGCTTAGGTATGTGGAGTTATTAATCTATATAGAGCAGTAGGGTGGGCATTGCCCACCATCACGGATATTGATGTGTGGGCTAATCGTGGTGGGCACTGCCCACCCTACGAATCGATCAATCGATCTAAACCGTCGCGTAAACCGGCTCACCCGACAAACTAAACGCCCGCACCGTCGTAATTTTCACCGGCACAGTCTTACCCTTCAACTCCTCGATCGCCCCTTCAAAAAACGTCAGACGATTACCCCGCGTCCGACCCATCACCTGCGACGGATCACGCGGATTCACATCCTCCACCATCACCTCCTCAATACGACCCAGATAACGCTGCGATCGCTCTGCCGCTGTCGTACTCACCAAATGATTCAACCGCTGGAGCCGATCGGCCTTAGTCTCCTCGTCTAACTGATTCTCCCACTCAGCAGCAGGCGTACCCGGACGCGGTGAATAGGCCGCCGTGTTGAGCAAGTCGAAACCGATGTCGTCCACCAGTTTCATCGTGCTTTCAAACTGTTCTTCGGTTTCACCGGGGAAGGCAACGATCGCATCGGCGCTAATCGACGCATCCGGCATGTAGTGGCGCACCATGTCGATAATGCGGCGATATTTTTCCTGGGTGTAACCGCGCGACATCGCCTTGAGAATGTCGTTATCGCCCGACTGGAACGGGATATGAAAATGTTCGCAAACCTTCGGCAGCTCGTGACAGGCTTTGATCAGCCGCTCGGTGAAATAGCGCGGGTGGCTGGTGGCGAAACGGATGCGATCGATGCCCTCGATGTCATGCACGTAATACAGCAAATCCGTCAGCGTATTTTGACGGCGTCCCTCCGGCGTCACACCGGGCAGATCGCGACCATAGGCATCGATATTCTGACCCAGCAGCGTCACCTCTTTGTAACCCTGACGCGCCAGCTCCTCCATTTCCGCCCGGATCGCTTCCGGCGTCCGCGACTGCTCGACCCCGCGCACCCCCGGCACAACGCAATAGGTACAGCGCTCATTGCAGCCATAGATCACATTCACCCAGGCCGATACCTTGCTATCGCGGCGCGGCTTGGTGATGTCTTCGATGATGTGAATCGGATCGGTGGCGACCACTTGGTTACCGGCGAACACCTGGGCGAGCAGATCATCGAGCCGGTTGGCGTGCTGCGGCCCCATGACCAAATCCAGCTCCGGCACGCGACGTAGCAGCGACTCGCCTTCCTGCTGGGCGACACAGCCCGCCACCACCAGCGTTAAATCGGGCTTGTCGTGTTTGCGCTTGGCCTGCCGACCGAGGTAGGAATAGACCTTTTGCTCGGCGTTGTCGCGGATCGTGCAGGTGTTGTACAGCACCAGGTCGGCATCGTTGGGATCGTCCACCCACTGAAAATCCATCGAGTCGAGGATGCCCGCCATGCGTTCGGAGTCAGCTTTGTTCATCTGACAGCCGAAGGTGGTGATGTGATAACGACGAGAAGCAGTCATGGCTTTAGGAAGGCGCGATCGAGGGTGACCCGATCGAGCGGTGCGACGATTTATGTAGCCTTTAGTGTACGGCGTTTGCGATCAGGACGGATCGATCCGTTTGGCTTATGCCTCGGGTTTGCCGTGGGTTTCAAACCAGGCGATTGTCTGCTCGATCGTCAGGGCATCAAGCGGCGTTTTCGTTTCGGCAGCGGCGGCATCGAGTTTGGTACGGGCGGCGATGACCAGATTGGTGAAAAAGCTTGTAAAACTGTCATCGAGATCGATCGTCTCTTGAATGGCCGGATCGCGGCTGACCCAATCGCGGATCTGTTCAGCGTTGATCTGCTCGATCGGCTGCTGAAGCTCGGCGGAAATCTGACGCAGCGATCGCAGGGCATAGATTGCCAGACGCGCGAGAAATTTATCTTGATTGGTCAACAGAGCCGCATCGACCCGCGCCGAATCGTCGGGCGAGAGAAATTCGGCGGATTGGAGGTTAGCCATAGTCAAACAAATTCGTTAGTTACGATTGAAACAGTCGGTGGGGTTGAGGGCAGCAACGTCAGACCTTGGAGGTTTTGGAAACCTCAAAGGTCTCGCTCCCCCGCCGCCGACTCTTCCGCCGCTTCTGCCGCCGGATCGGGCGTATCTTCGCGAATCGTGACGCTCCGATCGTCGATCAAGCCCGGAACCGGCACAATTCGCACGCAGCCGCCCGCCACATCGACGATCGGCACGATCGCCTCAACGAACGGAATTAAGACGTGGGTTTGGGGTTTCAATGGTTTTTGCTTACGGCGAAACCGGCGCTTGCTCGACGACGTATCCGGCGGCACGATCGGCGTATCGAGTTCGATCGACAGTAAATCACTCGCCGACGACATCACATCCGTCACCACGCCGATCCGATCGCCCGTCGCGTGATTCAGCGCCACCAGCCCGATCAAATCCATCACGTGAAATTCGCCGTCCTCCAGTTCCGGGCGATCGTCCCCCGGCACGTACAGCACCGCATCGCGCAATGCTTCCGCCTCATCACGATCCGCTATACCGTCGATTTCGATAATGAATAGGTTCTTGCCGGGGATGTCGCGCCCGTAGGTTAGTTCGATCGGTTCCGGCTCGCGCTGCCCCCGCCGTTGAAGCCAGCGCGTCCCCGGTTCGAGAAACCGCTCCGGAAAATCCGAACTCGGATAAACCTTTAACTGCCCCTGTAATCCTTGTGGGCCAACAATTTTGCCGATTTCAATCCAGTCCGCAGGGCTTGTCATAACGTTGCAATAAGAGGGCGTCACGCCGATCGCGGTGTCCAAAAACACAGCACGCGACGAGATCGATTTTAGATTTAGACGCGATCGCCGTGACCGAACCTGCGCGATCGTTTCGCGGTACGGTCTCGAAATTGAGGTCAAACCGAGTCACCTTATGGCGATAAACTTGGGACATAGGCAAAAAAAACGATCCAATTTGAGCCCGTGGTAGGGATTTACGAATTGCAAGAATCTTTAGACTTTGTTACAAACAAAGGGACTCTGTCGTCCCGCCTAGGTATTTAGACCTATCGTTGCATCACGCATGTTTGGGAGTTTTTCCGGAAATAACTGGCAATCAGGCAATGATTGGGGCGAACAACTCCTCGATTCTGTTGCAAGCCAGTCGATCGCCCGTTTGTTTAGCGAATGTGAAGCGATCGATGTCAATATCCGCTGTAATCCGCCGAGCAAGCTGCTCCAGGGCGCGATCGACGGCTTCAAAATGCAGGGTCGCAATCTTGTGATCCGCAATCAGTTCCCTGTAGCTGAAATGTCGTTTGAGACTGACGCGGTAGCGATCGATCCCAGCTCCGTGCTGGCCGGTCAGCTCAAGCTGAAGCAACCCACCCAGGCGATCGCCCGTGTGGTTCTCAGCGAGGCCGGTTTAACCCGATCCTTCGAGGCCGACCTGGTGAAAAAGCGCCTCGAAAATCTCGACATAGACGGTTTGACCGGCAGTTGGGCGCTGAGTTTAGTTTCGTTCGAGGATGTCTCGATGAAGCTCGGAGCCAATACAATGGTGACGATCGCCGCCACCGCCAAAGGTCCAGGCTGTCCGCGTCTACCGCTGAAGTTCACGACCAAGGTCAGCGTCAAACGTCGCCGCAAGGTGGAGTTTGGCGACCCGCAAATTCACTTGGACGACGTACCGGCGCAACACCACACGGACGCGACCTCGTTAATCAACGCGATGATGCTGCTGCTCAACGATATGGTTGACCTCGATCGTTTTGACCTCGATGGCATCACGCTTCGGCTCAACCGCCTCGAAACCGAGGGATCAAATCTTGTGTTTGGTGGTTATGCCCAGGTTGAGCATTTCCCGCGTCAGGGAAAGTCGGGCTAACGTGCATCGACAACCTCGATCTTTCTACTAGACCTCTTGCACGAATATCATTCCCTCTCCCTAAATCCCTCTCCCAGAGCGGGAGAGGGACTTTGAAAAGCATATTTTTGATTTGGCTCCCCTTCTCCCTGCTTGGGAGAAGGGGCCGGGGGATGAGGGCGATTCATGCAAGAGTTCTACTGAATCACTGGCCGCTAAAAATTTGACTCAGCAAATCAAATAAGATTCGGGGCAATGCAAAAATTGTGTCAATCAGCATTGGCATATCGATGCCGAAGCCAACTTGCAGCAACATGATTAGTGCCGCCAGCATCAGCGCCGTTGAGAGCGTCATTTTTACGACATTCATCAACCAGGAAAAGACGAGCCATGACACGATGATGGCTCCAAAAAACAGCATTAATTGAGACATAATTTATTTTTTAAAATGGTGTTCGGCAAACTTTGGTTTATTAGACCGCCAGTCTAAAACGTGTTGCTAGCACCTCACTCGCTGTTATCCTCTCGCTTAAACCTGTCTTCGTTAGCGTTACGCCTCAAACCGTACAGTTTGAAAACGATGCGGCGCTCATCGGCTAATTCCATTATCTGCGTCGTTCTTGAGTTACTGGATGTTTTGATCAATCAAGACGATCGCGTAAATTCGCTCTTTGTCGCCTAAAAGCCCTGTGCGATCCCGTCTCCACGCGGATCAGCCGCTCCCTCTAGGCGATCGGCGCGAATTCCCGATGCTGGAGCCATAGGGGTCGGGACAATCTCGATCGCATTGGCGTTGCCCCAGCGGCCGCCGGTCACCAGCACGTGACCCAGAGTGCGTAAATCACTAACGATCGCCGGGTCGAAGTTGGCATCGAGGCGGAGGGTGTCCGGCTGCCACTGGTGGTGGAGACGCGGCGCGGCGATCGCAGTGGCAATGTTTTGATCGAAGACCAGCGAATGGAGCAAAATTTGGACGATGGTGGTGATGATGGTGCTGCCACCGGGAGCGCCGACGACGAGGCGTAGATTGGCGTCGGTGTCGGTGACGATCGTCGGGGTCATGCTCGATAGCGGGGTCTTGCGTGCGGCGATCGCGTTGGCCTCGCCACCGATCAGGCCGTAGAGGTTGGGGACACCGGGCGCGATCGAAAAATCATCCATTTCGTTATTTAAAACAATGCCCGTCCCGGCAGCGACAATCCCTGCGCCAAAACCACCGTTCACCGTGAACGTCAAACTGACGGCGTTACGATCGCCATCGACCACCGACAGATGGCTAGTGTCGCGAGATTCCGTCGCGAGCCGATCGATCAAGGCTGGATCGGCAGCGTAGACTTCGTCGGCGGATCGGGCGCGATCGATTTCGATTTCAGCGCGACGTTGATCGAGATACTCGGGCGAGACCAGCTCGGCTACCGGCACGTCAACAAAATCAGGGTCACCGAGATAGTACGCGCGATCGGCGTAGGCGATTTTCATCGCTTCAATTAATAAATGCTGTCCTTGGGTTGCGCTCTGGTTCGCTAAATCAAGCGGTTCGATCAGCTTGAGAATTTGCAGCAGGTGAACCCCACCGGAGGACGGTGGAGCCATGGCACAGACCCGAAATTGCTCGGGATCGGTGCGATCGGGCTGAAATAGACCACAGAGCGGATCTCGCCAGATCGGTTCGTAGCGATCTAGATCCGCTTGCGTGATCAGACCATCATTGGTGACCATATCGGCCACGATCGCGGCGGCGGTTTGGCCATGATAAAAATCGTCGGGGTCATCGGCAAGGCGTCGCAAGGTCGCGGCGAGATCGGGCTGAACGAAGCGATCGCCCAGGGCGTAAAGCTGTGGGGTGTCGCTCGCATCATCCCGACTAAACACTGCGTGGGCGGCGGGGTTGTTAAATAACGCCGCTGATCGCCAGTTGAGCGATCGCGCAAATCGATCGCTCACCTCAAACCCCGACGCCGCCAAATCGATCGCCGGTTGTACCACCGCTGCCCAGGGCAACCGACCATAGCGCTGATGGGCTTCGTACAGCCCCGCGACCGTCCCCGGAACCGCTACAGCGCGGTGACCGCTGCGGCTACCATCCGTCGGCTCGCCGTCTGCGTCGAGATACATGTCCGTTATCGCCGCGATCGGGGCGCGTTCCCGAAAATCGAGCGATTGGATCTCGCGAGTTTCCGCGTCATACATCAGCAAAAAACCACCGCCCCCGATTCCCGCTGAGTATGGCTCTAAAACTGAAATCGCGAAGGCCGTGGCGATCGCGGCGTCGATCGCATTCCCGCCCGCCTGCAAGATCATGACCCCTGCTTCACTGGCGAGGGGATGCGCGGCGGCAACCATGCCGGTCATGGATCGGACGGGCTGAAGTTCCGGCGAGTGTTCCGCCAAGCTGGACTCGTCGGGTTCGATCGCGGCGACGGATTGTGGGGGCAGCGCAACGACGGCGATCGTCGCTCCCCACATGATCGCTGCGTGGATTGATCGAATGGCGATCCATTCCAAGATGTGTCCCATGAGTACGAGGGGTAATTGAAAAAGGGATTGAGGGTGACGGAGAATATCAGGGCGTATGGGTTTGGCTTGGGCGTCAAAGTATCGGGAAAAGCATCAAATTCATCGTAGACGTAATATATAAGTTGCGCTTCCACCCATCACCGTACGACTGAATTTCATGCCTTTTTCGTCTCTGCCAGCTTGGCATCGTCTGCGTGCGATCGTCGGTCTTTCCGTTTTCGGGATCGGGTTACCACTCGACTTGATCCACCCCCGAGCGGCGGTCTCCACATCATCGATTGCCGTCATTCGGAGCAATGATAACGATCGCTACTGGGACGAAATCGAGCAACGGCTACAGACTGCCGATGTCGGCTATCAGACCCTCGAATGGAATGACGTCGATGATGTCAGCGACTTGGGCGACAGCAACGTTTTGTTTTTACCCAATCTCGAAGACATTTCGCGACGTCAGGCCAGCGCGATCGAGACCTGGATCGCCAGCGGCGGGCGGGTGATCGTCAGTGGACGTTTTGCGGAAGATTCCTCGCGGCGTGTGCGCGACGGATTGCGCGATGTGATCGGGATGCAGTGGCTCGATGAACTGCCGGGTTCGGCGGCGATGCGTCTGCTGTCCACGAGCTGCGATCGCGATCCCACTTGTCGTACGGCCTGGATGCCCAACGATGCCCTCGGACGTATTCCCGACGGTGGAATTTTGAGTTTATCAGGGGGTGATAGCCAAGCGGCGGCGGCATGGCAGATGGCTGGAAATGCTACGGCGGTCGGGGTTTCGCCTCAGGTGACCTTTTTAGGCTGGGAGTGGGGACGCAACGATCGCGCGGTCGAGGCCGACGTGGCATGGCTCAAGGCGGCGCTGCGACGAACGCAGGATTTGGACGCCGGTAATGCTGGCGAAGAATTTGAGCCCGTAGCCTGGAATGATCCTGCACCGACGAGCTCGCGATCGGAGTCCCGTGACCCATCCCCGAATCGTTTCGATGATGCGTCCTCGCGTATTGACTTCGATTCCACTCAGCCGATCGCAGCAGATACTCGCCCGCGCAACACGCCCACAGGTGTCGCGCCGATTTCCTCGATCACTAACCGTCTCGATCGCGCTTCCAATTCAAGCAATTCAGATAATTCCACAAACAGTTCAACCGGTGCGGACAACACCAACACCGACGTCAATACAGACACAGCCCTCGCTCCCATCAACCCAACGGCGCGATCGCCGATCGTACCGCGCCCGAATCTCAGCCCAAATCCTCGTCTCAATCCCAGCCTGAATTCTGACGCGAACACGATCCGCAATGCCGCTAGCAATACCGCAGGCGAGGACTTGATGGCTCTGCGCGTTGCGCCCGCTGGTTTAAACGTGGAGCGCGGCAATGCCCGCATTTCCCAGATCGAAGCTCTGAAGATGCAGCGGGAACTGAGCGAACTGATTGGACGTGTCCAAAGTGCGACCCAGGCCGCGCAGGCGGTACAGGTCAACACCACGATCGCGGCTTTGGGGAGTGATGATCCCGATTTCGACGCCGATCGCACCGATCGCCTAGGTCAAACCCCACGCCGTAACCGTGAATATATCGTCGCCCTAGCTCCCGATCAGCCGATCAACCTCGGCGCGACGGCCACCGTCCTCGATCAAGCACGAGCAACTCTCGCGGAATTCCCCGCACTCGTTGCCGCCGGAGACTATCGCACCGCCCGCGATCGCTGGATCGATGCGCGACTCTCTCTGCTCAATAGTTACCCCGATGATCGCCAACGCGCCCAGCCCGAAGTCCGCGCCATCTGGCTCGATCGCGGCACGATCGTCGAAGCTGGATCGCCCGCTGGACTCGAACGCCTGTTCGATCGGCTCGATGCGATGGGCATCAACACCGTCTTTTTTGAAACCATCAACGCGGGCTATCCGATCTATCCCAGCGCCATTACCCGCCAAAATCCCCTAACGCGAGGCTGGGACCCCCTCAAAGCCGCCGTCGAACTAGCGCACGCCCGCGATATGGAGTTGCACGCCTGGGTCTGGGCGTTTGCCGTGGGTAACGAAGCCCATAATGTGATCGTCGGCGACCCGATCGACTATCCCGGCCCCGTCCTCGAAGCACATCCTGAGTGGGCGAACCGTGACGACCAAGAACGTGTCCGCCACCAGGGATCGCGCAAAACCTTCCTCGATCCCGCCAACCCGGAAGCTCGCTGGTTCGTGATCCGCGAGCTAGACGAAATCGTGAATAACTACGATGTAGACGGCATCCAGCTCGACTACATTCGCTATCCTTTCCAAGATCCCGGAGCCGAGCGCACCTATGGTTACGGGGTAGCGGGACGCGAGCAATTTGAAGCGCTAACCGGTGTCGATCCGCTGACGATTTCGCCGCGCGATCGTGACCTCTGGGCGCAGTGGACGCAATTTCGCGTCGATAACGTCACGACCTTTGTGCGCGAGGTGCGCGAATGGATCGACAATCGGCGTCCGGGTTTGACGCTTTCCACGTCGGTGTTTGCCTACTCCACCCACGAGCGCATTCACAAGCTCCAGCAGCATTGGGAAGCCTGGATTGATGAAGGCATCGTCGATCAGGTGGTGCTGATGAGTTACGCCGAAGACACCAACCGTCTGCATAGCCTGGTGAGTCCCCTATTGGCGAACCCGAGTCCGATCCCGATTATCCCGTCCGTGCGGCTCCACGACCTCGATCGCACCAACGTCACCGACCAGCTCCAAGCCCTGCGCGATTTGCCGACGATGGGTTACGCCTTGTTTGCGACGGCGGCTTTATCGAGCGAGGTCGAGCAGATGTTGCGGCAAACCCAAGGGGAAGCGTCGGATATCATGCCGGAGCGTGCGCCGTTTGAGATGGCACGGCAGCGCTACGAATTGCTGCAAAACGAGTGGGAACTAGCACTGCGATCGGGCAATCTCTGGATCGATGACGATGAGTTATTGCAGTGGCGCGGACGCACGTTGATGCTATCGGAGGCGCTGGCGTTGGTGTCACAATCCCCGAGCGCGACCAACCTGGCGATCGCCAAAACCACCTTGCAAGACTATCGCGCCGATTTTGACACCTGGCTGCGGCTTCAGGGATTGCGCGATAGTTATCAGGTCGAAACCTGGCGCAATCGCTTAATCACGCTAGAAATTTTGCTTGACTATGGCGATCGGCTCGGCTTCGCCCCATGATGTCCATAACAATCTAATCCAAGACAAACCCAAAGCGATCGCCTATGATATTAAACTGGTGATTCGTACTTTTGAGGATTACAACCCGATTCATGGCTAAGAAAAGCATGGTCGAGCGCCACCTGAAACGCAAGAAGCTCGTTGAAAAATACGAAGAAAAGCGTGCAGCTCTGAAAGAAGCGTTCGACAAAGCACCCAACCAAGCTGAACGTATGGCAATTCACAGCCAAATTCAGCAGCTTCCCCGCAACAGCTCCCGCACTCGTGTGCGCAATCGCTGTTGGGCGACCGGTCGCCCCCGCGCCTACTACCGTGATTTCGGTCTCTGCCGCAACCAACTGCGCGAAATGGCGCACAAAGGTTTGCTTCCGGGCGTCGTGAAATCGAGCTGGTAGTCTCGATCGCTTAGCTCGTCGGGTTGGGGTCGGTTTTGGTCGTATTGGTCGAAGGTTGACCCCCACGCGAGCCGCGTGCAATCAACAAAGTTTTGAATCGTTAACTTCAAGCTGTTGTAATTCCAAGCTGTTTTAACGTTAAAGTTCGTTTTAGAACGTTTAAAATTATCAGAAATTATACGAAATCCGGTTTTATCTAGGAAAAAGACAAAAGTGTCGATGAGCACTGAGCGGAGTCGAAGTGCGGTGTCCGCCTAGATCGACAATCTAAGCTTATACACAGTCGGATTTCGTATTATTAGGGAACATTACTTTAAAGTCGCTGACGCCTAGCCTTGTTGATTAAAGGCTCATCTTCACAAGCCGCAGACCAAAAGAGTCTAATAAATAAAACTAAAAAAGGCGTAACAGATCGGTTGACTGTACGCCTTTTTTTGGTAAAAATAAAGCCCTATTTTTTGCTCGATCAGGCTGAAGTGATCGCCCGAAAGACAACTGCACCCATATCGAGAAAAATCGCGAGATCGCTTTACTTTAGAGTCGCTGCGGCTAGCTCAATAAAGAGCGACTCTACATTTTCGCCACTTTTTGCTGACGTCGTATAAGCCTCAATAATATCCGCTTGATAGGCTTGCTTTAACTGCCCTAAGATCTCTGCACTTTTCTCCGGCTCAAACAGATCGGCCTTATTGAGTGCAATCATGATCGCGCCATCTTTGCTGACGCTGCGGTACAGATCGATGTGACCTCGGATGCTGTCGATCGTCTCCGGTCGCGAAATATCTGCAACGATGATCGTTCCCTTTGATCCTTGTAGATACGTTGGAGCGATCGCCTTAAATTTAGTCTGACCCTCCAAATCCCAAATAATCAGTTGAATCGCTTGAGGATCTGCACCATCAACACTCGGAAGATCGAGATTACGGCGCGAGATTTTCACGCCAACCGTCGAGAGATAGCGATCGTCAAATTTTCCTTCCACATAGCGGCGAATCAAGCTCGTTTTCCCGACGCTAAAGTCGCCAACCATTGTGATCTTTCGAGATATTACAGCCATAGGACTAAGGAAAAGTGTCTCTCTGAAGTCTGCGCGTATTGTGCGGTTTTGTGTTGACGCTTAATGTTAAACAGGAAGATATGGCACGCCGACAGGCGCAGAATTAGGCTTTCCATCTTACTCGATAAATTACGGCTTATTTTGCCTATATTTCATCGCACGGCATTACCCGTTGTCTTTCGCTGGCGATCGCATCATTCAGGCAGTACTTCGATCGCGGCCTGGTCGAGATCGGAAATCTCAAAGCGAACACAGCGACTGAGGTCTAATGACTGTTGCGGATCGATTCCAGGCGGCAGTTCAAGCGAGCCACGAACAGTTAGACGACTGGCGTCAATTCCTCGATTGACTAACAATTGGCGAACTTGTTCGGCTCGCGCGAGGGAAAGAGCCTGATTTTGTTCGATTGAGCCGATCCGATCGGCGTGACCGATGATATCCAGTTGCAAGTTCGGAAACTCGCGGAGAAAACGTTGGACGGATTCTAGCTTGCGTTCGCCGATCGCGATCGGGTTTGTCTCTCCGAGTTCAAAATACAGCCGAATTTTGTCCGGCGGTGCGTCAATCAATAACGCGCTCGACACGGACTGCACGCCGGGAATAACTTCAAAGGCACGACCGATCGCAGCGAGCACGGCTTCATCCTCAGCCCAGCCCTTCAGCGTAATGCGGCGATTTTGATATTGCGTGACCACGGTGGCGGGTAATGTCCGATTGAGCAGCGCGGTTAGTCGGTCTACCTCCGCCGAGATCGTGGCCTCATCAGGCTCAAAGGTCGTGAGTTGCGTACGATCAACAATTTCGCGATCGGGCACAAGTGGCGTCACCACTTCAATTAATTTTTCCTGGAGCGATCGAGAGGGCAAATCACCCGCGAGCTCTAGCCGATTACCTTTAGCTTCCACTTCAATCTGATACGCCGTCAGCTCAGGAACCGCATCAATTTTGTGCAATACAGTGGCTTCAACTCGCTGCTGCCACGAATGACGCGCCCAGAGAACTATTCCTCCTAGCGTCCCAAGCACAAGCAATATCAGTAAGGCCGGGGGATGTTTAGAATTCTTCGCTTGTTCCTGACTCAGATCGATCGGATCTGGAACCAGCGAGGCGATCTTGATCGCAATATCTTCAGGAATCGTACTCGGATCACCATCAAAATCTTTGATCGCAGGGCCGTACTCTTGAACCAGGCCGACCATAACGAGACGCATATGGTTGACATAGGATTTCGTGATCGCCCCTTTTACAACCAAGGCCACATAGCAATATCCAGCAACTTCTAACACCAGCTTGAAAGTGTCATACTCAATTTCATTCAGTTCAGCCGTGTTGCCTGCATCCGCCTGAGCAATACAGTCATTAGCAAAGCTACGAATCGCGGTTAACATACCGCCGATCATGTCCGATTCGAGCGGAGTCGCATTCGGCTGTTGTGCCTCAGCAATCACAAGGCCAGATTCTTTGTGAATTAAAAAAGCGGCCTTAACGGTAAACGAAGCTGCGTCACGCAAAATCAGCTCTGCTTCGGAAACACCCTGAAGTCTCGCGCGAACTTTACGAGTCATGCCTTCAAAACTGAAGCTTTGCTCGACCTTCGCATTGATATTGCGGATCTCCTCCGACATGTATTTTGTGATCGTGTTGCCGATGACGGGGTAGAGCGCATCGACCATCTCTTCCCGTGCGAGCAGGATCTGGCGGCGGATCGCTTCGCCCATCTCGGACGAAATCGCTTCGGCTAACACGCCTTTTTTGAGGGTGATTTGGCGGCGGATCGCTTCGGCCATCTCAGGGGCGACGGCTTCGGCGATCGAGTGGGGATCGGCTTCGATTTGTCGTGCGATCGCCATCGGCATCAGATCCGAGATGGCCGCACTCATCGCATCGCGATTTTGTCCCGATCGCTCGATGATGATGCGATCGATCACGGGGATAATGCTGCGAATCGTTTCCTGACGCAATGCCGTCGGCGTCAGGCTACTAAGGATTTCATCGACCAGCGGCATTAGCTTGGTCTGTTTATCCTTGGTTTCAGCAATATCACTAAAGTCAAGCTGTGATTCGAGTTCAATCAGTCGGGTTTCTAGCGCTGCTAGCCGTGCGTCACTGGCCGGGACGATCGCGTAACTGGGAGGGGCTAGCTGGCTAGAATTTGGCGGTATCGAAGGGGGCGGTGAGGGTTTCGGGTGCGATCTCGCGGGAATGTTTTGGGAGGCAGGGGGCTGCGGAGTCTTGGCCTGGGGAGGCGTCGGTGTAGCGGGAGCAACAGGCTCGACAAACTCGCCGATCGTCGTTCGTTGTCGTAGGGTCTGGGGACTAAGTTTGACGCGGCGTGACGTTCTGCTGGAGTGAACCGGGGACGAGACGCTGCTCTGAGGATGAGACGGCGACTGGCGAAGCTGTGTGGCGTCAGGGAGACGAGGTGAGACAAGTTTCTCAGTCTCAGACTCAATCTCAGTCCCAGACTCAGACTCAGACTGAGATTGAGTCTCAATCCCAGTCTCAGACTCAATCTCAGCCTCAATCCCAATCCCAGACTCAATCTCAATCCCAGACTCAATCTCAGTCCCAGACTCAATCCCAGACTCAATCCCAGACTCAATCTCAGACTCAATCTCAGTCCCAGACTCAATCTCAGTCCCAGCCTCAATCTCAATCCCAGTCTGAGAGCCATCCGCAGTCGGAGGCTGGGTGCTGCTTGTAGAAGCTTGCGCGTCCGGTGAACGGTCGGCTAGCGTTCCGCCATTGGTCTCGTGGCTATTGGTCTCATGGCCATCAGCATCATTGTCCTCCGTAAGTAAATCGAACAGAGATGACAAAACGCTATCCTCAGAAGGCTGATGACTAGCCGCATCGGATGCAGACGGGTTATGAAACGCTTCAGATGCTGAGTTTGGGCAAGCCATACGGCGATTGTACTGAGAGCTTCAATCTTCAACCTGTCGATCGGGCAATAAAAATGTTCCTTGGGCCGTCTCTGTTTCCGTTGACGACTCACTTTGGCCGCGCATTTGCATACAGAGGTCAAAGAACATTTCGGCTAATTCGGTGCGCGATACCTTTTCGCCGCCTAGGCCGTTGAAGTGTTTCTCGATTTCATCCAGTAGCTGCGATTTCAGTTCTTGCAAGCCGGATTTGAGCTGCGATCGGGTATTGGAAAGACCCGTCTCGACTTCGCCCAGGCTTGCCGATAGTGTCTTTTCAACAATTACAATATTGCCAGCCAGATCGCGCTCAACGGTCTGCAAGTTTTGACGAATTTCGCTGGATTCACTATTCAAGCTTGAACTAACAAACTGAATTTTTTTCTCAAGGGAATTCACCGCCGTTTGTAGGTCTGCCGACATTTGAGTTTCGAGAGCCGTTAAGCGTAGCTCGATCGCCTGACTGAGTTCCTCCAGATCCGCTTCCATGTGATCGATGCGCTCGGTATACTCGCGCTCGCGATCGCCGAATAGAATGTCTCGGATTTGGTCAATATTGCCGAGCCGATCGCGCATTTGGTTGGGAGTAATATCTGCCATAAAAACTAGTAATGTATATTTTAAGACTTAAGCGTCTTTGGGAACAGAAGCACTGGCCTCGGACAATTGTACGGAGCTAGGAGAAAACCTTCTCCTCAAGATTGCTCAGAATCGCTGACGGGTGAGGATGTGTGATTCTAGCTCAACAGCGTTCATTGAGATTCGCTTCACATTAGCGATTGGTCTCCGAAACAGCTCCACCCAATTTAATGTTGAGATGCGGATTTCGAGATGCAGTATACCCCACGTGTTTACTCACCTTAGTAGCTGATCGCATTCTTTCGATAATTGCTCCACGACAATCCAAGGCAATCAAGGGGGTCACGGGAAAATCCAAGGCATTTCCCAAACTTGCCACGGCTTGACGGTAAAATCGTGAGGTGTCAATCGCTTCGGCGATCGCACGCGATCGAACCGTAACCTTGCTAGAGCGCCCATGACAGCCGCAGCTCCGACAAAAACTCAATATGAAGCCGTAATCGGCCTCGAAACGCACTGCCAGCTCAGTACGAACACCAAGATTTTTTCCAATTCTTCGACAGAATTTGGCGCAACGCCCAATACCAACATCGATCCGATCTGCATGGGATTGCCCGGTGTGTTGCCCGTTTTGAATCAGAAGGTACTGGAATATTCCGTCAAACTGGGGCTCGCGCTGAATTGTCAAATCGCGCCCTATAGCAAGTTCGATCGCAAGCAGTATTTTTACCCTGACCTGCCCAAGAACTATCAGATCTCGCAGTACGACCTGCCGATCGCCGAACACGGCTGGCTAGAGATTGAACTGATCGACGATGACGGCAACCCGCAGCGCAAGCGAATCGGTGTCACCCGCGCCCACATGGAAGAAGACGCCGGAAAGCTCGTCCATGCCGGTAGCGATCGGCTCGCCGGTTCGACCCATTCCCTCGTGGACTACAACCGCGCCGGTGTTCCCCTGCTCGAAATCGTCTCCGAACCCGACATTCGCAGCGGACGCGAGGCCGCAGAATATGGCCAAGAGATTCGCCGTATTGTCCGCTATCTGGGCGTCTGCGACGGCAACATGCAAGAAGGATCGATGCGCTGCGATGTGAATATTTCCGTACGTCCCGTCGGTCAAGATGCCTTCGGAACCAAGGTCGAGATCAAAAATATGAACTCGTTTAGCGCGATCGCTCGGGCGATCGACTACGAGATCGAGCGGCAAATTAGCGCGATCGAAACCGGATCGGAAACCATCGTCCAAGAAACCCGCCTCTGGGATGAAAACTTGCAATGCACCAAAAGTATGCGCAGTAAGGAAGGTGCGAGCGATTATCGCTACTTTCCCGAACCGGATCTCACGCCGCTAGAAGTCTCACGCGAGCAAGTGGCCGCCTGGAAAGCAGAACTTCCCGAACTGCCGATCGCCAAGCGTCACCGCTACGAAGAAGAACTGGGTCTCTCGGCCTACGACACTCGCGTCTTGACGGAAGACGTGGATGTAACGGTTTACTTTGACGCCGTTTTAAATGCGGGTGCGCCGGTCAAACAAGCTGCCAACTGGGTCATGGGTGACCTGACGGCCTACGCCAAAGAGCAGAAGCAATCGTTCGCTGATTTGGCCTTAACCCCCGAGTCCCTCGCGGAGTTGATCGGCCTAATTGAAGACAATACAATCAGCGGCAAAATTGCCAAAGAAGTCTTGCCAGAACTGTTAGAGAAAGGCGGTTCACCCAAGGCGATCGTTGAAGCCAAGGGCTTGATTCAGATTTCTGACGTCGGTGAACTCGAAGCCATTATCGACAAACTGATTGCAGATAATCCGGACAAAGTCGAGCAGTTCCGTGCAGGCAAAACGAAACTCCAGGGTTTCTTTGTCGGGCAAGTGATGAAAGCCACCAGTGGACGCGCAGATCCGAAACTCACGAATAAACTCCTGATGCCAAAATTAAACGGCAAATAACCCGTTTCTAGTAATGGGTTAGGCCGAAACAAACATAAAAGAAAGAGGCAGCGATCGCTGCCTCTTTCTTTTGTCGAAAACTGACGCTAGACAAAAAAGATCAACACAGAGGAGGGAATGGCAATGCGCCCACAGTATCCCGCAACCCTCGCTTGGTAAGTGCTAAAAAATCAATTAATTGATTAATTGCTTCTAGTGCTAGCCCACTTTGACATGCACTGCTGCATCTACGGTATGACCGATCAGCACGGCCTGTCGCTTCGTTGAGGGGTGCGCGGAGGTACGAGAAGTGCTCGGATTGCCCCCACGGGGAAGTGCCCACAGGGTCGAGTGTATTGATTTGGCGGAAGATCGAGGCGGGACGGCATCATGAACAACCGCGCTGAGATTATCCCAGGACAGATCTTCGCGATCAAACAGAAGTCTGAGCTCTTCGAGTGCGCGTTCGGCGGGCGGACGAACATGTTCCTCCGTTAACGGTGTTTCATGGGGTTTGTATTTGCGCTGCGCTTCGTTAATACCCCATGTCGTCGCCATGGTAATCAAGTCCATCAATCCTCTGCGAGCCCGATTCATTTGGCGTTCCCACCCTTCTTCGGTGGTGGCGTAGAGGGCGGGTAGGCGATTCAGGGCGTAGGCGATCGCATCAGAGCGGTCAAAGTTTTGGGGATAGGTTGCACCGGGCTCCGTCAGTTGGCGGTCAATTTCCTCATGAACTAACGTTTCCATTACGTTCCAACATGGTTTGTAATTCACGACTCGCCCTACCCTGACAAAGATTAGAAGTCTTTAAAATTTTTAGCTATAGCAAAAAACGATTTGGTTAGGACGTATCAAAAAAAGCTGAGAGCACTGAGCGGAGTCGAAGTGCGGTTTTCAACTTAGACGAGAGTGTCCTAATTTAATCGGCTTCTGCTATATATGACTTAATTCTAAGTAGTCCATCAAAATTCGAGATGAAGTTTACGTAAAGAATCCAGGGTATTTCATCGTTTTTTGTGAAGATTTGATGAAGCTGGCTATGTTTGGGCTTATGCATACGACAAGCACTGCTAATTCGAGGAGAAATAGTCTTTTAGGAGTTTAAGGCTAGTTTCTATCAGTATGAAAGAAGTTTTTTTGACAATTTCATGGGTCAATGTAAGTTCACTTTTTTTGCCGTTCAAGTAATAAAAACTCTACTTATTCTTGAGCAAAAAAATCAGCCGATCGAGTTCTCCATCAAACGAGTCGCTGCGCATCCCGCAAACTCGCGACGCAGAGCCAGTAGGGTGGGCACAGCTCACCACGATCGACCCCCGCATCAGTATGCGCGGTGATGGGCCATGTCCACCCTACAAAACTACTTTTAGATGAGTCGTGCCATTAGTTGATTGAGGACAGTAGATCGTGAAGGGGTTTCGCGATCCAGTTCAGTCCGACGTTTAGCTGGTGCTTGAGGGTTGGTAAACGATAGAGATACACCAGGCGTCGTGCGAAGTGGGCAACTTCACCATCGATCGAGATGCCTAAACCCGATAGCGTCGCATTTTCGCGTCCCAAGGTCATCATTTCGCCTAGGTTTTGGTAGCGGAACGGCAAGAGCGGCCGATCGCTCAGGGAGGCCCAGATATTCCAGGCCGTATAGTCCGCTTGCTGAAAGGCAACTTGGGCGGTGGTCGGTACTTTTTGCCCGCTGGCGTCATAGCAGTCGGCTAAGTCACCGAGGGCGAAGATTTCGGGATGGCCTTTTACTTGCAGCGTTGTTTCGGTGAACACTTGGCCGCGATCGCTATGATCGACGGGCAGCGATCGCACCACCGATGCCACTTCCATTCCCACCGTCCACAGCACGAGGTCTACGGGGATCGTATCGGTTTGATCGCGATATTTCAGGCTGATCGAGGTTTCGTCTACTGCGTCAATTTCGGTTTCGTAATCAATCCAAATATCGCGCTCGCTCAGGGCTTGGCGTGCGGCTTCGCGGTTAAACTCTGACGATGATTTAAGCAACACTTCATGGCGATCGATCATGCGCAAACGTCCCCGTTCACCGAGTCGATCGGCCAGCGTACAGGCAAGCTCGATGCCGCTGTAGCCACCACCAACGATCGCGATGCGAATCGGATCGCGATCGCTGGCTTCAAGTTCGCGCAGCTTTTCTTTCAAGCGATACGCATCATCGATCGTCCGAAAACCGTAGGTATAATCACTGACCCCCGGAACGGATTGAGTCGGTGTTTCACCGCCCAGCGCCAACACGAGGCGATCGTAGTCCAAGGTTTGACCGTCATCCAGCGCCACTTGACGCGCTTCGATTTCGACCCGTTCGACTCCCGCGCGAATAAACCGAATGTTCGTATCCGCGAGCAGTTCCACAAACGGCGGCGCAATTTCCCAACTTTGCAGTTCTTCCGAGAGCAGCTCGTACAGTAACGGCAGGAAGACGAAACAGTCTTGGCGATCGACTAGCGTGATCTCTACGGGCTGCGACGTCTCCCAGGTCTTTTCACTGAGCTTCAGTGCGGTGTAGAGGCCACCAAAGCCGCCGCCGAGAATACAAATGCGTTGGGGAGTTTGGGTCATCGTTGCGGAGGGGGTTGCAAAAGTGTTGGTTAACGGAGCGATCGCATTCGTTGAGATCTTTTAAGGATGGCGCAGAGGTTGGGCGACCGCATCGTCCATTGACGGCCAATTATTTAGTATTAAGAAACGTTAACCGTAGCACTAGTTTAACGGATTCTCTGGCGCTGCGTCGCTAATCATCCGCCTCGATCGCCCCTTCGAGATAGCTAGCGATCGCCAGTCGCTGACCTGCAATCTCAAGGGCTCGCTGTCCATCAATAAAGGACGGCCAAACGAGATCCTTGAGGTCATGAATCGTCAAGGCCGGGTCTGAGGTACGGAGGCGATCGCACCGAACCAGCGCCACATCAAAGCGACACACGGCATCGCTATATTCCGGGTGACGCGAGAGAAATACTCGCACGGCTCGCCAGAGTTTCGCCTGTTTGATCGCTGAAATAGCCAAGGCTCCGTCGGCGTCCCAGTTCTTTGCGTTTCGTGTTTTCACTTCAACAAACAGCAGCGATCGCGCCGGTTGGTCTACTGTTGCGCGGGCAGAGGGCGAGAGGTTGTGATTAGGAACAGAGGCAGGAACCGCGATCAGATCCAGCTCGCCCCAGCGACAGCGCCATCGTTGAGCAATGATCGTCCAGCCATGCGATCGCAGCCAGCGTGCGACGAACTCTTCACCGAGCCAGCCCACCTGCTGCGATCGCGGGATTGGTCGCATTGCGGGCGGATTTCCGGTAGATTGATTACGAGTTGTTGAGCGAGCCGGGAAACGGTGTTGAGCTTGGCTCCGATCGTGTTCTAGCACTGAAGTTTAACGAACGTTTGTAGAGTAGAAACCCGTGAAATTGACCCGACAATTGTTTCCGATTGACCCAACCCATCCAGCCGACGGGTCAGGGTGGAGTCCTCATCAGCCCACAACTCGATTTTCCCACACACCCACGAAAATCAGCTCTCGGGCGATCTCGATCGCTCTGTCGGCGATCGTCTTTCTCACCGGCTTGTGTGCCGGTTTTACCAGTTACCTCGCGCCCGCTCTCGCCGATAACTACGAAAAAGCGACGCTATTTGACGAAGATCTCTCCAGCAAAGATCTAAGTGACTCAAACTTCACCCTGGCCACGCTACGCAAGTGTGATCTACACGGCGCGACCTTAGTGGGTTTACGCTTGTTTCGAGCCAAGTTTCTTGAGGTCGATTTACACGGTGCTGATTTGCGTTATGCAACGCTCGACTCTGCACTTTTTTCCAAGTCCAACCTGAATGACGCCAACCTAGAAGGTGCGTTTGCTTACCACGCCCGCTTTGAAGGCACAACCATCGACGGCGCGGATTTCACCGATGTTTTACTGCGAGACGATGCGCTGAACGTACTGTGCGAAATTGCGACCGGGACGAACCCGACGACGGGACGCAATACCCGCGATACGCTGATGTGTGATTACCGCTAAAGCGATCGCGACGTAATCCATGACTTCAGACATTCCCGGACTGTATACCCTAGACGAGTTGCGATCGGCGATCGAGCAAGACCCCGATCGTTGGCGTCCCCTCGTGTTTACGAATGGCTGCTTTGACCTGCTGCACTGCGGACACATTCGCTATCTACGAGCCGCCAAACAGCTTGGTAAAACCCTGATTGTGGGGATTAATAGCGACCAATCCGTCGCCACCATTAAGCCGCAGCCGGAAAACCTGCCCTCCCGCCCCATCATTCCCGACGCTCAACGCGCGGAGGCGATCGCCGCACTCAAACCCGTCGATGGCGTCGTCATTTTCCCGGAGACGACCGCAACCGCGACGATCGTCGCGCTCCAGCCCGATATCTACGTCAAAGGCGGCGATTATGACGTCAGCACGTTACCGGAAGCCCCGTCAGTTCTCGACTATGGCGGCATAATTGAGCTTGTTCAAATCGAGATCCCCACGTCGAGCAGTGCCATAATTCGACGTATTCTGAGACAATAAAGTCATTTCAAATTTTCAAATATTGTTACATCGGCCATCGTTTTGGCTGATATCTTCGCCAATGAGCAAAGATCATCATCCGGCCTTGTAACCTTATATATCCTCACAATTAAAATCGACTCGCGTCAACTTAAATCACAATGACTGACTCTTCCCAAGCCAGTCTCGTTCCTCTTGAATCGGAACGGGGAATCGATTACGTCCCCCTACAGCAGCTTTTAATTGAGCAAAACTTTGAAGACGCCGACCAAATGACGCGCGAACTGTTATGTCGTCTGGGTGGTGCCGCGTCAGAAGCTCGTAAATGGCTTTATTTTTCCGAGGTTCGCAACATTCCAGTGACGGATTTGCGTACCATCGATCGGCTTTGGGTCACTCACTCTGACGGCAAGTTCGGATTCTCGATTCAGCGAAAATTGTGGTTAGGCGTCAGTAAAAACTGGGAGAAGCTATGGCCCAAAATGGGCTGGAAAACCGGTAATAGTTGGACGCGGTTTCCCAAGCAGTTCACCTGGTCGATCGACGCACCCAAAGGTCACCTGCCTCTGTCCAATCAGCTTCGGGGCGTCCGTTTAATTGACGAACTCTTTGCCCATCCCGCCTGGGATGAGTCTCAATCCTAGACGAGTGATCACAGACAAAGGTTTAGCTCTATTGGGTCGTTCAAATGGCTTAGATTTGTCTCTCGACCCATTCTTTACCCAGGATCTTATTCGTTGGTTCGCGGTTTAGCTCATCGGTATCGACCCAAATTAAGCCATAATCAGGGTTGAAGCCTTAGAGCGGAACAAAATCGGATTGGGTCGTGGGATCTTGCTGCGATTTGATTATGAATCAGGCAAATTTGCTGTGATTTGACCATCAAGTCGTGCGGAGTAAGCTAACTTTGACCCGTATAGGTCTTGTGTAGAATCGCGTAGGTGATTGATTCATGGTGAGTTGCTCGCGCGGGTGATCGAGCTGTCTATATTTTTTGATGTAACCGTTTATCGACTCACGTAAATTCTTCCTCGTCTCGCTAAATCCCATCAATTCAGGATGACCCAGACGCTGATCGTGATTTTCTCAGAGCTTGGGCAGTTCAACGAGATGTCCCTGGGTTTTTGATCCGTAGGTCACCGGTTAGCGGACGGACGCACTCCTCTTGCACGCTCAAACTGCACCTCAACCATATAACTACCGCGCAGGCTCTCTGCGCCCTCTGTCATGACGGCTATTGCACGCGAACAACAACGGCTGATTGCTCTGGCAAAATCGGGGTTGTCGGGTTTGACGTCGATCGGGGTGTTCGAGACGGCTGCCCATGAAATTGTGGTCGGGATGAGCACGGCGATCGGCGCAATTGGATCGATCGACAGTGACTCGATTACATACCAGGGTGTCGCTCTTGCACCCTATGCCAACCGATCGTTTCTCGCTAAAGAACGTAATTTTCTACGACGGCTTTTGCCCTGCGGCTTTTTGCTCGAACAGGATAAAACACTTTGCATTAACGATTTAGCTGCCGATCCCGATTTTGCCGACTGCCCTGCCATTCAAGAATTTGGCATTCGCGCTTATTTGGGTGTCCCCTTGCGGAATGCCTCTGGCGATTGCCTGGGTACGATCGAGGCGATCGATCTAGCGCCACGCCACTTCACACGCCGCGATATCCAGCTCCTCGAACTGATTGGCCGGAATCTCACGCTCGAACTCGAACGTGCCCCGGATCTTGACTTTCTGGCGGCCGATCGCCCAATGCCGACGATCGCCCTCAACTATTCCGCATCCGAAGAATCGGCATCCAGTCGGGGAGGGTTCGATCGTCTACGTTTCAATTTGGTCGATCGACTAGTTCAAGATCTGCGGACGCCACTGACGTCTGTCCTCGGCATGACCAGTGTGCTAAACCAAGAAATCTATGGTGCACTGCGCCCAAAACAAAAGGAATACCTCGGCATTGTGCATGACAGCGGCCAGCAAATGCTCAGTATGGTGGACTCACTGATCGCACTGCAAGACCTTCGCGCCGCGCTCAGTGTCGCCAGTATCAATATTGAAACCCTTGGTCAACAACTGGTTAATCGTTTAAGTGCCCATGCTGAACGCCGTGCTTGTCAGATTGACGTTTCGTTTGACCTGGAAGACCCGAACTGGTCGCTAGACCGAATCAAAGTTGACCTTGCGTTATTTCACCTGTTAACCCGCACCCTTAATGCCAGTGATGAAGGCTGTACGATTCGACTCCATGTCCACAATCTTGAAGGGCATTTGCGGTTTGAAGTTTGGGTTGTGCATCCCTGGTTAGGAGAGAGCCTGCCTCTCCCGGATCTGGCTTTGTTGGGCTTAGATGATAACGATGATGTGACCGCAGATCTAGATGCGCCCGATTTCATCACGACGGTTTCATCTCCGATCGAGTTTGATCTTCACTCCCGCCTTGAAGCCACCTCAGGTTCCGATCGTAATTATCTCAACCTATTACTCAGTTGCTATTTGTTTGAGCAACACGGCGGTCATGTTCTGGTCGTTGGGTGCGATCGCAGTGGCTATCGTTATGTGCTGGATTTACCCAAAGAGCTGACTTAGAGCGATGGGCTTGGAATTCGCGAGGTCAACAACGATGGCCGTACAACCCTCTGAATTATGCTTGATCAGAATTTTATAACAATCAAACGGTTGCTAAAATCTTTGAACTGAGGAATCACGACCGGTGCGATCGTAGAGTAGAAATCGAGCTGATTTACGGATCTTATGTACGACAAACCATCAGGCACGATCGAACCGAACGCCACAAGTCAGGCGGCCACCCTTGCGAGTAGCGGTGGTAAAAGCGATGGCGATCGCGAACACATGTTGACGTTGCTCTGTAGCATCGAACCGGGCGAGCGAACTCTGGCAGCGCGAGCCTTTTGCAATATTCGCGATGAGCGGGCAATCATCCCACTGATTGAGCTGCTGAAATCGTCTTGTCCACTTACGCGGGTGAGCGCAACCTATGCCCTCGGACGCAATACCAGTCCCGAGGCGATTGATCCCCTCATCCGCTGCCTTGACGACTCGAACGGCTATGTTCGCAAAGGAGCGGTCTGGGCGTTGGGCAACTGTGGCGATATGCGAGCGCTCGATCCGCTGGTGGAGGCTCTGCGTCATGACATTGCAGCGGTGCGTCTCTGGTCGGCGAGTTCCCTCGGGCAGCTCGCGACGGTTGGCTATGATTTCGCGGTGGCTGCCGTGCCGCCGCTGCTCGTGGGCTTACGGACGGACAGCATCGCGGCGACCCGAAGTAACTGTGCCTGGGCACTGGGTCAGCTTTGTCGAGAGCTACCGTCGAATGTGGTGTATGCCGGGGCGATCGATGGGTTGCTCGATGCCCTGGAAGAGGAATCAGAAGTCGGTGTGATTGAAGATGCCAGAGCGTCGCTCTTGCGGGTCGGCGATCCGCGCGGTTTGCAGGCGATCGAAGATCTAGACAAACTAGAAGAAGACGAGTGGATTTAGCCGCGCTACCGGTGCAACGTCAGTCCGGTAATGTCCACTCTTTCGCTAGAACGCTTCACGGTTGATAACGCGCCATGACCAACAGCCTCGCGGAACTCTGGCAATTGCCGCCGGACGATTTGCCCCCGCCGGAGTTTTATGAAGCCCTGCGCCGCCATATCGATCGCGAGCAGATCCCGACCATCGATCGCCTCGCACCGATCCTTTGGCAACGGGGCTGGCGTGACCTCGAACAACTGCCCGGACAGCTCGATTCGCGTCAGTATTCGCCCACGCCCCCCAGCGCCTTTGGGATCGAAATGGATCGAGCGATCGCGCGGCTTTGCCTCGCTCGCGATCGGGGGGAAGGCGTCGCCATTTGGGGCGATTTCGATGCCGATGGGATTACGGCGACCTCCGTTCTGTGGGATGGCCTCGGGCAGTTTTTCCCGCGTCCTGATCGGCTGTGCTACACGATCCCCGATCGGCTCACCGACTCCCACGGCCTCAATTGTCACGGCCTCGAACGCCTTGCCGCTCAAGGAATTTCGCTCATCGTCACCTGCGATACTGGCAGCACCAATCTACCCGAAATCGCCACCGCCACCGCCCTCGGTCTCGACATCATCGTCACGGATCATCACACCCTCCCCGACGATCGCCCCGAGGTCACCGCGATCGTCAATCCGCGCTACTTCGATCGCGATCACCCCCTCTATCACCTTTCCGGCGTCGCCGTCGCCTACAAGCTCGTCGAAGCCCTCTATACCGCTTTACCCGAGATTCCCAGCGAACCGCTCGATCGCCTACTGGATCTCGTCGCGATCGGCCTGATTGCCGACCTGGTCGAACTGCGCGGCGACTGTCGCTACCTGGCACAGATCGGCATCGCCCAGCTTCAGCGACAGAGCGATCCCCAAGCCGCCACCCGTCCCGGCGTCGCGAAATTACTCGAACTGTGTAAACGATCGGGCGATCGGCCGACCGATATTTCCTTTGGTCTGGGGCCTCGGATTAATGCTGTGAGCCGCATTTATGGCGATGCCAGCTTTTGCGTTGAATTATTGACCAGCCGCGATCGGCAGCGATGCAGCGAACTCGCGCTCCAAACTGAGAACGCCAATACACGTCGCAAGGCACTTCAGCGCGACGTTCTGGATCGGGTTAAGGCGCGTTTAGCCTCGATCGATCTCTCGACCACGCGGGCGATCATCCTCGAAGATCCGGGCTGGGCTGGCGGTGTCCTCGGTCTAACAGCGGGACAAATTGCCCAGGAATACGGCAGGCCGACGATTTTACTCAGCCGCGATCGTGATGATCCCCAGCTCGATCCCGCCACTGTTTTCGCGCGTGGATCGGCGCGATCGGCGGGTGGCATCGACCTCTATCAACTGGTGAAATCTCAGGCCAGCTTACTGGGTCGCTTTGGCGGTCATCCCTTTGCGGCAGGTCTGAGCCTACCGTTTGCTAACCTCCCCCTATTCCAAGCGGCGATCGAACGGCAGCTCGCCCTACAGCTCGGCGATCGCGTGCGACTCCCCGAAATCATCGAAGCTGACTTGACGGTAACCGTCCCCGAACTCGGGCGGGATCTCTTTCGCGAACTGAAGGCGATCGAACCCTGCGGCATGGGCAACCCCGCCCCACGTTTACTAATCCGCCGCTGTTGGTTTGAGAATGTTAAGAATAAAAATATTAAAGATCTCAGCGGTAAAACGGTTCGCTATATCAAGACCCATTTTGAAATTTGGGATGAATTGAGCGACGGACAAGATGTGAGCGGCTTTCCTGGAGTCTGGTGGGGGCATTATCAAGACGAGTTGCCCAAAGGAAAATGCGACGCGATCGTTGAGCTAGATATCAATGCTCATAGTCATACCTGTGAGGTACGTCTCCTGTCCGTTCGTCCTTGGCAAGAGGCGATCCACTCGCCTCGGCCTGTTGCCGCTGTCACCACCCCGACCTTGGATTCGATCCAGCTACTAGACTGGCGCGATCGGCCATATTCCGCAGAAACAGGCGATCCCAGCCTCACAAATCCTGCCGCCATTGCTCAACTCACCCGCTGTCCCGTCAGTTGGCCAGAACTTCACAAACACCTACGCCGCCTCCAACTTCGTCATCCCAACGCGACCCAGATCGCCCTTGCCTACACCCTGCCCGACGCTCCCGACCCCGATCGTCTCTGGCGCGACCTCGTCGGCATCGCCAAATACCTCAGCCGCGCCGGTGAGCCAATCCCCCACGTACGCCTCTGTCACCGCCTCGATCTCAGTGCCTCTGCTCTCAAGCGAGGTTTACACCTTCTGACCTTGCACGGATTTAAGATCACACAGCAGGATCAACACCTAGAATTTAGACTCTCAGCACCCCCAACCCTAGACACCGTAAACGCCCTAGAACAATTCCAGGCTCAAGAGCAGTTTTACGCCGCGATCGTCGAGCAACAGTTTCACCGCCAGTACTTTTCAAGCGTCAGCCTCGCCGAAATCCAAGCCTCTCTCCAGGGTCGAACCCAAAACGTGCTAGACGAACGGACAAGAACACTCCAAAATTAGAGCGTTCGTGAGTCGAAACCGTCTCGCACGCCATCCACTCGATCGCAAGACATCATAAAATTCGTGAAGTATTTTTTCCTTTCTGAAGGTTGGACGGTCGCCCGCGTCTGGGGGCCTCAGGGATTGTGGAACGTTGCCGCATGGCGAAGACCCCCACAAATCGAGCGCATGGAACTCTGTATCGTCGAGAAAGGAGAACGTCTCTGGCTGTATCGCGCTGAGGATGCGGTTTTGATGCTAGAAGTGAAAGCCGATTCGAGTAATGACACCTCTGGTATCGGCCAAGTCGTCCTTAAACGACTGATGGATGCAGAAGCGGTCTTGCTACGCCTGTGTACGCCTGCGGCCATGTGTCAGATCGGACATCTCGACTCCGAGACTCCCCCAGAAACGAATTGATTTGAGAAGTCATCGGTCTAATCTCGTTGACGCAGCCAGCGAGACATATCGCGATTTGGGCAGGATCGCAACTGTTAAAAGGCTTTAAATCGCTTGCATTCGGGACTCTCTGTCGATACACTTCGTTAATAATCTTTCTTAATATCAGCGCCGATCGCTCTGCTATCGTACGGCTATCTACCCTAGACGGTAGAGCCTGAGATTCCACACTCCATCCCGAGTGAGGCAGATCGGTAAAACAAAACGCGTTGAGCAATAAGTCATTACTCAGGAGGAGCGTAGTCAATGGGACTACCTTGGTACCGAGTACATACAGTAGTTCTGAACGATCCAGGACGACTGATTTCTGTACACCTAATGCACACCGCGCTTGTCGCGGGTTGGGCCGGGTCTATGACCTTGTTCGAGCTTTCTATCTTCGATCCAAGCGATCCCGTCCTGAACCCGATGTGGCGTCAGGGCATGTTCGTAATGCCCTTCCTGGCACGCCTCGGCGTAACGGGATCTTGGGGCGGCTGGAGCGTTACCGGTGAAACCGGTGTCGATCCTGGCTTCTGGTCGTTTGAAGGCGTGGCGATCGCTCACATCGTTCTGTCTGGTCTTCTGTTCCTGGCTGCCTGCTGGCACTGGGTTTACTGGGATCTCGATCTTTTCCGCGACTCGCGAACCGGTGAACCGGCGCTCGACTTGCCGAAAATGTTCGGCATTCACCTGTTCCTCTCCGGTCTCCTTTGCTTCGGCTTCGGAGCCTTTCATGTGACCGGCCTCTTTGGTCCCGGCCTTTGGGTCTCTGACCCCTACGGCCTGACGGGACACGTGCAAGCTGTAGCACCAGCCTGGGGACCCGAAGGGTTTAACCCCTTCAATCCTGGCGGTATTGCAGCACACCACATTGCCGCCGGTATCGTCGGCATCGTTGCGGGTCTGTTCCACCTCAGTGTTCGTCCTCCTGAGCGCCTCTACCGCGCCCTGCGGATGGGTAATATCGAGACCGTGCTGTCGAGCAGTATTGCTGCGGTCTTTTTTGCAGCATTCGTCGTCGCCGGTACGATGTGGTACGGTTCCGCCGCCACCCCGATCGAACTCTTTGGCCCGACCCGCTATCAGTGGGATAGCGGCTACTTTAGCCAAGAAATCCAACGTCGCGTTCAATCGAGCCTCGCGTCTGGCGCCAGCCAAACCGATGCTTGGAATGCAATTCCTGAGAAGCTAGCCTTCTACGACTACGTCGGTAACAACCCCGCCAAAGGTGGTTTGTTCCGTACCGGTCAAATGGATAAAGGTGACGGTATTGCCAAAGGTTGGCTCGGTCACCCGACCTTCACCGATTCGGAAGGTCGTGAACTCTTTGTTCGTCGTCTACCGAACTTCTTTGAGACCTTCCCGGTCGTTCTACAAGACAAAGATGGCGTAGTTCGCGCGGACATTCCGTTCCGTCGTGCTGAATCGAAGTATAGCTTCGAGCAAGCTGGTGTAACGGTTGCCTTCTCAGGTGGTGATCTCGGTGGTCAAGTCATCACCAATCCGACCGACGTTAAGACCTACGCTCGTAAAGCCCAGCTTGGTGAACCGTTTGAATTCGATCGTGAAACATTGAACTCGGACGGCGTATTCCGCACCAGCCCGCGTGGCTGGTTCACCTACGGCCATGCTTGCTTTGCGCTGCTCTTCTTCTTCGGCCACCTGTGGCACGGCTCGCGGACACTCTTCCGTGACGTGTTTGCTGGTATTGACCCTGACCTTGATGAAGACCAAGTGGAATGGGGTGCGTTCCAAAAAGTGGGCGACAAATCGACGCGTTCTAACGCTTAGTTGAGTCCTCCGCGCATCGCATCTTATTTCAATTGAGGTAAGCAGCGGCTTAGAACTCGTCACGTCTCTTAGAGGTTGGGCTAGTTCTAGGCCGTTTTCGATCATTTAGTCGTCCACCACAAACGGTGTAAAGCACCGTTCCTAGAACTATGGAAAGTCTCGTCTATATCTTTGTTCTTGCTGTTGGTATTGGTGTTCTGTTCTTTGCGATCGCCTTCCGCGAAACACCGAAGATCGGTAAATAAGCCTGACAACGAACGCGGAGGGGCACATAAGACTAGCTTGCTAGCAATGCCCGTTGAAGCGTTAAGCCACAAAGTAGAGCAGCAGCCTAGCCTGTTCGCCTAGCTTTAGAATCCTCGGACTTAAAGTCCGGGGAGCATGTCAATCGCTTCAAATCGCTGGCGATATTACCGGCAATTATTTGGAATTAAAGCACGGCAGACCAGAAGCTCTAATGAGAACTTCCGTCCGCTGTGCTATTTTATTGAGTAAGTTATGACGTCTTGTCAAGAGTTTTGTTGAAGAAATTTCTAGTGATGGAAATCCTAAATCCTTCAATATCAGCTCGCCGATAGTATGATTCTCGGCCTATGCGATGCCCATTTTGCCAGACAATTGAAAGCCGTGTTTTAGAGTCACGATCCGCAGAGTCGGGGCAGAGTGTCCGACGACGGCGTCAATGTCTTGGCTGTTCTCG
The DNA here is from genome assembly GCA_964518905.1 of uncultured Geitlerinema sp. Classification (GTDB taxonomy): domain Bacteria; phylum Cyanobacteriota; class Cyanobacteriia; order Cyanobacteriales; family Geitlerinemataceae; genus RDYZ01. Next base: position 49,451 of record CAZFJL010000004.1, on the reverse strand, counting down.
ACGATTTACGACGTACGAACGGATTGAATGTGTGCCGATCACAGCCATTAAACGAGATGGGACGCACGAATTATTCAAGCGTTCAAAAATTCTACGAGGCATTGTTCGAGCCTGTGAGAAGACAACGATCGAGCATGAACAGCTTGAGACGATCGTCGATAAGATTGAAGCGCAACTGCAACAAAAAGCGAAACGAGAAATTTCAACCCGAGAAATTGGCGAACTGGTTCTAAGTCATCTGCAACACCTCAACGAAGTCGCCTATGTTCGCTTTGCCTCGGTGTACGGGCAGTTTCAGGGAATTCGTGATTTTGTCGAGACGTTAGAACGTCTAAGAGCGGAGTCTGATCGAGAGGAAGACAGCAAAACGACCGATCGTGCGGATCTCGATCCTCGCGTATCGAATGCCGTTAAACATAGTGAAGAGTTTACGGAAGAGCTACAGTCCAAACTTGAAACGGTAACCTCAGATTCGCAGAGATCTCATTCCTATGGACCGGCTTCTTCCTGAGCTAAGTTCGGATCTGATGATCGATCGCCTTGATCATGGCCTTCCCCAGAATTGCGCGATCGCCCCACTGCACTCCGCCTGCAATCGCTAAATTTTTCCTCAAATTACACGTTTTCAATGTTGTGAATCGCCGAAAATAGACCTCTCTTCAGAGATTTGAAGCGAGAGGTCTCAGGCATTCATGACAATTTTTGTGTCGGTATGGGGTTCAGAAATGTAAAGTTCTTGAGGTACAATGGGGCACTGGAGTTATGAAACTCTCGGGATCAACCTAGAGTGGACGTGCTGTCGTCTCAAAATTGACTAGCTATCTGAGTCAAGCAGCGACGATCGAAAATCCCTCTACCCGTAGAGTCAACTTGACATATGGAGAGTCACCCCTAGGACAAAGCACGAATGCCCCAAACCATTAGTAAGACCGACATTGGCTTTACCCACGAGGATTTTGCCGCCCTCTTAGATCAGTACGATTACCACTTTAGCCCCGGCGATATTGTCGCTGGCACGGTGTTTAGCATCGAGCCAAAGGGAGCTTTGATCGACATTGGCGCTAAAACTGCCGCCTACATCCCGCTACAAGAGATGTCGATCAACCGGGTTGACTCTCCAGATGAAGTACTGCAAGCAAACGAAACCCGTGAATTTTTCATCCTGATGGATGAAAACGAAGACGGACAGCTAACGCTTTCCATTCGCCGCATTGAGTACATGCGTGCCTGGGAGCGTGTTCGTCAGCTACAGGCGGAAGATGCTACCGTTCACTCTGGTGTTTTCGCGACCAACCGAGGCGGTGCTTTGGTTCGGATCGAAGGTCTACGCGGCTTTATTCCGGGTTCGCACATCAGTACTCGCAAACCGAAGGAAGATTTGGTTGGCGAAGATCTGCCGCTCAAATTCCTGGAAGTGGACGAAGAGCGTAATCGCCTTGTCCTCAGTCATCGTCGTGCTCTGGTTGAGAGCAAGATGAATGGCCTCGAAGTCGGTGAAGTCGTCATCGGCACGGTGCGCGGTATCAAGCCTTACGGTGCGTTCATCGATATCGGTGGTGTCAGCGGTCTGCTGCACATTTCCGAGATTTCCCATGATCACATTGACACGCCCCATAGCGTGTTCAACGTGAATGATCAGTTAAAGGTCATGATTATTGACCTGGATGCCGATCGCGGACGTATTTCACTTTCGACCAAGCAACTCGAACCAGAACCGGGTGATATGGTCAAGAACCCGGAAGTCGTCTTCGAGAAAGCTGAGGAGATGGCTGAGAAATTCCGTCAAGCTCTCATTGCTAAACAGCAAGGTCTTGAAGAGCCGGAAGAAGAGTTCGAAGAAGATGAAGTTATGGACGACGAAGAGGAATTGGCTGCTGTTGAGTAATCATCTGTGGTCGATATACGTGTTACGCATCACAGAATCACGCTGTAGTCTAAAAGTCGAAAGACTTTAGAAACATCAATTCTGTCAACAAAAGAGGGGGGAGGTCTATTTAAATCTCCTCTCTCTTTTCTTTTGGAGTCGTATTGTTCTCAAGCGTTGTGGCGGAGACAAATAATTTTTATGATGATTAATGTCCGGTGTGGCACGGTTGTTTTTGAGCAGATCGAGGCGATCGTCTTTGATAAAGACGGGACGCTGGCGGATTCGCAGGAGTTTTTACGGTTGCTCGGTCGGCGTCGGGCTCGCTTGCTGGATGCGCGTATCCCCGGCACGGCGGATTCGATGCTGATTGCTTACGGAATTGAGGGCGATCGCCTTGACCCGAACAGTTTGCTGGCGATCGGTAGCCGTTACGAAAATTTGATTGCGGCAGCGGGCTATGTGGCGGAGACGGGGCGCGGCTGGTGGGAGTCGTTACAGATCGCGACGGAGGTATTCGACGAAGCGGATGCTCAGGTTGCCGCGACGGAGGCTGATACAACCTCGCCCCTACTGGTCGGATCGCTGGAACTGCTCGCCCAGTTGCACGATCGCGGTCTCAAGCTGGGGATTTTATCCGCTGATACCACGACGCGAGTGAAAGACTTTGTCCGAGTTCATGGGCTTGATCCCTATATCGAGCTGGAAATGGGGGTCGATCGCGGCCCGAGTAAGCCCGACCCAGCGCTGTTCCTCGACGCCTGTGCGCGGCTCGGCGTCGAACCGTCGCGAACCTTGATGGTGGGTGACTCGCCCTTGGATATCCAGATGGCACAAACCGCAGGGGCGGCGGGGGCGATCGGGATTTGCTGGGGGACGGCGATCGCGGCGCATCTCGAACAGGCCGAGGTCACGATTCGCAGACTCGATGAAATTACGATCGACGGTTAATATACTCGTTGCCACAAATTATGGTCACAGCCATAGCGGATGCCCCGATCGATGGCGAGAGGTTAAACGCCAACGTGTCCTAAAATTTTGCAGGTATAAATCCTAGCAATCACTGGTTTAACAGAATGGTCGCTCGCGGCTGCTCTAGAATGAGGCTACTCGATGCACGTGGATTGTCGCGTGTTGTCGGCGATCGTTGGGTCTAGGGGCGGGATTATGCCGCATCCGTTATCGGACTTCGATCGCGCCTGCCCTTAATAATCCACCTTCAATCCTTTTCCAAAATCCTATGCGACCTCCTATCGAAGTTGGCACGGTTTTACAAGAGCGTTACTACACAATCCGCGTGCTCGGGCAAGGCGGCTTTGCGAGAACCTATCTAGCCGAAGATCGCGGTCGTTTTAATGAGCTGTGTGCGCTCAAAGAATTTCAGCCTGCGGGAACAGAAGGCGAAGCCTTAGAAAAATCCCGCGAATTATTTCAGCGTGAAGCCACAACGCTATATCAGCTACAGCACCCACAAATCCCGCGTTTTCAAGCCACCTTCGAGAGCGACTATCGCCTATTCCTCGTGCAGGAATATGTCGCCGGACAAACCTATCGCGAGCAGATTGAGACCTACCGATCGCAGCAAACCGCATTCTCTGAAACGGCGGTACTTCAGCTATTTCGGAGCCTGCTGCCGGTTTTAGAATACATTCACGATCGCGGCGTGATCCACCGGGACATTTCCCCCGAAAATATTATCCAACGGGCACGCGATGGAATGCCCGTGCTGATCGATTTTGGCGTCGTTAAAGAGTTGGCTACTCAGGTCGCGACCCAAGTGCAGCCCGGAACCACGACAACCTCGCCCCCATCCCACACCGCTGTGGGTAAATTTGGTTATGCGCCGATCGAGCAGATGCAAACGGGACGCGCCTATCCCAATAGCGACCTGTACGCGATGGCGGTCACCGGCCTGGTGTTGATGACGGGACGCGAACCCCACGAGCTATTTGACGATCGTGAGCTGCGCTGGAACTGGCAGCCGTTCGTGTCGCTCAACCCTCAGTTTGAAGCGATTCTGACCCGTCTCCTGGCAACCCAGCCCAGCGAACGCTATCCCAGCGTCCAGGCGCTTGCACTGGATCTCAACCCGCTGTTAATCGCCGTGGGTCTCGGAGCCACAAGCACCGCCGCCGTCTCGCCTCCCCCTCCGGCTATGACTTCACCGGTCGCACCTTCGCCGAGTTCGACTCAGATGCAGACCGTCGCGATCGGTCGGTCCTATGACTCGACCACCGTCGCGGCTGCTGGAAGTGAGCCCGAGACCGAATCGGATAGCGATCGTCATGCACCCAAGTCGTCCCCCCCAATTTCGCTACAAAACAGCCCGCTGATTGTGGGATCTCTTGGGATTCTGCTTGCCGTGATCGCGGGCTGGAGTTCGTGGAAAATTTTTAGTGGCATGGCGGAACTGTTTCCCGCCCCCGCTCCAACACCAGTCGTGGGCGTCGTTCCTTCTCCCACGCCCGACGCTTCACCGGCCCCGGACTCAACACCGCAAACCTATCGTCAACGGATTAACTTGTCCCCTGGTGGTGATGTTAGCCTCGATGGCGAGCTTAAAAGCAACGAGACCTATGACTATCTAGTTCAAGGTCAGGTTGATTATGAGTTGAGCGTATCCGTCGCGGGAGAACAAACCCTGCTAACAGTTCTAGACCCGCAAGGAATCGTCATGGATGGTGGCAACCGTGTGTCTCGCTGGAACGGAACATTTCTAAAGGATGGCACGCATATTTTGCGGTTACAACCGATTCGCGGACTCGAATCGGCCACCTATACGCTCCGTCTCGGTCTCCAGGCTCCTGAAGCGACCCCAACGCCAACGCCTGAGCCGACCCCGACCCCAACCCCTCAGCCGACTCCGACCCCAACCCCTCAGCCGACTCCGACCCCAGTCCCCGAACTGGGTGTCCAGTCGATCGACCTCACGTCCCGTAATTCTGCTGATGCCGGTGGCACGATCGAGCCACCTCAAACGCAGCGATATGAGGTTACCGTTCGCCAAGGCCAGGTCTTGAGTGCAACGCTGTCAAATAACGCGAGCATGACGATCTTTGCACCTGATGGCAGTATGGTCTCAAGCAATGCCACTACCCAATGGGAAGAGGAAATTCCGGCAGATGGGGTCTACACGATCGAAGTGAATGCCGTCCAACCCGTTACCTTCTCGCTCACGCTCCAGGTACAATAATCGACCTCTTTGCATCCATGCCTGAGCATAAATGTTGCGAAATATACGTTCAGGCGGTGAGGCATAACGACACCGGTAGCGCCCCGAGCGACTGTTACATTTGTTGACAGGATTCCAAGGCATCTGAACGGCGGTGATACGATGCCTTCAAAACCCGTTTTGTGAGAACGCTTTTTATGGCTGAAGAACTGACCGGACAGACTCCCAAGTTCGGTGGCAGTACGGGTGGCCTGCTAACCAAAGCAGACATCGAAGAAAAGTACGCCATCACTTGGACAAGCAAAAAAGAACAAGTCTTTGAGATGCCGACGGGCGGTGCCGCCATCATGAATGAAGGCGAAAACCTGCTCTATTTTGCACGTAAAGAGCAGTGCCTCGCACTGGGTACGCAACTGCGTACAAAGTTCAAGCCGCGTATGGAAGATTACAAGGTTTACCGCGTCTTCCCGAACGGTGAAACTCAGTACCTCCATCCGGCTGATGGGGTCTTCCCTGAGAAAGTCAACGAAGGTCGTGAGTTCGCGGGCAAAATCGATCGCAAGATCGGCGACAACCCCAACCCGTCCAAGTTGAAATTTAGCGGCAAAGAGCCGTACGATGCTTAAAGCAACTTAAACGTTGAGTTTGCAATCAGCTTTTCAATTCGCAATTAAACTCCGGAGAATGTAGGTTGAGCTGCATTCTCCTTTTTTGTGTGCGTTTGTGTGCGATTTTCAGCGGCGATCGCCCAAGTCTCAGCCCGTGCGATCCCCGACAAATTAGGGAACGATTGGAGTCGATCCGGCGATCGCTCTGTCCTACCGAAAAGGTCAATTACGCTCATACCCTTCATGATGTTTCCGAGTTTTTCTGAATTCGAGCAGCTCGCCCAAGAGGGCAATTTCGTGCCGGTATGTCGCGAGTGGATTGCCGATCTCGATACGCCAGTTTCGGCATGGCTCAAAGTCTGCCAAGGCGAACCCTATAGTTTTTTGCTCGAATCGGTCGAAGGCGGAGAATCGATCGGGCGCTACAGTTTTCTCGGCTGCGATCCGCTCTGGGTGCTCGAAGCGCGGGGCGATCGTACGGTGCAGCACCATCGCAATGGCACGCGCGATGAGTTTAGCGGCGATCCCTTTACAGTGCTCGAACGTTGCCTCGACGAGTTCAAACCGATCCATTTGCCCAACCTGCCCCAAGGTATCGGCGGGCTGTTCGGATTTTGGGGCTATGAGCTGATTCAGTGGATCGAATCGCGCGTGCCGGTGCATCCGAACCAGTCCAGCGGGATCGCGGCTTTGCCCGATGGTCTTTGGATGCAGGTGGATAATCTACTGGTCTTTGACCAAGTGCAGCGCAAAATCTGGGCGATCGCCTATGCTGATCTGCGTGATCCCGAGGTTGATCTCGCCCACGCCTACGACGCCGCCTGCACGCGCGTTACAACCCTGGTCGATAAGCTCAAAACCAGCCTCGAACCGCGTGAAACGATCCTCGAATGGCAATCGCCCCAAACCAGTCAAGCTCCGCCGTTAACCTACAGCAGCAATACCACCCAGGATCACTTTAAAACCAGCGTTCTCAAGGCGAAGGAGTACATCAAGGCGGGAGATATTTTCCAAGTCGTGATTTCTCAGCGTTTGTCCGCACCCTATACGGGCAAACCGTTTGATTTGTACCGATCGCTGCGATCGATCAATCCCTCGCCTTACATGGCCTTTTTCAACTTCAACGACTGGCAGCTCGTCGGCTCTAGCCCCGAGGTGATGGTCAAGGCCGATCGCCAGGATGACGACACGACGATCGCCACGGTTCGCCCGATCGCCGGAACGCGGAAACGGGGCGCAACCAGCGCAGAAGATGACGCCTTAGCTGCTGATTTGCTCGCCGATCCGAAGGAGTGCGCCGAACACGTCATGCTTGTGGATCTAGGGCGCAATGATCTCGGTCGAGTTTGTCAAAATGGCAGTGTGCGTGTCGATGAACTGATGACGATCGAGCGCTATAGCCACGTCATGCATATCGTTAGTAATGTCGTCGGTCAGCTTCAGCCGGATAAAACCGCCTGGGATTTGCTCAAGGCTTGTTTCCCCGCTGGGACGGTCAGCGGTGCGCCGAAAATTCGTGCGATGGAAATCGTCCGCGAGCTGGAACCCGATCGCCGAGGCCCCTATTCCGGTGTGTACGGCTACTACAGCTTTGACGGTCAGCTCAACAGCGCGATCGCCATCCGCACGGCGCTGATCTGTCCCGATGAAAATGGTCAGCCCACGGTTTCCGTCCAAGCGGGAGCCGGACTTGTGGCCGATTCCGATCCCCAAAGTGAATACGAGGAAACGTTAAATAAAGCCAAGGGAGTGCTAGAAGCGATTCGCGCCTTATCCGCCGCCCAGCCGTAAACCCCGTCATCCCGTTTCAACTTCACACCATGCGACTTGTCTTTTTCGGTACGCCTCAGTTTGCCGTGCCGACGCTCCAAACTCTGATCGATCGCCCCGACGTTGAGGTTGTCGCCGTGGTCACCCAACCGGATAAACGACGCGGGCGCGGCAAGGGTCTCGATCCTTCGCCCGTCAAAGCGATCGCCGTCGAAGCCGGGATCGAGGTGTGGCAACCGGCTCGCATCAAACGCGACGAGGCGACCTTAGCGAAATTACGCGACGCCCAGTCCGATGCCTTCGTTGTCGTGGCCTATGGTCAAATTCTTTCGCAGGAAATTCTCGATATGCCGCGTTTGGGCTGCATTAACGGTCATGGCTCGCTATTGCCCGAATATCGCGGTGCTGCGCCGATTCAGTGGTGTTTGCACGATGGCGCGATCGAGACGGGGATCACGACGATGCTGATGGATGCGGGGATGGATACCGGCGCGATGTTGCTGAAGCGATCGCGCTCCATCGCTCTGCTGGATGATGCCTGGACATTGGCGGCTGGACTGGCTGACGATACGGCGGCGCTGATGGTCGAAACACTTCAGGGTCTCGATCGCGGTGACCTCACGCCCGAACCGCAGGATAACGATCGCGCGACCTATGCATCACTGATCAAAAAAGAGGATTACCAGCTTGGTTGGTCACAGTCGGCGATCGCGATTCACAACAAAATTCGCGGCTTTTATCCCAACTGTATGACCACGTTTCGCGAGCAGAATTTAAAGATTAAGGCAACGGCTCCGATCGGCCAATCTTGGCAAGATCAGTTACCCGCAGAACTGGCGGCGATCGCTCCCGAGATTCCCGAAGCTGCAAAACCGGGCGAGGTCGTTACTGTAGTTAAAAACGTCGGCCCGATCGTGATGACTGGCGATGGTTTGCTTCTGCTCCGAGAGGTTCAGCTTGCGGGAAAAAAAGCTGCGTCGGGCTGGGATTTCGCCAATGGAACCCGCCTCGAAGTGGGTGAGGCGATCGGCGAATTACTCGGTGCATCATAGCTTTAGAACTTGATCGTGGTTTAGCTTCGATCGCGTTCTAAATCATGAATCGTCTTTTCAAAACACCAATAAACCTGGTGTGATACGGCAGCCACCGATTGGGTTAGGACACTCTCCCCTAAGCTGGAAACCGCACTTCGACTCCGCTCAGTGCTCTCAGTTTTTTTAATGAGTCCTAATCTAATCGGTTTCTGCTACAGTTTCCGGGTGGAAGTATCTCAAGACAAGATCTCCCGTTTTGAGAGTTGAATTTTTATCGTTAATCGTCAGTTCAATTATTTGCAGAACATGCTGAGAGCGTTGAGCGGAGTCGAAACGCGGTTTTTGAGCGAGCAGAACAGAGTCAGTATGTCTCATTTTTTATTGAACTGACTGTAAAGTCTGCGCGATTTAGCGAGTCCGTAACTATACGGAACCCACGCCAGACGTTGATTCCGCTAACTCAACCAATTGCTCTTGCTGATCCTTTGCAATACACGACTGGATGATTTCATCCACATCCCCTTCCAGCACCGAACTTAAATTAAAATTCTGACCTAAACGGTGATCCGTCGCGCGATTGTCCTTGTAATTGTACGTGCGGATTTTTTCCGATCGCGACCCCGTCCCCACCTGCGATCGACGCTCCGACGTGATTTTGTCTTGCTGCTCGCGCAACTGCATATCAAACAACTTCGCCCGCAAAATCTGCATCGCCCGTTCCCGGTTCTTGAGCTGCGATCGCTCCTCCGTACAAAACACCCGAATCCCCGTCGGCTTGTGGAACAAATCCACCGCCGTTTCCACCTTGTTCACATTCTGACCGCCAGCACCGCCCGATCGCGCCGTCGTCAGCTCAATATCCTTCGCCTCGATCTTGACCTCCACATCATCGACCTCTGGCATCACCGCCACCGTCGCCGTTGACGTATGGACACGGCCACCCGCCTCAGTCATCGGCACGCGCTGCACCCGATGAACCCCCGCTTCAAACTTGAGCTTGCTGTAAACCGAATCGCCATCGATTTCTAAAATCGCCTCTTTAAATCCGCCCATATCCGCCAGCGACTCACTGATCAGCTTCACCCGCCAATTCTGCGACTCCGCATAGCGCGAATACAGCCGCACCAGATCCCCCGCCCAAATTCCGGCCTCATCGCCCCCAGTACCCGCACGAATCTCCAACATGATGTTTTTATCATCGTTGGGATCTTTCGGCAGTAGCAAAATCTTCAGCCGCTGTTCAAGGCTATTGATCTCCTCGACTAACTCGCTCACCTCCAGCTCCGCCATCTCATGCATCTCAGCATCACCGATCGACTCTCTCAGAATTTGGCGAGCACCGACCCATTCTTCCTGCTTTTCCTGCCAGGTGTGATAGGTATTCACGACCTCTTCAAGAGAAGCGCGGAGTTTTGCGACCCGCTGGAATTCCGTCGGATTAGAGGCGGTATCCGGATCAGCAAGTCGCCGGGTTAGCTCGTCGAAGGTTTGTTCGACGGAGGCGAGTTTATCAAGAAGGTATGATTCGGCCATAGGAAGGAACCACGATCGTGGAAATCGGACTGCGAGATAAAATCAGGTAAAGGGTGCGATCAAAGACAAGCTCTGACTCGATAAAGCACCGAGAAGAGTGATCACTGAAAACTGATCACTCTTCTCGATAGGGGAACGAGAAGTGACCAACTAGACGCGCACTCTAGATTAAGTTTACGGCGATCGTCGCATTGATTCGAGTGACCTCGAACCGTAGTATCACGATCATCCCCTAAAAACGCAAAAGCGGCCGAAATCACTTTCGACCGTTTGCTTAATCGTAAATTGTAGAAATCTACTTCGATTCGGTTTCCGTTTCATCAGCATCAGCCGGAGCCATGCCGTACTTACGCAGGAAGCGTTCCACCCGACCTTCGGTATCGATGATTTTTTGGTTACCCGTGTAAAAGGGATGGTTGCCCGACCAAACATCAACCGACATTTCCGGTTTGGTTGCGCCGACAGTCATCACGACTTCGCCGTTGCAAAACACTTTGGCTTCGGGATACCACTCGGGGTGAATATCAGATTTAGGCATGGTGAATAAAGTTGCGGTGATTCGTAAATAGTCAAGGTTAAAGCTTGTAAGTGATTGAGCGATTGATCTGGCAATAACCATTCAAACCCGAAACCACTTGCCAAAGTTGTACACGCTCGAAATCTCGATTTAACGTTTCGAGAACTGCGGCGCTTTACGCGCTTTACGTAGACCGTATTTCTTACGCTCTTTCGCACGCGGGTCGCGGGTGAGATACCCTTCGATTTTGAGCGGTGCGCGGTTATCCGGGTCAAGCTGGCATAACGCACGAGCCACACCAAGACGGATTGCATCCGCTTGGCCGGTGATACCGCCACCCTTGACCGAAACTAGAATGTCGTACTCAGCCTCTAGACCGAGCACCTCCAGTGGAGCTTTGGTCGTGTTGAGGTAGGTCGGGTTGTATTGCAGGTAGTTGTCACCCGGACGACCGTTGATCGTGAGGGAACCTTGACCAGGAACCAGGCGGACACGGGCGATCGATTGCTTGCGGCGACCGGTTCCCCAGTACACAACTTTATCGTTAGTTTCCATGGTGTTTAGCTATCTCCGGGGATCGTATTGATTGACAGAACTTCAGGTTGTTGAGCCGCATGGGGATGGCTCGGCCCAGCATAAACGCTGAGTTTCGTAAAGAGTTTGCGGCCAAGAATATTCTTCGGCAGCATCCCTTTCACCGCTTTTTCAATGATGCGTTCGGGAATGCGTGCTTGCAACTTGTCAAACGTCTCAACTTTCATCCCACCCGGACGACCGGAATGACGGCGGTAGAGTTTTTGAGTGGATTTTTTACCCGTGACCTGAACTTTCTCGGCGTTGATTACGACAACAAAATCACCGGTATCAAGGTGAGGCGTATAGGTCGGCTTGTTTTTGCCGCGCAGGATGCAAGCAATTTCAGTCGCGAGGCGCCCGAGTCTTTGCTCGCTGGCATCAACGACGTACCATTTAGCTGCGTCGTTTTGGGCTGGGGGGAGATAGGTTTTTTCCATGGTTGGTTTAACAACTGACAGGTAAAGAATCGAAAGAAAAGTGTGGCATCGTGCTGTACCACGCTTCGAGCGGAAAGGGGTTGTCGGGATAGCCCACACGAAGGAAACAAAGACCTTTGGCTGGAGCTGCGTACTTCACTAGCTCGCGCCGCTCGTTAGTCCAAATTTCCTCGAAGTTTTCGATCGTCCTTTGACCTCGACCGACTTGAACGAGCGTTCCGACCAAAAGACGCATCATCCCGTAAAGGAAACCACTCGCCTGTACCTCGATCGAAATGAAATCTTGCGATCGGCGACACTCAACATCTTGAACATCCACCCACGAATCCGCTCGGCTTGAACCGGCACGCCGAAAGGCCGACAGATGATGACGTCCGATCAGGGGCTGTAACGCTGACTGCATAAGTTCAGCATCAAGCGGTTCGTGGTAGTAATGCCAGACAAACGGCTTAACGAACAAATTAGGCCGTGGAGCGGTATAGATTGTATACCGATAACGCCGCCATGTGGCCGAGAATCGCGCGTGCCAATTAAACTGCACCGGAGCCGATGCATTGAGATTAATGCTTTCCGGCACGCGTGTACCGAGGATGTTAGCCCACTTCGTCGCAGGAATCGGACTATCGGTGTCAAAGTGTGCCACTTGACAGGCTGCGTGGACTCCCGTATCGGTTCGTCCGGCGGCATGAAGTATCACACGATGCCCAACAATAGTTTCGATGCAGGTTTCGAGGGTTTGTTGAACGGAGTGCTCGCGAGGCTGACGCTGCCATCCATGAAAGTCGGAGCCGTCGTACTGAATGGCGAGAGCAATCCGCTGACGGGGAATCGCAACTTTCAAACGCGACATCTCAATTTAGACCAGCTCGATGATCGCCATTTCTGCGTTATCACCACGGCGGGCGATCGTCCGTAGAATACGGGTATAGCCGCCGTTACGCTTGCCATAGCGTTCACCCACTTGAGCGAAGAGCGCATGAACGAGCTGCTTGTCGTACAGATAACCCATAGCTTGACGACGCGCAGACAGCGTGCCATCTTTTGCCAAGGTGATGATGTGATCGGCTTCCGATCGCACCGCTTTCGCCCGTGCCTTGGTGGTGGTAATCCGACCGTGGCGGAGCAGCTCGGTCGTTAGAGCCCGGAGTAGGGCTTTTCGTTGGTCAGCAGGCTTCCCGAGTTCGGGAACGCGGCAACGGTGGCGCATGATTCTCTAGTGTTAACGGAACATCAAGGGGACTGATGATCGTACGACATTACAGTGAAAGGCGTACGATCTAGGGGAAAAGGCATTAAGCCTTGGCTTTTTCCTGAGGCAAGGTGATGCCTAGGCGTTTTTGTAGAGCTTCGATTACTTCCTCTGCCGACTTTTGACCGAAGTTTTTAATTTCGAGCAGGTCTTCCTGGGAGTAATCGAGCAAGTCAGCAACCGAGTTAATTTGAGCTCGCTTGAGACAGTTGTAAGCACGAACGGAAAGCTGAAGCTCTTCGATCGGAATTTGACTCGTCGGATCTTCATCCGGCGTGTACTCATCCTTCATCGATTCAAGCGTGATGTCTTTCAAGGGAGCAAAGAGGCCAACCAGAATTTCAGCCGCTTCACTCAGCGCTTCTTGGGGGGTAATGCTACCGTCTGTCCAAATTTCGAGATAGAGACGGTCTTTTTGTTCCGAATCTTCTCGTACATCTTCAACGGTGTAATTCACCTTCCGCACCGGCATGAAGATCGAGTCAATCTGCATGAAATCGATCGCGCCAGTCTCATCGTGGCTACGATCAACTGCTCGATAGCCGATGCCCTTCTCGATCCGGAATTCCATTTCGAGGGAGGCATTATCTGCCAACGTCGCGACGTACTGGTTCATCGAAGGAACTTCGACCTCGGGAGGCAACTCAAAGTGCTCGGCTCGCACCATTGCGGGGCCTTGCACTAGTAAGCGACCAATTTGAGGCTGATTTGAATTGCTCTTAAGAACAATCTCTTTCATATTGAGCAGAATCTCAAGCACGTCTTCACGAACGCCCGGAAGCGTCGCAAACTCGTGATTAACTCCCGCAATTCGCACAGCCGTAATCGCGGTTCCCTCAAGGTTTGAGAGTAATACACGACGCAACGCGTTGCCAACTGTCGTTCCCTGACCGCGATTTAAAGGATCAATGACAAACTTGCCGTATTGCCCTCGATCCTTTTCTATATTCGTCTCAACGCATTCAATTTGGAACTGCGCCACAGCATAACCTCCCTATATCCAAAGTCCCCGAGATTCCAAGAGCGATCGTCTTAAACGCGACGGCGCTTAGGAGGACGACAACCATTGTGTGGAATCGGCGTAATGTCACGGATCAACGTGATTTCAAGGCCCACGCCTTGTATCGCTCGAATGGCCGTTTCACGACCCGATCCAGGGCCACTCACCATTACTTCGATTTGGCGCATACCCTGATCGTTTGCACGACGTGCGGCGCTTTCTGCTGCCGTCTGCGCGGCGTAAGGAGTTCCCTTCTTCGCACCTTTAAAGCCGCTTGAACCAGCCGAAGCCCAAGAGATCACTTCTCCTCGGGGATCGGTGATTGTGACGATCGTGTTGTTAAAAGTAGATTGAATGTATGCAACACCGTTCGGAACATTGCGCTTTTGCTTCCGAGCGCCGGATTTTTTGCCAGATTGTCGAGCCATTGTCCTTTAAGTCAATTGAATTGAGTGTCAAACCGTAGAGCCGGACTAGGGGATACCGTGATGTTTCCCTCTAGGCGACAGCGCTGTTATCCCATCGTGAATTCGAGATAACAATCGACTGCTTTACTTCACTTTTTTCTTCCCTGCAACGGTTCGACGACCGCCACGACGAGTTCGAGCATTGGTGCGAGTACGCTGACCCCGTAAAGGCAATCCTTGACGATGACGGCGGCCGCGATAGCATCCGATATCGACGAGGCGCTTGATATTCATCGCCTCCCAACGCCGCAGATCTCCCTCAACTTGATAGGCCGATTCGAGGTGTTCGCGCAAAGATGCGACTTCAGAGTCTGACAGGTCTTTGACTCGTGTGTCAGGGCTGATGCCGGTTGCTGCGAGAATCTGCTGCGATCGGTGTAAACCGATACCGTAGATGTAAGTCAGACCGATTTCAACGCGTTTGTTACGCGGTAAGTCAACGCCGGAAATTCGTGCCACCGGGGGATTCCTCCTTTAGGGATCGTAATGCTTCAGAGTGGGCTGCGAGTAGAACTCACGAGGGGGCTAATGGCTTAGCCTTGTCGCTGCTTATGTTTAGGGTTTGAGCAGATCACCATAACTCGACCGCGACGGCGAATGACACGGCACTTATCGCACATTTTTCGGACGGAAGCTCTAACTTTCATGACAATTCAATTGACGATATCGAGGCTTGAATGACGACTACGCTGGGTGCAGTTATTCTAAGGCTCGCATTTTATTGTGGAAGGGATGGACAACTCGAAGAGCGGAAAAGACGAAAAGTTAAGTACTCTACTTCTTACGCAGGCGATACGTAATACGACCTTTCTGCAAATCGTACGGAGTCAATTCGACTTTGACTCGATCGCCGGGCAGGATTTTGATGTAGTTTCGGCGAATTTTTCCCGAAATATGTGCCAGAACGTTAAACCCATTATCGAGATCAACACGGAACATCGCATTGGGTAGGGATTCAGTAACCGTCCCCTCCATTTCGATCAAATCTTGTTTAGACAAGGCTTTTCCTCAAGCTCAGACGAACGCAGCAAACACACGGAAGACCGTTTCTCATCATATCAAACTCTTTGACAGAGAGTGAAACTAAATTTTGAGAGCGGATTCTAGCTGTTTTGCAACGCTGTCAATACTGAGGCTGCCATCAATCGGGACAAGACAATTATGATTCTGGTAGAACGAAATCAGGGGTTCTGTTTCCTCTCGATAAACTTCTAAACGACGACGAATCGTCGTTTCATTGTCGTCTTTACGACCGCGATCCAGCATTCTGGAGACGATCATGTCATCGGGAACGTCAAAATTAATCGTGTGATCAAGATTCTGGCCAATCTCAGCAAGCAGTTCGGACAAAAATTCAGCTTGTGAAACGTTGCGAGGAAAACCGTCAAGAATCCAACCAGAAGCCGTGTCGTCATCCTGAAGGCGTTCTTTGACGAGATCCAGGATGAGGCTATCGGGGACTAGTTCCCCGCTATCCATAAATCCTTTTGCTTGTTGTCCAAGATTGGTTTGAGCGGCGACGGCACTGCGTAGAATATCGCCGGTGGAGATGTGGGGCAAGGAACATGCTTCAGCAATACGCTGGGCTTGGGTTCCTTTGCCCGCCCCTGGGGGGCCAAGAAAAATGAGTCTCATGTCGGTTTATTGTTTAACCATTCCTTCGTAACGTTGGGAGATCACGTAGGTTTGAATTTGCTTCGCTGTATCGATCGCAACACCGACCAAAATCAGGAGAGATGTTGCTCCCAATCCCTGAAAGGTTGTGACCTGGGTGGCACTTTCAACCGCAGTTGGTACGGTTGCGACAACACCGAGAAAGACAGCACCGAGAAAGGTCAGACGATTCATCACTTTTTCGATATAGTCACTGGTCGCTCGACCGGGACGAATACCAGGAATGCTCGAACCCATTTTTTTCAGGTTTTGCGACAGATCCACCGGGTTGAGGATCAGCGAAGCATAGAAGTAGCTGAAGAAAATGATGAGCGAGAGGTAAAACGTAACGTATAGCCAAGGTGCGGGGCCGCTCGGTCGGAGATAATCGGCAACCTGGATCAAGAACGCATTACCGGTTGATTGAGCCAGGATACCGGGCAAAATCAAAAAGCTGGAAGCGAAAATGATTGGCATCACACCGCCCTGATTGAGACGTAACGGCAGATAGCTCGTGCGTTCACGGTAGAGGCGGCGACCGACTTGTCGGCGAGCAGAGACGATCGGGATACGACGTGCGCCTTCTTGAACGAAGACGATGCCGACGATCGTCACCAGGAAGACCAGTAGCAGCAGGATAACTCGACCAATGATGCCTTGATCTTGCTGCGCAAGCTGGATCGTCCCGCCCAGAGATTTGGGTAGAACAGCAACAATATTGACAAAAATCAACAGGGAAGCGCCATTACCAATGCCACGTTCGGTGATCAGCTCAGAAACCCACATCACAAACATCGATCCTGCAACCAGAGCAATTACCGTTTGAACGATAAAGGCTGTAGATCCCGGATTCAAGGCATATCCACTGGTCCAAATGGCAATACCAATACTTTGCAGAACAGCAACGCCAAGGGCAATGTAGCGCGTGATTTGCGAAATCTTTCGCCGTCCCGCTTCACCCTCATTTTTTTGCAGATCTTCTAAGCTTGGGATCGCTGCCGTTAGCAGTTGGATGGCGATCGAGGCATTGATGAATGGCAGAATACCAAGGGCGAAAATGCCTAAGGATTGCAAGCCACCACCAGAGAAGACATCGAGCAATCCAAGGAATGGACTGTTCTGCAAATCCGCCGCGAACTGTGCGCGATTGATGCCGGGAATAGGCAGGTAGATCCCAAAGCGCACAAGGATGAGTAAGCCGATCGTGACAAGCAAACGGCCACGCAGACCGGCTGCTTGCGCCATCTGGAGAAATGTCTCCTGAGCGCTGGGTGTTTTCTCTCGACTGACCACCATGGTAAGAACGACCTCGTACGGGCTATGTCAATGGACTTAAAGGGATAGAGAGCAGAGATTAGCAACGCCGACGATAACGACGACTAACGACTGTCTACCAGTAGGTGAAGTGTAAAGCCTAAGTGTCCAGCTAGGCTATTTCACACGTGCCGCCAGCGGCTTCGATCTTTTGGCGAGCGCTGGTCGTAAAGGCAGCGGCTTTGACAGTTAGAGTGGTGCTCAGTTCGCCGTCACCTAAGATTTTGAGCGGACCGTCATTGGTGGTGACGATGCCAGCACTCATCAGAGATTCGAGGGTAACTTCGCTACCAGCACTGAGACTGCCCAGCTTGGCAACGTTGATCACGGTGAAGTTTTTCGGATTAATCACCGTAAAATGCTTCAGTTTTGGCACGCGGCGGTAGAGGGGCATTTGTCCCCCTTCAAATCCGGGACGAGTGCCGCTACCGGAGCGGGCTTTTTGACCCCGCATTCCTTTACCGCAACTTGCGCCCTGACCGGCAGAGATACCACGACCTAGGCGACGTTTCCGTCGGGTTGAGCCGCTTTTGGGGGTTATATCATCGAGTCTCATCGGTTGTTTCCAGTTTCGTCATGGGTAGGCTCGTTACCAAGCCGGGGGATCAGACGCTCTGCCGGGTTAGGCGTAGAGCTGCTCGATCGAGATGTCGCGCTCTTTAGCAACGCTGCTGAGGGTACGCAGGCTGCGGAGTGCTTCGACTGTTGCGCGTGCGTTGTTGA
Source organism: uncultured Geitlerinema sp. (assembly GCA_964518905.1). Classification (GTDB taxonomy): domain Bacteria; phylum Cyanobacteriota; class Cyanobacteriia; order Cyanobacteriales; family Geitlerinemataceae; genus RDYZ01. The sequence continues at coordinate 31,534 of CAZFJL010000004.1, read as the reverse complement.
GCGGGCTGCCGGAGCCAAGCTGTTTGGCGAGAATGTTTTTCACACCAGAGAGTTCCAGTACGGTACGAACAGCACCACCGGCAATAACACCAGTACCTGGAGCTGCGGGGCGCATCATGACTTTGGCACCACCTGCGCGACCGTTCGTTCGGTGCGGAATGGAGTTCGCTTTGGTCAAGGGGACGGTGACAAGATGCTTCTTCGCATCAGCCACGCCCTTTTTGACGGCTCCGATGACATCACTGGCTTTACCAACGCCGACGCCAACTTGGCCGCGTTCGTTACCAATGACGACGATCGCCCGAAAACTGAGCTTTTTACCACCCTTGACGACTTTGGTAACGCGACGAATTTGAACGACGCGCTCTTGCCATTCTGATTCTTTCTCGCGATTGCGATTGCCTTTCTTACGGCGTTCTCGTTGTTCTGCCACGATCTTATACATTCCTCGTAGGGGACTAGAAGTTGAGGCCAGCTTCGCGAGCAGCGTCGGCCAGGGCTTTGACGCGACCGTGGTAGAGGTTACCACCACGATCAAAAATTACGCTGTCGATGCCTTTCGCTTTGAGACGTTCGGCGACGAGTTTACCCACAGCCGTGGATGCGTCACCCGTTGAGCTGGCTAAGCCTTGTGACTTAACGTCGGCATCAAGGGTTGATGCTGAGGCGAGGGTGCGATCGGCCGTATCGTCGATCGCCTGCACATAGATATGCATATTGGAGCGAAAGACGGCGAGTCTGGGACGCTCGGCTGTACCGGACAACTTGCGACGAATACGACGGTGTCGGCGCTGGGTGGATTGTTTGCGATTGAGCTTCATAACCTAAGCCTACTTCTTACCTGACTTACCGGCTTTGCGGAGGATGTATTCTCCCGCATAGCGAATACCTTTACCTTTATAAGGCTCGGGCGGACGGACATCGCGGATTTTGGCGGCGATGTTACCCACAATTTCCTTGTCGATGCCACTGACGATAACGTTCGTGTTAGCTTCGACGGCGAGGTCGATCCCGTCGGGGGGCTGGACTTCAATCGGCTGGCTATAACCAACGTTTAACACGAGGGTTTTGCCTTTGATTTGAGCACGGTAACCCACGCCTTGGATTTCCAGCTTTTTCTGGAATCCGTTGGAAACACCTTCCACCATGTTGGCGACAAGGGTACGGCTGAGGCCGTGGCGGGCTCTAGCGACGCGGGATTCATCGACGCGCTTAACGAGGAGGGTATCCCCATCTTGCTCGACGGTGACGTGCTCTGTCAGGGAGAGAGAGAGCTGGCCTTTAGGGCCTTTTACCGAAACATGCTGTCCGTCCAAGCTGACCGAAACGTTGTTCGGGAGCGGGATCGGACGCTTACCAATTCGTGACATTGTCCTACTGTGATACTTCCATGGACTGAGCGATAGACCGTTAGGCTATCGCCGGGACGTGCTACGACCCGCGAAACCTTTAGTAAACGAAGCAGAGAACTTCACCACCAACGCCCTGGCGACGTGCCTCCCGATCGGTCATGATGCCGCTCGATGTTGAGACGATCGCAATACCAATACCGCCCAGAACACGCGGTAAGTCCTTTTTGTTCGAGTAAACGCGCAAACCGGGCTTGCTGATGCGCTTCAGCGATTGAATGATGGGCTGACGATTGCGTCCCTTGTATTTCAAAGAGATTTCCATCGCCCGAGTGATGCCTTCACCGCTGTCGCTGAAGTCAGCAATAAAGCCTTCTTCTTTCAGGACTTTCGCGATGTTGCGCGTCATTTTTGTGGAAGGCACGCTCGTCGTGGCGTGCCGCGCGAGGTTCGCATTGCGAATCCGCGTGAGCATATCTGAAATAGTGTCGTTAACCGCCATAGTTTCCTCTTGTAAAGCCTGCCTCAGTTCGCTCGGAAGGGCATTCCCATTTCTTTAAGCAGCGCACGACCCTCTTCGTCGTTCATTGCTGTCGTGACGATCGAGATATCCATGCCTCGAATCTGATCGATGGCGTCGTATTCGACTTCGGGGAAAATCAACTGCTCACGAACGCCGAGGGTGTAGTTGCCACGACCGTCGAAGCTGTTGGGGCTAACGCCACGGAAGTCACGAATGCGGGGCAGTGCAAGGTTGATGAGGCGATCGAGGAACGCATACATGCGCTCGGCACGCAGCGTCACCATGATGCCCACTGGCATTCCTTCGCGCACTTTGAAGCCTGCGATCGATTTGCGAGCTCGTGTCACCACCGGTTTTTGACCGGCAATGATCGCGATTTCTTGAACCGAAGATTCAAGCGCTTTGGCATTCTGCGATGCTTCTCCCAAGCCTCGGTTAATCGTCACCTTGGCGAGTTTGGGAACTTGGTGAATATTCGTATAGCTGAACTGTTCGGTCAGCTTAGGTACGATCGTTTCGGTGTAAAGAGTTTTCAGTCGCTGTGTCATGGATAGCTTCCTAACGAGTAAGCGTCCTGGTCGTCGTCAGGACTTCACGAGTCAGACAAACCTGGTGGTTTGCCTTGGTCTAAGGTCAACCCAAGGGTTGCCTAATCAATAATCTCGCCCGTTTTCTTCAGCTTGCGAACCTTACGACCATCTTCGGTGAAGGTATAGCAAACGCGGCTGGCCACTTTTTCTTTCGTGGAGTACAGCATGGCGTTAGAGCTGTGAATCGGGGCTTCATACGTGCGGATTTGACCGGACTCGCCTTCTTGTTGGGGCTTGACGTGCTTGGTACGCACATTGACACCCTTAACGACGATTTGGCTCGTTTTCGGAAGCGCTGAGATCACTTCGCCAACTTTGCCTTTGTCCTTTCCGGAGATGATTTGGACGGTGTCGCCCTTCTTGACGTGCATCTTGAGAGGATGCAGGTTCTTTTTGCCGAACTTTGCCATTTTTTAGAGAACCTCCGGAGCCAGCGAGACGATTTTGGTGAAGTTTTTATCCCGCAACTCACGCGCGACGGGACCAAACACACGGGTTCCTTTCGGATTGCCATCTAGGTTAATGATGACGGCGGCGTTATCGTCGAAGCGAATGCTCATGCCGCTCGATCGCAGCAGGTTTTTCTTCGTCCGAACAACCACAGCGCGGACAATGTCCGATCGCTTAACGCCCATGTTGGGGATCGCATCTTTAACGACTGCGATAATTACGTCGCCTACGCGAGCGTAGGTGCGGTTGTTGCCCAACACACGGATGCACATCAACTTGCGTGCCCCGCTGTTGTCAGCAACATTTAGATAAGACTCTTTTTGAATCACGGTGGATTTTCCTCAATCGATGCGGTTCGCAGGAACAGGGGCTATAGTTGCGACGCGCGTTCGATCGTTTCGACGACCACCCAGCGCTTCGTTTTACTCAGGGGACGGGTTTCAGAGATCCGAACGCGATCACCTTCGTTGCACGCGTTTTCTTCGTCGTGTGCTTTGTATCGCTTGGTTTGTACGATCGTTTTGCCGTACTTCGGGTGGGGGACGCGGTTTTCGATCGCCACAACAACGGTTTTATCCATTTTGTTGCTAACGACGGTACCGACTCTTTCTTTGACTGCCATTGGATTTGGGGAGAGCGGGGATTGCAGAACTTTTGGTTAGGTCTACGATTCGACGGAGGCAATCAGACGCTGATGCTCGACCGTCAGAAGCTGGGAAAGGCGATGCTTGAGGTGCACGAACTTATGCGGGCCTTCTAGCTTTCCGATCGCCCGCTCCATACGCAATTCAAACAGTTGCTTTTTGGTCTCAACGATTTGTGCGGCGATATCTTCATCGCTTAAAGCTCGCACCTCGTCAATTTTGGGTAGTGCCATGGTGTTCTCCTCTCTTATGCTTCGCGCTTGACGAACTTGGTGTGGATCGGCAGCTTGAATGCAGCGAGACGCATGGCTTCGCGTGCCGTTTCTTCCGGGACTCCGGCAATTTCAAACATGATGCGACCGGGCTTAACCACTGCAACCCAGAACTCAGGGTTACCTTTACCCGAACCCATTCGAGTTTCAGCGGGGCGCATGGTGACCGGCTTATCTGGGAAGATCCGAATCCAGATTTTCCCACCCCGACGAATCGATCGGGTCATCGTACGACGGCTGGCTTCGATTTGACGCGCGGTGATCCAAGAGGCTTCGATCGCTTGCAGACCGAAATCGCCAAAATCAAGTTTGTTGCCGCGATAGGCCATACCGGTCATTCGACCCCGGTGTTGCTTGCGGAATTTAGTACGCTTTGGACTTAACATGACTGACTAGAAGTGGACGGGATAATCAAAGGGTGAAGCAGGACAGGTGTGGCCTTAACTTGCTTAACCTTCGTTCGATCGATCTTCAAACTGACGGCGACGCGATTGACGACGACGCGGTTGAGCATTCGTCGGCGGGGCGGGCATGTTTTCTTGGCCAGGGATGATTTCACCCTTAAAGACCCAGACTTTAACGCCTAAGATGCCGTAGATTGTTTGCGCCGTGCAGTAGTGGTAGTCGATGTCGGCCCGCAGTGTATGCAGGGGGACGCGACCCTCACGAGTCCACTCAGAACGCGCAATTTCCGCACCATTCAAGCGACCACCCACCTGAATCTTGATGCCTTCAACACCGGCACGCTGGGCACGCTGAATCGTTTGGCGCACAACGCGGCGGAACGAAACCCGACGCTCAAGCTGTTGGGCAATGTAGTCAGCGATCAGTGCCGCATCAGCGTCCACACGCGTCACTTCGATCACATTGATCCGAATTTGACGGCTGGTATCACCGAGAAGCTTTTGCAAGCTGGCACGCAACGTCTCGATACCGCTACCACCACGACCCACGACAACGCCGGGGCGGGCGGTACGGATTTCAAGATCGATCTGCTCGGCTTTACGCTCAATACGAACATCGGAGATCCCAGCGTTGCTGAGATTCTTGAGTACGTAGGCCCGAATTTTGAAGTCTTCCTTCAGCAACTCAGGATAGCGGTTGCCTTCCGCGAACCAACGCGATCGGTGCTCTTGGGTAATGCCTAGGCGAAAGCCTATTGGATGAATCTTTTGTCCCACGGTTGTTTCCCTCTATAAATCCCTTTGTTCTAGTCTTCCGGTGCGACGGCAACGGTGATGTGGCACGTCGGCTTGCGGATCATGTACGCGCGGCCTTGGGCACGGGGGCGATATCGCTTGAGGACGGGGCCTTGGTCTGCGAATGCTTCGGCAACGAACAGCGTTGCAGGGTCGAGACCGAGGTTGTTCTCAGCGTTAGCGACAGCGGAACGCAGTACTTTAAGTACGGGTTCACAGGCGCGATACGGCATGAATTCGAGAACGATCAGGGCTTCACGGTAGGAACGACCGCGAATTTGGTCGAGGACGCGGCGCACTTTTCGCGGGGACATCCGGATGTAACGCGCGATCGCCTTAGCTTGCTCTTTAGTGTCAACAGCCATTCGGCTTCTCCTTCTTGTGGTATTGCCTACCTAACGGCGGACTTTTTTGTCACTTTTGGCGTGGCCTTTGAAGGTGCGCGTCATGGCGAATTCACCGAGCTTATGGCCAACCATTTGTTCGGTAACAAAAACGGGAACGTGAGTCCGTCCGTTGTGTACCGCGATCGTGTGACCGATCATTTGCGGAATGATCGTCGAGGCACGCGACCAGGTCTTGATGACTTGCTTATCGCCTTTGGCGTTGAGCGCGTCAATCTTTTTCATCAAATGGTCCGCAATAAAGGGACCTTTTTTAAGGGATCTGCCCATGGGGTTGTCCTGAAGCTAAATCTTTCCGTTCTTCCGTAACTTTCAGCAAGCCAGAGGTCGGCTCTAGCTATCGCGACCGCCGCGACTCCGTTTGGAGGACTTACGACGGCGGCGGACAATAAGCGCATTGCTGCCTTTGTTTTTCTTGCGCGTTTTCTTACCGAGCGCGGGTTTACCCCAGGGGGTCATCGGGCCGCTGCGACCGATCGGCGCACGACCTTCACCACCACCGTGCGGGTGATCCACGGGGTTCATCACACTACCGCGAACCTGAGGACGGCGGCCTTTCCAGCGAGTCCGACCGGCTTTACCCATCGTGATGTTGCGGATGTCAGCGTTGCCGATACCACCGAGGGTGGCGTAGCATTCGCGGCGCACCATGCGAACTTCACTCGACGGCAGCTTCAGCGTGACGTAGCCGCCTTCTTTGGCCATGACCTGCGCACCGGTTCCGGCTGCGCGTGCCATCTGACCACCGCGACCGGGATACAGTTCAACATTGTGAACGGTCTCACCCAGTGGCACAGCGCTCAGGGGCATCGCGTTACCGACTTCGATCGGAGCGCTCTCGCCTGCGATGATCGTCGCGCCAACTTGCAGGCCATTCGGATGCAAGATGTAACGCTTTTCACCATCTTCGTATTGCACGAGGGCGATACGGGCGTTGCGGTTCGGGTCGTACTCGATGTGCAGTACGGTTGCGGGCATATCGCGCTTGTCACGACGGAAGTCGATGTAGCGATACAGACGTTTGTGACCACCACCCCGATGACGACAGGTGATGACGCCTCGGTTGTTACGGCCTTTTTTGCGGTGGACGTGCTTTGTAAGCGATTTTTCCGGCTCGCTGCGCGTGATTTCTGCAAAGTCAGAAACACTATAGTCACGCGTGCTCGGTGTATACGGCCGGTAGGAACGAATACCCATATTTCTTCAGTCGTACTTCGGTGTTTGAGTTCTTAGGGCGGTGTTAGGTCAGGATGAAAATGGTTCATCAGCGCCATAACACCTACGATGCGGCGTTAGCCGACCTTATACATCCGGGAAGAGCGGGATTGAATCGCCTTCGGCCAGCGTGACGATCGCACGCTTGTATTGAGGCTTGTAGCCAACAAAACGACCTACACGCTTTTGTTTACGCGCTTTAACGGACGTATTGACTTTCAGAACTTTGACATCGAAAAGTTGTTCGATCGCCAGTTTGATTTGCGGCTTGGTCGATTTCAGCGTCACCTCAAAGGTGAACTGATTGTTTTCCATACCGAGGTTGGCTTTCTCCGTGATTAGCGGACGGAGAATCAAATCTGCCAGATTGCGTTCTTCAACCGTTCTACTCACCGTAAACCTCCTGAATCTTCTCAAGGCTGGACGCCGTCGTCACGATCGCGTCAGCATGGAGCAAATCAAACACGTTGAGCTGGTCAGCGCGGATGAGCTTAACTCGCTCAAGATTGCGAGCCGATAGCACCACGTTTTCCGGCGCATCATCAAGCACGATCAGCACTTTCGAGCCAACTTCAATACCCCAGCGGACGAAGGCTGCGACCAGGTCTTTGGTCTTCGGAGCGGTGAGGTTTTCACCAAGCCCTTCAGCCACGATCACATCTGCAACACGCGATTGCAGTGCGGTACGGAGTGCTAGACGGCGCTCCTTGCGGTTCATCTTGACGTTGAAGTCGCGGGGTTTGGGGCCGAAGATGACACCACCACCACGCCACAATGGCGATCGGGTAGAACCGGCACGCGCACGGCCTGTACCTTTTTGACGCCAAGGCTTGCGACCACCACCGCGCACTTCAGCACGGGTTTTGGTCGAAGCCGTCCCTTGACGGGAGTTGTTCAACTGACGGATGACCGCCCGATGCACAATGTGCTGGGCATTTTCTTCTTTAGCAACTTTGAGGTCGAGGCTGACATTTCCAACCTCGGCACCTTCCCAGTTGCGAACGACACAATTAGCCATTGCTGTTACTTACTTTCTCTGGGCTTTCTCAGTCTCGATTACTGCTGACCCACGATGGTCGCGGGGGTGATGCTCAGGAGCGTACCGGCTTTTCCGGGGACGCCACCTTTGATCAAAATCAGATTGCGTTCAGCATCGACCTTGACCACTTGAAGCTTACGAACACTGACGCGTTCGCTGCCCATGTGTCCAGCCATTCGCTTACCGGGGTAAATCCGACCGGGGGTCGTACCCGCGCCGGTCGAACCGGGCTGACGGTGGTTTTTAGAACCGTGGGACATCGGACCGCGTTTGAAGTTGTGACGCTTCTGGTAACCGGCGAAACCACGACCCATGCTTTTACCAGCGACGTCAACGAGTTGACCTTCGGAAAACACGTCAACGAGCAGGGTTTGGCCAAGTTCGTAGCTGCCAGCCGCGTCTGTACGATATTCGCGCAGGTGACGCACCGGGTCGGTTTCTGATTTGCTCAAGTGACCGAGTTTCGGTTTGTTGAGCGCTTTGGGTTTAACCGCGCCGTATCCGATCTGAATGGCTTCGTAGCCGTCCGTCTCTTTCGTTTTGACCTGTGTGATGCTGCAAGGGCCAGCTTCGATCACAGTCACAGGAATCGCAACCCCGTCTTCGCTGAAGACTTGGGTCATACCTACCTTGGTGCCAAGAATGCCAACAGACACTTCTTTTTGCTCCTTCTTGTGTTCAGATGACTACACACGCTTGGATAGAGCAGGAGAACTCACAGCTTGCGCGATCGCACGCTTAGGTTCAGCACAGCAAAAAGCCATGCTGACCCTGAGAAAATCCTACTCACGTATGGATTGACGCTTTCGTATTTAAAAGGCCAAAACCTAACTTCCGAAGTTGCTGAATCGAGCGCTATCGCTCGGTGTTTTTCAGCAAGGGACTTAGATAGCTTTGGGGCTCTCCAGTATCCCAGCGACTGTTTTCCTTTTCGTGCAAAAGGAGTCGCGTGTTGTTTGCAAGGCCATACACCCGCTTAAGGCGGACTCTCGATCTTGCATAGTTGCTTCGGACTCGCGATCGAAGTTTAAGAAGTTATTTCTCTGGTGTGTACCAGATTTCGTTCGCGGTCTCTAAGTATAGGGAGATACGAAACAATTGTCTACCTTTCGATCGGATCTTTATTTTTTAGATTCGATCAACATTGCTTGAAGAAAGCTTAAAGCCTTTGGGGACAAGGCTTTCGATGTATTTCTCTCCTGCGTGAGTTCAGGAAAAAAGGATAGTCAAAGGAAAGCCTGAGACCCGAAAATTTGGGGGATGCTGATCTTCCAAATCGTGATCAAATTTCGACAAAACCTGCGATACATGATTCGTGTGAGGTGATCCACGGTACGCAAGCTTATAAGTTGCGCGTAACAATACGGTCTAGGTAATGCTTTTTGGTTTTCTCTAACGACATCGCTATGGATATCATTCGTCTGCCCGTTCTCGATGATAATTACATCTTTCTCTTGTTTGACCCAGAGTCGCGGACTGCGGCTGTGGTCGATCCGGCGGTTCCAGAGCCGGTGCTTGATGCCTTGGCGGAACGGAATGCCACGCTGGTGACGATTTTCAATACGCACCACCACGGGGATCACGTGGGCGCAAATCTGAAGCTGCGGGAAAAATACCCCGATTTGGCGATCTACGCCAGCGATGTGGATCAGGGTCGTATTCCGGGTCAAACGGTGGAATTGCGGGAGGGCGATCGGGTGACCTTTGCCGGAAATGAAGCCCAGGTCTTTTTCGTTCCGGGGCATACCCGTGGGCATATTGCCTACTATTTCCCGCCTTGTGGCGATCGCGCGACGGGGGATCTGTTTTGTGGCGATACGTTGTTTGCGGGGGGCTGTGGCCGCTTGTTTGAAGGGACGCCCGCGCAGATGTTGGATTCGCTGTCGAAGCTACGATCGCTGCCGGAGGAGACGCGGGTGTGGTGCGCCCATGAGTATACGGAGAGCAATCTACGGTTTGCGCTAACGGTGGATGGCAAAAACCGAGATTTGGGCGATCGAATTGTGACGGTGCGGGAACTGCGATCGCGCGGGGAGGCGACGGTTCCGTCCACGATCGGCTTGGAAAAAATGACGAATCCGTTTTTGCGCTGGGATAGTCCGGCGATTCAGGCGGTGCTGGAGACGAGCGATCCGGTGCGGACGTTTACGAAGCTGCGTGGTCGGAAGGATCTGTTCTAAAGGGAGTGTTGAACAGGGTTGTTGCACTTTAGCGCTGCGGTTCGCGGATCTTTAAGGGAGCGCTAAAGCGCAACAACGTTTGGGACGCTCTAGCTTACGTTCGGCCTAACTGTTCAAAACGAGACTTATTTGCGTTTCGGACGTTCGAGATTTTTCTCGGCCTCGATCGCGCCGTTGGCGGTCAGCAGGCCACTGCCAATCAAGATCAGGATCGCAAAACCGACGGCGACCCAATCCATCCACTGGGGAATTTCTTGCATGATGTAAAACCTGTTATGAAAACGGTGGTGTGAAATCTGCTTTCTACTCTAACGTGTTCATTGAATCGGGTTTTGGGTGTTGCGTTGGGTTCTGAGTTGCTTGAGTCCGTGGAGTCTGGCGAACCGTGGTGGGTTTAGTTGACGAGCTGAATCTGTGAGCCATTGTCTGACTTGGTGATTTCAATGCGCGTTTGAAAGGCTTCTTTAAGGCTGGGGATATGGGTTACCGCCAAAATACAGGCGAAATCGCCAGAAATCGCCTCGATCGCCGAGACCAACCGTTCCCGCCCGCGATCGTCCTGCGTGCCGAAGCCTTCATCGATGATGAGTAGCTGAAGGGAAGCGCCCGATCGCTGGGCGAGCAGGCGCGACAACGCGAGGCGGATGGCAAAGTTGATCCGAAACGCTTCGCCGCCGGAATAGGTTTCGTAGGCGCGGGTTCCTCGGGTGTCGGCGATGAAGATTTCGAGGGTTTCGATCGGGGCGTCGGCGAGGGCTTGGGTGGTTGAGCTGGGTTTGGTCGTGGATTTGCTGGTGGATTTTGAGCGCGATCGCTTGCGGGCTTTTTGGGTGACAAATTGGACGTGGAGTTGATTCGCGCTGAGGCGAGCGAGTAATCGGTTGGTTTCCGCTTCGAGCTGGGGAAGGACGGTTTCGATCGTCAACGCCTGTAGGCCATTTTTCCCGAAAGCTTGGTTGAGTTCTGTGTGGAGACGCTGGCGATAGCGCAGGGCGTCGCCTTCCTGACGACGTGCATCGATTTGGGTCGTGAGCTGTTCGAGCTGGTGGCTTTGTTGTTGCAGGCGTCCGAGGCTGGCAAGATGGCGATCGAGTTCGATCCGGCGCGTCTGGATGATTTGCTCCAGCTCAAGGATGTCCGCCTGGGGATCGAGGCTGGCGGCAAGCTGATCGGCGATGTGAGCGAGCTGCTGTTCGAGCTGTTGATAGTCCCGATCGCGATCGGCCATCTGGGCATCGAGCGTGGCGATCGTTTGTTCCAATTGCGGCAGTTGCAGACGGGCAGTTTTGAGCGCTTCGACCTGCTGAAAAATACCCTGGGCGGCGCGAAGCTGTTGCCGGATGTCGTTATGACGATCGGCGCTATAGGCCAGCGTGACGAGCTGTTGGTCGATGTCGGCCAGTTCGCGAGCCAGGTCGGAGTCGATCGGCAAGCGATCGCGCTCGGCACTGAGCTGTTCAACTTTAGCGGCCAATTCTGGACGGCGTTGATTTAAAGCGGCGATCGTTCGCATCGCCTGCTCAAGTTTGGCGCGTTCGATTTCCACCCAGCGCAAACCTTCCACCTCGCTACGCACGAGCGCTAGATCGCGTTCATCGTAGGCATAGTCCGCAATCTGACGGCTCAGTTGTTGCAATTCTGCCTGAAGCTCGGGGGCGTAATCGCGATCGTTCAAGTGTTGATCGATCGCCTGCCGTTCGGCTTGTAAGCGGGTCAGACGATCGGCATCGGCTTGGCAGGCTTCGAGCTGGGCTTGGAGTTGGCCGCGTCGCTCGCGCAAGCCATCGTAGGGTTTCAGATCCTGATTAACCTGGCGATATTCTTCGCGCAAGATGGCAATTTCGCGATTGGATGTCGCCATCTGCGCACGAATCAACCACAGCCGATCGCTGGCGTCTTGGCGCTCTTGCTGATGTTTCGCAGCCACCAGTGTCCAATGCTGTGCATCTAAAGGCCGATCGCACAGCGGGCACGGCGCGTCAATCTCGCCGATCGTGGCAATTTTTTGATCAATTTCGGTAATCTGCTGCTCCCAATCGTTTTCATGCGCCTTGAGCCGATCGAGAAACCCGCGCCGTTCGAGTCCCTTCTCCTGAACCCGGTGTAAATACACCTGCTTCTTTTCCAAATCTTGCAGATAATCCGCCAACCCTTGTAACTGCGTTTCGAGTTGCGGACGGCGACTGGTGTTACTCGCCAACTGCTTGATCTGCTCGTCAAGCTGGTCGCGTTGGGAGTCGAGACGGAGGCGGTGGTGATCGATCTGGGTTTCGATCTGGTGGCGGCGGAGTTCGAGGGGGGCGATTTCGGCTTGGAGGCGATCGAGCTGCTTGAGGCGATCGCGGGTGGTGTTGAGGCGATCGGTTTGGGTCGCGATTTCGTCCGCGCGTTGCGTGGTGGTGGTGGCCTCCTCAAGCTGTCGATCCAGCGCATCGAGTTCGGCGCGAACGGCTTGATATCGGCCTTGGCAGTCGGCGATCGTCCGCTCTAACTGCGTCGCCACCGTTTGACGGCGCGTTTGGTGTTGCTGATGGTCATGGCAGCGCCGATCGCAGGCTTCGAGCTCGCGGCCTAAACGCTCGTAATCTGCAAACGCGGCGTCAATTGCGGGAGCGCGATCGAGCAACTGCGCCAGTTGTTGCCGACGGTGAATCGCCTGATCGCGATCGGCCTGCTGCTGTTGGCGATCGCGGCGATTGGCCTCAAGCTGTTGCTGCGTCCAGGCGTGCTGCTGCTCCCAGCCCTGACGCTGGCTGAGGCGATCGCGCAAGTGCGACACGCGGGTCTGATCGGCTTGTTGCTGAGTTTGTAATTGAGCGATCGTATCTTCGATCGCGGCGATCTCCACCGCTGTATCGCCCAAGTCCTCCGCCTTCGTTTGCAATTCTGCCATCTGACGGTCAATCACCTCCGCCTCAACTTTGGCCTGTCGTGCCACATCACGGGCTTTTTTGGCCAGTACTTCATAGCGATCGAGCTTGAGCAAATCGGCTAAGACTTGCTTGCGATCACTCGGGCGTTTGAGCATAAACTCATCGGCGCGACCCTGACGCAAATAGGCCGAGTTAACAAAGGTGTCGTAATCGAGATTGAGGGTTTCGAGAATCTTCTGCTGAGTGGCTTTGGTTCCCTTGGCGGTAATGGTCGTAAAGCCGATCGGAGTTTCCACCTGAAATTCAAGTGAACTCGCTTGTCCGATCCGGCGCGATCGAATAATTCGGAAGCCTTGACCCTGGGATTCAAAGGTAAAGTCAACCCGCGTTTCTCGTTCACCGACGCAAATAATTTCATCTTCACTCGATGCCCGTGTTTTGCCCCAAACACTCCAGGAAATCGCCTCTAGTAGGGATGACTTTCCCGCCCCATTCTCACCACAAATACAGGCCGTATTTAATCCCGAAAAGTCCAGAGTGGCCTCGTGATAGCTAAAGAAGTTGGAAAGTCGAAGTAAACGGGGAATCATAGAGCATTCAACACGAACGCGATCGAGACTTCTTCGCAGTTTACTCTATTGAGAAAAGAAGCCGCAGATTCAGATATTTTGATTATCTGGATCAGGCAGCTTCACGTATCTCTCTCCAGATTCATATCCCCGCAGAATAGCCATCAAATAGGACTAGCCAACCTTAGATAAGTAGACCAAGAAAATTAAAGTTACATAGGTCACGTAACTCAACCATCCTGGTTGCAGACAAGCTAGAAGCTTGTGCTACGCATAGTCTCGATTAATTAGCTTGGCCTACTTAAATACGGCTTAAGTTGCTTAAGTTGATGGGTTCATATCCCACTCTTCCACGACTCAAATTCACGCTTCAAACTCAAGCCCGTATGTGTGTGCATAGCTGCGTACGGTGTTGTGCAGCAACATGGCCACCGTCATCGGGCCAACACCACCCGGAACCGGTGTAATCGCACTGGCGACCAACGCCGCGCCACTAAACTCTAAATCACCGACGAGTTTCCCTTTGCCCGTCTCAGGATCTTCGATGCGGTTAATCCCGACATCGATTGCCACCGCTCCGGGCTTGAGCATCTCGGCGGTAATCGTGTGGGGGCGACCGACGGCAGCGACGACGATATCGGCTTGGCGGACGGTGGCGGCCAGATCCGGCGTGCGGGAATGGGCGATCGTCACGGTGGCATTGGCTTCGAGCAGCATCAACGCCATCGGTTTGCCAACGAGGATGCTGCGCCCGATCACCACCGCATGTTTACCACTGGGGTCGATCGCGTATTCCTTGAGGATTTCCATTACGCCTGCCGGGGTGCAGCTCCGCAAACCCGTTTCGCTACGGACGAGTCGCCCGAGGTTGGTGGGGTGGAGACCGTCGGCGTCTTTGTCGGGGTCGATGCGGAGCAGGAGGGGGACGGGATCGAGATGGGCGGGGAGGGGCAGTTGGAGGAGGATGCCATCGACGCGATCGTCGGCGTTGAGGCGATCGATCTCGGCGGCGATTATCTCGGCGCCGGTGTTGGCGTCGAGATGCTGACCAAACGAAGCGATCCCGACCCGTTCGCACGATCGCTCTTTGTTGCGCACATAAACCGCACTGGCGGGATCATCACCGATGCGCAACACCGCCAAACCGGGCGCACGGCGACCATCTGCCGTCCAGGCGGCGACGCGATCGGCAAGCTGTGATTGAATTTTTTGAGCGAGCGCTTTACCGTCAAGAAGACGCGCCGTTTGAGTGGTCATTTGAGGACTTTCCCCCTTCACAAAAAAACTGTCAGTGATCGGCGGTTACGAGGAGAACGTCAGCGGCGCGTCACGTTGCCGTCCTGCACTATGAGACGATCGCCCCATGCCGCTGAACACCTCACACACCCTAGCATTTTCGCCTCGCTGGCTTCGATCTTCACCGATGAATCGTACTCCTCTGATCTGGAGAATGATGAGCCTGATGCTGCTGAGTTTTGGCCTCGTCGCTTGTGATCGCTTGGCATCACAACCGGTCGCGATCGCCGATCTCGTTCCTCCCACAACTGAAGCAACTCAGACCCAAACCACCACGGAGTCAGATCCGCACACTGAAGCGACAGAAAAAAACGTGACGGTTTCTGGTGTGATTGTCCGTCGTGTACCGCTCGTAAATGGGGCTGCATATCTTTTGGAAGATGACACCAGCACCATCTGGGTTCGCACCGATCGCCCCCCCGATGAAACCGAAGGAGAGGTGATCGTCTCCGGGATACTCAAATCGGCGGGAATCGACAATCGATCGACTCACGGGCTACAGGATCAATATATCCAGGAACAAACCCGTCGCCCCATTGAAACTTCACCATAGGCACACCTCGTCTTCAACATAGAAAAAAAACGATCGATGTTGCGACTGATGAAGATGCCTGAAGGGAGCATCTCATTAATGCAATGAGTACAAATGCGGATGGACAGGGAATGGAGAATAGAGGGGTAGAAAGAGGTAAGCGAAATGACCCATGAAGAAGAGCAAACACTTCGTCAAGCCGCAGAGACAATCGCCGACATTCTCTACAAAAATACGCCCGAGGAACAAGTACAAGACTTTGAAGGCATCGAGCTAGCGCTGCGCGACCACTGGCTGACGACATTGGGGCCAGAACTGGCTCAAAAATTTTGCCAACAGCGCGGGAACGACGAGCGGACGTAAGCGTCAGGTGCAGAGCTGTGTGGGAGCGGTGACAATAACGAGTAAACAGGCCAAGTTATTGGAGGTCAAGCCGCGCAGTCGGCTCAGTCCTCAGATGGAGCGCTGCTCGCTGCTGCTGAGTGCGAACGAATCCTTCGCTAACGCCGAAACAGACATCGAAGTGCATTTCGGGAGTGATCTTTAGAGTCCGTCAATCCCATGCTGAGGCTACGCTGTGCTTATCTTAATCGCCTGCTCGCCTAAGTCTGAGTATTTCTGCTCATTGCATTAATGAGATGCTCCCTGTCTGAAAAGTTACTTACACGCATCAAATAATGCCAACGGGTCTACGAATACTCACCGACATAGCGAAAACTGGTCGTGATTGGGCAGGTAAGATCTTGGTGCAATCAGAAGCGTTATACCTGTTTTTCAAGGAGGTTAGCGCGAATTGCAGTCAGAGTAACGGGACGGGGTGGAGTCGAACCACCGACCTCGCGCTTAGGAGGCGCTTGCTCTATCCTTCTGAGCTACAGTCCCAACTTGCAGTACATGCTGTTTGATCGTAGTCGCTTTTATAAGCCTGAGCCAACGGGAAAAATAACCGATTTTTTTAGGTCTTAAACATGATTACTGCGTAAATGTTCAGAGGACAATTCTTGCTTTTTGATCGTTTCAAGACCCGCAATTCAAGACTTATTTTAAGAAGATCACTTAAGGTTGAACATTGCCAATCATGCCAACACCACTTAAAAGACCGATCGCGTGGGGAATCGCACGCGGGTTGTGATCGCTAGACGTGATATAAGTCTGGCCCAAGGCGATCGTTTGGGTGGAGCCACCGCCATCGAGCATCACGGCAGCGATCGCGCCAAAGCGTTGCAGCGTAGAAATGGCATCAGCTTGGGTCGCGTGGCTGGCCGCCAAGATCAGGATGGCTTCGGCGATTCCATCCCCATCGCGATCGGCAATCCCGGCAAAGGTGCGACCCACGGCGCGATCGCGTCCTTTATCGGCGCAGGGATGCAGCCCGACGATAAGATCGGGGATGTTTGAAAATAGGGGGTTATCGGGTTGACCCTGTTCGGGAAAGGGCGCGATCGTTGCCGTTTGACCCTCGATCGCCAACATCATTTTTTCGCCATCATACTCACTCGACCCAGCATAGCCACCGCTAATAATGTCGCCCCGTGCTTTTACAGGAAACGCCAGCCGTACCGGCGTCGATCCGAAAAACTGCCCGTTAATTGTGGCAAACGCGCGATCGGGGTGGGCGGCGCGGATCGCTTGCCAGTGATCGTCCAGCGATCGAGGTGGTACGTGGGGATCGTGCTGGGTGTCGTAGGCGGCATTCGGGTGAGCCTCGGTGTAGGCCGGGTCGGGGGCGATCGCGCCCGCCAGATCGATCTGTGCGCCTTGGCTGAGATCGAGGCGATAGATTAGCGTTGTCGCTTCGTCAACCGTGCTGCGATCGTGGAGAGTGCTGCGATCGCCGGTCTCGGGCTGCGCCCCGTGGATATCGTCAACATCCTGGTTATCCCGATCGTCACTGTAGGTCTGGCGATATAGCGCAATTCCCGGAGCCGTCAGCACCGGATCGGTGTTGGGATTGAGTCGCGCCGTGGCAGAGCCCAGATTTTCGCTTGGTATCTCTGGAGAACGTTCCAACTCGCGCGATCCCTGGGTTGGCATTGTGTTGGTTCTATTCGCTGTCAGTGTGGCTAAAGCTGACATGCAGGCTTGGTGCGAGAGATCGTCAGGGCTGGGCTCGCTCCGGTTCTCGGTCTCTGCTGTCTGGGGCGAGGCTGGGACGGGACGAAGCGTGGTAGCCGAGATCTGAGGCGGGCGGATACGTCGGGATTGGCCAGCTAGGGGCAACGCATTTAGCGGATGGATAATCAGTAGCGCACCTGATAGGAAATGAAGCGCGTGAAACCAGGAATGCAGCAGCATGACAGTAAACCCCTAAAATATGCCTAACGCTCGATATTTTCGAGGCTCGATCCATCCGCGATCGAGCCACAATCAATATCTCAATCTCAATTAAAGACGACGGAGGAGACCGTGAAACATACGAGCGGTTCGCATCAGACGAACTCGACACAATTGCGGACGACGATCGACGAAATTCCCGAAGCTCTACGCGATACACCGATCGAGCCTCTCTCCTCAGATCCGTCTCCCTTGAGCCGTCTCCTTGCCGGACTCGCGATTATTTTTGGCCTCAGCGCCTTGGGGTTGGCTGCAACGATCGCCTGGATGTGGTTGACGCCAACCTCCGCCAGCCGAGACGCCAGGACTCGACAGGCAGAAACACCGGCGCTGGATGCCACCGATGATTCTGCCGATTCGACCGCATCGCGCCAAGCGCCCCGCCGCGATACCGCAGAGGATACCGGCGCGATCGAGTCGTCAGCCGAAACGGCGGAAGAGGCCGATCTTTTAGGGCATCTCCCCTACGACGAAGCGCCTCTCGATGAATTGGTTCCCGTCACCAGCGATGGTTTTTGGGAACTCCGAGAGGCCGCCGCGAATCGTTTTCTGGCGATGCAGGCGGCGGCGAAAGCCGATGGTATTGATCTGACGGTTTTGTCTGCATTTCGGACGGTAACCGATCAGCAGGCTCTATTTTTTGAGGTCAAAGCCCAGCGCGGCCAGGTTGCGACGGAACGCGCCGAGGTGAGTGCGCCTCCGGGCTACAGCGAACACCATACGGGGTATGCGATCGACCTCGGCGACGCGAATGAGCCCGGAACGGATTTATCCGTAGACTTCGGGCGTACCGAAGCCTTTGCATGGCTAGAAGCAAACGCAGCTTACTTTAGCTTTGAGCTCTCGTTCCCGCTCAATAATGAGCAGGGTATTGCCTACGAACCCTGGCATTGGCGCTTCGTCGGCGATCAAGATAGCCTCGAAACGTTCTACCGCGCCCGCTCTAGCGACGATCGCGATCGTCGCTAAAGCGGACAATCCGCCGATCAGGAAAACACAGCGCTAATCATCCAACGGCTTAGGGCGTGTCATCAATTAGCACCAGACCCCTTACGGGGTAAGCTGTTGAACGCCCGACCCAACAAAAAACAAAAGGGGCTGAAACCCTTGCTGAATCAAGGCTACAAATTTAATTGATGACAGCCCCTACGGCTTCGTGACCCTAGCAGGCGTCTGGAAACGAGTCGCAGATGCCTCCTCTTGGGTCATGACGCTGTCGGCCAACGGCGAGCTGACCCTGAGATCAATTGTTCGGGGCGGCGTCGAAAAGGACAGAACGGCAATGAGGGGAATGCCAAGGGTGCAAGCGGCTAAGATTACACCGAGGAATTGTGACCCTCCACCGAGAGGGTCTTCAGGGCTGGGATGCCTACCGGATTCCATAAAGTGGGGAACTTAAAAAGGTAAAGAATAGTGAGTCGGGTTCGTGACGTGATAGACGCTCGGAAACGTCTAAGGCAACCCTAGTTATCAAGGAAGTCTGGAATAACCCATTTCGGTTCTTCCGCTGTCGCTGCCATGCTTTTCTTACGGATCGCTTCCTCTGCAATTTCATGCATTGTTTCGAGGGATACGTCGTTGATAAACTGACTGGCGGCGGCGGCATAGTCACGGTTGGGACAACGCTCACCGAGGATGCATCCATCAATGCATTGGGTGGCGCAGTTAACAGTGGTTTCCATCGTTGGGGCGAAGGCCGATATCTAAGTTTGCTATGACTTTACTGTAGCACTGACCAACGGTTGGCAACCGGGAGTTGAGCGATCGGGTGATCGGCCAACCGAACTTGCCTCTGGTCTGCGGTCAGGGCGCTGCAAACGTGGCCCGCGACTCGACCCTTTTTGCCTGAATCAGCGCATCGTTTTCCTCTAACTTCGACTCAAGACCATGACTCAAGCGAACGCAACGATCGGAATTCTCGGCGGCAGTGGTCTGTATCACATGGAAGCCCTCGAAGACATTGAGGAGCTACACCTGACGACTCCGTTCGGTGATCCGTCCGATGCGATCGTTCTGGGGACGATCGACGGGACTCGGGTGGCTTTTTTGGCGCGGCACGGTCGCGGCCATCACATGCTGCCGTCGGAGCTGCCCTATCGTGCCAATATCTACGCGATGAAGCTGCTGGGTGTGAAGTATCTGATCTCAGCTTCGGCGGTGGGTTCGCTGAAAGAAGAGGTTAAGCCGCTCGATATCGTTGTGCCGGATCAGTTTATCGATCGTACGAAAAACCGCGCTTCGACCTTCTTTGGCAAAGGCGTCGTCGCGCATATCACGTTTGGCGATCCGGTCTGTCCGCAGTTGGCGAGTGTCGTGAGCGACGCGGCGAAATCGCTCGATCTACCGGATATCACCATTCACGATCGCGGGACGTACGTTTGCATGGAAGGCCCCGCGTTTTCCACCCGAGCCGAGTCCAATCTGTATCGCAGTTGGGGCGCATCAACGATCGGGATGACCAATCTAACTGAGGCAAAACTCGCCCGCGAAGCCGAGATCGCCTATGCCACGATGGCGCTGGTGACGGATTACGATTGTTGGCACGATGAAGTCGAAGCGGTCAGTGTCGAGATGGTGATCGAGAATCTGCATCACAACGCGGAGAATGCCCAACGGGTTATTCGTGAAATTGTGCAACGGCTTGAGGCCAATCCGTTTGAGTCGATCGCCCACACCGCGCTCAAAACCGCCCTCTTCACCCGCCTTGAAACCGTTGATCCCAAGATCATCGATTCGCTTCAGGCCATTCTCCAGCCCTATTTGTGAACCGAGACAACAAACCGTGCTTCCAGACCTTTGAGGTTTTGAAAATCTCAAAGGTCTCGCTCCCTGCGATCCATCTCTTTGTGGACTTCGACTTGTGGACTTCGACGACTTAAACCCGTCTTGCGTAAATCTTGCGTGCTTCAAACTGGCTTGAGAGTAGATTGATTCGCAATTAGCCAAACAAACCTAACCACAGGGGGAGGGTTGCGAGCAGCCCAACGGTCGAGACCAAAATACTGCTCGCCATCAGCGGCGCGTCAATCTCGTACTCTTCGACCAAAATCAAACCCGCGAACGCGGTCGGCATCCCCGCCATCAGCACCAAGACGAGGCGCAGGTATCCCGTGACGCCGATCGCGGTTAAACCCAACCCCGCGATCGCAGGCATGACCAGGATTTTTAGCAGGCTCGGCGCGATCGACTCTTTCAGGCTATTCCAGCCCTGGATCTGGCTCAGACGCATTCCCATCAAAATCAAAGCCGCCGCAATCACGACCCAAATCGTGGCATCCAAACCCGCCTCAATCGAACCGGGCAAGGCGATCGCCTGGGTCGAGACGCCCAGCGCAAACGCCCAGAGGGACGGAACCCCCAAGATATCGCGCACTTGCTGCCAACCCAGCCCCGAACTACTTGACCGTCCAAAATGACTCGCGATCAACACCCCGATCCCCGACGTCACCAAGACATTATTCGATACCTGATAGCAGATCGCAGCACTGAGATGCTCCTCTGGAACCAGGAGCGGCAGCAATGCAAACCCGACAAAGCCAGTATTGCCCAACAATCCGGCTAGGATGAAACTACCCTGACGGCGGCGCGAGTCAGAATGCAACAATTTAAGTGCATTGGCGTCAGGTTCAGCATCCAGTTTGAATTCGGGAGTATTGGCAAACTGGCTGACGGATTCGCTGAGAGAGCCTTCCGGCAGAGCGTTTGAATCAGGACGCGGCAGCATTCCAGACTCGCTGGGGCGTTGTATCGCATTCCAGGCGAGCCAACCGAGACCGATGTTGATTGAGACGACCACAATGAGTGATATTGGTGCGATCGCCAACGCGCTCGAAAACTCTCCATGTCGAGCGAGCACAAACACTTCGAGGGGAACCCCGACCCAAAACAGCGATCGCCCCAGAAAACGTGGGAGCTGATCGGGCGTAATCCGTAGCAGAATCGCACCCACCGTGACCCAAAAGAGGAGCGGCATGTACGCCCGTAATAGCGTTTCACCCATTAATTGTTATATGTCTTAACCTAGCTCCCAAACCGTAGCACGGAGTGAGCGGCGAACCGGCCACAGACGATGGCTAAATATCGAGCCAGCCGATACCAAGGAAGGCAACCCAGCCCGCGATCGAGAAAAAAGCAAACAGCCCCCACATGAGAGGCAATACCCATTTCTTATTGGTGTAGCCCAGTAGTGGCGTAAAGGCCACGAGCAACAGAAAGACTAGAAAAACAATCAGAGCAAACAGCATTATTAATTCTCCCCGAAACAGATTCTTCGACGAACGAGTGCTCTCCTAGGAGGCGATAGCTACTCATAACTATGTCCTTATATAGTAACAAAATCCCCAAGAACTTAACTATTCAAGAGTCAAAACTCCATCAAGCTTGATTCATTAATCACTCGGGAATTAGTAAGAACATTAAGAAGGATAAATATTGATAGATAAATGTTTATCGCTATTTTGTGTTCATGCGCCAAATCTTCTGTAGATATACTGACCCTAAATCAACCTGCTTACAATTTCAACCTGTTCTTAAACAGGGCTTAGGAATGGTTGATTTGAACTAAAACATGCCGTATCTCAATCCTGGAAACTTCACGCAAACAAAAATTGTAATTAATTTATCAAAATCTTGAATTTTCCTATTGTTAGTATGAGTCGATTCTATATATTTCGCAGCCTCTAAGTCGCCAAGGTGATCAACAGTGACTTCAGACCTTTGAGGTTTCCAAAACCTCATAAGGTCTTGCTCCTGCGATTCGTTCAGCTTTTGACTCGGGCTACTGAATTCAGGTATGTTTCGATAAGACTCGAATTATCTGTGATTGAAGATTTGTAAGTATTTATGATTAGTCCCTGTCGTTAGAGGCTCACGTTAAGGCAATTGCAGCACTCGTCAATCACACCATGAATATTCTTATTCCCCAATTTTCCCAACCCTTTGTAAATGCGCTCGTTACTGCTTCACGCAATCATTTCAGTGGAAGGCTTGCAGTCAGTACGGGCACATTAACTTGGAATATCTTTTTTCGCTTAGGGCGGATTGTTTGGATTGAAGGTGGGGTGCATCCTGTGCGGCGCTGGATGCGTTTGTGTGAGCGTTATTTGCCGAACTTTGAGGCCAATACGATCGCGGCTTTATATCGCAGTGTAACTCCAACAACAGCTTGGTCTTACGAAGCACTTTGTGTGGCACTGCAAAAACGTTTAACGAGTCGCGAGCAGCTCCAAGCGGCGATCATGGATGTAGCCATGGAAGCAATGTTCGATATTTTACAGACCGCTTATCGTACAGAGTTGACCTACACCTCTTTTTCGGAGGAAGCTCCGAGTCAATCTCTAGCACTTTTAAAGGTCAAAGATGTTTTTGGTCATGCGCTACAACAATGGGAAGCATGGCAACAGATTGAACTGGGTGACTATTCTCCAAATCTTGCTCCGAGCATTGTTTCGGACGAACGGTTACGTAAAATTGTCTCGCCTCAAGCGGCACATCGTCTGATTAATATGGCGCAGGGCGATCGCAGCCTACGAGACTTGGCCATAGCGCTCAATAGCGATCTGTTGCGTCTCAGTCGATCGCTATTGGGAGGTGTACGTCAGGGGGCGATCGCGCTGACGGAAATTGCAGACTGCGAATTACCCGCTGTTGTTCAGCGACCGGCAGCAAGCCTCCCAGCATCCGAGTTCTTAGTGTCTACGCCGGAGGATCTCGTATCCAGTCCCCCAACATCCACTGCGCCAGGATCTAGCAGCCCGCCTCCCTCCGCTGCTCCTCACCCCCCTAGCACAGCCAGCTCACCACCTGCCGCGATTTCGCATTCAGAGATCAAGCACCAGCCTGATCGCACTCCGGCGACGGTTACGTTCGATTTTGTGGAAGGCTATGAGACGCTGGCCAACTCGCAAAAACCAACTATTGTTCATATTGATGACAGTCCACAAAACTGCGGTATTGCTCGAACAATCCTGGAGTCGGCAGGCTATCGCTATATCGATGTGAATGATCCGCTCCAGGCGATTCCGACGCTATTGCAGGCTAAACCAAAGTTAGTTTTGCTGGATTTAATGATGCCCGTCATTAATGGCTATGAATTGTGTTCGCAAATTCGGCGTGTGTCGAGTTTGAAGGATTTGCCGATCGTGATGCTCACAAGTCAGGATGGCATTGTGGATCGCGTTCGCGCCAAGGTGGTCAAAGCTTCGGCGTTTCTCTCGAAGCCGATCGAACCGAGCAAGTTGCTTCAAACCGTCGGTCAGTTCGTTCCGCTCAAGAAAAGCGCATCTTAGCCTGACACGATCGACAGGCCGACCAACATAAATGCTTCTGTCCATTCAACGATCGCACCGTAGGTATCGCCGGTATGTCCGCCAAGCTGTCGGGCGATCCAGGCTCCGATCCCCGTCGATAGCGTGACGCCCAGAATGACCGATCCGAGGCTGAGGAGCCAGCGATCGGGGTGGGCGTTGAAATGAACGAGGGCGAGAAGTAGCAGCGCGATCGCACCGGGCAATAGGTCGCGCCAGGATTGTTGTGACTGGTGGAGCGATCCTTTACCCTGGGTGCGGAGGTAGGGATAACGGACGATCGCCACGACCTGACCCCAGCGCCCCCAACCGGCGGCGGTCATCAGCACAAAGGCACGATCGCCCGACAGATCGGCTAATGCCGCAACTTTTAACACCACGATCGCTACGGCAGCCATCGCGCCAAAGGCTCCGGTGACACTATCGCGCATCACCTCCAGCCGACGCTGGGGATCGAGAACGGCGAGACCATCAGCGAGATCGATCGCACCGTCGAGATGCAGCCCGCCGGTGAGGGCGATCGCGGCGATCACCACGACGGCACTGCCGGTTAACGGAGCCGCATTTAGCGCGGTCAGGATCGCATCGAGCAACCCGAGCAAAATCCCGATCGCAATGCCGATAATCGGCGCAAATCGAGCCATCCCGCTAAAGTTGAGCGTCCAACTGGCGGGAACGGGCAGGCAAGTGTAGAACACGAGGGCAGCGCTGATGCTGTGCCATTGATTTACCCACCAGTTGAAATGACGATTACTCATCGAATTAGCTCATCGAATGGGCCCGGTATGGGCTCGCCAACACTGACGGTAACTGTAAACCTCTAGGCTTCGAGCGCTTCGAGTAGGGCGTCTGACATGGCCTTGCAGCCCACTAAGGTTTGCCCTTCGGACATAATATCCCCCGTGCGGAAGCCGCGATCGAGCACGGTCATCACCGCCGCTTCGATCTTGCTGGCCGCTTTGGGTTGATTGAGGGCGTAGCGCAACATCATCGCGGCGCTGAGAACTTGCGCGAGGGGGTTGGCTTTGTCTTGACCGGCGATGTCCGGGGCGGAGCCGTGGACGGGTTCGTAAACGCCGGGGCCGTCCGCGCCGAGGCTGGCGGAGGGGAGCATCCCGATCGAGCCGGTGAGCATGGCCGCTGCGTCGGAGAGAATATCGCCAAACAGGTTGCCGGTGACGATCGTGTCGAACTGCTTCGGCGCACGGATGAGCTGCATGGCGGCGTTATCGACGTAGAGGTGCGACAGTTCGACATCGCTATAGTCGGCGTTTAAGGCCGTGACGCGATCGCGCCAAAGCTGCGACACATCCAACACGTTGGCTTTATCCACGGAACAGAGCTTGCCGCCGCGTTTTTGCGCCGTTTCGTAGGCGACGCGGGCGATGCGATCGATCTCGCTCGTGGTGTACGCCATCGTATTCACGCCGCGCTGTTCGCCGGTTTCCGTTTCAAAGATGCCCTTCGGCTGACCGAAATAGACGCCGCCCGTCAGTTCGCGCACCACCATAATATCGACCCCTTCGACCACCTCGCGTTTCAGGCTGGACGCATCGATTAACTGCGGCAGGATCGTCGCCGGTCGCAGGTTGGCGAACAGTTCCAGCCCCGCCCGTAGCCCCAGCAAGCCGGTTTCTGGGCGCTGTTCCCGTGGCAGGTTATCCCACTTGTAGCCGCCGATCGCCGCGAGCATCACCGCATCGCTTTGCTTGCAGGTGGTGAGGGTTTCCTCCGGTAACGGGCTACCAGTGGCATCGATCGCCGCGCCGCCGATCAGCGCCGTCTCAAAGCTGCACGCAAAGTCAAACTGTTTACCGACTGTCTTGATCGCAGCAACCGCGACCGGGATAATTTCGGGGCCGATGCCGTCACCGGGAAGAAGGGTAATGCGGTACTGCTGGGTCATGGCGAAATGATTCAAAAGGTGAAATGACAGGCTGTTACGGACAGTCATGGCGATCGAGCAACGTGTCCGTCAGCGGTCAAATTCTATCGGAAAGGTGTACAGATCCGGCAGATTTCTTGGAGTCAGGATCAACGCAAAACTTATCATTAAGGCGAAAAAAATCGCCCGATTTTGTCTCGTGATGAGTCCAAAATCGAGCGATCGTTATACTTATGGGCTTGGAATCGGGGACTAGATCGCCTCGGTTCCTTTTTCGCTCGTACGAATCCGAATGATGTCATCAACCGGCGAGACAAAAATCTTACCGTCGCCGATTTCACCCGTACGCGCAGCGTCTGTCAGCTTGCCGACGACCATATCGACTTGATCGTCATCAATCACGATTTCGATCTTCAGTTTTTGGAGAAATTCAACGGTGTATTCTGAGCCACGATAACGCTCGGTTTGGCCTTTTTGACGACCGAAACCACGAACTTCTGATACCGTCATCCCGACGATGCCAGCATTAACCAAAGCGATTTTAACTTCGTCAAGTTTGAAGGGACGAATGATAGCTTCTACTTTTTTCACGATCGAAACTCCTTAAAGATTCCAGGGATCAGGATTCAAATTTAACGAACGGCAATGAATCCAAACCAAGCTAACGGGATAGCGCTTGGATTTTTTGTTGCGTATTATACGGTATGACTTCAGACGCGCCTTGTAATCGGCGCACCACCCGCGAGATCATTCGATTACAGAACCACATCCGCCAGTCCGAGATAGTGTAACCCCTCGGGTGAAACCTGGAAGCGACACGGGACAATTTCAACCCCCGCAGCGACCGCGTCGCGCAGTAACTGGCCGTATTCTGGGTCGCGCTCATCACCGGGCGCAAACCGCGTACAGTCGCCTCGGTTAATGAAGTACAACATAACGCATCGACATCGATCGCCTTGTTCTCGGGCGATCGCCGTGAGTTCTCGCAAATGTTTTTGACCTCGCGTCGTGACGGTATCGGGAAACAGCGCTAGGTCATCCTGCGCCCAGGTCGTATTTTTAACTTCGATATAAATCTGGCGATCGCCCCCCGTCAGCAAAAAATCAATCCGACTTTTGCCGTCTACGCCATATTTCACCTCCGGCGTCACCGTATCGTAGCCCTCGATCGCCGCGATCTCATGGCGTTCGAGCATCCCCTTTATCACCTTGTTCGGCAAATTCGTATTCGCTCCCACCCACGTCCGGGCTGCATCACGCATCTGCACCGCCTCCCAGGTGTATTTCAGCTTGCGCTTGGGATTATCACTATGCGTAATGAGGACGGGACTGCTCGGATCGCAAATGCCCGTCATTGGGCCGGTATTGGGGCAGTGAGCCGTAACGACACTGCCGTTTACCAGTTCGATATCGGCAAAAAAACGTTTGTAACGCTTAACAAGCGTGCCGGAGAGGGTGCGCGGGTAGCAATAAACCAGGTCTGACATAGCTGTAAGACGTATCTAACGGGCGAAAACAATAGGTGACGATCAGATGAAAGTGGGGTCGCGATCGGAATTTAGTATTGTCATACGTTATTCCCAAACTCCCAAATATTCCGACACGTCCAAGCGTTCCAAGTTTAGCGAGTGTCGGGTCAATTCTTTCAATCTTGGAGTGATTCAGGCGTCTCCTTCCGGATGACGAGAATCATTTTGTTGAACGCGATCTAAAGCATCTTGCGACAGGCCAAAATTCGAGTGAAGCCAAGACCATAGCGCCGGATCAGCAAAATCTTCGATCGTTAGCGTTGCTCCCGCAGCCGTTAGCTCTTGATCGCTGTAGGTCGTACGCACCCCAAGCGTCACCAGTTTCGCCCCAACTGCCGATCGCACACCCGTTGGCGTATCTTCAAAGGCGATCGTCACCTCGGGCGCGACATCCAAGCGGCGCAATCCTTCGAGATATGGATCGGGATCGGGCTTGCCGCGCGGTAAATCTTCGGCGAGAACGACCGTTTCAAACTCGCGGTGCTGATCCGTCATCAAGCCCAGCACATTCAGCATATGCTCGGCGTTGGCACGGGGCGCGTTGGTGACGACGCCGCGACGGATGTTATTCGATCGGCACAGCGTGAGCAGGCGATCGAGTCCGGTCAATCGTTCCAGGGTTGCCATGTCACGAAAGAGCCGCTCTTTATTTTGGGCGAATTGTAAACCTTCACGAGGAGACAAGTCGGGTAAGATATGACGAATAATTTTGGCGTTCGTATTGCCACTAATATGATGCTTATAAAAATCGAGATCAATGAATAGTTGATGCTCCGACAATAGAGTTTGCCAGACCGAAAAATGGGCGCGATCGCTATGGGTCAGCGTACCATCCAGATCAAAGAGAATTGCTTGAAGCATAGGGATCTAACTTTTAATACGTTCAATGCCAAGTCTGGCATAATAGCAAAACAATCCAACTTTTGATCTAAACTTAAGCCTTAAACTAACGAATAACAACACCCTAAATCAACTGTAATTAATCCCAAATAACGCTCTCTTCTGATGCTAGAAAAACAGCCTGAAACACACGATCTCGTCGAGCTTCTTGATGTTTATGAAACACATCTCAATACCTTAGCCTCAGCGAATGTCCCCAACGTTGAGACGGTATTTTGTACGTTGACGACTCGCGATCGCATTAACTCGATCGTGCGTGGCGATACCCAGCTTGACCCGGCTTTATTTGTCCGTCTGTTTTCCTTGGACAACAGGCTGAAGCAATGCGCGGATGCCCTCAATGATTACGACCTTTTAGAAAAATGTCGCCTGAGCTATCGCGCCCCGCTGTCAGCGTGGTGGTGGTATCTCAGCCCGAAAAATTCGACGCTGATGCGTAGTAATCGCTTTGGCTGGGTGTGGGGAGCGGCTACGATTACTTGCCTATTGGTGTCTGGCACATTTATGGCTCAGACGGCGAGAGCCTTCTCCAGCCAAGGGTTTGATTTTTTAGGGACTCTCAGCACGATCGCCCAAGGTGCGGGCTTCGCGCTGGTCGCGAGTGGAGCCGCGACCCAGAAAGGGCATGACACACTTGAGATGATCCTCAAAAGTTTAAAAGTTCCCGGTCATCGCACGGCTGAAGCGACCTTCGGGCTATCGGTGGGCTTGTTAGTGGTCAGCTACGGCGTGCATACCAATCTCTATCGCCTGGGTGATTACTACCACAGACAAGGAGAAGACTATGCGGCGGATCAACAGTGGAATAAAGCGTTGAGTAGCTATCAGCGGGCTCTCCAGTTCAACTCGAATCCTCAGTCTTTGCTGGATGAAGGCCAGATTTACGAAACTCTGGGAGACTATGAGGCGGCGATCGACGCTTACTCGTACGGAGCTGCGGGCGATCCATACTTTCTCACCGCCTCTGCACGCGCCTCGCTACTGCGCGAACTGAACACATCGGGCTGGAAAGGCGGCGTACCCCAAGAGCAGCTCAACCAAACCCTCGCCACACTTGAAAGAGCCCGCCTGCATCCCCGTGCGGGTCAAGACCCGGATCTGCTACGTCAAATCTATCTCAATCTAGGATTTGTCGAACTGGCTCGGCTTAATTTCGATCGTGTACAGGATACCGACAAAGCATTTTTAGCCCGCGCCCAAGTTCAATTCGAGCAAGCGTTTAATTGGGAACTTCAGCAAACGTACCCCGAGGGCTATGTTTTCCGCTGGAAGGATTTACGAGCGCAGTGCTATCAAGCGACCAGTCGGTTGGTCAATGTGGTTTTAGATGTGCCGACAACAGATGAAGCTTTTGTGTATTTACAAGGTCTTGATCCCCGCATTACCCATGCCGATGTGTGGTATTCCTGCCACGAAATTTTTGTGGAAGAAGGTGATCTTGAAGTGGCAACGGATGTTCTTTTGTTGCAAACCATTTTGTCTTCAAAAACGATCGCACCCTATTGGACATCGCAAACCCAGGGTTTTCCTCAGGCCACGATCGCAGATATTAATCAGCTCGATCGGCTGGCCGAACAACTTGAATCAACCATCAAAGTTGATGTTAAAGATCTAGATTTTGGCGATTATGAGTCGTTAATCATCCGACTGGCGGTTGATGATCAGGGACATATCATCGACTACTACACCTACGATCCCTGGGCGCTGGGTGTCACGCGCAACACCATGATTTACAGCCTGTGGCAACAACATGCGCCCATCATTGAGCAGCGTGCGGCGGAAGCATCGTTTGGGGTGGCAGATTTTCAGCTCGAAATTTTGCCGGATGGCAGTCGTACCGTGACGCCCTGGGGTCGTGTTTATGATGTTGACACGATCGCTCTGGGGATTAACGAACGTCCCATTAAAATCAGCTTGGCTCGACGTGAAGTCTTGAAAGGTTTGCTGGCAGCGCAGTTACGGTCAGCCTATCCGAACGTTCAAGAGCCTGCCCCTAAATTCGATCGTAAGCTGGTTTATCGCGTCACAGTCCGAGCGGATGGCCGCGTTTCAGGTTATGAGCCAGCGGAAAGTCTGGAACGTGAGCAACTGAACAAAACTCCGCTGCCCTACTTGAACGCAGAACCCAGACCTTCCCTGGCGAGCGTAGACTTTTTGGTTCAGTTCAAATCATCCTACGCTTTTCAAATTAGCGATCCGCCTGTGGAGTAGCGATCGACCTTCAGACTAGCGGGGCATCTTGGCGAGGCGATCGTGTCACTGCATCTAGAAGCGTAACGAAGTCGCAACATAGCGCAGTCAAACGGTACGAAGTTCAAGCCAAGATGTAATTCTATAAAGATCCATAACAACCCTAATTTACTCTGGCGCACGATCGCCGTTGCGCTCAAGCTTCATGACTCAGAAAACCGTTATCATCACCGGCACAACCTCAGGAGTCGGTCTCTACGCAGCCAAGTCCCTGGCCGATCGCGGCAACTGGCATGTCATCATGGCCTGCCGCAACCTCGAAAAAATGCGTACCGTGGCCAAAGAGGTCGGCATTCGTGAAGAAAACACGACGACGATGCACCTCGATCTCGCGGATTTCGACAGCGTTCGTAAATTCGTCGATGACTTCCGCGCAACCGGTCGTAGCCTGGAGTCCCTGGTCTGTAATGCTGCGGTGTATCTGCCGCTCGAAAAGGAACCGGTTCGTAATAAAGACGGCTACGAAATTTGCGTTGCCACCAATCATCTCGGTCACTTCCTGCTGTGCAATCTGATGCTTGATGATCTCAAGCAGTCGAGCGCGGACGATAAGCGTCTGGTGATTTTGGGTACGGTCACGGCTAACCCGAAAGAACTCGGCGGCAAAATCCCCATCCCTGCACCGCCGGATCTGGGGACGCTTCAGGGCTTCGAGGCCGGGTTTAAACCGCCGATCGCCATGATCGACGGCAAACCGTTCAAGGCCGGGAAAGCCTACAAAGACAGCAAACTGTGCAACATGCTAACCATGCGCGAGCTGCACCGCCGCTATCACGAATCGACCGGCATTACGTTCAATGCCCTCTATCCCGGCTGCGTGGCTGAAACGGGTCTCTTCCGCAATCATTACAGCGCCTTCCGCACGATTTTTCCCTGGTTCCAGAAAAATCTGACGGGCGGTTACGTCACCGAAGAGCTGGCCGGTACGCGGGTTGCGGATGTGGTGGATTTGCCGGAATACAAAGCGTCAGGCGTGTACTGGAGCTGGGGTAACCGCCAAAAAGACGGGCGCGATGCCTTTCTCCAGGAAATTTCCGATGAGGCGAGCAGCACCTTTAAAGCCGATCGCATGTGGGATTTGAGTGAAAAGCTTGTTGGGATTCGTGCTGCCGCAACGGCGTAGTGGGATCTCGAACGTAGATTTATCAAACTCCTGGGTCTAAAACCCCGTCCCTTGAGGACGGCTTTGTGTACAG
>CAZFJL010000003.1:0-136725 GCA_964518905.1 uncultured Geitlerinema sp. | reverse complement strand
TTTCCTTCCTCTCTCTACTTTATTCTAGAACGAACATTTTCTTGGAGTACTCTAAGGTTGGAAAAATAGTCGTAGTCGTAGTAGTCGTAGGGTGGGCACTGCCCACCACGATCAATGGGCGGGCAAGGCATCGGAAATCTGCGGGCGAGTTTCCCTGATGGTGGGCGATGCCCACCCTACTAAATCTTCCCGCATCTTCCGGCTTTCCCAAAATTAACCGTGGCCGCAACATCCCCTACCGGATGATTGGGTAGGGCGTGTTTTTGCCTGGTTCAATCATCCAAAACACGATCAATTCTCACCGCAAAAACACACCACGGCCATGTCCAGCTAAGAGACAAATGTTTGCCTCGATATTGAGGTCTTAGCCGTAATCTCAAATATCTCAAACCGAACGGTTTAGAGTTGTGCTCGGGCGAACATCACGAGCTTTGTTCAAAATTTGGAGCGTAATCTTCGAGCAGTAGACTGATTTGTGACAGTACTTCGGTGGGCTTGATGGCGGCGAGTGCCTGACGTTCTGGGTAGAATTCGGGTTTTTCGAGGTTTTTATCGATCGCATCGCTGACCTGTTTGGCGATCAGCTCCGAGAGCTGCTCACGCGCTCGCGATCGCTGGAAATTTGCGCCCTCTTCCGTAGTTGCATAGAGAGGCGGCAAGCGATTCAACGCATAGGCGGCAATATCACCCACATCGAGCGTCTTCTCGGTTGTGGCCTCGATTTCGGCTACCTTCGTGATCGCCTCGGACAAGACCAACTCTTCCATGACGTTGATGAATTGCTTGCGCGGCAAAACCACCACGTCTCCGGTGAGTAATCCACCCATCAACCGATCGAGAGCCATATACTCCTCGATCGATAGCTCAGACGCTGTATTACAAATTCGGCCCACCTCTGCTTCCATTACGGGAGTGAGGTAGCCGTCTTGTAGTGCCTGTTCGACGATTTTGACGATGCTCATGGATTGCTTCGATAAAGGGGGGTGAGTGGAGACGTGACGAGCATAGCGATCAAGTAATCGACGATCGCGACGTGACGTCAGTGCGATGTATTACTAGGGGCGTTAGCCGAACAGTAGAGACACAGAAAGTTGATAACACTTGCCCGCGACTGATTACGATTCAACACTTCAATGCGAATTCCGGCAAATTAAGCCCGGTTTTAACCTGAGTTCAAGACCTTTGCTACTTATTTTATCCCTTGGCTCTGCCAATCGCTCGGATCGACCGCTTCACCGTGCACAAAAAAGCCCCAGT
Source organism: uncultured Geitlerinema sp. (assembly GCA_964518905.1). Classification (GTDB taxonomy): domain Bacteria; phylum Cyanobacteriota; class Cyanobacteriia; order Cyanobacteriales; family Geitlerinemataceae; genus RDYZ01. The sequence goes on along the minus strand of CAZFJL010000003.1, from coordinate 135,468 downwards.
GGAGGTGCGGCCCGGTGGAGATGCCGGTGGAACCCACGGTGCCGATCGTCTCGCCCGCTTGTACGCGATCGCCTTCACGGACGTAGATCTCGCTCAGGTGCAGGTAAACGGTTGTGACGCCTTGGCCGTGATTCAGGCCGATCGTATTGCCGTGGATCTCGAATCCGTTGGTTTCATAATCCACGAGGCCAACGATACCGTCGGCGGCGGCATAGACGGGCGCTCCGGCAGCAGCGGCATAGTCGAGGCCACGATGGTAGTAGTTGTCCGCCCATTCACCGTTGTAGTAGCGCCGGACACCGTAGGGCGTCGAAATCCAACCATTGCTCGGCGCGATAAACGAGCTCTTCCACAGCCGATCGGGCGTAACCTCAGCGCGAAAGGCTTCGACGCGATCGAACTCGTAATCTGTCCCTTCGATCGCGTTGATTTCCGGCGATAGCCAAATCTGCTGAATCGGGAAGTCGCGATCGGCAACATTGACGCTGAGGCTGGCGCGATCGCCGAGGTCATCGGTCACGCTAAAGGAGCGAGTGCCCGGTGTTTGCAGCGGCGTAGTCGGGATCATGGCGCGATACCGACGCGGCCCCACGGGAAAGCTGGGGTAGTCGCGATCGCCCGCGCTGACGATCGGCGCGGTGTCCGCATCTGAGGTGATCAAGAGGGTGATCGTATCGCCGAGTTGAGGAGAGGTCGGCGATACGTTAATTTCGATCGCTTGAGCGGACAGTGCGGCAAGAGCCGTCATGGGAACCGCCAGAGCGCATCGCTCCAGAACGGATCGAAAACCTGGCATCATGCGATTAAAAGGATCTAGGACGTTAGAAAGCATAGTTACGGAGAAACTCATCACAAGCGGGAAGGTCGCGACACGCTAAAAAATCTCAGCATTCAGATCTTGATAGTTAAATAGATCTTGTGAATAGAAGATCTTGTAAATAGATCTTGATATTCAAATCCCAGCCGTTCAGTCTTGGCATTATTGGGGCGCGATTGTTGCGATCGATTCGCGGCGTACCAGGACATGCTTCTCAGATGCATCGAGGACGCAGAGAAAGATCGGATCAATCCACAGCAGTTTGCCCGACAGCGTCGAACCATCATTGAGGCGCACGTCGATCGCGGCTTTTTCCTTGACGTAGCGTTGCAGCAGACGAATGCTGGGCAAGCTGGTATCAAATTCAGAACTCATACGTTAGGGGTGGGGTTCAATGGGAATCAATGGGGTCAATCACCAGGGCAAACGCATACTCCCAATGAATGCCCTCATCCCCCAGCCCCTTCTCCCAAAATGGGAGAAGGGGAGCAAGATTTTAAGGATCAAAGTCCCTCTCCCGCCCTGGGAGAGGGATTTAGGGTGAGGGTCTGCCGAGTATGCGTTTGCCCTGGGTCAATCACGAGTGTAGATGACGTACCGTTGATACGGACGCTCTTGATGCAGCATCAACAACATTGCAGACTTCGAGATCGCGTTTCAGGCTTCAAACGCCATTTTAAACGCCGATTGACCTGCACAAGCGAAGTTGACCCCACAATGGGTTTGATTATTTTCGATCCTCTCCCTGATGTTCCCACAGCTCTAGCTATGACCCACTCCGATCTGCAAACCCTGGCTCGCTGGATGACGGGTCAATTCGACAATCTGGATCAGTCCCAGCGCGATCCGGCTTGGTTCGTGGCGTTGCGGCTGTGGTGTCAGCCGCTGCCCCCGACGGCGAACGCAGCTTTGAATGATGTGGCTGGAACTGAGGGGGCGATCGGACTGTTTGTCGAGCAAGCGCCGCTACCGGCGGGCGATAAACCCTACCGTCAGCGGTTGTTCTTACTGTGTCCGGCGATCGCCGATCGTGCCATGGCCGTCGAATACTTTGGCTTTCACGATCAACGCCCCTATATCGGCGCGGGGCTGGAGCCGTCCCGCTTGGCGAATATCGATCGCGACGCGATCCAAACGCTCAATAACGCCCGATTTCCGCTCGGGCGATCGGGCGATCGCTTCATCTCTCGCGCCGAACCGGATCAGATCTGCTCATTCAAATACGGCAAGCAGCAGGGATTCGTCAGCCTCGGATTTGAGATTTCGGCGACGCAATGGCTCAGTTTCGATCGCGGCATCGACCCCCAAACCGGTCAAGGTCAGTGGGGGGCGCTGATGGGGCCGTATGAGTTGAAGAAGCGCGAGAATTATGAATAGTTAATCGTTAATCAAACGTCACGACACTGCGAATCGACTCGCCTGCGTGCATCAGGTCAAAGGCGCGGTTGATGTCCTCGATCGGCATCACATGAGTAATCAGACTATCAATATCGATTTTGCCCTCCATGTACCAATCCACAATCTTCGGTACATCCGTCCGACCTTTCGCGCCACCGAACGCCGTCCCCTTCCAGACCCGACCCGTCACGAGCTGAAACGGTCGCGTGCTGATCTCCTCGCCCGCACCGGCCACCCCGACGATCGTGCAGACGCCCCAGCCCTTATGGCAGCACTCCAGCGCCTGCCGCATCACCTTGACATTGCCGATGCACTCAAAACTGTAGTCCGCACCGCCGCCGGTCAGCTCCACCAAATGCGCCACCAGATCGCCCTCGATCTCCTTCGGATTGACAAAATCCGTCATGCCAAATTGCTCGGCCAGCGCCCGCTTACCCGGATTGAGATCCACCCCGACAATCCGCCCCGCACCGACCATTTTCGCGCCCTGAATCACATTCAGACCGATTCCCCCCAAGCCAAACACCACCACCGTCGAACCCACCTCAACCTTCGCCGTATTAATCACCGCACCGATTCCGGTCGTGACACCGCAGCCGATGTAGCATACCTTCTCGAAGGGGGCATCGCTGCGGATTTTGGCGAGGGAGATTTCGGGGACGACGGTGTAGTTGGCGAAGGTGGAGGTTCCCATGTAGTGGTACAGGGGTTGACCGTCGATCGAGAACCGACTCGTGCCGCTGGGCATGACGCCGCGCCCCTGGGTGGTGCGAATCGCTTGGCAAAGGTTGGTTTTGAAGCTCAGGCAGTAGGCGCACTCGCGACATTCCGGGACGTAGAGCGGGATTACATGATCGCCCGGTTTCAGGCTTTTCACCCCTGCGCCCACCTCCACCACCACACCCGCACCTTCATGCCCCAAAATGGTCGGAAATAGTCCCTCGGGATCAGCGCCCGACAGCGTATAAGCGTCGGTGTGACAAACTCCCGTAGCTTTGATTTCAACGAGAACTTCCCCCGCCTGGGGGCCGTCGAGCTGAACGGTTTCGATGCGGAGGGGTTCGTTGGGGCCGAAGGCAACGGCAGCTTTGACATCCATAGTGGTCGATCGTGGCTCGTACGAGCGCAAACGGTTAAGTTGAGAGAGGTAAGAATGAGCGGGAGATTAAGCCCGATCGCTATCGGTTTCCAAAGGTGGTTTGGAAGGCGGGACGTGCCTGAAGTGATTGGGTATAGCGATCGACGATCGGATGCTGGTCGAGCGAGAGACCAAACATCAACGGGCCATAGTAGAGCATTGCGCCGAGTGCTACGTCGGCGGCGGAAAAGTCTGATCCCATCAGAAACTCGCGATCGCTCAGGATCGTTTCAAGCGAGTCGAGTAACCGAGGTACGGCAGTCTCACGCACGGATTCCATCGCTAAAGCCGAGCCAAAGGTTGAGTTGGCAAAATCAATCCACTGATCGATCAGCGCACGGGGTTCGATCTCCGTCATGCCGCCATATTTTGCCGCGAGATAGCCCAGGATCGCGCCGGACTCCCAGAGCGTGAAATCGCCATCGACGATCGCGGGGACTTTGCCGATCGGATTAATGTTGGTATACGGAGCCTGTCGATGTTCACCGGCCTGCATATCGAGCAAGACAAATTCGTACTCGACGCCGAGTTCTTCGAGATACCACTTGACCACTGAAGCGCGACTGCGAGCGCCACCGTAAAGTTTGATCATGGATGTAGCGATGTGTAAGTAATGTCAGTTTGAGATCTCCCGAACTTACGTTAGCAGGACTTACGCATGGATTGACCGAACGCAAACGGTATCGTGGGCGCATTGCCATAACGCCCCCAGGAATTTCGATATTTTGTGTCAGTCCTGTTCGCCTCAGATCCCGGCATCAAGCTCCAGCGGTTACGATTCGACCGGCCAGGTCTTCCACCGTAACGCCCTGCACAAAAGCCAGCGCAGCCCCGGTGGATCGAACGCGCAGGGTGACGCCCAAGCCGGAAATTAGCGATGGTTCGAGCACGAGTTCGGCAGCGGTGAGCCCCAGACCCAGTATGATTTCCTCTTCATCTTCGACGCTAAAGTCCGTGATGATATCGGCAAGATTCCGATCGTCTAGCTCATCGCCCGCTCCGATAATGTAGCGATCGCGCCCCGGCCCCCCGGTCAACACATCCTGACCGCGATCGCCATGTAGACGATCGTCCCCCGCTCCCCCCGAGAGCGTATCGGAATCCTGCCCACCAAACAGCGCATCAAACCCATCCCCACCGTCGAGCGCATCGGCCTGACGATTGCCGTACAAAATATCGTCGTCTCCTTCGCCAAACAGTACATCGCTATCGCTGCCGCCAATCAAGATATCGTTGCCCGCCCCGCCTCGCAGGCTGTCGTTGCCTTGGTTCCCCACCAGGGTGTCGTTGCGGGTTGTGCCGGTTTCGATCGTGTTGCCCGCATTGGCAAGAGCCAGCGTCTCGTTAATGAAACCCAGGTAGGCCGAAACCCGCGTATCGACGAAGAATTCGCCAAAACTGGAGTTATTACTTTGAAAGCCGGTGAAATCAATTTGATCGATCGCCGGATTAAGCCCATAGGAGGAAATCCCGACGATCGCGCCGTTAATTAAAGACGGACTCCCCGAATCGCCCGAACTTGCCGCCACTTCCGCAAATCCAAGCCCTAGATCTACGATGCCAAATTGCTGACCGAAGGCATCATTGGCGGGATTGCCATTATCGAAATCGTAGGCGAGCTGCGTTCCAGGAACGACGGGAAGCGGCACGGCAATATCTGGACGACTGGCAAAAATGTCGCTGATGGCGTCATAACGATTGAGTCCAGCACGCTTGAGGCGATTCGGATCGTCCGCTGGGTCAACCTCACCCGCAAAGCCCGTCGCTTTGATGCCGTAGCCGACGCGATCGAAGTTTTGTCCGACTTCGTTGCTCTCGCCATAAAGCTGATAGCGATCAGCAGCGTCCGGGGCTTGGGCTTCGAGCTCGATTAGCGCAATGTCGTTGTTCATCGCCGGGTCATTCGTCCAGCCCGGATGAATCGTGATCGTTTTGATATCGCTGCGAGTGATGCGCCCGTCGGGTAAATCAAAGACGATCGAGAGTCCCTGCGGATCGGGGTTGAGGTTGGGCGTACCGTCGGGATTATTGAAACAGTGAGCCGCCGTGAGGATATGGCGACCGTTGTAGATCAGCCCGCCGCTACAGTCGATCGTCCCGTCACGACTCAGACCCACCACCCCGGTAAATCGATCGCCAGGAACGCGATAATTCACGTCATCCGGATCGGTCTGCGGGATCGAGATGCGCGGATAGGGAATCTGTGGGATGGGGACGAGTTCCGGAGCCGGAATCGCGGAAGCAGAGATGGGGGAAGGCATGGTGGTAGGAGCGACGGGCAGTGAAGTGAGGGGGCAGCGTGGCGGTACATCTTAGGGTTACGTCGCTGCGATTGACGACCAAACCCCTGCTATACCAACAGACTAACAATTGCCTCGCGAGTTCCGGTTTTCGAGTTCACTGCGCCGCCTTGTACAGGAGCTTGGCGAGCTTCAGCAGTTTTGCTTTCTCGAAAGTTTGCGTCAAGATTTCCGCTGCCGATCGCAGATCCTGTTTGACGATCGCGATCGTGTCCCACTCATCGGTTTCAATGTCTGCTAGATTGACCAAACTCGGACTCGGCGACACCGTGGCGCTGGCATTACTCGCGAGGGTATGACTGGCTTCGCGTAGCTCCCGAATCGCGAACGGGGCGAGGATGGTGTAGGGGTTATTGGTGTTGGCGATCGCGCGATCGACGGCGGCCACAAGCCCTTGCCAGCTTTCATTAGCAGCGCCAATCTCGTCAAGGTGGTTGCAAAATGTCGCGAGCCGCTGGCGTGTTTCAGAGCTGTCGGGTTTCCGGAATACGGTGAGCATTTGCTTCAGCGCATCGGTGACCTGGGCGACAAAATCGGCGGGCAGATCGGACGTTTTGCTCAGTTTCGCGGGCGTTGCGATCGCGGTGGTCGGCGCATTGATCGGTGCTCCGCCTGCCAGCAAATACTCCAAGTGACTTTTGAGGTCTCCGAACAGTGGTTCGACGCCTTCGATAATTTTGCTAGCGTCTTCATCGCGCAGGCCAAAGGGGCCTTGGAGCAGTTCGAGCAGATCGCGCAGGGCGTCGAGTCCTTTGAGAAACAGGCTTTCGAGTTTTTGATCGATCGGTAGTTCGGTGTTGTCTTTGAGGATTTTGAAGTAATCTTCGAGGCGGTGCGACACTTTTTGGATGCTGCTAAAGCCCAACATCGCCGCGCCCCCTTTGACGGAGTGGGCAGCACGAAACATCTCGTTGATCTGTTCGTTGTCTTGCATGGTGGCCTGCAAGTTAAGCAAACCTTTTTCGAGGGTGTCGAGGTGCTCTTTGCCTTCTTCGATAAAGAAGCGAATGATTTCTTCAGAAGCCACGGGGCAAACTCCGAGGGTGAGGTTAGCGGAGAGGCGCGTTGATCGATCGCGCGTCGAGTTCTATTCTAGGCGACGTTGAATCGGGGCGATCGTGCATCTCGCTCTAACGTAACGCTTCAGACTTCGCAGCCTTCAGACTCAACCCATCTTGAACCACTGCGCTCAAGAGCGATTGTATGACAACTGGAATTTGGATTTTAGGCAATCAACTCACGTTTGAGAGCAGCCTATTCTGTGATCAAGCCTATAATCAAGCCCGCGATCAACCGATCATCCTGATCGAATCCCGCGACTACGCCCGATCGCGCCCCTATCACCGCCAAAAGCTCGTCCTCGTCTGGTCAGCAATGCGCCACTTTGCCGCCGAACTGCGCGATCGCGGCTACACCGACGTCACCTACATCACCGCCGATCAGACCAACTCAACCAACCCAACCGACGACTTCGCGACCCCCCTCCTGGACTGGATCGCCGATCGCCAGATCACAACCCTGCGCCTACTCGACCCGACGGATTTTCCCTTTCGCCGCGCGATCGAGGCGATCGCCCTGCCGGAAAATGTCGCGATCGACTGGATCGCCAATGATCTATTTTTCTGGTCAGAATCCGAGTTTCTCGCCTGGGCAACGGGTCGCAAGCGGCTGTTAATGGAGGACTTTTATCGCCACAGTCGCCAGCGCTTTGATGTGTTGATGACCCATGAATCGGGGAAAGCGGAACCGATCGGCGATCGGTGGAATTTCGACAAGGACAACCGCAAACCGCCCAAGGGCAAACTCAACCCGCCGCCGCCGCTCACCTTCGAGCCGGACGCCATCACCCGCGAGGTCATGGCGCAGGTGGCCGCGCTGGGCGATACGCTCTACGGTCAGCTCGAACCCTTCGCCTGGGGCGTGACGCGATCGCACGCCCTACGAGTTCTCGACGATTTCCTCACCCAGCGCCTCCCGCGATTTGGCCCCTACCAAGACGCCATGCTCACCGACGAGCCGACCCTTTGGCACGCGCTACTCTCGCCCTACCTCAATCTCGGTCTCATCTCGCCCCAGGAGGTCGTCACCGCGATCGAGACCGCCTACCACGAATCGATCGGCAGCGATCGCGAGCTACCCCTCGCCAGCGTCGAAGGCGTCATCCGCCAAATCCTCGGCTGGCGCGAGTATATGCGCGGCCTCTACCTCTTTTTCGGCGAAGATTATGCCCAATCCAACGCCTTTGAGCATGATTTACCGCTGCCGGATTTCTTCTGGGATGCCCGCCAAACTGACCTGAACTGCCTGCGCTGCACTCTCTCGCAGCTCGAAGCCAGCGGCTACGCCCACCACATCCAGCGCCTGATGATCCTCGGGAATTTCGCCCTGATTGCGGGCATTAATCCCCAGGCGATCGAGCAGTGGTTTCACGCGGCCTTTATTGACGGTTATGACTGGGTGATGCAGACCAATGTTTTGGGGATGGGGGTGTTTGCCGACGGTGGCAAGCTGGCGAGTAAACCCTACGCGGCGTCGGCGAACTACATCAATAAGATGAGCGATTATTGTCGCGGTTGTACCTACGATCGCAGCGATCGGCTCGGTGACAATGCTTGTCCGTTTAATTATCTCTATTGGGATTTTCTCGATCGTCATTACGATCGGCTGAAATCTCAGGGACGTATGAATTTAATTCTGGCGCAATTACGAAAGATTTCTGATCGCGATCGGCGGCGTATGCGCGAGAATGCTCGCCGTTTTCAGGCCAAAATTTCCCCACAGAACTAGCCCTCTTTGAGCGATCGCCCCCGCCTTCATCTCGCGAGATTGCCTCTTTTTCCAGGGTCAGGCTCACTTTTTCATCGCCAATCCAACGATTTTTAGCACACCGTGGGAGCGTTGAGCGGAGTCAAAACAGCGTTTATGAGTCAGGAGAGCCGAGTCAATAGATCTTGTTTTTTTTTGAATCAACTAGACACGTTTTAGTGTCTTTACAATTTCTTTACAATCAGCCAGACCCCAATCACCACAACATTTTTTACCATTGAGAAACTAAGGGCTTCAGGCAGAAACTGTCTTGTCAGGACTGGAAACACCCGACAAGATAGGACTCACAGAGCGCAACCGAAAGGCAACAACACAATTATCCCAGTGACGTGCCTGACGAGATTTGTACCCTCACAAACCGCTGCTTCAACTTTATTTATCTCCCGAGCAGAACGGTTTAGGAATTTCAATTTCCACTATAAATTGTTGCTCTTTGTTAGTCTCCGCTCTAACAAGATCGTTCGTGATGCTATTCCACTCGTATTTGAAATTGAAGACCGTCTTCAAGTTTGAGCATTATCCGATAATTCGGTGATTCCCTCAGCAGCGACTTCAATCATCAGAGCTGTTTTGAATGGCGTTCATCAATTTCAAATCGGGTCTTTTTCCTATCTCCTACCGTGTTTTTGCATATTCATTCTTCGCAATTATGACCACACTCCTTCAATCTCCCATCCGAGCCTCGCTCTGGCAGCGGTTCTGCCGATGGGTTACCAGCACTGAAAATCGCATGTACGTCGGCTGGTTCGGCGTTCTGATGATTCCGACGCTGCTCGCCGCCACCATTTGCTTTATCCTGGCATTCATCGCCTCTCCGCCGGTGGATATCGACGGTATCCGTGAGCCGGTCTCCGGTGGTTTGATGTATGGCAACAACATCATCACCGCTGCGGTTGTGCCGTCATCCAATGCGATCGGTCTGCACTTCTACCCCATCTGGGAAGCCGCTAACCTTGATGAATGGCTCTACAACGGTGGCCCCTATCAGCTCATTGTGTTCCACTTCCTCATTGGTATCTTTTCCTACATGGGTCGTGAGTGGGAACTGAGCTACCGTCTCGGAATGCGCCCCTGGATTGCGGTTGCTTATTCCGCACCGGTTGCCGCTGCGACGGCGGTGTTGGCGGTCTACTCGATCGGTCAAGGTTCATTCTCCGATGGCCTACCCCTCGGCATTTCGGGTACGTTTAACTTCATGATCGTCTTGCAAGCTGAACATAACGTTCTGATGCACCCCTTCCACATGCTTGGTGTTGTCGGTGTCTTCGGTGGTGCGCTGTTCTCGGCGATGCACGGTTCGCTGGTCACCTCTAGCTTGATTCGTGAAACCACGGAAAGCGAAAGCCAAAACTCGGGCTACAAGTTTGGTCAAGAGGAAGAAACCTACAACATCGTTGCAGCTCATGGCTACTTCGGTCGTCTAATCTTCCAGTACGCTTCGTTCAACAACAGCCGATCGCTGCACTTCTTCCTCGGTGCATGGCCGGTCATCGGTATCTGGTTCGCAGCTCTGGCTGTTGCATCCTTCTCGTTCAACCTCAACGGGTTTAACTTCAACGAGTCGGTGCTCGATGCTCAAGGCCGTGTCATCCATACCTGGGCTGATGTCCTCAACCGCGCTAACCTCGGCATCGAAGTTATCCACGAACGTAACGTTCACAACTTCCCGCTTGACTTAGCGGCTGGTGAAGCTGCACCGATCGCAGTTCAAGCCCCCCAAATCGCTGGCTAACATCTAAATCCTGACAAATGGATTCGCCAGCATCTCGATTATTGCGTTAACAAATTGGTTCATCGAACGCCCCACTCTTCAAGTAAAGAAGGGGGCGTTTTTTTTGTTATGTATGATCTGAAAAATCAGCTCAAAAAACCCGAGTTCTTCAAGAACTCGGGTTTTGCGGGGGCGATGCTTGGGTCGTATCTGCGTACGTTCTATTTAGCCGCCAGACGTGCTAGAGGGACAATCATGATCACGGATGATCGCCGAAACTTCCGGCTCACTGGGCGGCTCGGAGGAAGGCCGATCGTCTGATGTGGGCAAGCTCAGAGTACAACGACAGGGATTCTGATCCAGCCAATGGTTCCCCAGCTTATGCATCGCCAACAAAATGGGACGGATTTCGCTGCCTTTCTGAGTGAGAGAATATTCAACACGCGGGGGAATTTCTGGAAATACTTGACGGGCTAGTAATCCATGTTTCTCAAGGGTTCGGAGGCGTGCAGTCAGAATTTTTGTACTGATCCCAGGTAACGCCTCCAGTAATTGATGTGTACGCTGTGGTCCACGAAATAGCTCACGTAACACCAGAATCGACCATTTATTGTCGAGTAGATCAACAACAAACTGAATCGGACAAATATAGGATGTTTCTAAACAAACATTCGTTGAATCAGTCATAGCAGGTAGGAAGACCGTAATTTTTTAGAGTGAAAGGGAGGTCAATCAGTCTGATATTAGAGAAGGTAAAGTGCGGCCATGGATCGAGGTGATCGATCGTGAAGCAAAAATAGTTTCCCTGAAGGCTCAAAACGTATCCCTTCTTATCTTAGAGTCTGTCCGCCAATATACCCACATAGTTAATCAGCTTCAGAGAGTAGCTTGCTGGATGCTGAACTGTACCACTTGACGCAGAGGCATGATAAACAGTGACAGCGAGGGTTTAAAGCCTAGACGATTTCCAAGATCTTGTGCTTAAAATATTTTTTCAACTGAATTTTAACTAGATTTTGACTAGATTTTGACTGGATTTTTAAATATTCTAGCGATGAAATTCAGTCTAAAAAAACAGAAAAATTATACCCAATCTGGTTTAGAGAGTCGCACAATTACATTGATCGTTTTTAGCGTCAACTCGCACTATTTGCTTTGCGAAGGCTACGTCAATGACTTCGCTCCGTGCCCATCGAGAACCGCTACTTTGTACACCGGATTTTGTATTAAACCTTAAATTAAAATTTCAAGAGTATTTTGATCTGATTTTTTGATCTGAATTCAAGCAATTTTAGAATTATTGTCTAAGGCTTAGATTTGAGATCGTTGTAATTTGTATAAAAACTTTGTTTAGATAAAGTATAGGGAAATGCTGACAACTCCTAGATTAGAAACCCACGCAACGGATTAAGCCCGATCGATCTTTATCGCCCAAAAGACCATCAATACAAATTAAAATAGTCAACCTCATAATTATCTCGATCTCTGGAGCCACTTCCCTTGGTTACGCAAGCCCCGACCGCTCAAAATCCCTACGAAGCGCAAACCCAGGCGATCGCACGGGAGTTACTCGCTGCCACGCAGCAAAAAGGCAACCTTTTCGCCAAAATGCGCGATAACCTGCGCTGGGACGACAAAATGCTCGACTGGGCGATGAGTAGCCCCGGTTTACGCGTCCAGTTATTCCGGTTTATCGATTGTCTACCAGCGCTACGCAGCAAAGCCGAAGTCGCGAGCCACCTTCAGGAATATCTGACCACCGAGGAGGTCGAACTTCCCGACGCGCTGAAGAAACTGATCGGCTTCAGCGGCGGCGATTCGGTGACGGGTCAGGTCGCTGGAACCACCGTGTTAACGGCGACGGAAGCCCTGGCGCATAAGTACATCGCCGGTGAAACCGCCAAGCAAATTATCAAAACCGTCGAGCAACTGCGGAAAGACAAACAGAGCTTTACGATCGACCTCCTGGGCGAAGCCGTGATCACGGAAATCGAAGCGGAGCAGTATTTCGCCAAATACATCCAGCTTATGGATGACCTGACCGAGGCGGAAAAACGCTGGGGAACGGTGGCGCAAATTGACACCGCCGATGGCGAAACGCTGCCCAAGGTGCAGGTCTCGGTGAAGCTGACGGCGTTTTATTCGCAGTTTGACGCGCTGGATGAGGCGGGCAGCGAGACGCGCGTGGCGGAGTGTGCCCGCAATCTGCTGCGTCACGCGAAAAAAGTCGGCGCGGCGCTCCACTTTGACATGGAGCAGTACGAATATAAAGACATCACTCTGGCGATTCTCAAGAAGATTTTGCTGGAAGATGAGTTTCGCGATCGCTCGGATATCGGCATCACGATCCAGGGTTATTTACGTGACTCGGCGGAGGATCTACAAGGCTTGGTCGAGTGGGCGAAACGGCGGGGTACACCGGTGACGGTGCGACTCGTCAAGGGCGCGTACTGGGATCGTGAGACGATTCGCGCTCAACAACATCACTGGACGCAGCCGGTGTTTAACGACAAGGCGGCCACCGATGCCAACTACGAAAAACTGACGCGTCTGCTGCTGGAAAATCACGAGTATCTGTACGCAGCGATCGGCTCACATAATGTGCGATCGCAAGCCCTGGCCTGCGCGATCGTCGATGAGCTAAAAATTCCGCAGCGCCACTACGAAATGCAGGTGCTATACGGCATGGGCGACAAGCTCGCCAAAGCCCTGGCCGATCGCGGTCATCGTGTGCGCGTCTACTGCCCCTACGGTGAGCTACTGCCGGGGATGTCCTACCTGATTCGCCGTCTGCTGGAAAACACCGCCAATAGCTCATTCCTGCGTCAAAGCCAGGAAGATCGCCCGATCGAGGAACTCATCGGCGCACCAACCCCCGACCCGGCCAAGCCCGACATCGCACCGGAGGCGTCGCCGTTCCCCAACGCTGCCGACACCGACTTTGCCGATCGCGATCGTCGCGCCGTTGCTTTCCAAGCGCTCACGAAAGTCCGTCAGCAGCTCGGCAAGGTCTATCAACCCTGGATCGCAGGCGAGTACGTCGAAACCGATACCGAAATCGATTCGCTCAACCCGTCGAACTTCACCGAGACGATCGGCACGGTGGGGCAAATCTCGATCGAGCAGGCCGATCGTGCGATGGCCGCCGCAAAAGCTGCCGCGAAGAGCTGGAAGCGGACACCGGTACGGGAACGTGCCGGAGTGTTACGCAAGGCCGCTGACCTGCTCGAAGAACGCCGCCACGAGCTGAACGCCTGGATGATGCTCGAAACCGGCAAAACCTTCCGCGAGGCCGATCCGGAGACGTCCGAGGCGATCGATTTCTGTCGTTACTACGCCGACGAAATGGAACGACTCGATGGCGAAACGTCCTACGATGTCCCCGGTGAAACCAACCGCTACCACTACCAGTCGCGCGGCATTACCCTGGTGGTGTCGCCCTGGAATTTCCCCCTGGCGATTCCCACCGGTATGACGGTGGCATCGCTGGTCGCAGGCAACCCGACCCTACTCAAACCGGCGGCGGTGTCGAGCGTAATCGCGGCGAAACTCGCAGAAATCTTGATCGATGCCGGTGTTCCGTCTGGCGTGTTCCAGTTCATTCCGGGCAAGGGTTCGACGGTGGGTAACCATCTAGTGAAACATCCGGATATCAATACGATCGTCTTTACCGGTTCGCAGGAGGTCGGCTGCCAGATTTTCCAAGAGGCGGCGATTTTGCGTCCGGGTCAGAAGCATCTGAAGCGGGTGATCGCGGAGATGGGCGGCAAGAACGGCATCATCATCGATGAGAGCGCCGATCTGGATGTGGCGGTGGCCGGTGTTGTGCAGTCGGCCTTTGGCTACACCGGTCAAAAATGCTCGGCTTGTTCGCGGGCGATCGTGGTGGAGTCGGTTTACGAAAAATTCATCGATCGTCTGGTGGAAGCGGTGCGATCGCTGAATGTGGGCGATTCGACCCAGTTGGGAATCCAGGTGGGGCCGGTGATTGACGCCAGCGCTCAGGCGAATATCCGTCGCTATATTGAGACGGGCAAAGCCGAGGGCAAATTGGCGATCGAGCTACCGGTTCCCGACACCGGTTATTTCGTCAGCCCGACGGTGATCACCAATATCGCGCCGGATGCGACGATCGCCCAGGAGGAGATCTTCGGGCCGGTGTTGGCGGTGATTCGCGTGGCGGATTTCGACACGGCGTTGACGGTGGCGAATGGTACGAATTATGCGTTAACGGGCGGGATTTATTCGCGCACGCCGTCGCATATCGATCGCGCCAAGGCTGAGTTTGAGGTGGGCAATCTCTACATCAATCGCGGTACGACGGGGGCGATCGTCTCGCGTCAGCCGTTCGGTGGTTTCAAGCTGTCGGGCGTTGGCTCGAAGGCGGGCGGCCCGGATTATCTGGCGCAGTTTTTGGAGCCGCGTACGGTGACGGAGAATGTGCAGCGTCACGGTTTTGCGCCGATCGAGGGGGCTGAGTAATACCGATCTGTTGCGGGGTAGGAGTTGCTTGCCCCGCAACGGAATCGCGAATCGCCATGAATTCTCAATTGAGGTTTATGTCGCCGATAATGGGAGGTGTCCCTACGAAGATTGGTTCGCATCGCTCGATCCGAAGACTCAGGCTCGTGTTGAATCTCGTGTTGCTCGGCTGCGTTCTGGGAATTTTGGCGATTGGAAGCCAGTCGTTGACGGGGTCTGTGAGCTACGACTTCAATTTGGGGCGGGATACCGTGTGTATTACGGAAGGATCGACAATCGAATTGTTTTGCTCATCACGGGCGGGTCAAAGCGCACCCAAAAGCGAGACATTCAAACTGTAAAAGCTATTTGGAAGACTTACCAGAAATGATGACAACTATTGATTGGCAACGAAGTTTAAGACGGCGGTTTCGGGAAGATGCGAGCCGTGCAACGTCTTATCTTGAGGCAATTTTGGAGGATGCGGCGGAGGATGGGTATACGGGAGCGATCGCTGCGGCGGTGGAGGATGTGATCGCGGCACGGGGAAAGGAGGAGGCTTGCGCGATCGTGGAGGGTTTAGAGGTTGGGCGGTCGGAACATAGAGTGATGATGCTTGAGGTTTTGGGTGTTGTGGCCTAAATTTTGGTGTCATTTCTATCGCTACGTCGGGTGATGGAGTTTTTTTAGCGTCGTGGTTTTGCGCCGATCGAGGGGGCTGAGTAGTTCTCGATTTAGCTAAACTGATGGGGTGGGCGATGCCTACCCTTTTCACTCATTTGGGGAAACGCTTTATGGTTTTAGCGGATGTGTTGGATGCTGCACGGCAGTTATCGGAGTCGGAGCAAGAAATTTTGGCGAAGACGCTGCTGGATGAGCTGCATAAGCCGAGCCTTGCAGAGTTGTTTGCAAAGCTGCGCGAGGTTTGTGAGCAGGAGGACTACGAGTTGGAAGTGCCGCCGCGTGTCGATCGTGCGCCTCAATTTTTGGTGGATGAATGAGTGATTTTGCATCGTTCCTGCGCTTTGCGTAGAAACGTCTCTTTAGACGCTGTGCGTCGAAGTTTGCGGGACGCAGAGCGTCCTAGAAGGCATTCCCGCGCAGAGTGTCGGAACGATAGATTCGGTAACGAATTTACGTTGTTTTAGCCATTTTCCAGATAAGAATGAGCAATAAGAAGTCCGGCCATTCCTGCTGAAGAGTGACAAAAGAGGAATTAGCTTGATAGAGCGGGCAATGCTCTCTCTACATCGACTTCGGCTATAATTGACCGCAAATGTTTATTGAAAAGCCATGCCAGGAACTACAGAAGCCGTTACTTTTATTATCAAATTACTTTGTGAGGGTGGTATTAGAAAGCTTGGTGGTAACTTAGCCGACCAGCTCTCCACAGTTCCAGAACAACTTGCCCCACTGAGAGACATCATTCTTTCTCGAATCCCTAAAGATACCCAAGAGGATAACTTTCAAGAAATATTAGAAAGAAATCTGTTAGGTGACAAAGAATATTTTCAACAAGTTGTATCAGAGCTTGAAAACCTTGGCTATTCTCAAGAGATAAATATCGTAAAGTCGCCAGGTGCGATTGCACATAACTCTGGCACAGTCAATCAAGATTTTCGAGGTATGTCAATAATATGAGTGACTACTAATGCCAGATTTAGCGCTTGGATTTGGTTAAAGTTACTTTTTCTAGTAGTCACAACCTGGACATCTTGGAAAATAATGTCTTTCCTGGAGCCAAAGTCATACCCACTTTCTTTCATAACAAAACTAATGGGTTCTCTTTGGCAAAGTTTTCAAAAGTATAGAAGAGAGAAACAGATGCCTCCTGACTTAGATGAGGTGTTGAGCAAGTGTATTTTTCAAGTCAAGCGAGAATCGCAAGCCGCAAATATCAACTCTGAGGTTCTTGCATCTACAAAAGAACGTGCATTGTCCCTAAGTTGCCTAGACGGAGAGATTCGTCTTGTTTCTTCTATTCTTCAATCAATTTTAGCCGGTGTACCAGAAGATAAGCAAGAAATCATTTGTGAAGAACTATTTGACCTGACAGGTATTAGAAAAGATAACTCTTATGAGCTACAAGTACTGCGAGAAAAGTACTTTAAAACTCTAAATAAAATATATAGGACAAATCAAAAGCTTCAAGCAGAAGTTCACAAGCTCAGTGGAGAAACTGAAATATCAAAATTTATCAAAAAGATATATAGAAAGTATGTTTCTGGATATTTCCCAGATAGTTCATATGTTCAGGAAATCCTTAAAGAGGTTAAAATAATGCTTGCTCAGGGAAAGCTCAACACCAATGAAGTATATGAATTATATGAAGTTATACAGTGGCTTTCTCAGGCTTACGCATTACCGAAGAAAGAGACAGCTTATCCTCTTTTACGAGCTTACGAAGGTTCTGATGTTTTTCATATTCCCCAGGGATGTACACATTACCCAGGAGTCGAGCAAATAACAGGAATAGGTACAAGAGTTCTATTTCTTAGCCGTATTAGTGAAAATTCTACATTTGACAAAGCAGATAATATTCTTGCTTTGTATAGCGACAACAAAAATATTAGGCTATGTAGCACTTGCTTTAAATCCTTAAAAAAGGACAGGAGACAAAGTATAGAAGAAGTTATAAAAAAATATATATCAGAGGATCAAAACATATAGATACGTGAGAGACATTCTTTCGGTAAAAAAGCATCATAAGCTTTCTTCTGTGTTGTGAAATTCTCAACTGTGTGACGAACAAAAAGGATGACCATTATTTTTCCTCTTCTTGATAGATTTTATAGCAAGTAGCGATTAGATTAGGATACCCTCATCAAAGCTGAAAACCGCACTTCGACAAGCTCAGTGCTCTCAGTTTTTTGATGAGTCCTAACCAACTCATTTTTTGCTATGTAACTTGAAATTCAATTACATCCAAAAAGACGTAAGTAACCCAAGCACAATATTAACAATCATGTAGCAAGATAACGATCGCTCTAACCCACAAACTCTGACGTTGTAAAAGGACTCTCTATCTTGAACGACTTAATCGTTCCCGAAACTGAGTCGGAACCCAATTCTGAACCCACGAAAAATAATCATTGACCGGCATCGGTCTAGCGAACGCATAACCCTGACCATGCAAGCGATATGGCGGAATCCCAAACCACTATTTTAGATGAGCCGTGCCACGACCAGCTAGTAAAAAATTACCTTAGAGAAGTCGTTGTTAATGCCCGATCGCGCTGCGGGATCGTATTTTTGGGAACCGAATAATAGGTCGCCGCTTGAGACATCGTGAACGAGAGTAGATGCGACGCTTGCAAGGCTAATTTTGAGCGAGGTTTGATGGGTTTGATCTGTAAGGCTTTGAGGATTTCACCGGCCACTGCTCGCGCGAGATAGGGCGGGACAGAGTTGCCAATCTGACGGCAACCATGCCATTTGGTGACGTGGAAGCGAAACCAGTCGGGGTAGGAATGGAGGCGGGCGGCTTCGCGGACGGTGATGCAGCGGGGGACGATCGGATGGATCGGTCGGGGAGAGGTGAACGCGCCGCGACTGCTGGGGGTTCCGGCACGTAGGGTGTTGCAAATGCCGTCGGGATCGAGCTTGAGGAAGCGGCTGATCGGTTCGACTTGGCCGGGGATGGTCTGGTCGAAACGCGCGATCGAGGTCGGTGTATGTTTCGTCCGCGTGCTGGATGTCATCCGCTTAGGATTCCACTGACGCGGGTAGGAATAATCGCAGGGATCGGCTTTTTCTCCGCGTAGGATTGAAGCATAATGGCTCGGCTGTTTTAGCCCAATCTCAACCCAATCTTGATCCCATAACGTCTGAATTTGATCGGCATCGGGCAGATCAAATAAGGCATCAGCAACCGTTGGACTAACGGGCAAATCCTGAAGATTTTTAGCGAGTTTTCGCTTGGTTTTCGCCGGTTTGGTTTGCGGTGTTGGATAACTTGCCAGATCGCAATCGTGACGAGATCCGAGCAGGAAGAGACGCTCCCGATCCTGGGGGACACCGTAATGAAATGCATTTAAAACTTGATAGGGATCGGTGACCTGATACCCCATTTGGGTGACCGATTGAATGATTTCAGCAATCACTTGTTTATGCTTGCCAGTGACCATACCTTTGACATTTTCCATGACAAAGTATTTTGGTTTTAGCTCATTAATGACGCGCAAAAAATGAAACACTAATTGATTGCGTTCATCATCCAGGGCGCGTTTGCCAATTAACGAAAATCCCTGACAGGGCGGGCCACCAAAGATGACGTCAATCTCACGATCGCCAATGCCCAAGCGATCGCGAATCTCCTGCCCGCTAATCTCCGCCACACTGCGACAAAACACCGTCGTCTCAGGAAAGTTGTACTCATGTACTGCGCAATGGATCGGATCAACTTCGATCGCCGCAATCATGTCAAATCCCGCTTGCTCAAAACCCAGCGTCATTCCACCAGCGCCAGCAAATAAGTCGATTCCGATCGGTCGGGGCATGGATTTTCCTACAGCGCAGTCGTGGCAAAGCGAAAGAATGAAGGAGTCATGATAACAGGTGGGGTCGATGGTCGCTCGCAGAGAACAAGCTCAAATCAGGTGGCGATTTCGCGAGCTTCGTCCGGTAGCTGCGACTCTTGCTGTCCGCGCGATCGCCAATATCCGGTATACAGCGAAATCGGCGTTGACCAAAACGCGACCCAACTGCCGCGCCCACGCAGCGATCGCAGCAGCTCACGCGGCACTTCTCTCAGCACCCAGCGCACCAGCAAACGCACCATATCCCCCATCCCACGCGATCGCGCCAAAGTCACACCGTGCAATTGATGTAAATAACGACCAGCAACGCCGTAGCGATACCACTGTTTGCGGAGTTCTTCCAGGGTTGATCGGTGACGGTGGCGCACGATCGCCGTTGGGGCTAGCTCGATGCGGGTCTGTGTTTCCCGCAGGGCTCGCCAGCAAAAATCCGCGTCGCCACCCGTGGTTAGGTAGGGGCGAAAGAGACCCACGCGATCGAAAATATCTCGTCGTACCGCAAGATTTGCCGTCTGACCGTAGGGGCAAAACGCATGGGCGAGGGTGTGCTTTTGCGACAGAGTCTCGGTGTGTTCGGCAAAGCGTTCGAGCAAAGTTTTTGGCGTTAGCGCCTCGATCTGACCGGCCACGAGGCCAATCTCGGAAGCGCTAAATGTGGCCACCAGGTCGCGTAGCCATTGGGGTTCGGGGAGGCAGTCCGCATCGGTGAAGGCGATCAGGTCGTACCGGGCATGACGAATGCCGGTATTGCGAGCGGCGTAGGAGCTTTGGATCTGGTCTTCGCGTAGTAAAAAGAGGTTGTCGTGATTGCGAGCGTACCGTTCGATCACGTCGGCGGTTCGATCGCGGCTGTGATTATCGACGATCAGAAATTCAACGCGATCGCTCGGGTAATCCTGAGCGATTAGGCAGTCGAGTGTTTCATGGATGTCATGTTCGCCGTTATACGCCGGAACAATGACGGATATCTGTGGCAATGTGTCGGCTGAGGGTGGCAGCCATTCCGAAGCAACGGTCATATCAAACTCACACGGATCACGCGGATTGCGGCGGATAGCATCCTGATATCTTACGGCGATACGATCGGGCAGTCAGAATCAACGGCAATTTTAGCGATGAATTTAGACCGGATTGATCAAAACAATTCGATTATCAATTGATCGTAAGGTGATATCAATCTTGAGATCTAATAACTCTTGACTGACCGAAATAGGTTTAACGAACAAGAGTTATAGATCTAAAAATCCGATGCCGACTCTGGCGAAATTTCCGTCATCTCAGCCGTCCATAGATCAGCATCAAGTAATCGCTTGAGCTGCTGATCGCGATCGACATCATCGCGTTCGGATGTAGGCAATGCCGTATCGAGCACGCTGTACCAGGCCGCATCGACAGCCGTCTGATGATCCGCAGTGGCATGAGCGAGATCGGCGAGCTTCAGGGTCTCGCGTTCCGCCACGATCGCCGTCACCATATCGAGCCAAATGCCGTAGCTTCCATAAACTTCGGCGCGATCAAGATTGTCCGCAACCTCCCCTAATGAAGACTCCAGATCGTCACCCACGGCACTCGGATCAACTCGCTTCAACGTTCCCGTATGGGACAAATTCGCGGCTGGATTATTCGGTTCGCAAACCACATCGAGAAACCAGATGTAATCTTGGGGAGCCGTCGGCTGATCGGCCTTAATTTCGATGGTCTCGGGAAGATTAATTTGGTAGATGCCTGGTGTTTCGATCGCAAATTTGCCGATATAAACAAAGCTCTGGGTAACGTTATCAAACAGCAAAAATTCGGCACTCTGAGCGCGGGTCGGCGGGACGTAAACCCAAAGGGACGCCGAAGCTTGCGTCGTCAGAGCGACCACACGACTCGGATCGGGAACGATCGGTAGCAGTGCGACAGGTTGATCCGAAATCGCTGGCGAAGAGGGCGTTTCAACTTCATCGATCGCACAGCCCCCCCGCCGCGAATTCCCACCGATAGAGGAGGGAATCTGATTTCCCGGTGGATTAAAGAAAACGGCCTGAGCCGGGGACATGACCAGCATTCCAGAGAAACAAATCAAGGCCGTGGTCAGACGAAGCGAAAAGGATGAGCGAGGAGACATAGTTATAAAGGTTATAAGGTTATAAAGTTTCCGATTATCTTGAGTCTAGCTCTGATCATCAATCGTTTAGCTCGGTCTAACGTGTCGGTATGTGTAAGGAAATCACAATGAATAAGCTTGTATTAAGCTCCGGGTCTAGATCCGCGATCGGGCATCAAAATAAGACGTACATCATTTACAAGCAACGGAGCATTGTGTCTCAGCGATCGACTCGATCGCGCTACGCTTCACCTTGGCGACTCCGTTAACCAACGCCGCATTACGCGATAGAGAGAAGAAGACGACATGCAACCGATATTTCAGTTCAACGTCTCGCCGTCCATTCCCGACAGTCTTGAGCCGCTCCGCAAACTCGCGCATAACCTCTACTGGGATTGGAACAACGAGATTAAAGGGCTTTTTCAGCGCCTCGATCGCGATCTCTGGGAATCGAGCAACCACAACCCCGTCTTGATGCTCGGGACGATTGCCCAAGAGCGACTGCGATCGGCTGCTGCTGACGAAGGGTTCGTCGCACACATGAATCGCGCAACCCAAGAACTCGATCGCTACCTCAGTAACCGCACCTGGTATAAAACCCAGCGGGGTGAATCCGCTGATAAAAGCAGCGAATGTTACGCCTACTTTTCAGCAGAATTTGGCCTCGTCAAATCCTTGCCGATCTACTCCGGTGGCCTCGGTGTCCTCGCCGGTGACCACCTCAAATCCGCCAGTGATCTCGGTCTGCCGCTCGTCGGGATCGGCCTGCTATACCAAGAAGGCTACTTCGCCCAGTACCTCAACGCCGATGGTTGGCAGCAAGAAAAGTACCCGATTAACGACTTTTACAACCTGCCCCTGGAGCTGATTAAAAATCCAGACGGCTCTGAGCTGCGAATCTCGATCGACTATCCCGGTCGCCGCGTTTATGCCCGCGCCTGGAAGGTCAACGTCGGAACCGTCGCCCTCTACCTGCTCGACACCAACATCGAGCCGAACAACCGCTACGACCAAGACATCACCGACCAGCTCTACGGTGGTGACAAAGACCTACGGATGCACCAGGAAATCATGCTGGGGATCGGCGGTGTCCGCCTCCTTCATGCGCTAGGTCTAGATGTCACGGCCTACCACATGAACGAAGGTCATGCGGCCTTTATGGCGCTCGAACGCATCCGAATGCTCGTCCAAAATTCGGGTCTGAGTTTCGAGGAAGCCCGTCAGATGGTGATTTCCTCTAGCTTATTCACAACGCACACGCCGGTTCCTGCGGGCTTCGACCTGTTTCCGCCGGACATGGTGATGTACTACCTCGGGGAGTATGCCAGTATTTTCAACCTGCCGCGTGAGGAATTTCTCGCCCTGGGTCGCGAAAACACGGGCGATTTTTCCGCGCCGCTGAATATGGCAATCCTAGCGATTCGCATGTCTAGCTCGATTAACGGCGTGGCGCAACTCCACGGCGAAGTCTCGCGCGGCATGTTCCAGCATCTCTGGGAAGGCGTACCGACGGAAGAAGTGCCGATCTTTGCGGTGACGAATGGCGTCCATGCTCAATCCTGCGTCGCGAAAGAAACGCAGGATTTGTATAGCCGCTACCTGGGCGATGACTGGGCGATGAGCGGCGCAAACAACGAAGATCTGTGGAAGCGGATCGACTTGATCCCCGATGAGGAACTGTGGCGCAACCACGAGCAGCGTCGCCAGGAGTTGGTGATGTTTTCCCGTGAGTGGCTGGTGAAGTGTGCCAAGGAGCGCGGCGCGTCTCAGGGTGAGCTGAAGGAAGCCTCGGAAGCGCTGAATCCATCGGCTCTGACGATCGGCTTTGCCCGACGGTTTGCCACCTACAAACGGGCGACACTGTTTTTGCGCGATGTCGATCGCATCAAGCGCATCATGCACGACGCCAATTGCCCCGTACAGTTTGTGATCGCCGGTAAAGCTCACCCGAAAGACATTCCGGGCAAAGAACTCATCCGTAAAATTGTTCACTTCATCCACGAAGAGAACATGCAAGATTCCCTCGTCTTTCTGCCGAACTACGACATTGAAATGTCGCGGGTGATGGTCGCCGGGTGTGATGTCTGGATGAATACGCCGCGTCGTCCGCGCGAAGCGTCGGGAACCAGCGGCATGAAGGCGGCGATGAATGGCCTGCCGAACTTGAGTATTCTCGATGGCTGGTGGGATGAGGCGGATTATGTTCGCACGGGCTGGGCGATCGGTCACGGCGAAATCTATGATGATCCCGACTATCAAGATGAAGTCGAAGCGAACGATCTCTATGACCTGTTTGAACAGGAAGTGATCCCGCTGTTCTACGATCGCGATAATGGTCTACCGCGCGGCTGGGTGGCCAAGATGAAAGATGCGATTCGCCTCAACTGCCCGTTCTTTAATACGGCACGGATGGTGAAGGACTACGCCCGTCAAGCCTACTTCCCGGTAAGCGATCGTTGTCATGCCATGTCTGCTGATAACTTCCAACCGGCCAAGGACTTGGCACACTGGAAGCACACGATGGCAGAACGCTGGTATGACATCAAGATTGAGCACATTGATATTGCTCAAGCCTCTGATGTTCAAGTGTTGCAAGATATCCCGGTGAAAGCGCTGATCAATCTGGCGGGTCTGAAGCCGGAGGACGTGCGGGTCGAGCTGTATCAGGGCGCGATCGATGATTCCGGCAACATCGTCGATGGCTCACCGATCCCCATGGATTACCAAGGCCAAGATGGCTACAATGCCATCTACACAACCACCTTCGCCTATGGTTCCAGTGGTTTCCGTGGTCTCTCGCTGCGCCTCTTGCCGCAGCATCCGCTCCTCGGCAATGCCCACGAACCGGGCTTGATTCTCTGGGCGCATTCCTAATATCAGAGCCTACTTCGTCAGACCTTTGAGGTTGCCAAAACCTCGAAGGTCTCGATCCTGGCGATCCATTCAATAGACCTCTTGCATGAATCGCCCTCATCCCCCAGCCCCTTCTCCCAAGCAGGGAGAAGGGGAGCCAAATCAAAAATATTGCCTTTCAAAGTCCCTCTCCCGCTCTGGGAGAGGCGATGCCCTGAGCTGGTCGAAGGGGATTTAGGGAGAGGGAATGATATTCGTGCAAGAGGTCTAATATTTAGCTTGGGCTACTTAGGGCGTGTCATCAATTAGCACCAGACCCCTTACGGGGTAAGCGGTTGAACGCCCGATCCAACAAAAAACAAAAGGGGCTGAAACCCTTGCTGAGTAAAGGCTACAAATTTAATTGATGACAGCCCCTAGCTCAGGCTTCTGTGTTTTTGAGAGCCGCTGTTTTGGGTAACAGACAATTCGTGATCACGCGATCGATGCCAAACTCCGATAGCCGCTGCATGTCTTCGAGTTGATCGACCGTCCAGGCGACAATTTCAAGCCCAGCGGCATGGGCTTCCCAAATCAAATCGGGATCGGCCAGCAATATATCGTACGCACAAACCAATACGGCTCCGGCTGTGATCGCCCGTGGGAAGAGTTCATCAAAACTTTCGGGGCTGGCGAGACTGTAGCCGATCGCCATGGGGTGAAGTATGTCGGCGTTAAAGCGATCGGCAACCTCGGGATCAAACGAGCAGGCCACACTGCGATCGCGCCAGTGGTAGCGATCCAGCAGGTCTAATAGCAGCTTGATCCGTTCGTCTGACCACTGACAATAGGGTTTGAGATCGAGGAATAATTGACCCGGCAGACGTTGCACGTGCTGCAATACCTGCTCAAACGTGGGAACCCGTTGATCACTAAATTCCGCATTCAACCAACTCCCCGCATCGCATTTCTGGAGTTCGTCCCAGGTTAAGTCCGCAATCCTACCGGTTCCGGCGATCGTTCGCCCCAGGCTCGGATCATGGGTTACGACCGGGACATCGTCCCGCGTCCACTGAATATCGAGCTCGATCGAGCGTGCGCCCAGCTCGATCGCTCGTTCAAAGGCAATGAGTGTATTCTCCGGCGCACCTGCGGAATAGCCTCGATGGGCAATCACATCCACAAAGGGGGGCAAGATCGATGAGTCGGGAGCGGTCTGGGTTTCGGAGGTCATGGGATGCACCAAGAGACCTAGTAGATGAGTCGAAGGAAATTTGACGTGAAATCAGAGCCGAGGTTAGGTCGAGATTACACCGAGGCTAAGTCCACAGGGTGAATAGGCGATCAAGTAAAGCCGGAAGAATCAGGGTACAGGCCACACCAACCGCCGCGATCGCCGCGATTAACACCGCACCCGCCGCGCAGTCTTTCGCGATTTTGGCCAGATCATGATAGGTCTGCCCGACACACAGATCGACCACGGCTTCGATCGCCGTATTCAGCAGCTCTAACGCCAGAATTACACCGATCGTTAACGTCACGATCGCCAGCGTCGTACTCGGCAGACCCAGCCAGAGACAGACACTCAGAGTACACAGTCCCGCAATCACATGAATCCGAAAATTGCGCTGCGTCTGGAACGAATAGGCGATACCGCTCCAGGCATAGCGAAAACTGACGAAGATATTGGCGGCAACTTTCCATGACGATCGGCTCGATCGTACGGTTTTCGCTGTGAATTCGGGCAATGGCAGCACCACGCGATCCGCTATTCCTGGAGGTCTGGACGATGGTGGTGGTTGCGAAGACGGCATAGAAAGCCTCTAAAGTCGAGTCAAAAAGAGAGTGAGAATTTGGGATCGTTGCAGCACTAGACAGAACTAGACAGACTTCGGGAAGTGCCTCACATCGTACCGAAGCTCGATCGGCAGCAAGGCATCACGGAGAAATCATGTCTCTGTAATTTCACGAAACAGATTCGTCGTACTGAACGGAGTAGCCGATCGCTTGGAGCAACCGATCCTGTTGCTCCAGCATGTCGCGCAGACTAGCTTCATCGGGATGATCCCACCCCAACAGGTGAAGTAGGCCATGAGCCGCTAACCAGACGAGCTCCTCGGTCAGCGTATGATTGCGCTCGGCGGCCTGTCGGCCTGCGGTCTCCACTGAGATAATGATATCCCCCAGGCAAAAGGGGAGATCGGGCGATCGCGGCAAATCTGCATCGATCGCCGCAAACGACAGGACATCAGTAGACCGATCCTGTTGACGATAGGCAGCATTAAGCTCACGCACTTCCTGATCATCGGTGAACTGCAAGCTGACTTCGTAGGCGATCGCCGAGGGCAACTCATCCGCCAGTAACGTCAGCCACTGGTGTAAACGATTCACCCAGATTTCAGGTGCATCCAGTTTGCCCTTCGTGGCTAATTCACTCGCACAAGTATTCGGACTGACAAGAGCATCAATCTCACAAGAAATTGATCGATGGGGGATAGACATCGTTGTTGATCTAGGGCGACTAGACAAGGGGCGGTTAGCGGGTGAGATAAGCGAGGCCGACCAGAATCCCCAGGAGTCCGGCAGTGGTTAAGCCAAAGTGAAAGAGTGATTTACCGCCCTTCCGCACCATGTTACGCATGGCCAGTTTGACGTAACTCGGTTTTGGTTCGGATGATGATTCCAGGTTGGGATCGGAGGCGAGATCGGAGGCGGGATCGGAGGCGGGAGAGACTGTCTCTGCGATCGTGTCCGGATCTGAATCTGATGGAGAGAGAGGAAGTTCAGACATGAATTTTAAACTCGGCGATCAGAAGGTACGACTCGTTGCTGTGTGGGCAACGTTGTAAAAGTTTACGTTTTTTTGATTCATCGTGCAGTGTAAGGCTCTACTCGAATAAAAGCCGTTTTAGCGATCCCCGTCATTGCAGGGAAAGGAAGATCGCGTTTATCATGACTGAAAAATTCGAGAAATTCTCGGGGATCAGCATTTTTGTATCTTGTGATACTATGTTTTCTCAAGTTGTTTAGCCCAAAAAAGTTGAACTGTCAGTAACAATTCAGTAACGATATTGCTGTTTATGTTTGCGTTTGAGCAACTCAACCATCTGGCTTACAGAGTTTCTTTCAAACTGTTGCAAAAAAACGACATCGCTCAATAAATAATCTCGTCTCTCCTTCACTGTTCATGATTCCCGAGCAATCGCCACAGCTCAAGAATCACACCACCTGTCTGTATACCCCATCAGTCTGACCGCAATCTACAACACATAATCAAAATGAGTTTAAGTACCGCTGTTAGTTTTTTTACGCTATTTCATACAATTACGCGGTTTCTTGTGGGGGAGCCCGTCATCCCAACGGCGACAGACGTCTCTCAGCGTCCCCAAAATGTCTCAAATCCTGTCACTCTGGCGGAACCTTTTACTGATTTCTGGTTTGGTCAGGCTGATGCACCTGGGGCGATCGCGATCGGTATGGCAGAGGGTACACGAATGATCGACGGTATACGCACCTCTGCCTGGTATGGACATATCGATCCCGGCAACTCCAATTACAACGTCGGCACGTTTAGTAGCCAAAACACAACTCTTAGCCCAGATCTAGCCGACGATCAGGAGCTAAAACGTATTCGAGGCGAGCTGTCGATCTTTATCCAAGAGCAGCCCAGCCTATCCCCACTGGAATATCTGTCAGCGGCGGATCTATCTATTCAAGCAAGAGGCGCATTTCCCGCGTTTGGCCAACACCTGAAAACTGTGCGTGCGCGAAATCTGAAGCCGGTTGCCACGATCGTCGAAGCTCGCGTCCGTAGCTTTTATAATCCGCTCAACGGTCAGCTTGAAGCCGCCGGATTTGATAACGATGAAACAGCCCTACGCAGCGACCAGTTACGGCGGACACGAGCGCTTGAACGCAAGGTTCGCTATATCAAGCTCAACACGCCGGAAGCCATGACGATCGCCAATCGTCGCTAGGGCGCAAATACGCCCACGGGTTTGAGCGTCTTTACGGCTCGATATATAGATCACCACACCAAATCTTTTCCTGCATGAGCCGAAACAGCTCGCACTCGCGATCCGTCACGACGCCATCAGCGTACATTTGAGCCAAGATTGCAGTGTGTTCTTTCAGCGAGATCGATCCGCAGGCGATCGTCTGCTCAATTCGCCGACGGAGATCGGCGAGCGCTTGGCGATCGTCCTCTGATAACGGTTCACGGTTCGGTTTATCGACTTGCATGATGCAATCTCGAAATCAAAAAATCAAAAAAACGTGTTGCGAGCTGAACGCCATCGAAGCAGGTCTCCACTACGGCAACATCAGATCAGAGAAGTGATCTGGCTTCAATAGCATCGGCTTTTCTTTGGCTTGATCTTAACGCGATCCGAATTTGAGAAAGACAGAAAAACGCCTTTCGACTCACAGAAACGCGCAAGATTTGACGAGTACGGGTCGGGACAGGTTTGGTTAAATGCCGTCATGAAACCGAGGGTAACTTGCCATAAATATCGCCCACGCTGTGATCGGACTCGATGGAGATGACGAGGTGCGATCGCTCTACCAGTGGCGCGATGAACAGGTCTGGATGCAGTGCTTTCCAAAAATATTCGACAAAGGTGGCGATCTCCGCATCGCTCATTCCGGCTTTGCCCAGGGCGATCGCGTCATGCTCGGCTTGCAGTCGCCACTGTTGACTGAGGTGATAGTCCACCGGGTTGAGTACCGCGATCCGATCGCAACGTTCCCAGAGCGGCAGATAGTCGCGTAGCTTGGTGTTGCAGTCGCGAGCAAACTGCCGATCGGCTTCCGTGACGATCGGCTCGGGAGCCTGATCAAATACCGCTGCATCCACGGGCTCGACCCCGACAAACCAGCCCTCAAACAGGACAATATCGGCTTGATCAACCTGAATCGGTTCAATGCGATCGCCATCCCCGGCATGGAGTGACTTATCAAAACGCGGTACGTGGATGGGAAATTGTTGCGCTTGTACGCGATCGAGCAGGTCTAGACCCGTTGCGATATCGTGGGTTCCAGGGGGGCCACGGCGAATAAAGCGTGGATCTTGCGCTTTGAGTTGTTCCCGTTCGGCGTGGGTTTTGTAGAGATCGTCGATCGAGAGTGCGATCGTCGCCAAGCCGAGTTCATTCAGTAATAAGCTCAGGGCTTGAGCCAGCGTTGTTTTTCCGGTTCCCTGGCCACCCAAAATACCCTGGACGATGGGGCGATCCGTCTCGGTTCGCAGGTTGGCTAGATCGATCGCCAATGGCAGCCAAAAGCGCCATAACGTTCGTAAACATAGCGTCTGATCGTAGTGATAAAGCGGGAATTTGGATAGCCGACCATCTTGTGAAAATCGGTTAAATAGAGCCGTCCGGCGAGCGATGGCCACCTCCATATTGCCCTCATAAATACCAAAGGCATGAGCCCGCAGTGGCTCGGTCAACTCGCAGCGCACCAGTTCAGATTGTTTCGCTGGATTGATATAGCCATTGGCGCAGCTCGCCGCTAGCAGCAAATCGAGTCGTTCGTAATACGGAAAGTTTGAAAATTGTGTCGTTCCAATCGGCATAACTCGCCATCTCCTTCACCACGCGAATTCGAGCATGATACGTCTTGCCGACCTATGACCCGAGCTTTAACGCTTCTACATACATACTGTAAATAAAGCCTAAGCGAAATGCATTCAACAATCCAACCCACAGTGTTTTGGCGATCGATCGTTTCGAGTACGCTAGCCTGGTTACGGCCTCTGTGCCGAGCAGCAAGATAGCACCGATCGTAATATCGAGCCGTGCTTCCTGCCCCGAAATGGTGGAAACCGCAGTTCCCGCAAAGAAGCCCAGCAACAAAGAGATAATGAATAGTGAGATACGTCGCCAAGGGTTGCGTAACCAGCGTCGCACTTGGTTCGCTGTTGTATCGAAAATCTGGTTGAGACGAGTATTTTGCATCGGCAGGACAACAGACAGCGCGGAGGAGTCTTAAAGCTGGCAGCTCTCAGCTTCGGATTTAGTCTAACGGCTGTTGTCGCAAACTTAAAATCGTTTGTCAGTCAGTAGATCGGCGCATTACCTGAAAAAGCCGATCGACCTGGTGTAAATCTTTGTCCCCTGGCGATCGTTCAACCCCGCTCGATAAATCAATGCCGGTGGGATGCAGTCGAGTCAGCGCGTCGCCGATATTGTCGGGATTGAGGCCGCCCGCGAGAAACCAGGGACGATCGGGCGTGAAGGCTTCGAGGGTTGCCCAGTCGAGAGTGTGACCCGTGCCGCCGAGCTGGTCGGGATGGTAGGCATCGAGCAGCAGGGTATCGACGACGTTGGTATAGGCGGTCAAGCCTGTGGGAGCGGTCGAGGTTAGATCGGCGCGATCGCGAATCCGAAAGGCTTTGATCAGTTCAATGGCTGGCAGCGCTGCACGTAGAACGTTGCAGTCGTCCGGCGTTTCGTCGCCATGCAGTTGGACGCCCGTGAGGCCGCTGGCCTTAACGGTGGCGATAATAGTCTCAATATCGGCATTCGCAAAGACGCCAATGTGGTCGATCGATCGCTGCAATTCGGGTTCGATCTGATGCACTGCCGTCGTAATCTCGGCGATGCGATCAACTGTAATAAATCGCGGCGAAACGGGAACACAGATAAAACCCAGCGCTGTAGCTCCGCTACGGGCGATCGCTTGCCCCTGATCTGGGTTCGTAATCCCGCAAATTTTGACGCGCTGTGGGGTTAATACACTCATCGAGGTGCGAGGGTGATCGTCGCGTGGACGTCTTGGCGAGATGGCAGCGTTTGGAACAAAATCGTCTACGCTCGCTCTAGCCAGTCGTAGATGGAATCGAGTTGATCGAGGTCAATCAAGCCGTATTTTAACAACACCATCGGCAGTGGGCCGCGATCGAGCTTGTGGTGACGTTGAGCGACGGCGATCGAATCGGGCGACAGTTCGAGATCTTGCCGTAGAAATTGGATGAGGCGTGAATATTGGCTATCGGTGTGATTCATAAAGTTGACGATAAATGTGATTCAAAAAAATTAAGTTGAACAAAAAATTACGAAGACGAACAGTCCTCGCGATTACCTGGATGTAGATAAGGATTAAAGGTCTTAGTGATCACGCGTTAGTCATGATCACTGCAATGCAATTACGCTTTAATCCGTAAATTCTGTTAGCGGATAACGATGCTGTTGTCCGTTTGCGATTTACCCTTGGCAATGCTGTCTCACGAGCTACAGCAATGCCATCTGTTAGGTCAGGTACGAAAATCTAATCGAGACAATGACGATACCAGACAGAGTACCGCGATGCTAGTTATTTTTCGGGAAACTTCAGAATGTATCCAGAGTCTGATCCCAGGTCTGATCCCAGGTCTGATCGCACAATGCAGGTCGAGCCGATCGCGATCGGACTATTGCGGCTTCGCTTCGCTCTTGTAGCGCAAATATTCCGCCACAAACGCCAGCAGTGCCGAGGCTGAAATCAGGATGACGCTCAAGGCATTGATGTCGGGACGAACACCCGTCCGAATGCGGCTAAAGATCTCCATCGGTAGCGTCGTTGCGCCCGCTCCTGCCGTAAAGCTCGCAATCAAAAAGTCATCCATACTCAGGACGAAGGCGAGCAAACAGCCGGAAATAATCCCCGGCGTGAGTTGCGGCAACAGGACTTGCAGGAAAGCTTGAACGGGTGTCGCTCCGAGATCCAGCGCGGCTTCTTCGAGGTTTTGATCGAGATCCGCTAGACGGGTCGAAACCACGATCGCGATATAGGCCAAACAAAAGACCACATGAGCGGCGATGATCGTCCATAAACTGAGCGGAAAACCCACCGCCGCCAGAAAGACCAACGTCGCCACAGCGATCGCAATATCTGGCACGATCAGCGGCAGGTACGAGACACCCAAAAACAACTGTTTCCCCGGAAAGCGATATCGCGCCAGACCCACCGCCATCAGTGTCCCCAATACCGCTGAAATCAAAACCGAACAGGATGCGACCGTCAAGCTATTGCGCAGGGCAAAAAACACGCGCCGATCTTGCATCAACCGCCCGTACCATTCTAGCGTAAAACCTTCCCAGTTGGCGCTATAGGGCGACTCGTTGAGGCTGTAGACCGTCAGCACCAGGATCGGCAGGTACATGAACGCGAACATCACGATCGTAAAGATCGCCTGCCAGGATAAATTCAGCTTAAAGGGGCGTGCCATAGCGATCGATTCGTCAGGGAGAAGGTCGGCGGGAACAGCAGCGGATTCGGGAGGCGACGGTAGGGAAGGGGTAGGAGAATCGGGTGGAGTCATGGGTGCGTGGCCGGAAGAGAAGAGACGGGCATCCGATAGCCGAAAGGGCGAGATTCTGCCGGTTAGTCCTGGTCGGGTTTAGCGATGCGCGTTGCGATCGCCATATTTCAGCAGCAGGGCGATCGCAATACTGACCGCAAAAATCAAGATCATACTCAATGCCGACCCGAAGCCCCAGTTCTGGGTTTGCCCCAGGAACTGGTTATAAATTAACCGCGCGGCGGTCATGCTGGACGCACCGCCGAGCAGTTCGGGGTCGATGAAATCCCCCAGACTGGAGATGAAGACCAGCAATGAACCGGCGGCAATTCCGGGCAGGGATTGGGGTACGGTGACTTTCCAGAAGGTTTGTAGGGGGGCAGCTCCGAGGTCGGCGGAGGCTTCGAGCAGGCTGGTATCGAGTTTTTCGAGCGAGGAGTAGAGGATCAGCACCATGTAGGGCAAAAAGCTGTAGCTCATGCCGATTGTTACGGCGATCGTCGTGTTCAGGATTTCGAGGGGCGGGATGCCGATACTGCCCAGGACGCTGTTGAGGACGCCGGTCGGTCGCAGAATCGTGATCCAGGCGTAGGTACGGAGGAGCGACGACGTCCAGAGGGGCAAAATAAACCCGAGCAGCAGGAGATTTCGACGTTTTGCCGGAGCCAAGATCGCGATCCAGTAGGCGACGGGAAAACCCAGCACCAGACAGAGCAGGGTCGTGCTGACGGCTAACCCGACCGATCGCACAATGACGTTCAGGTTGATCGCATTAAAGGCCAGCCAATAGTTCGATAAATCCGAGGGGTTGACCACATCGCCCGGTCGAATATTGGGCACGAGACTCAGCTCGAAAATGACCAATACGGGTAGGACGAGGAGAAATAATAGCCACAAACCCGACGGGCCGAGTAGGGCAAGCGGGCCAACCCAGCGCGAGATTTGGCGCGGTTCGGATGACTGGAGATCGGAACTAGGAGGCGGGGAGGAAACAGCCATACGCGATCGAGTCGAAAAGGGTAAGCCGGAAAGGTCTAAGTCGAAAAATTGAACCGAGAAACCGGAAAAACTGATTGCAGGATAACAGTTTCAGGCGAGTGTGGTCTGATTTGAGTCTCGTGCGATCGCCACAGCAGTTAACGAGAATAGACAACGAGACCTTACGAACTCGTGAGTTTTGTCCAGTAGAGATCGTAGAGTTCTTCGATCTCGATCGGAATGGGCGTCAAACCTTCCGACTGTGCCAAGGTTTCCTCCGAGGGGAACAGGCTGGAATTTTCCTGCACCTCTTGGGGCAACACTTGAAACGCAGCTTTATTCGGTGTCGCAAAGCTTAAACGCTCGCAAGTCTTGGCCGCAATTTCGGGTTCGAGCATGAAGTTGAGCCACGCATAGGCGGCATCGGTGTTGGGAGCCGTTTGCGGGATGGCGAGCGTGTCTGTCCAAATCGAAGAGCCACTGCTAGGCAGCGTATAGATCAGGTCTGAATTTTCCTCCGCGACTTCATTGGCGTCGGCGGAGTAACACATGGCGATTTTGAGATCGCCCGTGAGGATTTGCGATCGCCAGGAATCCGACTCAAACGAGGCGATCGCCGGTTTGAGTTCGACCAGTCGTTCATACCCCTGGCGAATTTCATCCGGGTTCGTCGTGTTGTAGGAATACCCCAGGGATTTAATCGCCGCGCCGATCACCTCGCGCGGGTCATTGAGCAGCGTCATCCGACGAAAAAGCTGATCCTTATGCTCCCAAAGGTAGTCCCAATCCTTTGGAGCCGGTGAAATCACGTTTTTGTTATACACAAGCCCAGTCGTCCCCCAACTGAGCGGCAGGCTGTATTGATTGTCCGGGTCGTATAGCGGGCTTTTGAATTTGCTAAACAGGCGATCGAGACCCACTAAGCGAGCGCGATCGAGCTCCTGAACCATATTCAGCCGCACCATCTTTTGCAGCATGTAATCCGAGGGATAGATCACGCTATAGGCTCCCCCGGCTCCGGCCTGAAGCTTGGCGAGCATTTCCTCATTCGAGCTATAGACGTCGGCGATCACGCGGACGCCGGTTTCTTTATAAAAGCTATCGAGTAGGGCGTTGTCGGTGTAGCCCGCCCAGGTGTAGATGTAGAGCAGACCTGGATCGGTGCGGACGGTGGTTTGGACATTGGCGAGCGTCCAGCCACAACTGGAAAGGGCGACGCCGGATGCAGTGCCCAGAGCCGCGTTTAGGAATTGGCGGCGTGTGAGGTGTCCGTAATGGCGGGAGCGTCGAATGGGTGGCACGAGGGTTACGAGAAAAGTCCAGGGGCGCGAAAAATCCAGGGGCGAGCACAACGAGGTTACTCGCGCTGCGTTAGCGGAGTTTGGGGTATATCAGGGGCTAGCGTACGGCAAGGGCGAGGCTATTGGTCGGCGACCACGAAACAAACACGGGCGTATTGATGGCCGGATGCTCGGCAACATTGCTGGGCTGGCGTACCGTCAACACAGCGCCCGAAGTTAGCTCGATCGTGAACTGGATATGAGTGCCGAGGTACATCGTATGGGTCAGTCGCCCTTCAAAAGTGTTGTGGGTTGTCTCCGTGGGGTAGAGATGTAGATCGATTTTTTCGGGGCGCACACTGACGACAACGGCGCTACCGCGATCGAGTCGATCGGCTTGATCGGTCTCCGGGCGATCGACCAGCAGCTCTAATCCGGCATTGGTACGAACGACGAGTGAGGTCG
The DNA here is from genome assembly GCA_964518905.1 of uncultured Geitlerinema sp. GTDB lineage: Bacteria > Cyanobacteriota > Cyanobacteriia > Cyanobacteriales > Geitlerinemataceae > RDYZ01. The sequence goes on along the minus strand of CAZFJL010000003.1, from coordinate 100,354 downwards.
CATCGCAGCGCTCGACATGGCCTTCAAACAGGTTCGTATCGCCAATAAAGTCTGCGATAAATGGCGTTTTGGGCGCGTCGTAGATCTCCTGGGGCGTGCCGATCTGCTCGATGCGACCATCGCGCATCACGGCGATGCGATCGGACATCGACAGCGCTTCTTCTTGATCGTGGGTCACCATTACAAACGTGACGCCCAAGTCTTGATGCAGACTCGACAATTCGTACTGCATCTGTTTGCGTAACTTGAGATCCAACGCACCGAGCGGCTCATCAAGCAGTAGCACCGCCGGACGATTGACCAACGCCCGCGCCAGGGCGACCCGTTGGCGCTGACCACCGGAAAGCTGTTTCGGAAAGCGACTCGCGAGGGGTTCGAGCTTGACCAGTTCCAAGACTTCGTCAACGCTGTGCTGAATTTCGGCTTTACTCAAATTCTTTAAGCGCAGGCCAAATCCGATGTTGTCGCGCACGTTCATGTGATCAAACAGTGCGTAACTCTGAAAGACCGTATTCACCGGGCGACGATAGGCCGGAACCTGGGTCATCGATTGACCGCGAATCATGACCTCACCAGCGGAGGGCATCTCAAACCCGCCGATCAGCCTGAGTGTCGTGGTTTTGCCGCAGCCCGAAGGGCCCAGAATACTGAAAAATTCACCGCGTCGAATGCCGAACTCGACTCCTCTGACGGCAGTTTCGCCATTAAAGACCTTAAACACTTTTCGCAGTTCGACGTCGAACTCGGACTCGCGTCCGGCGAGGTCGGCATTCGGAGGGGCGGTCTGCAACATGGTGGCGTTTCCCTAAGAGGGGCGATGCGCGTGTTTGAACGAGGCGGGGTGACTGGGTGCTGTGACGAGCGTGGGGTTAATCCGTAGATTAGACTCGATATAGAGCGTGATGCTTTCTGTCTAGATCCATCTGCTGTCTAGATTTAGGCTCCAATCTCCAATCATTGTATCTATGCAATGCCCGATCGTCGCCTGTTGATCTCGGATTTCAACGAGACTTTAGATCTCTTTTGGTCTGAGTTAGGATTTGATCATGATTTCCACCTAAAATTTCAGCCTGAGATTCTGACCGTATTACCGCAAAAAATCGCGATCCCTATCAACTTTTCGCATCAATCAAAAAAGCGATAAAACACGACTCTGAATCTCTGATCGCTGTCCTTCGCCACGCTTCTATCGTTTCTGCCCACTTCCTGATTCCCCCTATTGCCCGTGACCCTCGCTTCTTCCCCTTCCACTTCTCAATCGGCTCCGCGCGGATCGAAACGCACGGTCGGTCAGTCGTTCCAGGCGATCGTCATGATGTTTGTGATTACGCTGATTTTGGCGGGGGGGATCGGTGCGCGTCTTGTGCAGCTTCAGCTCATCCAGGGCAAACGCAACCGCCAGCTCGCAGAGGAAAACCGTATTCGTCTCGTGCCAGCACAGCCGATACGCGGCAATATTTTCGATCGCCACGGCAAAATTCTCGCCAGTTCTAAGCTTTCACGATCGGTTTTTCTCTGGCCTGCAACCCATAAACCCGAAGAATGGCCGCAGCATCTGACCCGTCTCTGCGAAATTCTCGATACGCCTTGCGATCGTATCCTCGCCCGCCTCGAAAAAGCAGGCTACAACTCGCCGTTACCCGTTCGGCTTGCCCGCAACCTGAATGACCAGCAGGCCACCGCTCTTAAAGAATATGGCGAAGAACTCCAAGGTGTCGAGGTGGGAATTGAGGCGATTCGGACCTATCCCAATGGTGAGCTAGCGGCTCACGTTTTGGGCTATACGGGGGAAATCGACGATGCCAGTTTGGATGATTATGTCGATCGCTACGAATTTGAGATCAACAAGCAGTATCGCTTGGGCGATATCGTCGGCTTGATGGGGGCTGAGGCGGCTTTCGAGCCGATTTTACGGGGTGAGTGGGGCGGCCAGCAGGTGGAAGTTGATAGTCGCGGCCAGGTGATTAAGGTACTGGGTGAGCAAGAGACCCATGCCGGAGAGGATGTGACGCTGACGATCGACCTGGAGCTACAGAAAGCGGCAGAGGCGGCCCTGGGAGATACTCAGGGTGCGCTGGTGGCGATCGATCCCAATGATGGAGCGGTGTTGGCGATGGTGAGTCGCCCGAGCTTTGACCCCAATCTGTTTTCGGAAGCGATCGATGAGGCGAAATGGCAAGAACTTCAGGGGCGAGATCATCCGTTTGTGAACCGTGCGCTGCAAGGGTTTCCGCCTGCCAGTACGTTTAAGATTGTCACGTCTACCGCCGCGATCGAGTCCGGTGCCTTTCCTTCGACGACCGTGCTACCGACCTACCCCTACATCATTGCGGGCGGTATCCAGTTTTGGGACTGGAATAACGCAGGCTTTGGACCGCTGAGTTTCGCCGGGGCGATGGCCTGGAGTAGCGATACCTTTTTCTATCAGACAGCGCAAAAGATGGGCGCACAGCCACTCATTCAGTGGACGCGCAAGTATGGTTTTGGTTCAAAAACCGGGATTGAAATCGGCGTGGAAGAGGCCGCCGGTCTCGTGCCGGATGATGCCTGGAAGCGCGAAAATATCGGCTATGGCTGGTTTCAGGGCGACACGATCAATATGTCGATCGGTCAGGGATTTTTGCAGGCGTCCCCGCTGCAAGTCGCGGTAATGTTTGCTGTTCCGGCCAACGGTGGCGATCTCGTCAAGCCGCACCTGTTCTATGACCCCAGCCAGACGCCCAGCATGTGGCGCGAGTCACTGGGAATTGCACCGGACACGATCGCCGTGATTCAGCAAGGACTACGCGAAGTCATCACCTACGGCACGGGTAGCGGAATCAATTCCTCCAACATTCCGGCCTTTGTGGGCAAGAGCGGCACGGCAGAAGCACCGCCCTACGAGTCGCATACTTGGTTTGGCGCGTATGCACCGATGGATAAACCCGAAATTGTGGTGGTGGCCTTCGGTGAACATTCGGGTCAGGGGGGTGGATCGTTCACGGGGCCCAAGGTCAAAAAGGTATTAGAAGCGTATTTCGCCCAGAAAAAAGCCCGAGAAAATGGCACGCCGACGCCCCCGCCTGCGACCCCGTGATCATTCATTTGGCTTAATTGGTTCAGCCCGATCGCGGCAACTCCCGGCACAATGAAGAAGCGAGGGTTCGGCCACCCGAGCTTCAGGGCTGGGCTGGGCGTCATCCTGCGCGATCGTGATAGTTTGTATTTCCTGGCTTTAATGACTGCTGACTCTTCCCAAACTTCTCTGTCCTGGTGGCAGGCGTTTCGCCGTGCGTTTCGTCGCGATGTGCTACCGATTTTGGCCGATTTGCGTTTAGCGATCGTCCTGTTGTTGACGATCGCCGTCGCCAGCATGAGCGGCACGGTGATCGAACAGGATCGTAGCCTAGAGTTTTACCAGGCCAACTATCCCGAAGACCCGGCGCTGTTTGGCTTCCTGACCTGGAAAGTGTTGCTGGCGATCGGGCTCGACTCGGTTTATAAAACCTGGTGGTTTTTGGCCTTACTAGTGGCCTTTGGGACGACTCTCACCGCCTGTACCTTTGCGCGACAAATCCCCGCTCTCAAGGCGGCGCAAACCTGGAAGTTTTACGATCAGCCGCGACAATTCCAAAAGCTCGCCCTCAGTTCTGAATTGCCGCTGGATGCCACTGTGACTGACGAAACCGAGGCGCCCCAACCGCTCGATCAGCTCGAAACCCTGCTCGGCGATCGCAGTTACAAGGTGTTTCGCGAAGGCGATCGGCTCTATGCCCGTAAGGGGTTAATCGGACGCATTGGGCCGATTATTGTTCACGCGAGTATGTTGCTCGTTTTGCTTGGAGCGATTACCGGCTCGCTCACGGGCGTCGTCGCCCAGCAAATGATCGCCGACGGGGAAACGGTTCCCGTGGAAAATTTCATCGATATTGGCGTTCTGTCGCGTCCCGATCGCTTTCGAGGCTGGTCGATTCACGTCAATCGCTTTTGGATTGATTATTTGCCCAACGGCGCGATCGATCAGTTTTACTCGGATCTTTCGATCCAAGATGCGGATGGTAATGAGCAAGAGCGCAAAACCATTTTTGTGAATGAACCGCTGCGCTATAACGGTGTCGTGCTTTATCAAACCGACTGGTCGATCTCCGGTATCCGCGTCCAGCTTAATAACAGCCCGATTTTTCGCTTGCCGATGGCGCCGTTGGAATCTAAGGATCGCCTCTGGGGAACCTGGGTTCCGACCAAGCCGGATATGAGCGAGGGGGTGTCGTTGATTGCGAAGGATTTGCAGGGGACGGTGTTTATCTATGATTCCGAGGGCAAACCGATCGCGACGGTGCGATCGGGCGGTGAACTGGAGGTGAATGGTGTCACCCTCAAACTCAAGGGCATCATCGGCAGCACGGGGCTACAGATCAAATCCGACCCTGGGATTCCGCTGGTGTATGCCGGGTTTGGCCTGCTGATGCTGAGTACGCTGATGAGTTACGCCTCGCATTCTCAGATTTGGGCGCTATCGACGGCGGGCAAGCTTTATGTTGGTGGCCGCACGAATCGCGCTCAGGTGTCATTTGAGCGGGAGACGATCGAGATTCTCGATCATTTAACCTCCACCACAGCAAGCTAGTTTCAAACCAGCATCGTTAATCATCCTGCTATCGGTTTGCATCCGTTGTTACCTCTGAGCCTGAACCACTTACACCTTCTCCCCACGGGTTGCGCTGATCGAGATGAATAACCCTTCCCGCCAATTAATCAGACGCTGCCTTGCGCTTCCACTCGGGGCAGGGGCGATCGCCCTAAATGTTGCATCGATGGCAATAGCGCAGCTCATTCCCGATGCTACACTCCCGATCGCCTCGCAGGTCACCACAAACGCCCAAGCCCCGCAACGCTTCGATATTACCGGCGGCACGATCGCCGGAACGAATCTGTTTCATAGCTTCGAGCAGTTTGATCTCAGCGCTAACGAAATCGCGAATTTTGTCGGCCTTGATCGCGTCGATCGCGCCATTTTGAGGCTTACGGGCGATCGCCCCGCCTCGATCGACGGCACGATTCGTTTTGATGCACCTGCCGACCTATTCGCGATCGCCGCCAATGGCATTATCTTCGGTGAGAATGCACAGATCGACACCGGTGGCGCAGTCCTGGTTACGACCGCCGATCGTTTGCTATTTGAGGATGGTGTCTCCTTTTTTGCCGATCCGATCGCCACAAGTTCCCCGCTACTTTCGATTACCGTGCCGATCGGCCTTCAGTTCGACCCGATCAATGCGATCAACTCCACTGCTCAATCCATTACTCAGGAACCAGCCAGCATCACGATCACCGGCTCCGGCAACGGCCTCACCTACAACGGCGACTTGTCCACCAATCGCACCGAACGACCCAGCGGCCTCACCCTCGATCGCGGTCAAACCCTCGGCTTAATCGCCGATCGGATCACCCTCAACGGCGGCAATATCACCGCTCCCGAAGGCCGGATCGAACTCGGAGCCGTCACCGCCGGTCGCGTGCTTTTTTCCGAGTGGCGAACACCGGAACTGTTCGACTACAGTGGGGCGACGGGCTGGGGAGAGGTGCAATTGCTAACCGGCGCATCGGTGGATACGAGCGGGAATGGTGGCGGTACGGCGCAGCTTCGAGGTGAGACGATCCGGCTGATCGATGGTGGTGTCGTTCTGGCTGACACCTTGGGGGATGCCACCGGCGATCGCATCGTCGCGATCGCAACAGACCGGGTCGAAGTGTCGGGACTCTCACCCTTCACCCAGTTTTCCAGCGGTTTTTATGCCACCGTTGACCCCGAGGCGACGGGCAACGGCGGCCAGCTTGAGGTGATCGCCGATCGCTTTTCGGTGGTGAACGCTTCGATTTTAGGGGTCGATACCTTCGGGGCGGGCAACGCCGGACGGATGGATATCCGCGCCCGTGAGATTGATACGGACACGAGCTTCTGGTCGGGATCGAGCTTTTCCACGGCGACGGGGAGCGGCGGCACGATCGCGATCGAAACCGATCGCATTCGCATTCAAGACGGCTCGCAACTCTTGGCTTTTAGCGTCGCCGAAGGTTTGGCCGGAAATATCATCATCAATGCGAGCGAGTCGATTGAAATTCGTGGTACTGGCAACGGCTTTCAAAGCCTCCTCGCGGCCTCGGGGTTTGTCGGTTCCAGCGCCAGCGTTGGCAGTATCGCGCTTACGGCTCCCGAGATTATCCTCGCGGAGGGTGCGGCAATTTCTCTCGCCACCCGCAGCAGCAGCACGACCGCACCCAGCGGATCGATCGCACTCCAGGCAGAATCGCTCTATCTGGGAGGCATCTCGATCGACGGTGACCCCTCCCAAATCACCACCAGCACCTCCGCCGCTGCACCAGGAGCCAATATCGAGATTGATGTTGATCGTCTAGTGGTTAACGACGGCGGACAGATTACGGCGGGAACTTTCGGCTCTGGACAGGGCGGGACGATTCGCATTAATGCGACAGAGATTGCGATCGAGGGTTCGACACCGGCGATCGACTCACGCCTTGATGAAGTATTCACCGATCCTACCGGAACCCAATTTCCCAGCGGCCTATTTGCTTCGACGGAGGGAACCGGCGATGCCGGAAGCCTTCAGCTTCGCGCCGATTCAATCAGCGTCCGCAACGGAGCCGAGCTTGCCGTCAGCAGCACAGACAGCGGCAATGCGGGAATTATCGATTTACAAGCCGATCGGCTGGAGATCACCGGCAGCTCACGACTGCGGGCGGACAGTACGGCAGGCTTTGGCGATATTGTCCTCAACGTGGCCGATCTGCGCCTGCGCGATGCTGGTTCGATTTCGACGAACACACAGGGCGATGCCTCGGGCGGCAATATCACGATCGCCAGCGACACCCTAATCGCGCTCGATAACAGTGACATCACCGCAAATGCCGACAATAGTCGCGGTGGCCGGGTGAGTTTGGCGGCGAACGGTATTTTTGGGACAGCCCTTCGCGATCGGCTCACGCCAGCCAGTGACATTACGGCGACTTCAGCTTTGGGGGCAGAGTTCAGCGGCAGTGTGACGATCGCAACGCCCGAACTCGACACCAGCGCCGCGTTGGTGACCCTAGCCGATACCCCGCAGGATGCTCGCGATCTAATCAATAATCCGTGCGACGCGGTGCGAGCCGGTAGCACGTTCAGCGTTTCCAGTACGCGAGACTTTTCTTCGGTACTGTTGGGCAATGAGTTAAATCTGCTGCCGATCGTTACGCCCCGATCAATCAACCTCGGTTCCGTGACGTCTGACTCGATCGCACCGACCACTCAGGCCGTAGCTAATCCTAAACCACAGGATTTAGAAGAATTAACAGAAGCTCGGAGGTGGCGCGAACGCCGGGATGGCGCGATCGAGCTGACAGCAGCATTGCGATCGCCGTTAGTCCACAGTTCACAATCAAGCACTTGCACAGCGGGCGGCGGGTCTGAAAATTTGCGATCGCGCCAATGAAGATCCGAGTCTTACCAATTTTTTGCTACACATCGGAAAATCAGAAACCGGGTTCCTGGTATAGCAAAAACCGATTTAGTTAGGACGTACAAAAAAAGCTGAGAGCACTGAGCGGAGTCGAAGTGCGGTTTTCGGCTTAAACAAGAGCGTCCTAACACGATCGGTTTCTGCTATAGAACTGCGATCGTGAATCGCATTTCCTACAGAAACCCGGTTGCTCGTCATCACCCGGAATTAGTAGGGTGGGCACTGTCCACCACAACTGTGCTTCACCTCGGCTGAGGATGGTGGGCTTACGGGCGAGACCTGATGATGGTGGGCAATGCCCACCCTACTAGACTAACTACTAGACCAACCTACGGGCTAGAACCAAGCCGCGTGGAAGAATTCGCCGCGTGGTTTGTCCGTGCGCTCGAAGGTATGAGCGCCGAAGTAGTCGCGCTGTGCCTGGGTCAGGTTTTGCGGCAGGCGTTCGCGACGGTAGCTGTCGAAATAATCCAGCGAGGCGCTGAAGGCCGGGATCGCGATCCCGAACTGGGCAGCGGTGGCGACCACTTCGCGCCATGCCGCTTGGCGATCGAGGATCGTTTGCTTAAACTCCGGCGCAAGCAGCAGATTTGCCAACGCCGGGTTTTCGTCGTATGCCTTCTTAATCTTGTTCAGGAAACCCGCTTTAATAATGCAGCCGCCTTTCCAGATCCGAGCGATTTCACCCAGATCGAGGTCATAGCCGAAATTCTCCGACGCTTTCGACATTAGCGCCATGCCTTGAGCGTAGGAACACATTTTCGAGCAGTACAGCGCATCACGAACTTTATTGATGAAGTCCTTGATATCACCTTTAAATTCACCGGCTTCGGGTCCCGGCAAAATCGACGAAGCGGCGATCCGCTCGGTTTTGACCGAGGACAAAATACGCGCGTTCACAGCAGCGGCGATCGTCGGGATCGCCACGCCCAATTGCAGCGCCGTGATCGCCGTCCAGCTTCCGGTTCCCTTTTGGCCTGCGGCGTCAACGATGTAGTCGATCAGCTCGCCGCCGCTGCCCATATCGTCGGCTTTGGTGAAAATATTGGCGGTGATGTCAATCAGGAACGAGTCGAGTTCGTCGGTGGTGTTCCACTCGCTGAAGACCTCGTGTAGTTCCGCATTGCTCAGGCCGCCGACGCTTTTGAGCAAGTCGTACGCCTCGGCAATGAGCTGCATGTCGCCATACTCGATGCCGTTGTGCACCATTTTGACGTAATGTCCCGCGCCTTTCGGGCCGATATAGGTGACACAGGGGCCGTCATCGACCTGGGCGGCGATCTTGGTGACGATCGGCTCGATCGCTTCGTAGGCTTCTTTCGTACCACCGGGCATCATGCTCGGGCCATTCAGTGCGCCCTCTTCGCCACCGCTGACGCCCATGCCGATGAACCGGAGTCCCGTGGATTCCAGGTCAGCCACGCGGCGATCGGTGTCTTCGTACAGCGAGTTACCGCCATCGATGATCATGTCGTCCGGATCGAGCAGCGGTTTGAGCTGATCGATCACCGCATCAACTGGGCCGCCCGCTTTCACCATGATCAAAATCTTGCGCGGGCGTTCGAGTGAGGCGACGAACTCTTCGATCGAAAACGTTCCGACGATGTTTTTGCCAGCGGCGCGATCGGCTAGAAACGCATCGGTTTTCTCCCGTGAGCGATTGTAGACCGATAGCGAAAAACCATTGCGCTCAACGTTGAGGGCAAGGTTTTCACCCATAACAGCCAAACCGATTAAACCGAAATTCTGCTGAGTCATAAAATTCTAATAGTGCGTGCGGTAGCTTCAAGCTCTCCGTTCGCGCGGCGGCATTGCGGGACGCGGTATAACGATCGCGATCAGAGACAGTGCGCGGCGCGATAGCGGAGCATGAGTCACGTTCCAGCCGGAAACTGCCGTGAAACCGTTCTTTTAGCGTAGCCCGATCCCCTAAACAGGATTGGAAGAAGATCTTAAAAATCCTGACCGGCAAATTGGCCTTAAGGATGGCGGCTTGAACGCGAAAGACTTGATATATCGAGCATGTCGGCCAAAAATGGGGCGCTTCAGGGCGAGCATGTGCCGGTAGAATATGCCTATATTTGTCATCGCTTACTGGGAGATCCCACCACCATGCTCGCGAAGATTCTGGCGATCGCCGTCGGTTCGGGCAGCTTTATTTTATTTATGGCTGCATTTTTCTTTCCGGAGGTGTATCGCAAGGGCGATTTTATTTGGAGTGGGGTCGGGATTTTTTACGCGATCGTGCTGTGGTTTTGCGCGGGGCAGGCGACGGGGGCGGAGCTGCTGGGCGAAACGGCCAGCGTTGCGCTGATTTTCAGCTTGGGCGGTCAGCTTTTGGTGTTGCGGCGACAGGGAACCCCGCGCGATCAGCAGACATCCACAGAGGCGATCGACACGTCGAATAAAACAGGCGGACTCTTTGGCGGATTTGGATCGAAGGCCAAGCCACAGGCCGATCCCAGCCCGTCCGATCAAGCTATTCCCAAGGAACCGAAGGCGGGGATCGCAACCGAGGAACCGCAGCCAACTTCGTCTGATATGGACTTGTCGTCGGACTCCTCGACAGACTCCTCGGATTTACCTGGAGAATCAACGGAACCATCGGCTTCAAACGCTGATCCCCAAGCTGTGGATGAGGATGCGATCGAAGCGGCTGACGTTGCCGATTCTGTGAATGATGAAGTCGAAACCGACATTGCCGCCTCTGAGCCTGAAATTGAAGAGTCTGAAGCGGAGGAACCGAAGACCACAGAAGAGGATGATGGTGAAGAATCGGTAAGTCTGGCGACGAACGATGAGCCAGACGAGATTCCAGGAGAGACGCCGGAGGCTGAACCGACGGCTAAAACACAAAAATCGGGCGGAATTTTGGGATCGATCGGAGCCTTATTTGGGCGAAAAGCGAAGCCTGTATCACCCGAATCGTCCGAGTCGCGGGATTCTAATTCAGATGTTGATCCCCTGGAAGATTGGGATGACGATGAAGATAGTGATGAATTAGACGATGCTTCGGAAGCTTCGATGGAAATTGAGTCGGACGAGTCAGAGCCGGACGAGTCAGAGCCGGACGAGTCAGAGTCGGACAGTAACGATCGTAGTGAGTCGATCGCGTCGGATGCCGATCAAAATTCAGCAAACAACGAGGATAGCGACGTAACGCCGACAGCGGAATCCCAAGCTGATCCCGAAGTCGCTGTTGAAGCTGAACCCGAGACCGGAGACGCCGACGAGGAGGAAGACGAGAACAGCGATCGCGAGTTGGATCAAGAGTCGATCGAGGTAGAAACGCAGAAGGGGCAACAAACCGATCAAACCGATGAGGCCAAATCCTAAGCCGTTGAACGCTGCTTTAAAGGTCTCTTAGGATTTGCAGCGAGCGGCCTCTTCGAGGATGATCTCCGCGATCGCTTGCGCCGCTCCTGGCTGACCGCGTACCCCGCGTAACCGTGTGCGTAAAATAGCGAGCTGGGTCGGATGGCCGATCGTGGCGCAGAGTTCGTCGGCAATTTCATCCGCAGAGAATCGCCCGAGAAATTCCCGCACGATCGGCGCTTTGCCCTGACGGTGCGCCCAAATATTTGGCCATGCAAACCGTGATCCCCCGCGAAACGCGAGCCACCGCCACACCGCCCAGCCAATCAGACGCGCAAACCACGCCCCGACGATCGGCAGTCGTACCAAAACTCCGAGCAAACCATCCCAGGCTCGCATCGCATCGAGCTGATGCGTGGGCAACAACACAAACATCGGAACCCCTAACGCACCCAATTCGGCAGTATTCGCTCCGACGGTTGTTAAGCAAAATTGACAGCGATCGATCAGGGAATACGCCGGATTGGTTGACCATAGGTAAATTCGGTTGCCCGCTGATGTACGCAAATAGGGTAAATGCGCCAGAATCTCCGCCGGTTGATCGCGATCGCGACGAGGCTCGAAGGCTCCGGGGATCAATGTTGCACTGCCCCAGTCCAATTGCTCAATCGCAGGATTGTAAAGCGGGTCGGCATACTGTGCTAGCTCATTGAGGCTGAGGGTTGGCGCGACGGGAATCACAAATTGCAGCACGGGACGCTGGGGAAAATCACGCCTCCAGCGGGCGATCGCCCCATCGGCGATCGCGATCATTAACGGCACGAGGGGCGCGAGTTTCATCGGTTTTGATCCCGGCATCAGGGCGATCGGGGCGATCGATCCAGACAGTGCATTGAGGAGCTGGAGTTCCTGCGGATCGATTTGATCGCGCGGTAAGTTGGCTGCATCTGCCATGAGATCACCGACAATCGTGCCTTTCGATCGATGGCGTGGCGGCAGCGTCTTCAGCGCTGATTCATTCATCGCCGCAAATCGATCAATCCAGCCGCTCCACTGGGTTTCCCATTCGGCATACAGCACGGATCGATACCCGAGATGTCGCGCGATCACCACCGGGAAAATCTGATCGCCACCGAGAAACACCACCACGCCGCGATCGTGCCAATGCCACCCATCAGCGGTACGACCACGCAGTAAAAACGGCACAAAATCCTCGGGAGCCTGGACGCGATCGACCTCTGGCCACGATTGCAGGATCTCCGCTTCTTTGCCGCTCGCATGGGTGCAAGGTGACAGGATGACCGAAATTCGCAGGTGATGGCGCTGCTGGGATGACTCCAGTTGCTGATGAATCTCGGCAATGACCGGGCGTACCCACGTCAAGACTTCGCCGGGTCCGTTGGACAAAATGACGAGATCAAAGGCATCGCTAGGCGGAGAGTGCAGCGTGTGGATCATGGCAGTCGGGGAACCAAACGGATCGAGATTCTGGCCAAATTGGTTTTATCGTCACTATCTATCATCGACGATCGCGGTGAACCCAGCGGGATCGTCGATAATAGAATCAAATAAAACCCGATAGACCGTCCACTTGGCTCCTTCATCTGTAGCGCGATCGCCTTATGTCTGGAATTAAATCGCTCATTGTACTGGCTTTACTGGCGATCGCTGGTTTAGTGCTGGTACAAAATCAAACGCCGATCGCCGTGATCTTTCTCGGTGTTTCGAGTCCGATGCTGCCCCTTGGGCTTTGGGTGATTGCAGCGATCATGGTTGGTAGCATGAGCATGTTACTTCTGGCGTTCTTGGTGTCAATCGGTGGATCGGGGCATTCGCCATCGCCGCGATCGCGCACGTTCCGCGATCATCCGAACGACCCCGTGCCCGGTTCCAGACCGCCACGTCGCCGCTTCGGTAAAAACCAGGACGAGCCGATCAATGAGGCCACCGAAGTTTGGGATGACGATGAAGCCTGGGACGATCGCGATCGGCAGGTTTCGCAATTTGCGCCCGATCTCGAACCGCCGCGCGAACCGTGGGAGCTGCTAGAAGACGAAGCGACGATCAATCCGTCTGTGATACCGAAGTCACTCGATGACATTTCACCCGAGGGCATCTCAGAAGCATCAGCGGGGGAGTTCTCAGAGCCGTTTTCTGAAGAGTTAGACGATTCAGACGATCAGAGTGAACCGGGTGAACCGGGCGAATCGGGCAAACCGGGCGAACCGCTCAATCTACCGCCCAACTCACGCTACGAACTACACCAGCAACCGGTGGAGGTCTATCGCCAGGGCAGCGTCTACTCCTTTAGCTACGAAAAAAAGCCCTCAGAGCCTGAGAATATACCGCTCAACTTGGGAAAAAATACCGAATCGCCTGATCCCAATACTGCCAATACTGATCGACGAGTCCCGATCGATCTACCAACCCGAGCAGGAAACACGCGCCTTGATTCGCTCGATGCATTAGAAGAAATCACGCCCATTATTGAACCCACCGATCGCCCCGCATCTTCACCAAATCCTGCACGCCCAGCGCGATCGCCGCGTCCCGCACCACCGCACAGCTCCGATCGTCCCGACCCGCAAGACGAACCCCCGACCCGCCGCACGCCAACCAATCGCACACCGAAACCCGCCAACACAGCACCACCGGAAAACTGGGATAGCGACTGGAGTCAGCCCCCGAAGGATGATTCTGACTGGGTTTAACTCTGACTGGGTTTAACTCTGACTGGGTTTAACTCTGTCTGCGTCTAACGTCGTCGGGAAGGATTTTCGAGCGGTAGGGTGGGGGGAGCGGATGGCACGATCCGGCGCTCGATCGCCGTCTTGTAACTTTCCCGATCGGTTTCCACTTCCACCGCGATCGCCTCAAACTGCACATCAAGCCCGCCATAGGGAACCGTCAGATTAACCATGCCTTCGACATTACCATCGCCGATCGGCAGAAAATCCGTCAGCCAGCGCGGGCCGTCGAGTAACGCCTGATTTTGGCGATCGTAAATCCAGAGCTTGATATAAATTCGCGCACTAAGTTCGGGCAGACGAGCGCGAACAAGAATGGATCGACCGGCGGTTAGGTGTCCCGGCGGTACGATTAGTTCGGGGCTGGGGATGCTGGTTTCTGCCGGTAGCACCGGACGCGTGGCGGGCGCTGTCGCTGACGATCGCGAAAATGACGGGCGGCGGGGTTCTTCCGCAGGGCGATCGAGGACAATTTCCTGGGAAGTTTCGCGATCGCGCTCGATCGCCCCATTCGTCAACACTTCACTCGCTCCGGTCAGCGGCGCAAGATCGCCACTCGAAAAATCCTCCGGCAATCCCTCGTTTCTGAAGTCTAGATCGCCCTCATTTAGCCAGCTTGTCAGTTCGTTATCATGGGCGATTTGATTTAGGCGGGATACGAAGCGATCGTTACGGTGAGACGGTGGCGTCAGCGGTTCAAGGGGGAAACGGTTGGAGCCGGTGGCTTCGCGGCGACTGGCATCGAGAGCCGCAGTGGAATCGGCCTCATGGAGGGCGGCAGAGTCCTCCTCAGCGGCGGCATCGACGTGCGGATCAGCGTTAGCGACGGAGAGAAAATCGCGCCGATCGCTGGCGGGTTCATCTGTTGGTTTTGTGGAGGACGTGCCGCCGTTAGACGTCTCTGAAGTTAGCCCTAAACTGGCTAAAAGCTGAGATTTATCAATACCCGAAACTGGGCTCGCGGCGAAACCGGGTAGATCAAGAGTCGGCTTGGGCGGTAGCGGAATCAGCGGCGGTGTGGTTTTGGGCGGCTGATCGGCCTGCTGTTTGGCGTCGCTCCACTGATCTTTTTGCCAGACCACGGGTTCGGAGGCGCGATTACGATCGCTCAGATTATTCAGCAGGGATTCCAGACCGGCGGTGATGGTAAAGGACTGTTGGTCGATCGTGTTCGGCACGGTGTCGCACAGCAGTAGCTCGCCCAGTATCAGCTTTGAGGTGGTGCTTTCGGGAACTGGAACCGATCGCTCAAAGCGTAGGACGCCGCCAGCGGTGGGCGCGAGCAAAAATTGACGGACGGTTAACACCCGCGATGATTGCGGTTCGCGTAGACGCAGGCGCAGGTGCAGACCCGCCAGACGTGAACGGGGATCGATCGACGTATCCGCCTCGATCTGGCCGGACAAGGTGAGAGTACCACCAGCGGCGACGGTAAAGCTGGTGCGATCGAGCTGGAGTTTTAGTTGGCTTTGGGTATACGTCGTGAGGGTGGGCGGCTCGGGGTCGGCGGCGATGTCGGGAACGGTGGCATCAGGGAGCGGCTCGCTCTCGATCGTTGTCTTCGCGGTATTCAGTAACTCGGCCATCACACCGACGGAAAGTGCCTTCACCTCGGACGATTCGCTCTCGTCTAACGGGGGAGACGCAACGCGATCGGCGATGTCTACAACTTCCGCAATTTCCGCAATTTCCGCAACGTCCGAATCTTCCACAATTTCCGAAATCCCCGCAACGTCCGCAACGGGTGCATCCGATGACTCTGCTTGATCGATCCAGGCTATGGGCAAATGAGCGGCCATCCCCGGCATAGCAATGACATTAGTTGTGATCGCTTCGGCTACGGCGATCGCGCCGTTTAGTGTGTCATCGATCGCACCGTTCAACGTGTCATCATCGATCGCGCCGTTTAGTGTGTCATCATCGACCGGACTGAGACGGCTCTCGACCGGATCGCCGATGTCGTCCGCGCTAACTATTTCGTTCGCAGTGGCTCCCTGTTGGGTCTCCTCGATCGACGTCTCGGTGTCACCGTCCGCGTCCGCGACTTCGATCGCCGAAATATCCGGCTCGGCCTCCATAGCGTCAGGTGAATCGTGATCGATCGCGATCGACTCCGATTCGGCTGCGATCGGGTCATGATCGATCGCCGCAACCTCCGTATCCGGCTCACTCAGAATCTCTTCGCCGACTTCCGTTTCGTTGCAAATCGCGTCTAAATCGGCAGATTCCCCCTCAGCCAGGTTCAGATTCGGACTTATTTGAACGTCATCATTTTTGTTTGTGACTTCGTTACTAATAACGTCAAGATCATCGTCATTTGACAGACTCTCTGACGCTTCATTCGTCTCATCGATCGCCGCCTGAACCTCGATCTCGCCCTTCAACAGTTCCGGCGCTTCCTCGTCTGTCTCGTCCGGGGTGACCTCGGACTCGATCGCCTCACCTTTCGTCACGCGATCGGCCAGATCCGTTGTTTCGGCTAAGTCGGCCTGTACATCTGCCTGACGATCGCCTTCGGACTCGATCGTCACGCCCGCTACGCCTTCTAAAACATCAACACCGTCAAAACTGTCCGACTCCACCCAAGGATCAGCCACCTCGATCGCATTGATCGGTGTCGGCTCAATCACACGCCACGACATCGACGCCGTCTCTGGCTTCACCTGACCGCCCATCGTCTGACAGGTCAACGTCCAATCCCCATCGCTCAGATCCGTAAACGGAATCACCGCCAACAGACCATCATCATTCGTCCGCGTGCTGCGGCGATAATTACGACGCTCGCCGTCAGGCTGCATCACCGCAATCTCGATCGCGATCGGCGTATTCGCCACTGGAGCCCGCGCCGCAATCCGATAGCGACCGGGCTCCAAGGACATCACTTCGCCTTCCAGCGCAGTCCACGATTGTTTTCCTTCACGCTGTACCAAGAATTTCCAGGTTCCCATGGTGGCTGTCGTCCGAACGATGGCGGTTACGTTGAGGGGGTGGGTCGAGCCGCGATCGCGCGTATTGCGATCGGGCGCGGTAGCGCTAGCCTCCGCGTGCTTCTCAGTGTATCCCATGCGTTCTCGCCCCTAGCGGGACGATCGGCAGTTCGCACCGGCTGATTTTGCGGGCTGATTCTATAGTTAATCAACAGACTTCAATAATATCAACGTAAAATTTCGCTCAATCCCTAACCAAAATTATGGAATATCTCGTTACTGTTTTCGCCGATCGCATTTCCGCCGAAGCCGCGTATACCGCCCTCGAAGACAAGGGGCTATCGGGTTTTGCCACGATTCTCGGCGGCGGCTACACGACGCCGGACGAATACGGCCTGGTCGATCCCCACGAAGAAACCCGCAAACGCGCCCTGACAATGGTGTCCTGGATTGCGCCGTTTGGGTTTGCCGGTGGCGTGGTGTTTAACTCCATCACGGGGCTGCAAACGTTTGAGTGGGCGGGTGTTTTGGGGAATCAGATCATCGGCGGTGTGCTGGGCGCGATCGGTGGCGCAATGGGTGGCCTGCTTGTCAGTGGTGGTACGAGTTTGATTTTGGGATCGGGCGATATGCGTCCGTATCGCGATCGCATCAAAGCAGGGGAATATCCGATCGTGTTCAAGGCCGATCGATTCAAAATTCAGCAGGCCAACGCCATCATGCGTAAGTTTCGCCCGGAAAGCGTGAAAGCCTACGAACGTCCGTTGCAAAAAGTTGACTAACGGTTGTCAAAGTTCGCCTCGTAGCCCCGTAGGGTGGGCATTGCCCACCATCAGAGCGATCCGCCCCCAGATCGCCGATGCCTTGCCACACATTGATCGTGGTGGGCAGTGCCCACCCTACGACTACGACTCAGTGAGATCCGATCGCCGATCGCCACTGCCAATCACCTCACGAATCCGATAAATCGGTCGCCCTTGGGACTCGTGATACGTCCGCATTAACAGCTCCGAAATTAAGCCAAAACTCAAAAGCTGCAACCCACCCAAAAAGAGCAACATCGCCAACGTTAACAACGGACGGTGACCGATATCTTGATCTAACGCGAATTTGACGATCGTTAGGTAAATCCCGAGGACAACCCCAAGGCTCATACTCGCGAAGCCAAACATGCCAAACACGTGCATCGGCTTCGTTAAAAACTTCTTCATAAAGAAGACCGTCATTAAGTCCATCACGACGCGAAACGTGCGACCCAGGCCATATTTGCTCTGCCCAAACTGCCGCGCATGGTGATTCACCGGCACTTCGACAATGTGCGCCCCTTCGATGAACGCCAGCGCCGGGAGAAAGCGGTGTAGTTCGCCATAGAGGTTCATGTCCTCGACGATTTCCGCGCGATACGCCTTCAGCGAACAGCCGTAATCATTCAGCTTGACGCCCGTGACGCGGCTAATGATGCCGTTGGCGATTTTGGAGGGTAAGAGCCGCGTGAGTGCGTCATCCTGGCGATTTTTGCGCCAGCCGCTCACGAGGTCGTACCCCTCTTCTAACTTGGCATACAGCGCCGGAATATCCGCCGGGTCATTTTGCAAGTCCCCATCCATCGTGACGATAACGCGCCCTTGGGCAACCTTAAACCCCGCTGCCATCGCCGGAGTTTGGCCGTAGTTTCGACGCAGCAACACGGCGCTGAGATCATCACGCTCGATCGCCAATTGCTTCAATAACGCCGCCGTCCCATCCCGTGAGCCATCATCCACACAGACAATTTCGTAGCGTAAGTCGGTGTTTTTTAAACTTGCTTCGATCGCCGCGATCAGCCGGGGAAGACTCTCGACCTCGTTATAGAGCGGCACAACCACCGATAAATCCAGCGGACGATCGATGGACGCTAACGTGGTCGAAATCCCGGAGGATAGGCTATTCACTAAGATCTCACGAGTTCAGGCTCGGGACGAAATTGCGGACAAAGTTACGGACAAAGTTACGGACGAACTTACAGACGAACATTGAAATAATGTGTTCTCAATTGATCCACGTTGTGGCTCATTCGTCTATCTCCTTTGACGGTTTATCGACGGAGCGACCCGCTTCATCGCGCGGCAGAGCGGCCAAAATTGCATCCAAAACCCGTGATACTTGGATGATCTCCATGCCAATGTCCGGGTAGGCTTTGCCGCGCGGCACGATCGCCCGTTGAAAGCCCAGCTTGGCCGCCTCGCGTAGCCGTAGCTCCAATTGCGGTACGGGGCGCACCTGCCCGCCCAGGCCAACTTCGCCAATCGTCACCGTATTCGCATCGACAATCCGATCGCGAAACGCCGCCACCACCGCGATCGCCACGCCCAGATCCGCCGCTGGTTCCTCCACGCGCAGCCCACCGACGGAGGCGACGTAGGTGTCGAGTTTCGAGAGGGGAATGCCGACCCGTTTTTCGAGGACGGCGAGGATTTGTTGGAGGCGGCTGCTGTCGATACCCGTGGTCGATCGGCGCGGTGTGCCGAAACTGGTAGGGCTAACGAGGGCTTGAACTTCGACGACGATCGGGCGGGTTCCTTCGCAGGCGACGATCGTCGCGGTTCCCGAAACCATCTCGTCGCGGCTGCTGAGGAATAGCTCCGAAGGGTTCGCCACTTCACGCAATCCCCGTGCCACCATTTCAAACACGCCGATTTCGTGGGTGGGGCCAAAACGGTTTTTCATCGATCGCAACAGGCGATGACTGGCGAAGCGATCGCCCTCGAAAAATAGAACCGTATCGACGAGGTGTTCTAAGGTACGCGGCCCCGCGATCGCGCCGTCCTTCGTCACGTGGCCGACCAGAAACAGCGACACCCCCGTTCGTTTCGCCACCTGCATCAGCGCCGACGTACACTCCCGCACCTGCGCCACTGAACCCGGAGCCGAGGCCAAAGCTTTGAAGTAAATTCGCTGGATGCTGTCGATCACGGCAACTTGGGGCTGGAGCGATTCGAGTTCGGTGAGGATGGTTTCGAGATCGGTTTCGGGGAGTAGGTAAAAATCAGCGGCGCTGGCATCCCAGGCGGGCATGTCGCGATCGGTATTTTTTTGTTTACCCTGATTGATCGGTTTGCTTTGCTTGCCCGATTTATGCTGCGGACTCTGCCCGATCGCTAAATCTGGCCGCGATTCGGTCTCAGACTCGGCCTCATCCTCGATCGCCCCAAACTCCTGCAAATCCGCCAAAATCCGCTGCGCTCGTAGCTTCACCTGCTGCCCCGACTCCTCCGCCGACACGTACAGCACCCGCGATCGTCCCGCCAACTGGCTCGCCGTCTGCAACAACAGCGTGGACTTGCCAATCCCCGGCTCGCCCCCCACCAGCACCAGCGACCCTTCGACAATGCCGCCACCGAGCACGCGATCGAACTCCGCATAGCCCGACGACATCCGCGTAATCCCAATGTCGGACATCTCCGCGAGCCGCACCGATTGCGCTGGTCTCGCGGGGGCTGGCGTTGCGCGATGCTGTCCGGGTTTCGGTGCTTTGACAGACGCAAGATCGATCGCGCGTTTGCTCGCGGCGGGCGGCGGACTTGTATCAACGATCGATTCGATCAAGGTATTCCAGTTGCCGCAGTCGGGGCAGCGTCCGAAATATTGTCGTGATTCAGCGCCACAATCAGAACAGATATAGGTCGTTTTTGCTTTAGCCATAACTGCCGTGCAGCGCTGTGGAGAGCGATCAAAGCCGCTACAATCCTAACCATCTTAGAAACGCATTACCGTACCTGAATTCTCGTATCATCTCTTAACATTTCATGCTTTTGACCGTCTGGCGATAAGAATCCGTGAAAGATATAGCGTGCAAGGATTTGACCAACACAACATCCCAGGCAATGCGCTAGTATCCTAAAGGAACACACTCAAAACGAAATCAAGCTTTAAATAGCCAAGCGTTTAGGTTAAGGGGCGAAAAGAATCTTGGATAATCAAAAAGAAAGAATTCTAGTGGTTGATGACGAGGCGAGCATTCGGCGCATTCTCGAAACCCGACTCGCGATGATCGGTTACGACGTCGTGACTGCCGCCGATGGTGAAGAAGCACTCGAAACCTTCCGAGATTCTTGTCCCGATCTCGTTGTCCTCGATGTGATGATGCCCAAGCTCGACGGTTATGGCGTGTGTCAGGAACTCCGCAAAGAGTCGGATGTGCCGATTATCATGCTGACGGCGCTGGGCGATGTGGCCGATCGCATCACCGGTCTGGAGCTGGGCGCGGATGATTATGTCGTCAAGCCGTTTTCGCCGAAGGAACTCGAAGCGCGAATTCGATCGGTGCTGCGCCGCGTCGATAAAAATGGCGTGACGGGCATTCCCAGCTCGGGCGTGATCCAGATCAATAACATCCGCATCGATACCAATAAGCGCCAGGTTTATAAAGGCGATGAGCGTATTCGGTTGACGGGGATGGAGTTTAGCCTGTTGGAACTGCTGGTGAGCCGATCGGGTGAGCCGTTCTCGCGATCGGAAATTCTCCAAGAGGTATGGGGCTACACGCCCGAACGTCACGTGGATACCCGCGTGGTCGATGTCCACATCTCGCGTCTCCGCGCCAAGCTCGAAGAAGACCCGAGCAATCCGGAGCTAATCCTAACGGCACGCGGTACGGGCTATCTGTTCCAGCGCATTGTTGAATCAGGCGAGGAATAACAAATCGTCGATGACTCGCGATCGCCCCGACCCACCCGACAAAAATACCCGCGATGTCAACGCTGTACGCCTGCTACCGTTTTGGGCGGGCGGCATCGCCGGGACGGCGCTATTTCTCAATCGCATCCTACTGACGCCAGAGATCACCGACTCCCAGGCGCGATCGGACGTCGTCGGGACGATCATCGCGGCGGTGTTGATTTTAGTGGGGCTACTGTGGCAGCGGATTCAGCCCGTGCCGCCAGACGCGGTGGAACTCGACGGTCAGCCCGGTTTCGCGATCGCCGAGGATCTCCCCGACGCGATCCAGGTCGAACTGGCCTGGGCGTCGCATTTGCTGCTGACCAATACGGTGACCAAGTCGGTGGCAGTGTTGATCGATGGGCGGACGATCATGCGGCGCGGCGTGCTGTCCGAGATCGAGACAGTGACGCCGGGGACGATCGTCGAGCGGGTGCTGGAGCTGAAAAAGCCGGTGTATTTGGTTAAATTAGCGCTCTATCCCGGTCGTGTGGAGTTTAATTATTTTCCCGAGAATACCCAGGGGATTATCTGTCAGCCGATCGGCGATCGGGGTGTGTTGATTTTGGGGACGAATGTGCCGCGTAGCTATACGCGCCAAGATGAAAAGTGGATCGCGGGGATTGCCGATAAGCTTGCGGAAAGTCTCGATCGGCTAATGCCCGTCGGTGCATAAGAAATCGCAGCGCAACGGCTCATTCTTTGGTTGACGTCGCATCTCCGCGCGTCATCAGCACCTCATCAGCGAGCGAGATCCGCAAGGCGCATCGTCTGGGCGCGACTGACAACCCGATCGCCGATCCGTACATTCACGCCCGCCTTGCAGCGCTTCAGGCAACCCGTAGACTGACACGATAATCCGGCTAAGGTCGGATCGCGATCAGCTTCTGCCTGCCACTGTTTCAGCAAATCTAAACTCCCGCGTTTCCGACAGGTTCCCTTCCGACAAATTTCCACGATCAAACCAGAGCACGAGGTGCTTTCAGGTATGAACTCAGTCTGGCTCGTGCCACCCAACACGCTCGGTTGGGCGGGCTCACGCTGATCATCATCGGCGATTGCCCGCTCCATGACTTTCATGATGTTGATCGCGATCGTCTTCTGCTTTTTCGTCTCTGTGAACAGACGCAGGCGATCGCCCGGTTGGAGTTCTAGCGCCAGCAGGGGACGGAGCTTTTTCGGCAAAACAATCTCTAGTTCTCGCCCGCCGCTGCGCAAAATCAATCCCTTCGTTTTGAAGCTCGACGATCGCAACACTCTCGTATACGTCCCTTCGAGCTGTTGATAGTCGCAATGTCCCATAGAAGATAGTTGTGTTGCCGTCATGCTTGTCATCACTGCTGTAATTGGGTGATTGTTTGGTGTTGATTGGGTGATTGCCTAAATATTTGTCGCTGTGATCAATCGTCGAGATTTGGATCAATATCCGGCGATTGCCAACACTTTTCTAAATGCGTCAACAACGTACAGCGCGGCGCGGTCACCTGCTGGATCACGCTCCAGACTTGGATCGCATCGGTACAATTTTTGATACACACGCGCAGTCGTTTTGCATGGCGGGATTCGCACCCGATCGCCAGTTCTCGCAGCCGCTGAGTAATTGACAGTCGATCCACCGGTGTCAGCGCCAAATCGTTAAACCAATGGGCAGAAGGACTCATAAATTCCATCGTTCACTAGACCTTACTAAGACTTTTTTGCATTAAAGAGTGAAAAAGAATAACCAAAAAACAGCGGGAAGAGGAGCCGGTTACGCCGCTTACATCGACCCGCTGCCAAAATTGAATTTGCGTGGTTTACTCGTTGATTGAGAATGTTGACCGTTCCCACACAAAGTGCAGAAACGATACAGATCTCTCGGTATCGCTGTAATTAGTCCTAACCGACAAACGCCTGGGTCAGACTATCGCTGGCGAGAAAATGGCTGGCATGAGCGGCGCGGTCTTCCGTCTCTAACAAAATTTTTTCGTAGAGATAACGGGTGGCGCGATCGCCAAGGCTTTCGGCTTGCGCTGCCAAACGACGCAGCGACTGGAGTATGGCCTGTTCGGCAGCGAGATCGGACTCGATCGACGATCGCAAACCGAAGACACCATCATCCTCTGGTGTGAAACAGCAGAGTTCCGCCAAGCGCGTAAACGAGGACACCGGAACGCCGCCGAGGTTGTTCACCCGTTCGCCCAGTTCGTGAACGTAGCCACGCACTTCATCCGCACTTTCGCCAACCCATTCGTGCACCGAATAAAATTCGCTGCCTTCGGAGACGAAGTGGTGTTTTTGGTACTGGATGTAAAGCGCCTGGAAGCTGGCCAGGGCGACATTCATCCCTTCGCACACCGTAGATGTGACAGACTTGTCGAGCAAAACGACGTTATCCGCCACATCGCCCCACGCCAAAATAGGTTCTGCAATCGTAGTCATAGAAAACTCTCAATAAGGTGACTTAGCCAGTTGGACTCCGATGTTTGAGGCTTTCCAGCACGGGGATCGAAGCTGATCCGGCCACAGCCGTCATCCATCAGATTGACTTCAGATCCAACGGTTAGATCGCCAAACTGACCGATATCGGGAGACCAAAGCGCCAGATCGGGTCGTCCTGGAATCTCAAACACGCAGTAACACCGCTGGCCTTGGGGCGTTGACATCCGTTCGATCGAGCGCACATGAGCGCGTAAGGTGTTGAGCATGTCTCAATCACTCCTAAACAAAAAGATTCTCAATTAAACAGAGCTAAAAACAGAGCGGTGAAATTTTGACTCTGTTTTGGTAGCCCAAGTGAAACACCCGAGCAAAAATGGCCTCACGCTCGCGGGATCGGACACAGGTTCATACGGGAACACTGATGCTCCTGGCGTGATACCAACATGACCGGTCGTTGACTGCGCGGAGTCCCATGGCGTTGAAATTCAAGATAAATGCACGCGACTCTTTTTGCAAGTAGTTCTCAGTAAGAAAAGCTGAAGACAGGGTTAAGCGTGACGGCTCGCAGTGGGGCGGCGGCTCGATCGAACGCCGCTGCCTCGCGAACGTCAGCGAAATTCGATCGTCACATTCGCGCCGCTGTTGGTCAGTTCGATATCGATATCGTCTTCCACCGAACTGACGATAAAGTTCACCGCCTCGCGACTCAAGCCCGATCGCTCCGCCATCACCCGATCAAGTCCCGTCTCGATCGCCAGCTCGCTTAACCGCTTACCGTTCAACACCCGCAACTGTTGATCCACCACACCCCGAGCGATGCCCTCCAGGTTGCCACCGCCAAAAATCGGCACATCCAGCACCAGCCGCGTTTCGCCTGCTTCGACACTGAGTAACCCGTTATCCACCGACGCCATCACATCCTGAAACAGCCGCACATCGAGAAACCCGAGCAGCGGATTATTCACCCCAAGATCGGCGCGAACCCGCACACCACCCGCGATCGGCTCGTAATTGATGGTCCGAACCTCTAGCGGTACATTCCCGGCATTACGGGCGAAGGCATTGGCTCGATCGCGAGCATCATCAACAATTTGCGCGATCCCAAGCCGATCATCGACGCAGTTTTGCGGCACGGTGACTTCCAAGCGGCGATTGCGCTGAATGTTGGAGTCGAGCTGGCAGGTGGCGGCGTCGATCGCGATGCGGTTGGGATTGATGGATGGCGTAGTGGACGCTGGAATCGCGGCGATCGGAGTGCTGCGTAGGCCGACCAAGAGGGTGCAGGTCGCGATCGTGCGTAAGCTTTGGGATAGCGAAGATTTCAGCCAAACAAAACGAGTCATAGGTCACACTCAAAAATAGAAAAACACGAAGGCAAACGGCAGAGTCTCGAACATCTGGCGAGCATCTAGCGAATCGCTAGTTAATCGCTACGCTTCTATGACGTTGACGTGTCCAGAATGGCCGATCATTTCGCCTGCATCGCGCGGGATAAACACCCATTTCGCGATCGCAACCCACCATCCATCCCCACAAAATGCCAGCGTGTAGGGATATTTCACCTCACCAATCCCAAAGATTGTGGGATCAAATTGTTACAATGCGTGAAGCACTTTAGCCGTCGTCCTTCAAAAGTTCGATCAAAACTCCGATCAAAACTCGGTTGTATGTGCGAAGCAATAGAGGTTCATCATGACAGTCTCGCCTCCGACCATCCGTAATCCTCTCGGCGATCCCGTCGAACTTGCGCCCGCCGACCTCGCGCTGCGAGATGCCTCGCAATCCTCTCAATTTCACGATCGCGTCCAAGCGACAATGCTGCGCTACGACCCGCAGGAACTCGCCGATACCTATAGCGGCAAGTTTTTTCGGCTGTTTGCCCGACTCTGGACGCTGATCACCACCTTTCTCGGGTTTGCGCTAGGGATTTTGTGGGACAAGCAATCGAACTCGATTAAGAAAAACGAGGCGAAACGGGCGATCGAGCTGCGCGAATTGCTCACGCGACTCGGCCCTGCCTATATCAAAATCGGTCAGGCGCTCTCGACCCGTCCCGACCTGGTTCCGGCGAGCTATCTCGATGAACTGAGCAAACTTCAGGATCAGATTCCACCCTTTCCGAACGAAATCGCCTTTCAGTTCATTCGGGAAGAACTCGGCGCTGATCCCCACGAAATCTATGCCGAGCTGTCACCGAACCCGATCGCGGCGGCGTCGCTCGGCCAAGTGTATAAAGGTCGATTGAAAACCGGCGAACAGGTCGCGGTGAAGGTACAGCGCCCCGATTTGGGCGATCTGGTCTGCCTCGATTTGTACCTGGTGCGGAATTTAGCACTGTGGACGAAACTCAACATCAAGCGCATTCGTAGCGATTTAGTGGCGATCGTCGATGAATTTGCGACCCGCATTTACGAAGAGATGGACTACGCTCACGAAGCGTACAATGCCGAGCGCTT
This sequence comes from uncultured Geitlerinema sp., assembly GCA_964518905.1. Lineage (GTDB taxonomy): Bacteria > Cyanobacteriota > Cyanobacteriia > Cyanobacteriales > Geitlerinemataceae > RDYZ01. The sequence continues at coordinate 74,294 of CAZFJL010000003.1, read as the reverse complement.
CGCCTCTCTCTACGGTCATTTGCCCGATATCTACATCCCGAAAATCTATTCGGAGTACACCGGGCGGCGCGTGCTGACGATGGAGTGGATCGAAGGGACGAAACTCACCGATCTCGAAGCGGTGGCCGCTCAGGGAATTGATGCGACTTACTTAATTGAAGTGGGCGTCGAATGTTCGCTGCGTCAGTTGCTCGAATATGGCTTTTTCCACGCCGACCCTCACCCTGGCAACCTGCTGGCCATGCCCAACGGCAAGCTAGCCTACCTCGACTTTGGCATGATGAGCCAGGTCAAAACCTACCAGCGCTATGGCCTAATCGAGGCGATCGTTCACCTCGTCAACCGCGATTTTGAACGCCTCGCCGAAGACTACATCAAGCTTGAATTTCTCACCCCCGACACCGACCTAGAGCCGATTATTCCCGCCCTTGCGAGCGTCTTTAATAATGCCTTGGGTGCAAGCGTTGCCGAACTGAATTTCAAAAGCATGACCGACAAATTATCGGAACTGATGTATGAATATCCGTTCAGCGTCCCGGCGTATTATGCGTTAATCATTCGATCGCTCGTGACCCTCGAAGGTATCGCGATTAACGTCGATCCCGATTTCAAAGTGCTGAATAAAGCCTATCCTTACGTCGCCAAACGCCTACTAACCGATCCGGCTCCAGAGCTGCGAACCTCGCTCAAAGAACTGCTGTTTAAAGATGGTAGTTTTCGCTGGAATCGTCTCGAAAATCTGCTCAAAAATGCGCGAGATAGCCAGGATTACGATCTGGGCAGCTCGATCGAGAAAGCGATCGATTTTCTCTTCTCGGAGCGCGGCGAATTTATCCGCGATCGCATCGTTGATGAGGTCGTGCGTAATATTGATGTGCTATCGCAAGACGCGGTACGAAATACCAATATGGCGCTGTCGGACTGGTTGGGTTTCTTGCCTCAGCGTCCCGCCAATCAGCAAGTGGTGACGGTGACGTCAGAAACCGATCGCCAAAACCTGGAACACATTCGGACGATCTGGGGACTCCTACAAGATACGCCGGGATTTGACCCGATGAAAATCTTGCGGATTGTACCGACCCTCTTATCAAAACCCGAGACCCAGCAAATGGGGCAGGAGATTGTCAGTAATCTCATGCAGCGTGCGGCTGCGCGGTTAATCCGGGGTGTGTTTCTCGAACAGGAAAATGTTCCGGTTGACCCGGTTGCGGCGATGCGATCGTAACGGATTGAACCCAGGATTTGCTGTGAACTTCTAACCAAAAAGCCCCTCGTTAAAAAATTAATGAGGGGCTTTTTCTCTACAATTTCTCAGCCAGTAGGGTGGGCATTTGTCATGGTGGGCAGTGCCCACCCTACTCAAAAAAATGCGGCCAACTGTTGCAACACCGGCGCGATCGCCAGCGCGGGCAAAAACGACGCCACCCGCACCTTGCCCAACTCCAACAAATTAATCCCCGTCCCCAGCACCATCAACCCCCCCACCCCGGTTAGCAGCAAAATGCGCGGATCGCTGGCCGGGTCGGGGATGATTCCGGCGAGCTGACCGGCCAGTAGGGAAATGCTGCCTTGATAGATCGCGATCGCCAGGATTGACGCGCCGACGCCGACGCCGTAAATGCTGCTAAGGGCGATCGCGGTGATCCCGTCCATGCTGGCCTTGAGGACGATTAGCGTGTTGTCGCCCGATAAGCCATTGTTGAGACAGCCGATCAGCGTCATCGGCCCGACGCAAAATAGCAGGCTCGCAGTGACAAAGCCTTCGGTAAACTTGCCCGACCCGTTGACCCAGCGCCGTAGCCGATCGCTGAAGCGGATCAGCCGCTCTTCGATACCGATCAGCTCACCGATCGCGCCACCCACAACGATCGCGATTAGCCCCAAGATCACGCCATCGACGCGATCAGTTCCCGACTCTGCCAACGACCCGGCCATGCTGAAGCCGATCCACAGCGTCAGTAGGCCGATTCCCTGGGCGATCGATCGCTGCACCCGCGCCGGAAGGTAGCGCCCCGCGCTTAGTCCCAGCACCGTTCCAAGGGTCACTGTCAGCACATTAATCCACGTACCACTGGTTCGCAGCCAAAATTCCACGCTGGTTGACTCTCTCTTTAGCTCTCGAAATCAGCTCTAGATTTGGGCAGTACGTTTCACCAAATGCGCATCACCAAACGCGCAGAACGCTGGGAACCGAGACGACTTCTTCTAAGGCGTGCAGAGCCTTGAGCGCCGTTTGAAACTCGCCTTCGCTGACCTTGTGGGTGATGACGACAATTTCCGCGCCACGATCGTGGACGTCAATCTGTACCACCGATTCGAGGCTGACGCCGTGATCGCCAAATGCGAGACCGATATGGCCGATGACGCTCGGGCGATCCTGGGTCAGGATGCGGGCGTAAAAACGCGAGACGGCGGTATCCATCGGGGCGACGGGCGTGTAATGCTCGTGGGAGCAGCGCAGAAGGGGATTGCCGCTGCTGGTGCTGGTCGGTGTGCCGCCTTCGAGGGTTGCGACGATGCTGACGATATCGGACACGACCGCGCTCGCCGTTGCGCCTTCGCCTGCGCCGGGGCCGTAAAACATTACCTCACCCAGCGGGTCAGCTTCGACGAGTACAGCGTTATTCACGCCGTCAACCGTGGCGAGGGGGTGATGTTTCGGCAGCAAGGTCGGGTGAACTTTGAGTTCGATTTCCGTGGGCATCGCGCCGCTAGGGGGGCGGTTTCCCTGGGCGATCGCCAACAGTTTGATCGTAAAGCCCAGCTTTTCGGCGTAGGCGATATCCGCTGCGGAAATCTTGCGGATACCTTCGCAGTAAACGTCGTCGAGTTTGATGCGGCCACCGAAGGCCAGGGAGGCGAGAATGGCGATTTTGTCGGCGGCGTCGAGTCCGTCCACATCAGCGCTCGGGTCGGCTTCGGCGTAGCCTAACCGTTGGGCATCGGCAAGGACGTCATCAAAATCGACGCCTTCGTTTTTCATCCGCGTCAGGATGTAGTTCGTTGTGCCGTTGATGATGCCGGTGACGCGGTTAATTCGGTTGACGCCGAGGGCTTGCTTGAGCGGCGTCAGGACGGGGATACCACCTGCGACGGCAGCTTCGAGCAGGACGTAAACGCCTTTGGCATTGGCTGCCGTAAAAATTTCGTCGCCGTGACGCGAGATGACGGCTTTGTTGGCGGTGACGACATGTTTACCATGCTCGATCGCCGTCAGGATATATTTCAGCGCGGGTTTAACGCCGCCGATCAGCTCAACGATGATGTCGATATTGGGGTCGGTGACGATCGAGGCGAGATCATCGGTCACCACCCCCGTTTCAAATTCCACGGCGCGAGCTTTATTGGGATCGCGAACGCCGACCCGCACGATCGAGATTTCTTCGAGCAGCGGGTGACGGCCCACGGAATCCATAATAATTTTGGCCGTTCCCGTTCCGACTGTTCCGAGACCGAGCAGACCGACGTTATAACCCACAGTTTTCGCGCGTTTTTTTACTAACTCAACAATGCTGAAACCCCTAATTTCTGGGGCTTTGGCTGATTATGAATCTACCACGAAACCCCGATCGTCCGCTGAGAGGACAACATCTTGTCTTGCCTCTGGGACTACGGTTCGGCCTTATTTTGCATCGGGCAATCGTCTTGCTTGCTGACCGGCTCGAAGCCGATGCTACGGATTCATCAAACAGTCCTCTATCACGTACCAGCTAGACCAGCTAGAAGCTTGTGCTACGTATTTGTGGCGTCCCTGGCTGGTTCGGACATAGCATCGGGAATTTTGCCATACGTACGTGAAGTTGGCAGTTAGACCATTGGCGATTCCACACTTTAATGTCTGACGGACGACAATGTCTGACGGACGACGAGTCTTTCTGTGGTGCATTTCTTACTAGCGATCTGGTAGACCCGATGCGACACAACCAGATCGTGTGAAATTTAAGCTCTATTCCCTTTATTTTGAAGTTTGCGGAGATCCTGACGATGACCCCGACGAAGCCCGGACGCTTTTGGCAAAAATGGACGCGCCGCACCTCCGCGATCGCGATCGCCACGACCCTCGCTGTCGGCGGAGTCGGGATGCACCAATACCTCCACGCCCAAAGCAACGGTTATCCGCCGATCGGTGAACTCACCACCGTTCCCTTCGATCATCCGAACTATCTTTCGCTACTGGCACTGGCCGACACCTACGGCTGCTCGATCGAGTACGCCGACGGCACACCCGTAGGGACGCAGCCCTTAACGAGTGCGGAATACTATGCCGCGCTCAACACCTGCGAGATGACGCTGCTCGCCAATGGCAACACGCCCCAAGCGGATCTCGATCGGCTGTACCGCTTGATGGACGAGTTCCTGCCGCGTGAGCGTGAAGAGATTGCTTCAGACCAGGATATGAGCATGGCTCCGGCTCCACTGCCGCAGGGGGTCGCCAGTCCGATGACTCGTAACGGCGCGTTTCGGAGTTTCGGTGGGATTACGGCCTCAAGCGAAGCGCCGCCACCGGGCTGGTATGACAATGGTCTCGATCGTGAGGAGTACAACCCGATCGACGAAAATCGTTTCCAGCGACCGAGCGACAGCCCGTTATCGACCTTTTCGATCGATGTAGACGGCGCATCCTATAGCAACGTCCGCCGCTTCATTAACGACAGCCAGCGACCACCGATCGATGCCGTTCGTATCGAAGAACTTATCAACTATTTCACCTACGACTATCCCGAACCTAGCGGCGATCGTCCTTTTTCGATTAACACCGAAGTCTCCGAAGCGCCCTGGAGCGATCGGCGTCGCCTCGTCCAAATCGGCATCCAGGGTAAAACCATCCCGACGGCGAATCTCCCCGATAGCAATCTCGTCTTTTTGCTCGATGTGTCCGGCTCGATGGACGCGCCGGATAAATTGCCGCTGTTAAAATCGGCGATTCGTTTGCTGGTGAACGAGTTGGATGAAGACGACACGGTGAGCATCGTCGTCTATGCCGGAGCAGCGGGCGTGGTGTTGGAACCGACGCGGGGCGACGAGAAAGACGCGATTTTAGATGCGATCGAGCAGCTCAGTGCGGGCGGTTCGACGGCGGGCGGTGCGGGAATCCAGCTCGCCTACGATTTGGCGCGATCGCACTTTATCGACGGCGGCAACAATCGCGTCATCCTGGCGACCGATGGCGATTTTAATATCGGGACATCCAGCGAGGGCGAGCTGATTCGGTTGATTGAAGCGCAGCGCGAGGACGATATTTTCCTGACGGTGTTGGGCTTCGGGACAGGCAATCTTCAGGACGCCAAGATGGAGCAGATCGCCAATCATGGCAACGGCAATTACGCCTATATCGACAACATTCTCGAAGCGAAAAAAGTCCTCGTAAATGAGATCGGGGCGACGCTGTTGACGATCGCCAAGGATGTCAAAATCCAGGTGGAATTCAACCCCGCGAAGGTGCAAGCCTATCGCCTGGTGGGCTACGAAAACCGGCTGTTACGGGACGAAGAGTTTAACGACGATACGCGCGACGCGGGCGAACTCGGCGCGGGGCATTCGGTGACGGCGCTGTACGAAATCATCCCCGTGGGAACCGATCCGGATGTGGACTTGCCGAGCGTGGATGAGCTGCGCTACCGCGATTCAGCCAATTCGCCAGATCCGGCCAATTTATCGAACTCTGAAGCATCCGAGAACCTGAGCGCCACGGCGGATAGCGATGAGCTGATGTGGGTGAAACTCCGCTACAAAGAGCCGACGGGGGATGTGTCGCAACTGATCGAACTGCCGGTGATGGATCGCGGTGTGGCGATCGATCGCAGCTCCGATGATTTTCGCTTTGCCGCAGCGGTGGCGATGTTTGGCATGGTGTTACGCGAGTCGGATTTTGCCGGGACGGCGACGCTCGATCGCGTCGAAACCCTAGCTCGTGCCGCGCGGGGCGACGATCGCGACGGCTATCGCAGCGAGTTTATCCGCCTCGTCCAAACCTATGGCCTGCTTGATCGCCGTTTAGACAACTAGATCGTTTGAGTGTGGATTAACCCGATTTAACCCGATTCGACCCGATTTAACTCGGCGGGCGGCGTGGTGGTAGCGCAATGTGACACCGCTCCACGCGATCGAACAACAACTGTAGCGATCGCATTGCAGCACCACCCGCCCAGCGCCGTGACGGCAAATGTCCCTCCGGAGCCGACGCTCGATATTGCCAAGGTTCCGTCCAGGCGGCTCGCTCTACCGCCAACGGCCAGCCGACCCGCGCACAAAATTGGGCATAGTCGCCGCCACCCTCGCGATAAATCCGCTGCTGCACGCTCCAGCCAAACCGATCGCCCGACGCTTCGCGCCACAGCCGATCAATCATGACGAGATCATCCGCCGCCAAGCCTTCGAGTTCCCGCCCGTGAAGATATCGCCCCGAGGTCTGCGTCGCCGTGCAGATCAGCGTTGCCGTTTCGCGATCGGCCGCCGACCAATCCTGAGCGGCGAGGTGATCGCGCAGGTTGGTACAGTCCAAGCCCGTGGGCGAAAGCGCCGGTTCGGAGGCGAGACCGAGCCAGCGCTGCCACGATTTCGGAGCCGGGGGAATCGGGATCGTGGTCGCGATCGGGATATTTTCTAATGTGGGCGATCGCACGGGTAGATCGTCGAGATCACTGATCACATCGCCCGCCGACTCGTAGCGATGTTGTAGCGAGGTGGTCAGCAAGCGATCGAGCAGGCGGCCAAACTGCGGGCTAACGGGCTGATCGTGCGGAATAAAATCACGCCAATCCCACCGATCTTCGATCGGATCGTAGAGTTCTAACGGTGAAAGTGTCGTTAAAAGCTGCACCGCGATCGCGCCCAGGCTGTAGAGATCGCTCGCTGGAACAGCCCCGCCGCGCAATCGTTCGGGCGCACAGTAGTCGGTGATTCTCGGTAGTAATACGGACGGCAGGGGCTGTATTGCTCGCGATCGTGCCGGTGGTGTGGTGTCTCCAGGGCGGGTAGACGAGATTGGCTGAAGGTAGCGAAAGCTAATCGGAATCAGCCGCTGGTCAGCATCACGGACGATCGTTTCTGGCTGAAGGTTGCCATGCACGAGGCGGCAACTGTGAATGTATTGCACGATCGGTAGCAAATTTGTGAGGAACGATCGAACCTCCGTTTCATCCCAGGGCGATCGGTGTTGCTGTTCCTGAGCCAGGGTTTGCCCCTCAACCCAACGACGCACCGTATAACCGCGTTCTCGGTCGCCATTGTCCGATTCTGTCCAAGCCTCGATGAGTCCCGGCAGTCCTAAAGTCTCGCCCAGCAAGCGTTGTGTCGCGACCTGCTGCTTCCATCCCACGAGGCCAGCACCATCACCGCCTAATCTCTGATCCGTCTCGGACGCAATAAAACAAAACTGCTCCGCCCGATCGCCGCGATCGCAATCTTGGTCGATCGCCTGCCAGCTCTGGTAATGATCTTGGCGGGTCAGCATCGCGATCGCACGGTATCGATCGCGCAATAGTAAAGACTCGCCACAGGCTTGACAGCGATCGTCGTCTGGCCGATTTTCCAGCCGTTCACACATCAGATTCCAGCAATAGCAAACCATGGTTTTCCAAATATTTCGACCACTTTTCAACCGTCTATCCCAATAAAAAAAGCGGGTCAGATTGACCCACTTTTTACTTTACAGCCTAGAAAAAATATTTAAATCGTCTTCCACAGTACTGTTTGTGTTCTTGATCGACGACACCGCAATCTAAGTTTGCTATCAAGAACTAGCACCTGGGCATTACGTAGATGTTTTAGCGAGTTCGCGCCCATCTTACCTCGTGGTTCCGAACCATCAATTCACGAGAGTGAAACTTCAAACGTTTCAACTCAAACGTTTCAAACTAAACATTTCAAACGAAACGTTTCAAACTATTCAAACTAAACGCTTCAACTCGAACTACACGATCGCCAGAGTGGAGGCATCTTCACGCATGTCAAAAACGCGATCGAGCTGAGTGAGTTCAAAAATAATACGGATTGCCGGAGAGACCGAGCACAGTACGAACTGACGACCGATGGCTTGAGCGAGACGTAGAGCAGAAACTAGCGCCATCAAACCTGCGCTATCCAGCGACTCTGCTTTTTTCATATCGACAACGATCATTTCAGCACTAGCCGAGTTAACCGCAGATTTCAGCCGTTCCGAAATGTCACCCGCGTTAGAAGCGTCAAGGTGACCTTCAAGGCTAATAAGAGTGTAGGGAGAAATGGTGGACGTTTGCACGATTGCTGACTCCTTCAAGGAAACTGGAACACATTGGCTATGTCATAAGCATAGGGGGGATGTTCTCGATTCGCCTAGGGTAACAATGCTGAATTTATCAAAGCTTTTTGTAACGACCGGTTATGTGAAGACTACGTGAAGACACGCTGCATTCTTGGTATTACGGATCACAAAACTTGAATTAAAAATTCCACCCTAAGTAATACGTAGAGTCGTAATACCTTAAACATGTGACTCCTGTCACTTAACTGCTGTTATTTCGATCACAAAGACACGAGAGATACTACGCAACAATGTATAGAGGAAAGATTTTTTACCATGATTCCAGCAGTACATCCCCTACGCCTGCTCGTTGAACAAGTCTTGTATAGCAAGCGTCTGACGCCTGATATTGAGCAAAAAATCAACAATGAGCTCACCCGTATGGGCTACATTTCTGATACAGACTATGAAGCGCTCGAACTTTTAATGGATGAGATGGATTGTGGTCGAATTGAATCCGTCGCTAGCTGTATAAGAGTTTAGGACATAGGGCTTCAGTTTGTGCTTATTATTGTGCTTATTAATTCTGATTGAGACTTAATTTAAGTCGTTTGTTGATGCGAATAAACTAAGCCGTTAGAAAATTTAGTCTGCGTTTGCCCCAATCGAGCGGGGCTTGCCCGATCGCCAGCAAGAACCCCAGCGTTACACTAAGATTTGCCGTTTCGCAGTCATCGTCACCGTGTATCGCCCCCACTCCCCGCGCAAACCGACCGACGCCATCCCTAACGCCGATTACACCCAGCTCGATCGCGACAAGCTGACGCCGATGATGCAGCACTACGTCACGCTGAAAGAGCGTTACGCCAAGGAACTATTGCTGTTTCGGGTCGGTGATTTTTTCGAGTGCTTTTTTAGTGATGCGGTGACGGTATCGCGCGAGCTGGAGCTGGTGCTAACGAGCAAGGAAGGCGGCAAGGAAATCGGGCGCGTGCCGATGACGGGTGTGCCGCACCATGCGCTCGATCGCTACTCGTCGCAACTGGTCGAGAAAGGCTACGCGGTGGCGGTGTGCGACCAGCTAGAAGAAGCCTCGACGGCGCACGCGGAAAAACGCATGGTCGAGCGCGGTATCACACGGGTGATCACGCCGGGGACGGTGCTCGAAGAGGGGATGCTGAAGGCGAACCGCAATAATTTTCTAGCGGCGGTGGTGTTGACGAAAAAAAGCTGGGGTTTGGCCTATGCGGATATTTCCACGGGTGAATTTGCCACGACCCAGGCGGAAGGACTCGATCGGCTGCATCAGGAGTTAATGCGGCTGCAACCATCGGAGATCCTGTTTCCGACGAACGCGCCGGATGTGGGCGGGCTGATCCGACCGGGGGAAAAGACCGAGGCAATCCCGTCGGCGCTGCCCGATCGGTTTTGCTACGCGCTACGGTTGCCGTCGAGTTTTGAGGTGGCGGAGGCGAAAAATCGCTTGATGCAACGGTTTAAGTTGAAATCGCTAGAGGGGATTGGCTGCGATCGACTGCCGATGGCGGCGCGAGCGGCGGGCGGACTGTTGGCTTATCTGGAAGAGACGTTCGAGCAGGATGTGAACGATCGGCGGTTGGGCGCGGCGAAAACGCGATCGATCCCGCTGCAAATCCCCAAAACCTATACGATCACCGACTATTTAATTCTCGATTACCAAACCCGCCGCAATCTGGAAATCACCGAAACCGTACGCGATGGGGTACGTCATGGCTCGTTGCTCTGGGCGCTGGACAAAACCCGAACGGCGATGGGAGCGCGGACGCTACAGCGCTGGCTGCTGCAACCCTTGCTCGATCCGAAGGGTATTCGCGCTCGCCACGCAACGATCGCCGAGCTAACGAAAAACCTGACCCTACGCGAGGACATCCAAAAACTGCTGCGATCGATCTACGACCTGGAACGGCTCACCGGACGCGCCGGATCGGGAACCGCTAGCCCGCGCGACCTGGTGGCGATCGCCGACTCGATCGCCACGTTACCCGACCTTGCCGCCCTCGCCGCTACGGGTAAATCGCCCTACCTGCGAGCGCTGCAATCCGTCCCGCCTGAACTCGAAGCCCTGGAGAAAAAGCTTCATGTCCACATCGTCGAGTCACCGCCGATCCAGATTAAGGAAGGCAACATTATCCGATCGGGCATTAGCGTCGAACTCGACGCGCGACGCACGGAACTGGTGGCCGATCGCGACTGGATCGCCAATCTCGAAGTCACCGAGCGCGATCGCACCGGTGTTTCCAATCTCAAAGTTGGCTTTAACAAAACCTTCGGTTACTACCTCAGCTTGCCGCGTTCCAAGGCCGATCTTGCACCCGACGACTACATCCGCAAGCAGACGCTCGCCAACGAAGAGCGCTACATCACGCCAGATCTGAAGGAACGAGAGGCGCGGATTTTGACGGCACAGGAGGATTTGAACCGGATTGAGTATGAGGTGTTTGTGACGCTGCGATCGGAGGTGGGGGAACTGGCGGAGGCGATTCGTCGGGTCGCGCGGGCGGTGGCGGCGATCGATGTGCTCTGTGGCTGGGCGGAGTTGACCGTCGAGCAGGGCTATTGCCGTCCGGAGATTGACGAGACGCGGGAGCTGACGATCGTCCAGGGTCGCCATCCGGTGGTGGAGCAGCTTTTACCACCGGGGTTTTTCGTGCCAAATGCGGCCTATCTTGGACGAACGGAGGTGAACGATCGCCCGGATGCGGTGATTTTGACGGGGCCGAATGCCAGCGGTAAAAGCTGCTATCTGCGTCAGGTGGGGTTAATTCAGCTCATGGCGCAAACGGGCTGTTTTGTTCCGGCGCGATCGGCGAGTGTGGGCATTTGCGATCGGATTTTCACGCGGGTCGGTGCGGTGGACGATCTGGCGATGGGTCAATCGACGTTTATGGTGGAGATGAACGAAACGGCGAATATTCTCAATCATGCGACGCCGCGATCGCTGGTGTTACTCGATGAAATTGGACGCGGGACGGCGACATTTGACGGACTGTCGATCGCCTGGTCGGTGGCGGAATATCTGGCGGATACGCTTAAATCTCGCACGATTTTCGCGACGCACTATCACGAGATGAATGAGCTGGCATCGATTCTCGATAATGTGGCGAACTATCAGGTCACGGTCAAAGAGCTGCCGGATGAAATTATCTTTTTACGGCAGGTGACGCCCGGTGGTGCGGATCGATCGTACGGCATCGAGGCGGGGCGTTTGGCGGGGTTACCGCCGTCGGTGATCGATCGGGCGCGACAGGTGATGAAGCAGATCGAGAAGCACAGCAAGATCGCGATCGGCTTACGGAAAGGGGGAGCGACGGCTCAGGTGCAGGCGGGCGATGGGGGGAATCCCGACCCGATCGAGCAGTTAGATATGTTTTAGGGTATTACCCGGAAATAATCGCCTATCTCAGAAATCGAACTTTTTGGAAACGTCGGACTTCTCGCCCTTCCCAGGAGCGTTTATTTCGTTAACGTTTACCTAGTTGTTGTACGCGTAACCTCCGTCTCATACGAAATCCGGCTGTGTACAGACTTAGATCGCCGCTCTGAGCGAACACCGCACTTCGACTCCGCTCAGTGCTCATAGGCGTTCTTTATTTTTCTAATGCAGAACCGGATTTCGTCTCATAGGTTCGCTCCAGTTCCGTTTGTTCCTCTCATAACTTTCAACACACAGCGATATCCATGCGATTACATTCGTTTTCGCGCACCATTTTTGCCCAGCTCAAACGTTGGTCGAATCGTGCGATCGGTCTCAGTCTTTGCATCTTGCTGGGCTTAAATCTCGTGGGAACTCGCGCCAGCCAAGCTGCGCCCAATCGTCTTAACGAAGCGGTAAAAACAGCGATCGCGATGCCGATCGAAACGACCAACACGGCCAACGTCGAAGCGGCCAGCATCGAAGCCAAAACCGAAGCCAACGCGATCGCGACGATCCCCGCTGCACCCAGCAGCTTCGTAACGGCTGCCGTGGATCGCGTCGGCCCCGCCGTCGTGCGAATCGACACCGAGCGCACCATCACGCGCAGCGCCGAGCCGTTTCTCGATGACCCGTTTTTCCGCCAGTTCTTCGGGGGCGATCTCCCCTCAATGCCACGGGAGCAACTCCAGCGCGGCCAGGGCTCGGGCTTTATCATCGATCACTCCGGCACGATTTTGACCAATGCCCACGTGGTGAATCGAGCCGATCGTGTCACCGTGACGCTTCGAGATGGGCGTGAATTTGAGGGCGAGGTGAAGGGGGTCGATAGTGTCACCGATTTGGCCGTGGTCAAAATTGATGCTGGCCGTGATGAACTGCCGCTGGCTCCTTTGGGTGATAGCAGCCGAGTGCGGGTCGGCGACTGGGCGATCGCAGTGGGCAATCCCCTCGGTCTCGACAACACCGTCACCCTGGGGATCATTAGCACACTGAAGCGATCGAGCGTCCAAGCGGGTATCCCCGAAAAACGTCTTGATTTCATTCAAACCGACGCGGCGATTAATCCTGGTAACTCTGGCGGCCCGCTGCTCGACGCTCAGGGCAACGTCATCGGGATCAATACCGCAATTCGTGCGGATGCGATGGGGATCGGGTTCGCCATTCCGATCGACACCGTGAAGGCCGTCAAAGATCAGCTTGCACGGGGCGAGTCGATCGATCATCCGTTCATCGGCATTCAGATGCGGACATTCACCGCTGATAATGCTCGCGAGAACAACGCCGACCCGAACGCAACGATCCTATTGCCCGAAATTAACGGCGTGCTGATTGTGGGCGTTGTCCCCGATACGCCATCGGTCGAAGCCGGATTGCGCCGTGGCGATGTGATTACGGCGATCGATCGCGAGGCGATCACGACAGCGGAAGACGTGCAGCGTGTGGTTGATGCCAGCAAAGTCGGACAAACCTTGCGCTTCCAAATCCGACGCGGCGATCGCGCCTTAACGCTACCCGTGACCACGCAGACGCTCCAGCCGCGATCGTAGCGATCGACAATCGCAAAACGAACCAAGCTTAAAACAAACGTAGCGCAGGCTTTCACTCGCCGGAACAGATGGGACGCCTGCGCTACAACATTTCAACCGTCCTAACCTTGGCTTGGCGATCCGCTTACGCGCGAACATCACCCGAAAAAACCGTCACGGCTTTACCGCATAGTTTCACCCGATCGCCGACCAACGACACTTTCAACTCGCCACCTCGGGCGGATGCTTGGTAGGCAAAAAAGTCCGTTTTATGCAAACGCGACGCCCAATAGACCGCGAGACTACAGTGAGCCGAACCCGTAACGGGGTCTTCGGGGATGCCCGCCGCCGGTGCGAAAAAGCGTGAAATGAAGTCATAGCGATCATCATCATTCGATCGGGCGGTCACCGTGATGCCGCGAACAGGCAAACGTTCTAAAAGTGCATGATTTGGCATGAGCTGACGTACCGTCTCCGCTCTATCCAACTCGACAACATAATCCACGCCATCCGTACCGACGAATTCGGCTTCGGATAGCCCTAAACCATCCAACAAAATTGACGGCACGGGGTTGAGCGATCGCACCGGTTGGGCGGGAAAGTCGAGTTCGATCCAGTCATTAAGACGTCGTGCAAACAGGGAACCGCTGAGGGTCTCAAATTCGATCGTGGCCGCGAGATCGAACGCGCCACTCTCCCATAAAACATGAGCCGAGGCCAGGGTAGCGTGACCACACAAATCAACCTCTAGGGTTGGCGTAAACCAGCGCAGAGAGACCCGATGATCATCCAAACGCTTCGGAAACGCCGTCTCTGATAAATTCATCTCAGCGGCCATGGCCTGCATCCAGGCATCATCCCGCTCATGATTAAGCAGACATACAGCAGCAGGATTGCCGCTAAAGGGTCGATCGCTGAACGCATCGACTTGATAGATCGAAATCGTCATTGAATATTGGGAACCTTTAAAGTGTTATTTCGGGGCTATTGACCGATCTCGAAGGGAATTTCCGATTCACTGTTGATGATCGTGACATCATGTCTACCCTAGATTTTGATCATGAATCGGGCAAAAGCTAGGAGTTTCCGTCAAATTTTAGACTAGCGTTCTAAAAAGGCAAAATAGCAGGTGCAACGCTATATGTAGCGTGAATTTCAACACATTTTGCAACATTGACGAGAGACAACCACCCGATTATGCTCTATAAGCCGTGCAATCAATCAAGCCCTGTGCGCTGATGCTCAGTACGAGAAAAGCATTCATGTAGATCGCCTGTCACCGAACAGAATCGAAATACGTAGCACGCCAGATCCTCACGCTTGACAACGCCTACCCTCGATTGAGATCCGCCTTGATCGGGGCTTATTGACCTTAACGATCGCAAATTTCGATCTGCGTTAAGTCTCGACGTTACACGCTTAAATCGATCAAAAAAGTCAACATCGACGGTCAACGATCGAGCTGATTTTTTGCCCTCCGCCTTTTCACAATAACCGCCCGCCCAACTGATATGAAGCTGACCTGCGATCGCTCGACGCTCAACAACAACCTATCGCTGGCCATTCACGCCGTCCCCTCCCGCCCGACACACCCAGTTCTCGCCAACATTCGCCTGTTCGCCGATGCCGACAACCAGCGCATCCAGCTCACCGCCTTTGACCTTAGCTTAGGGATTCGGACGAGTTTTGCCGCGACCGTAGACGAAGGTGGCGAGATCGCGATCCCCGCCAAGCTGCTGAACGATATTGTGTCGCGTCTTCCCGATGGGCCGATCTCGCTAGAGAACAAGCCAGAAGCCACGTTAACGACGCTGACCTGTCTGACGGGCAACTACGAGCTACGCGGGATGAGTTCAGAAGAATTCCCCGAGCTGCCGTCGATCGACGATGGTAAGACCATCACGATCGGCGTTGAGACCCTAATCGAAGGACTACGCGGAACCCTGTTTTCGACCAGCGGCGACGAAACCAAGCAGGTCTTGACCGGCGTCCACCTCTCGATGGGTGATCACGGGCTGGAGTTTGCGGCCACCGATGGCCACCGTCTCGCCGTTGTGGAGACGATCGACGATGACGCGGCGGCGGATGAATCGCTGAAAGGTGTAGCGGTGACGATCCCGGCGAATGCGCTGCGAGAGCTGGAACGGGCGATCGCCAAGCACAATGGCGACGAAGCGGTCAATCTACATTTTGATGATAGCCAGGTGGTGTTTGAACTCGACGATCAGCGTGTCACAAGCCGCAAGCTGGATGGAACCTATCCCGCCTATCGCCAGCTCATTCCGCAGCAGTTCGCGACCCAGGTGAGCGTCGATCGTCGTCAGCTTCTCAGCACGCTGGAGCGGATCGCCGTGATCGCCGATCGCAAAAACAACATCGTTAAATTCACGCTCGACGACAAAAGCCAAACCCTCGCCTTGAGCGTTGATGCGGCCGATGTCGGTAGCGGTAAGGAATCGTTACACGTCCAACTGGTGGGCGGCGGCCTGACGATCGCCTTTAACGTCCGCTACGTGATGGAATCGTTGCGGAATCTGCAATCAACCGAGGTGCAATTGCAGCTCAATACACCCACCTCGCCGGTCATCATCACTCCCCTAGGCGGCACGAAAATGACCCACCTGGTCATGCCGGTGCAAATTCGAGATTAAGCCTCAGTTCTCGCTGATTGATTGAGCCGCGATCGCCGGGTTCAGCCTGACGGATATCCCCCAAGACTTTGGCAGGCTCCCAGGGCGATCGTCACTTTAGAATTAGAGGTGATCTTTACCCTTGCCGACCGAGCCCCGGACCTATGAACTCCGCCGATCCCCTTGCCGGTACGCTGAAATTTTTCAAGAAGATTGGTGCGGGCGTTTTGTTCTCCGTGGGTGCGCCGATCGTGCTGTTGGCCGGATATGGCTTGCTCGATGGTAGCGAAACCGTTCGGCAGCTCTCGATCGTGATTATGGCGATCGGGCTACCGCCGACGGGGATCGCGGGCTGGCTGATGTGGAGTTTGGTACGACAGAACAAGCGGGACTCGATCGCTCTCAGTCAAGCCCAGCGACAAAAGCTACAGGCAACTTTATTTCGACTGCTCAAACAAAACGATGGGCGGGTTTCACTGTTGCAGTTTGCGATGGAGGCAGACCTGCCCGGAGATTCTGCGAAGGATTATCTAAAGCTGCAAGCTCAGGTGTTTGACGCTGAGGTCGAGGTCAGCACTGGGGGAAATCCGATTTATTGTTTTGAGGTTCAGCCCGAGTTGTTCAAGCTCGAAGAGTCGATAAATTCGGATTGGGAGGCGCGTTCCTAAAACTTTAATCGCTGTCGGTGGTTGGCGATCGAGCCGACGAGTCCGATCGCGATGAAATTGGCCAGCATCGCCGATCGCCCGTAACTCATCCACGGCAAGGGAATCCCGGTCACAGGAGCCAGACCGATCGTCATGCAAATATTAACCATGACCTGAAAGAAAATCATCGCCATCACGCCGATCGCGATCAGCGAGCCAAAATTATCCTTCGCATTTTGAGCCACGACCGTTAAGCGTAGGCAGACCCCCCAAAACAGCAGCAAAATTACCGCGCAGCCAATAAAACCAAACTCTTCGCCGATCGCCGAAAAAATAAAGTCGGTATGCTGCTCAGGAATAAAACCGCCTTGGGTTTGAGTCCCCTGCTCTAGGCCGCGCCCCCACATCTCGCCCGCCCCGATCGCAATGCGCGACTGGATCAGGTGATAGCCGCCACCGAGCGGATCTTTGCTCGGATCAAGAAAAAGAATCAGTCGATCCTTTTGATAATCCTTGAGCAAATCCCAAAAAATTAGACCGAGCTTACCTGAGACCAAGTTAACGGCTAAAGCCACAATCGACCCTAACCAGCGGTTGGGGAGCGATAACCAGGCCACAACGGTCATTGCCAGGAGCCAGACAAACCAGAGGGGTAACACGATGCTAAATAGGATCGCCGAGACTAAGGGCGACACCAGCAAAATCAGCCAGCCCGGATTGACATTTGCCCAATAGAGCATCGTGACGGCGATCGCGCCAAAAACCAACGACGTCCCCAAATCCGGCTGAAGAAACACCAAGCCCCACGGCAAGCCAATAATGGCGAGGGCTTTCACCACTTCCGGCATGGTTGAGGCATTGCGTCCCTCCAAAATCGCGGCCAAGGTGATAATGGCTCCCACCTTGGCAAACTCCGAGGGCTGGATGTGAAACCCACCGATCGAAATCCACCGCTGCGCCCCGAGCCCCGAGGTCCCGACAAACTTAACCGCCAATAGCGAGAGATTCGTCAGCCCATAGACCACCCAGCGCCACTGTATCAGCGCTTCATAGCGCGAACGTGCAATCGCGAGCGCACAGACTAGCCCGACGCTCCCCATCACCCAATGTTGCCACCAGTCCGTGTAGGGCTGGGCATTTTGGGTGCTGCGAATGGCGATCCCCGAGATGATGGTCAGGACGATCGCGAACACAAAGAGGGGGACATCGATATCAGACCAGGGTGCAAACCACGATCGCGATGCCGCCGAGGAAAGGCGCGAATTAGACAGTCGGTTGGTCATGCAAGGAACCGAAGAAAGCGGTCGAGACAAAATGAGTCGGGAGAGATCGCAGAGGGGGATCGCTAGAGACGATCGCTAGAGACGATCGCGCAGTGCCGCGACGGAGATCTTGGCCGCAATCTGACCAGCGATATTTTTCAGGGCTTGAGCTGACGCGGACTCTGGCTGCGAAACCACGATCGGTACGCCACTATCGCCCCCTTCACGTAGAGGAATTTCGAGCGGGACGCAGCCGAGTAAATCCACACCCAGTTCATTCGCCGTGCGTTCGCCGCCACCGGAGCCGAAAATGTCGTATTGGCGATCGGGCAGATCCGGGGGAATGAAATAGCTCATATTCTCGATAATTCCCAGTACCGGGACGCCCAACTGCTCGAACATTTTCAAGCCCTTGCGCGAGTCGAGCAGAGCAACCTCCTGCGGCGTCGTGACGATCGCCACGCCCGCCATCGGCACGGCCTGCGCCAGCGTGAGCTGGGCATCCCCGGTTCCCGGCGGCATATCGACGATCAGATAGTCCAAATCGCCCCAGCTCACCTGATAGAGAAACTGACGGATGACGCCGTTGAGCATCGGGCCGCGCCAGATCACGGGCTGATCGCGATCGATCAAGAACGCCATCGAAACCAGCTTGACGCCATGATTAAACGCCGGTTCGAGCACTTCCTTGCCGTCGGCACCCGCCTGAACCATCACCTTCGCATCGCCTAGACCCAGCATATTCGGCCCATTCGGCCCATAAATATCCGCATCCAGCAGACCGACTTTTGCGCCCGTTTGCGCCAGAGCCACCGCGACATTCACCGCCACGCTGCTCTTGCCCACGCCGCCCTTACCGCTGGAAATGGCCACAATATTTTTCACCCCGTCGATCCCTTGACGATCGGGGATCGCTTTCTGGGTTGGCGTTTCTGCCGTGACCTCAACCTGCACATCCGTCACACCCTCTAAGGTATTGACCGCACGCTTGCAGTCATCCACAATCAGCCCCTTGAGCGGGCAGGCGGGCGTCGTCAGAACCAGCGTAAACGAGACGTTCCCCGCTTCGATCGCCACATTCCGAATCATATTGAGCGCGACGAGACTTTTATGCAGCTCAGGATCTTCGACGGGCTTGAGTACATCGAGTACGGATTCGACGCTAAGTGGCACGGACGTTTCCACAAAAAAATCCTCTAAATAATTAGGTAATCGTGCGAATTTACCGTCAATACGCGGTTAATTCGCAGTTGGTTTGCAGCTAGCAGGCGTATTGATCGAGAGCATTGAATTTTAGATCAAGCAGACTCGATCAAGCAGACCAGATCAAGTGGAACCTCTTCACCTTTCAGCATCTCAGCTTCTACAAAATGGTCTGAGACTGAATGACGAATCAATACAGCCCAGCTTCTTGCCGGTTTCCAGCCAAGGTTGACCGACGTGTTGACCGACATTCCGCATCTATCTCATTTTGTAATAAACAATCTACATTTGTTAAGTCACGCGCGACCAAACTCGCATCTATCTTTAGAATTTTGTGGATACCTGCCTGTGTAATAGAGCCTCAAACCCAATTGCACGTGTGCGATTAGAGGTTGACCGCGAATTTGACTGCAAATGCGCGTCATCTCATTGAGTTAAAACCGTCATGCTCTCGCCATGCGAAGAGACTGCGATCGCCGAACGGCTTCTGCGGCGGCACGATTTTAACGAAACACAAATAACGATAGAAACAAGAGAATGACCGTCACCCCTACCCAGATCAACTCCCAGCCCGCTGCTCCGCCCTCAGATTCCCGTGAGCGCGTCAGCGCCTTCATGAAGTCGCTGCAAGACAGTATTTGCGAAAACCTTGAGCGTATCGATGGGAAGGCGAACTTTCAGCAGGATATGTGGGAGCGCCCGGAAGGTGGCGGCGGTCGATCGCGGGTCATGATCGATGGCGATGTGTTCGAGCAGGGCGGCGTTAACTTTTCTGAAGTCTGCGGCGATACTCTACCTCCGTCTATTCTCAAGCAGCGCCCGGAAGCCGCCGGTCATGGCTTCTACGCGACGGGTACATCGATGGTGCTGCATCCGCGTAGCCCCTACATTCCCACCGTCCACCTCAACTATCGTTACTTTGAAGCCGGTCCCGTGTGGTGGTTTGGTGGCGGCGCGGATCTGACGCCCTACTATCCATTTCGTGAAGATGCCGCGCATTTTCACAACACCTTTAAGCAAGCCTGCGATCGCTACCACTCCGAGTATTACAACGTCTTCAAGCGCTGGTGCGACGAATACTTTTACCTCAAGCACCGCAACGAAACGCGCGGCGTCGGCGGGCTCTTCTTCGACTATCAGGACGGACGCGGCCAACTGTATCGAGGCCCGAACGCTGATGGCGGAGCCGCAGACTACAGCAACCAGCTCGGCGATGTGACCCCTCGATCGTGGGATGACCTATTTAATTTTGTAAATACCTGCGGTCATTCCTTCATTCCCGCCTACGAACCGATCATCAACCGCCGCCGCGATACCGCATACGGCGAACATGAGCGCAACTTCCAGCTCTACCGTCGCGGTCGCTACGTCGAATTTAATCTGGTTTACGATCGTGGCACAATCTTCGGCTTGCAAACCAACGGTCGCACCGAATCCATCTTGATGTCCCTGCCTCCCCTAGTACGCTGGGAATATGGCTACACTCCAGAACCCGGAAGCCGCGAGGCCGAGCTCTATGAGATCTTCCTGAAACCGCAAGATTGGGCAAATTGGCATGAAAATCAGGTAGAGGGGTAAGCTATACTGGGATCTAATGTTGATCTGAATCACTAGGGAAAGCAGGACGGAGTTGACCATTCTGGGGTGGGTCTCAAGCCCCGGACTTTTAGTCCGCATCTTGCCCCTATTTGGTTAGAGTATACGAAGTCGCCGGGGGATACTCGGAGACTCAAAACGAACGTGGAGGGCGCATCAGACTAGCTTGCTAGCCATGCCCGTTGAAGCGTTAAGCCACAAAGTAGAGCAGCAGCCTCGTCTGTTCGCCTAGCTTTAGAATCCTCGGGCTTAAAGTCCGGAGAGCATGTCAAGATAGGCATTGAGTGTTCCAGTTCAGATTATCCGGCTTTAACGCAGCGCACTGTGTATGGTCGGACAGCTAAACGCACTTCTCAAGTGCGATCGCCGTCTTGATGATCGTGAACTGCAATTTCAAGCGAAATTCATAGCGAAACTCAAGACGCTTTAGCGAATCGCCTTGAGTTGCCCGCGAGCCAGAGCCTAACGTTACGTCATAATCGAGGAAGGGTCGGTGATCCACATCGAGCAAAAAACACATACCACTCCAGATGGTGCGACGGTCATCGTTCTTGCACCTGCGGGCCGCCTAGACATTACGACAGCATGGCAGTTTCGGCTGAAACTTCAAGAGTGCATCTCGAAGCTCAGTCGTCACGTTGTTGTCAACCTTGGTCAGGTGAACTTCATCGACAGTTCAGGGTTAACGTCCCTGGTTGCCGGTATGAGGGATGCAAATAAAGTCAAAGGTAGCTTTCGCATTTGCAATGTCCATCCTGAAGCCAAGCTCGTATTTGAGGTGACGATGATGGACTCTGTCTTTGAGATTTTTGAAACCGAAGACGATGCACTCGAAGGCGTGCCACGCAACGTTGCGAGCTAGCACGGCTCAGTTTCGTCTAGGCCAGGGTCGCCGGTCGGTCTGAATTACGCGAGAAATCCCACTCTAAGATGACTAGGGTGGGGTTTCTCGTGTCAACGTAGCGTGAACCGGGAAACGTTCGGCTGTGATACGATCGCCGATCCCTAGGGCGGTGATCGCGAAACCAGACCGCCGCGAAAAGATGAACTCGGGATCGGTAATTCAGTTAAGATACATTTCAGCTTGAATGAAGTCGCGATCGCGACGCTCATTGTCTGCTAGACGCGGCGATACTCCCCGTCATTCTGCGTTTCGCGATCGTGGTGCCTAGCCCCCGCGTCTTATCGGCGAACGTACAAACCAAACGAAACATATATAAGGTTTAAATTTTTCTGTGGATAGCGTTCGTACTGTTTCCGATACTAAGCGCGAGTTCTACTCGCTGTATACCCGACCGATCGACTCGATCTATCGTCGCATTGTCGAGGAAATGCTGGTTGAAATGCATCTGTTATCTGTGAATGCAGATTTTAACTACGATGCGATTTATGCTCTGGGAGTCGTGACGGTCTTTGATCGCTTTATGTCGGGCTATCGGACGGATAGCGAACGAGATGCGATTTTTCAGGCGATTTGTCAGGCTACCGGACGCAGCGTTGAGCAATATCGTACGGACGCGACGTCCCTGATGGGCTCGCTAGAGGGTCTGTCCGCAGAGGATTTCAAGGTCGCGATCGCCCAAGCCGAGGGTCAGAATCCGCTCAAAGACATCTTCGCGACCTTGGTTCAGCGGGAACGCATGAAGTACAGCCGCCTATTCGGCATTGGCATCTGTACGATCCTCGATCACATCGCACCCGACCTCGCTGACCAACGCGAAGAGCGCGAAGCCTTGCTCAATTCCCTCAGTCAATTGTTGACGTTGGGCGGCGATAAGCTCCAAAAAGATGTCGATCTCTATCGCAGTAATCTTGAAAAAATGAAGCTGGCACGGGAAGCGATGGCGGATGCGGTTGCTGCTGAACGCAAAAAACGCGATAAGCGTCAGGCCGAAATTGCAGAGAAGAAAGCCGCCGCCGAAGCAAAAGAAGCCCATCCCGAAGACGCTGCCGTGACGCCAACGTCTGAAGCAGAAGAGGCGACTCCTCCCCAGGCGGTAGAGACCGAATCTGAGGGTTAAGGGTTCAGCGAGTTGAGTATGGTAGATTTTCTCGACGTTTACCCGGACGAGATAATCGATACGTAACAAGCGTGGAAGCTTTGCAGATAGAGCTTCCGCGCTTGTTTTGTATTCATTCACCCTTAATTCACCGGCTTTAGCCTTAAATTCAAGAACATTGATTTATCTCAAACGATCGTAAAATCCACCTTTTTTATCAGCTTAATCGCCATGACCCCACTTCCTACCGACCTAGAGACCGCCCTACAGCAAGCCCGCCACGCCACTCGCGCAGCCCTCGAATCCGGCCAAACTCTAGTTCAAATTGAATTGCTTGTTGGGGAACTGAAAGCGCAAACGATCGCCGAGCAGTTTCTCCCAGAACTGTTAGAAATGGGCTACAAGCTGCGTGTTTTGTTCCCGGATATGGGCGCGACCGCATTGGCACGGCGAGATTGGGGCGAAGATCGGTTCCAGATTTCGGATCTGGGGAGTCCGCGCCGCCCGATCGAGACGCAGCTTCAGCCGGAGGACGAGTGTTTTTTGGTGGTCGAGCCGTCGGATGTGGATGTTGAGCAAGTCGAGAAGCTGTACTTGGCGGCGGCGGGTCGTCCGGTTGTGATGTTGCTGCCACGCCTGGAAAATATTGCCACGATCGGTATTGGTTATGCCGGTCGTCAACTTCGAGAGCGCTTTTTAAGTAAGATCGAGACATGCTATTACATTCGCCCGCTGGATGGTGCGACGCTGTTCCGGGCTTATCCCGGACAGTGGCAAGTCTGGGGCGATGCGATCCCTCCGGCACTGGAAGGAGAACTATTATCGGAAACGGCGAGTAAACCTGTCGGTGAAGCCCTCGATCGCATTTTGATGGGCGAAGAAGATGGCGAAAACTCGGATGCTTCCTCCGGCGGTGTCAAAAAAAGTCCTGGCATTATGGCGGGATTGCAAAATTTCCTCAAAGCATTAAGTCAGTAATTTTTCCGTAGTCTACGGGGGAAACATGAGAGGATCGCTGCTGTTTGCTTGTCGGGTGCGTTCATGTCCCAAGTGTTTGTCTCAGCCTGCTTTCTGATGTTTATCCCCCGTAATCCTTTTGGATGATGCTGCCGATGTTGTAACCCTGACACAACCAGGGCGTCAGGTGTCACCGGTGTCTGGACGCAACATTGTGATTGGCGATGTTCACGGTCATTACGATACGCTGATGCGCTTACTCGATTTGCTGGCCATTGTGACCGACGATCGGGTCGATTTTCTCGGAGACTTGATTGATCGCGGCCCGCGCAGTCGCGATACGGTCGAACTGGTGCGAACCACGCCCCAATTCCATACGATTCGCGGCAATCATGAGGAACTGGCGATCGCTGCCTGTGAGCCAACGACGTCCCATGACGACTACGCTTTAGAAAGTTGGCTGCGGAGCGGTGGTCGTTCCACGATCGACAGCTATGCGGATCGCCGAGAGCTGGTCGATCATGTTGCGTGGCTACGTGAGCAGCCGCTGTATCGCGACCTGGGAGATTATTGGCTGGTTCATGCTGGCCTCGATCCACAACGGGCGATCGCCGAACAGAGCGCTCGTGAATTGTGCTGGATTCGTGAGCCATTTCACCGTTCTACAGCGCCCTATTTTCCCGATAAGCTCATGATTATCGGACATACAATTTCATTTACCTTTCTCGGAGTCAAGCCGGGACAGCTTGCACGCGGTTCCGGCTGGATCGATATTGATACGGGTGCGTATACGCTCGAAAGTGGTTGGTTAACAGCGATCGATTTGCGCCATCAACAGGTCTACCAGGCCAATGCCTGGACGCGGAAGACCCGTATCCTTGACTGGGAGGAGGCGATCGTTGACATCGACCCGATGCGTGTACACCCTCGCCGATTTATCGTGAAATAATCCGGTTGTTGAGATCAAAGATCATCATCCGGGTTCAAAAGTCAGTTAATTGATCGATGACCTGATCACGCGAATTCGCCTCCGGGACGCGCTCTAATCGTGCCAAATCGTTGTCTGCGCCTCTGGCACATGATTGGACTTTTCGTGCATGATCCCGTTAACCCAGATCACAGCCGTGCTGATCGCGACAAGGGAGATTAACCCTAGAACAATCGCAGAGAACAATAAGGGCTGACCGTTGCTGCCATTCCTGGTGCTGGCACTAGAGATGGTTAAATCAATTTCAATTTGGGAGGGGGAAGATGGGTTAAACACGTCTGTAGGAGAGGAAGAAGAATTGGGGAGATGAGGCTCAGAGCTTTGAGGGTCAAAGATGGGCGGCTCGCTTGATGACATAACTGGGGATGAGAAGAATTGGGTATGAAGGTAGACCACACATAGAAACATCCCCGACAGATGACGACACCATTTTTGATGATTTCGAGCCTGTTGTCGGCGATCGCGGTCGGCGATCGACATGAGATGGATCGAGCATCTAGAGAGACGCAAGTCTACGAAAGTGTGTGATCTCGATCAGGTTTGAGCCAGAGATCAACCCACAGGTTTGGATTGGATCTCCAATAATGCACCACACTTTATTGGTCGATTCCCGAAGAAACGACTCTGATTCGCTGATAAATCCGTAGCGCCTTCTATGAGATTTACGGATGATTTCAGCAATATCTTCAACCTCTTCCCCATCGACCCATTCCCGATCAGCTTCGGAGAGAGAGCAGCCGATCGAGATCACAACGCGATCGCAGCCGTTACACATCTTGTCGAATACTCCTGCGCTTCAGGTACGAATTCAGGAATTTCATCAGCGCTGTACGGTGCTTGGCCTTGCAGAGCTGATCCAATTTTTGCCCAACGACGGGAAGCCACAAGCATTAGCGATCGCGATCGAGCAGTATTGCCACTTTCTCTGTCTCATTGACCTTTACCCCGATCGTGAACTCGTGCCGACGCCCGCGCTTGACCAGGTTTGGCACGCGCACATTCTCGACACACAGCGCTATCGCCGTGACTGTCTCGCGCTATTTGGTCGATTTATTGACCATCAACCGTTTGGCATTCACGCCTCCAATCAGCAAAACTGCGTCAAATCCTCTGCGGAAACGCTGCAACTCTTGCGCCATCATTTCCAGATCGATTTCCAGACAGACGTATCGCGCGAGGGGACAGCGATCGCGCCGATGAACTCGGCAAATTCGCCGGATTTAGCCTCCCCGAAGTGCGGAGCCTGTGGCCGAGGACTCTCAAACTTCAGTGCCTAGCCCCGCCTAGGGGCTGTCATCAATTAAATTTGTAGCCTTTACTCAGCAAGGGTTTCAGCCCCTTTTGTTTTTTGTTGGATCGGGCGTTCAACCGCCTACCCCGTAAGGGGTCTGGTGCTAATTGATGACACGCCCTAGCTCCTGGCGATTTCAAGCCAGCTTAAACTCGTCCAAGAGGGTTCGCGCTCGATCGAGTAGACCCACTTGGGCGAATGCGTTGGCGGCATGTCGCGCCGAATGATTGGCCTCTTCGTGGCGATCGCGTCCCGCATAGGCGCGTGCTAGGGATTGGTGATAGAACCCCAACGAGCGAGAATCCTGTTGTCCCGTGAGGTAGCTGTGGGTTTGCGTCAGCCAGGTTTCCGCCGCTTCGTAGCTGTGTTCGCAGAGAGCAATGTCGGCGAGCCAGTTGGTGGCATAGGCGCAAAGCTGAGTCCAGCCGATGCTGCGAGCACGCTTCAGGACGCGGCTGTAAGCCTCTCGGGCACGGGCATAGTCACCGCGATTGAAGAAAATTTCGGCTTCATAGTAGTCGGCACGCACGCTTTGGCGTTGCCATTGCGGGGGGGATTCAGCGGGGCTATAACGATCGAGCAGACGATTGAGGTAAGCCCGTTCGCGGGAAATCCAGGTTTGGGCGCGATCGAGATCATTATTTTCGAGGCACAGTACGGCCTGCTCTAGGGCCAGCTCTGAGCGAAACTCTTGCCAAATCTGATCGGCGTTGTCTGGATCACTAGAGGCTTGAAAACGATCCACCTCTCGCGCGTGTTGCGCCAGCTCGATCGCCTGCTGAAAACAGTCTGCGGCACGCTGACGCTGGTCGCGATCTTCGGTGAGTGCGAGTGTCCAGGCTCGATCTCGCCAAAATCTCGCCTGAGCGAGGTGATCTTCGCGGGCTTCGGCGGCAGCGATCGCCCAGTCGATCCAGCGTAGTCGCTCTCGCCAGTAGCCCCGCAGGTTGGTGTAGCCCCGCAAGCCCGCCCACAGCTCGCAGACGCGATCGTAGTGCTGATGGGTCACGCACCATTCCAGCGCTACCAGCCAATTATCCCATTCGCGATCGATCGGAGTGTAGTCCTGCCACACTTTCCAGTCGTCCGGGGTCAGGCTGGCCGCGATCCGACTGTAGCGATCGAGCCAGCGTTGATGGATCACATCACGCTCAGGATGCGTTTGTAGCACTTGGGCAAAGTGATCGCGTTCGAGCCGGGACGCGTGGCAGGTCTGCTGGCTTGGGTCGTAACAGGCGAGGTTGAGATCGTGTAGGCGCGTGGCGATCGCCGTTAAGCGAGAAGGCGGAATCGCGGTAATTTCACCGAGCGCCTTGAGGGTGATCGCCTGGGGAAACAAGCTGAGGGTCGCCGCAACGGTGCGTGCATCGGGTTCGAGACGATCGAGACCGAGTTGAATGTAGCTCATCAAACAATCATCACGCAGTTGGAGAACGGATGGACGCTGGAGGCGATCGAACTCGACCAGTAGGGCGACACCTTTAATAACCGCAGCCGGAAAGCCGCGTGTAGCCGCCTGTAGCCATTGCCGATCGCTGGGCGGCATCGCCAATTGTCGATCAGCACAGCAGCGATCAATTAATTGGGCGATCGCCCGATTTGAGAGGGGTTCGATCATGAGCACCCGCTCGATCGGCAATCGTGCTGACCCTGTAACGACAATCTGTACATTCGCTGGCAAACCGTAAATCAGACCCAGAACCGCCTCAAGATCATCTGCGACGTCGAGATCATCAATCACAAGTAGCGTGGGTTTTTCGGCCAAACGCGTAAACAGCACGTCGCGCGGAAGCTGAATCGTCTCGTGACCGATCGCGGGCGAGCAGGCGGAGGCTAGCTCTCGCTCAATGCGATCGATCGATCGCTGGGCTCGCCAACGGGGAATATGACGTGATCCGAGGCTGTCATGGGGTTTGACGGCGATCGTGATGCGTCGTGTAATCGCCAGTTTCAGCGCTAGAGTCTTCGCAATTTCGTCGGCGAGCACGGTTTTACCGACGCCTCGCGCTCCCCGCAGATAGAGCCGGACACATCCCGCTCGCAAGGCGCTTTCAATCTGGTGCAACTCCGTTTCACGCCCCAAACAAACGGTGTGTTTCGCTGTCGTTAGACGATTACAGCTACGACTGGAGAGCTCGGGTAACAACTGTGGCGGGACAACTTCCTCGCAAATCTCTTCGGGGTTCAGCCCCAGCGCCTGACAATATTCCACAAAACAGCGAACGGGTTTGCCACGGCGAAAGCGGCGAAAGGTGGCGATCGAGCAGCCGGAAGCCAGTTTTTCCGAGACCGGTCGATCACTATTCTTGTAAAAAAATTGGTTCGCTAGGGCGACGATCTCGGCTTCCTTCATATCCCGCAGAGCGAGCGCGATCAACTGCTGTCCCGCGATCGAGGCGCTGTAGTTACGTGTTTTGTAGGACGAGGGTCGCGATCGGGAAGGTTGGTCAGGCATGGATAAGCGTCGGCGACAGGATTGATGATCTATCGGTATTGATACCAGTAGAGGATCGCACCTCGCTGAATTAGCGGATGGCGATCGGGGTATTTTTACGTGCGACAAAGATGGCTCAGGTTCGTCGAAGCATCATTTGGACACGTGATCTCTCATTCACTATCCATAGAAATATTGAGATCAAAACCATGATACAAAAACGCAAACAATCTAGATGCTTCCTATAGACAGCAAGGTTTCTAGAGCCACTTTGGATTGTAGAAAGCTTGCCCCCCAGTGTTATCAGCTCAAGGTGGTGCAATTTTCGATCAGTTTTGTAATTGTCCGGTTTGCGATCGTCCAAGAGAAGGCCGACACGATCCAATAATCAAGCCGTTCATCGTTCCTGCGCTCTGCGTAAGAATGCCTCTTTAGACGCTCTGCGTCGCGAGTTTAGAGGACGCAGAGCGTCCCAGAAGGCATTCCCACGCGGAGCGTGGGAACGATAGATATCGCGCCTAGTCCCGAACCCGATCGCCCAATCGTCCTAACGAATCGCCGTCGGCTGCATTCCCGACAACACCGGCGCGATTTTGCTCAACTGTAAATCCGGGCAGTCGCCTTGAACCTGACCGACATTCCATTCATTTTTGAATAACAACACCGGACGATCCCAGCTATCCTTCACCGTGGCCGTATTAAACAGTCGTCCCGCCTTTTCCAGCGCCTCCCAGCCGCCGACCACCCATCGCGCCACGCTAAAACCGAGAGGTTCGAGGCGCGTTTCCACCCCGTATTCATTCAGCAAACGGAACTGCACCACTTCAAATTGCAGTTGCCCCACTGCGGCCAAAATCGGATCGCGCTTGGCCTCATCCACCGAATACATGATTTGCACGGCTCCTTCTTCGCGTAGCTCGGCCACGCCTTTGCGAAACTGCTTGAATTTCGACGGGTTGACGTTCCGCATGTAGGAAAACATTTCGGGCGAGAAGCAGGGGATGCCGTCAAATTCGAGCTTTTCGCCGCAATAGATCGTGTCGCCGATCGCGAACATGCCGGGATTATTCAAGCCGATCACGTCGCCCGCGTAGGCGGTTTCGATCGATTCGCGACCCTGGGCGAACAGCTTTTGCGGGCGCGAAAGGCGAATGGTTTTGCCGGTACGGGCATGTTTTACCGTCATGTCTTTATCGAAACGACCGCTACAGACTCGAATGAAGGCAACCCGATCGCGGTGTTTCGGGTCCATATTGGCCTGAAGTTTAAAGACGAAGCCGGTGAAATCGGGGCTCGATGGCTCGATTTCGTCGCGGGTGCTGTTGCGGGCGATCGGCTTGAGGGAATATTCCAGGAAGGCATCGAGGAAAAGCTGCACCCCGAAGTTACTCATGGCGCTGCCGAAAAATACCGGCGTCATTTGGCCGCTGTGAATCGCAGCGAGATCGAGTTCGCTGCCGAGTTCTTCGACGATTTCCAGCTCTTCGCGAAACTGCGCATAGAGCTCATCATCGTCGATCCGCGCTTTCAATTCGGGATCATCGATCGCAAACGTCGTTTCACTGGCGGCTTTGCTGCCGTGGGCTTGGCGCTCGAACAGGTGAACCGTGCGATCGCGGCGATCGAACACGCCTTTGAAGCGATCGCCCGAGCCGATCGGCCAGGTAATCGGATAGGTCGCTAGCCCCAATTCCTGCTCAATTTCGTCCAGCAGTTCCAGCGGCTCGCGGCTGGGGCGATCCATCTTATTGATGAACGTAAAAATCGGCAGATCGCGCATTCGGCACACCTCGAATAGCTTGCGCGTCTGCGGTTCGAGTCCCTTGGCGGCATCTTCGAGCATCACCGCATTATCCGCAGCGGTCAGCGTCCGATAGGTATCCTCGCCGAAATCTTGGTGGCCAGGGGTATCGAGCAAATTAATTTGATGATCGCGATAGTCAAATTGCAGCACCGTCGAGGTAATCGAAATCCCCCGCTGTTGCTCCATCTCCATCCAGTCCGACGTGGCGCTCCGTTCCGATCGTCGCGCTTTAACCGTTCCCGCTTCGTGGATTGCACCCCCGTAGAGCAACACTTTTTCCGTCAGTGTCGTTTTGCCCGCGTCCGGGTGGGAAATAATCGCAAACGTACGACGGGAATCGACGGCGGATTGTAATTCGGCAAGATCGACAGTTTCGGCGGTCATGAAGGCAGCAAAGATAGAGCGACGATTCGCCACGGTCGCTAAACGCGATCAGTGACGAACTGACCTAATTTTATGGCAGTTGAGCGCCTAAGTGCCGCGTTCCCAGGTTGAGCCATTGATCAGAACGTTGTCTAAGTTTGAGCAATTCCTGGCCTAGGGCACTGTGGGAGTCGCTGTCTCCGTCTTATTTTTTTCGTCTTCGGCTTGCTTGACTTTCCGTTCCGCAAAGATAAACTCGGGGCTGGTATTGCACTCTAGTAATCCGGTTTGGGTGGTTTCGTTAAACAACTCCAGCGGTAGCGGTGCACGGGCGACTTCACACACGCGAACGACGCTAAAGTCACGATCGTCAAAAAATAAGGGTGATTTCCAGGTGGTGATCGTGGTCAGGGTATACGACGGATTTCCTGTGCCTGCGACCGTGAAACGCACGTCCCAATCACTCCCAAAAGGAATTGTGACTGGTGGATTATCCTCTGAACCCTGTTTTAGATCCTTTTCCATTTTGTCTGGATCGCTCAGGTACTGCTGTAACTGTTTTTCGATCTCGGGCCAAGATTGACCATTGAACTGACGATAGAGTAGCTGATCGACCTCTGTGACCAGTCTCTGTCCCAGAGTTTCGCGTGGATCTTGTAGGGTCGCCATGAAGCTACTGTGATCGATTTGTGCGTCCCACAGGCGTGGATATTTCACCATCCAATCTTGGGTCACAAAATAGAACTTAAGCCAGCAGGCCAAGACGATGCCAACAGCCAGCGCCACGATCGCCTTGATGCGCTCCAGTTGACTCGGAACGCGCCAATGCCCAGAGGTGGCCAGAAAATACGACAGCGTGACCAACAGTCCCGACAGCAGCGGCCAGAGGATAAATCCGCCCTGCGTCCATTGCCGCGCCTCATCTTCAAAGAAAAATGTGATCACAGCCGACGCCGCAGCGATCGCCCCGATCGGCACTCCCAGGATTTTTACTGGGTCGAGCGCCTGACGCCACACCACACCACCGGCAATAAAAAACCACCCGGATCGCCGCAGGATATACCGATCAACAACGTTTTCGGGATCGGCAAGACCGACAACGGCGTAGACCACCCACAACCCAATCCCAAACAGAAATAGGCTCTGCCAAGACACCAGGCGGGGCGGGGCGAGCAGCGTAAAAAACGATTTCAGCCGATCGACGACAGATCCCATAGCGATTCACTCAATACGCACATCAGCACGAAAAAGACAGCACGAAAAAGACAGCACGAAACAAAATCACAACCTGGCTCAAGCTTGCACCTAGCAACGCTAAGACAATTACGCACAGTGCTTAACTGAGCCGCAAACCATCAAACCCAATCCAGGCTCCACCCATCAAAACCATAGAGATGCACTCGCGACCAGAAAAAATAGAATGGTCGCCAGTGTGCTTAAAACATGGCCGATACGCATTGAACTTTCAATCCGTTCGCGTAAACGCAACAGGACAAGAGAGTTTAGGCGAGGGTCATCGAGTCCGACGTCTGCGTTGGGTGGCAACGGCAGAACTTCGAGTCGCTGCAACAGACGAATACTATAGGGCTTAAGCATTAAGCCACCGAGAAACAGGACGATCGCCAACATCGCACAGGTGAACTGCGTTGATGCCATCGACACATCCGGAATGAATTCACCGGTAAACAAATAGCTGATGAGCTGTTGCTCACGGACTCCGCTAAACAACAGACCCTGACTCGCGAATAGCACCAGCCAGCCCACAGACACTGCCACAACATTGGCAATGAGACTGTAGTGAAAAGCAATCTGGCGGGGAAGTTCCGCCCGCTTTAGCAGGAGCGTTGACTCGATCGCGAGCCCCACACACAGGCAAAACAACTGACCCAGAAACAAACGTAGCGGTATGACGACCGGCAGCATAGATCGCTCCTACGCAACACAAACCAGCAGCGTGTTCAAGACAAGAGAGGCCGAACGGGTTCCGATACTCGTCACCGCGTCTAGGGCAAAACTTATCGCGCTTTAACTGCGCCTTTTAGGATATCAGTCAAGCTTGACGTGCTTCGGCGCGATCGGTCATCTTTCTGCCGCTCAAGCGAGTAAACCACCGAGAAACGGCGCAGAATGTTAAAAATCCTTTACTATGTTTCAAATAGTTTCAAAAGAAGGTAGGGATCGTCCGACATTACCCTTGCGGTCAGGACGCACACCCGCTGACAGACTCGCATCGATCGGAGGTCGGCGATGAAGCTGGCAACTCAACTCACAGGCCAGAACGTTCAAAACTACATCCGTGAAACCGGAATCGACCCAAACCATTGGTATCCCCTCGGCTGGGCGTATCGCTTTAAACCGGGCGAAATCACACCCGTTACCGTTTGGCAACAGCCGATGGCCGTGTTTCGCGATACTCGCGGCAACGTCCACGCCCTCGAAGATGCTTGCCCCCACAAGGGTGTTGAGCTCCATCAAGGCAAAGTGGATGGCGACAATCTGTTATGCCCGTACCACGGATGGAAATTCGACGGTGATGGTCAGTGCGTGGGCATCCCCTACTACCCGACCGACCAAAAATTACCCTGCGCCCATGCCCGGAGCTATCCGGTGCGCGAGCAGTACGGCATTGTCTGGGTATTTCCCGGCAATCCAGACCTCGCGGACACCTGCACACCGCCCCAAGTTCCAGAATATGGCGATGATGACTGGTTAATGATCCCGATTACGGGACATTTCGGAGCGCACTTTTCGATCGCCAACGAAAACGCGATGGACGTTTTTCACGGTTTCCTCCACGAAGACCTCCAGGGCTGGTTTGATCCGGTCTTACTCGACTTACAGCAAAGTGACGGTCTCGTGAAAGCCGACTATCGCGTGTCCTACAAGGGTCAAATGGCGAAGTTCCTCGGCATTGCCGAAACGGCTGACGAGGTCACCTCGCGCGTGATTTCCGTGCGCTATCGCTATCCGCACTACTACAGCTCGCTCGAAGGCGTATCGTCAATTCACCTGATGCGTTTGCCGGTAAGTCCCACCGAAACGCGATCGTTTGCCCTATTTTTCTTGAAAATCCGTTTACCGAAATGGTTGCTATCGGCCATTAAAAAGCCGCTGGTTCTTTTTGTTGAACGTGTATTATTTCAACGTTTTCTCAATCAAGATGTGGGCATGATGGAAAGCGAACAGCGTAATTATTTACGCGATCGCCAGCGTCGTTACGTTGAGGTCAACCCCGCTATTCTGGCATTACAACGGACGATCATCCAGCAGTATGAAAGCTATATGCAACAATCCGGTACGACGAATAATCGGGATGCGGATGGTCGCACAGCCGTGCCCCAAACTCAGGAGGATTCGAGCCCATTAACGCCGTAAACTGATGCCAAAATGGCATTGAATTTTAGAGTGTTAGCGGAATTGTTTTTTATCACATTCAGGTCGGAAATAATTATTTCCAACCGTATCTATTCAAATGTGGGAATTTAACCCACCACTGAGTCTTTATTTCGACAGGAATATAAGTGTCTTTTAACTACGACAACTTGCCGTCTTATATCGTACTCGAAGTTCACTCGGCCTTGGCTTGCGATTGTGCCAGAAATCTTGCTAGTCCGTTGCGTAGAATGCGATCGTACCGGCAAAATTAGACTGAGTTCGTTCGCTCGCAACAATCGGTGATTGGCAACAACTAACTAATGAGGGGAATACGCTAGTGGAAGTCATCAAAGAGTACATGCAAAAGATATACGCAAATGGGTTATACCCGGATGAGTATCTCGGTCATGGAAATCGGCGTGGCAACCTCGTTGATATCGAAGAGGTTGCGAGCGGTAAGAAAATGACCGTTTTGACGTTTTGTACCAACGACGTCCTCGGTTTGGTGCAAAACAAATCGGTACAGCAGGCGGCGATCGATGCGATCGTTCAATACGGTACATCGAACAGTTCCTGTGAAGCGTTGAGCGGTCGGATTGATTTACACCGTCAGCTCGAACAGGAAATTTCGGAATTTAAACATCTGCCGCACACGCATTTGTTCCTTAACGCCTGGATGGCGCTGCAAGCGTTGATGGATGCGTTTTGTCATCTGGCTATCCCCGTTCCGGGCTTCCAGCACACGCGCGAAACGCTGATCATGAGCGACATTCTCAATCATGGATGCATCATTTCAGCGATCACCAACGCGAATAACCGATCGGGTAAGGTCTTTAGCCAAAGCCCCGCCGTTCGAGTCAAAGCCTATCGTCACAACGATATGCACGACCTCGCGCGTAAGCTGAAGCGCTACGCTAAACCGGGCGATCGGATCATCATGATTGCCGACGCGGTGTTTTCGATGGATGGCGATATCGCGCCACTACCGGACATGCTAGAGGTGATGGCGGAATATCCCGGCAGCGTGCTGGTGATGGATGAAGCTCACGCAAGCGGCGCGATCGGTCGTACCGGACGCGGCGTCTACGAGCATTACAACATGACGCCCCAGGATGTACTCGATCGCGGCGTTGAGCCGGTGGTGATGACGACGTTCTCGAAGTTTGCGGCCTCTGCGGGCGCGGCGATGAGCAGCTTCAGCCCTGAACTCAATGACCTGCTGACGGCCTCGCCAACCTCGATCGGGACGATCTCGCTACCTGCGCCGACCACGGCGGCAGCGCTGGAAAGTATCCGTCAGGTGCGCCAAGATCCGGGTCTGGTCGAAACGCTGCAAGCCAATACGCGCTATCTGCGATCGCGTTTGGTCGAGCATGAATTTGACCCGACCGGTGTGACTAACGTTGTGCCGATCGTCCTACCGCCAGAACTCGATCCCAAAGAGTTTTGCCGTCGCTTGATGCATGAGCATGGCATCTGGGTGTCGGCCATTTGGTTCATCGCCAAACCACGCCTACGCATCACAGTGAATGCGCTTCACACCAAGGAAGAGATGGATAGCCTCGTCTCGGCTTTGGTGACGGTGCGCGAGGCGATGACCGCTGCTCGTGAAACGGTGAGCGCTTAAAATCCGCGATCGCTGGTAACCTGCAAACGCTGTCTTAAGTCACCCTATCGTCTCGATTTAGGGTGGCTTTTGTTTTTGCTGAATGATTTATTTAGTTTGATTTTTTCTCAATGACCGCTAAGTAAGCTAAAGGATTCAGACCTTTGAGGTTTTGGAAACCTCAAAGGTCTCGCTCCCGACGATCGATCCAATGTTTGACTTGGACTATTGATTACTCCCTCGAACCTATGACTTTTCGTATTGAATCGGTATCCACCGCCGCAGACTTAGAGCCGTTTCTCGATGTGCCGTGGCGTGTCTATGGTGACGACCCCAATTGGGTTCCGCCGATCCGCAGCGATATCGCCAAGCAGCTCTCGCCGGAAAACGGGTTTCGGAGTTATGGGACGTTGCAGGCGTTTGTGTTGCTGACGGAGGGCGGCGAGGCGATCGGGCGGGTCGTGGCGACGGTGAATCGCAGGCTGATTGAACGTGAGGGGCAGAATGTCGGGCTGTTGGGCTATTTCGAGTGCATCGATGATCCCCAGGCGATCGCGATGTTGCTCGATGCGGGCTGCGACTGGCTGCGATCGCAGGGCATGACGCGCGTACGCGGGCCGATCGATCTCTCGACCCATACCAACTGTCTGTTTTTGGCCGATGCCTTTGACAGCCCGCCGATGATCATGATGCCCTACAACCCGGCCTACTACTGCACCGGCTGGGAGCGTTACGGTTTCGAGCAGGCGAAAGACGCCTACGCCTACGATTTCCCGATGATTCCGTTGGACGATCGCTTCGAGCGGGGTTACAAAATTGCGACGAAAGCCGGGGTAACGTTTCGCCCGATTTGCACGAAAGGCGAAGGGTTTGAGGAAGATGTACGGAATTTATACCGGCTGTTTACCACGGCGTTTGAAGCAAGCTGGAGTTCATCGCCGCGTACGGAAGCCGAATTTTTCGACTCGGCGCAACAGTTGAAAACGCTGGTCGATCCGGAGATTTTCCCGATCGCGGAATATAACGGCGAAATGGTCGGCTTTTTTATGGCGCTGCCGGACTACAACATCGCGCTAAAACCGGTGAACGGGCGGCTGAATATTTGGGGCATTCTTAAATTCCTCTGGTATCGCCGCAACATCGATCAGGCGCGGGTGTTGGCGATCTGCGCCCTGCCGGAATTTCGCCGTAAACTCGTCCCTCTGGCGTTGATTTATCTCGGGATGCAGGGCGGCCAGAAACAGGGCTATAAAAATGCCGAGCTGTCTTGGATTTGGGCGGATAACCAAGCCTCGCGCAATATTACCGAAGCGTCGGGAGCTAAGGTCTTGAAAACCTATCGCATGTACGAGCGAGCCTTGTGATTGTGGAATCCTCAGCAGAATCAGCCGCGATCGAATCGTCACAATTACCTGAATCGCCAAAATCGACCCAATCAGCGGAATCCATCAACCGATCAGATCGATCACCTCCATCCATCTGGCACGATCGCGCCTATACGCCGCCCGTCGCCGCCTATCTGCACATTCCCTTTTGCCGTCGTCGCTGCTTTTACTGCGATTTTCCGATTTCCGTGATCGGCGATCGGCGTGACGGCTCCAACTCCCTCGGCGTGCAAACTTACGTCGATCAGCTTTGCCGGGAAATTGAGGCGACCCCGAGCCAGGGTCGATCGCTGGAAACCGTATTTTTCGGTGGCGGCACACCCTCGCTCCTGACAGCGGCGCAAATTGTCCGACTACTCGAAACGCTCGATCGCCAGTTTGGGATTGCGACCACGGCGGAAATCTCGATCGAGATGGACCCCGGCACGTTTGATCGCGCCAAACTGGAGACGATCGCCGCCGCTGGCGTCAACCGCGTCAGCGTCGGCGTCCAAACCTTTGAGGATCGGCTGCTCCAGGCGATTGGCCGATCGCACACCGCCGACGAAATTGAGACGGCGATCGATCTGTTGCAATCCGGCATTATCGACAATTTCAGCCTGGACTTAATGGCCGGTCTACCGCACCAAACCGCCGAGGATTGGGATCGCACCCTCGATCGCGCGATCGCGATCGCCCCGCCGCACCTGTCCTACTACGACCTGATCGTCGAACCCGGCACGGTGTTCGATCGCTACTACCAGCCCGGAGCCGCGCCGCTCCCAACCGAAGCCGCCGCCGCCGAGATGTATCGCCACGCCGCCGATCGCCTCACTGCCAACCGATACGACCACTACGAAATCAGCAACTACGCCCAACCGGGTTACGCCTGCCGCCACAACCTGACCTATTGGCAGAACGAAACCTATTACGGCTTGGGGCTTGGAGCGACAAGTTACGTTAACGGTCAGCGGGTGGCGCGGCCACGGCGACGCGATGCCTACGCGGACTGGCTCGATCGCTATGTTGAGCGTGGCGGCGTGCTGGACGCAGAAGCGGTGACGCCGATCGATCTGGCGCTGGAGTCGGTGATGCTGGGGCTGCGGACGGCAGCGGGGATTGATCGCGAGCTGTGGCGATCGGAGTTGCGACAGTTGGCCGGAGAAGCGGCGATCGCGCGGGTCGATCGAGTCGTCGGTCAGTATGAACAGGCGGGCGCGATCGCGCTCAAGACCGATGCCAACCGATTACGCTTAACCGATCCCGAAGGTTTTTTACGATCGAATTCGGTGCTATCGGATTTGTTCAATGCGATCGAAGGGGATGAGTCCTGAGCGCCTAACGTTTGGCTTTTAGAGTTTGGTAGGGTGGGCATCGCCCACCATAACGGGTATGTATTCGTGGGTTGATCGTGGTGGGCAGTGCCCACCCTACGGGTCAATACATCTCTGGGACGAAGGTTTGGATACCGATCGGGGGGCGAAGATGTCCCGTATCCGCCTGACGCGGGGGCAGCTCGATCGGCTCAGGCGTCAGATCTTTATATGGAACCATCGACAGCAAATGCCGCATACAGTTCAGCCGAGCCCGTTTTTTATCATCCGCGCGGACGACGTACCAGGGCGATCGCTTGATGTCCGTTTGGGCGAACATTTCATCCTTGGCGATCGAATATTCCACCCATTTTTCCCGCGCTTTGAGATCCATCGGGCTTAACTTCCAGCGCTTCGTCGGATCATCGATCCGCGCCTGAAATCGGCGTTCCTGTTCCGCATCGCTGACGGAAAACCAATATTTGATCAGAATAATTCCCGATCGCACCAACATACATTCAAACTCCGGGCACGATCGTAAAAACTCGTGATACTCCGCCTCGCTACAGAAGCCCATCACCCGCTCGACCCCCGCCCGGTTGTACCAACTGCGATCGAACAGGACAATCTCGCCCGCCGCCGGGAGGTGCGGCACATACCGCTGAAAATACCACTGGGTTTTCTCGCGTTCCGTCGGAGTTCCCAGCGCCACAACCCGGCAAATACGCGGATTGAGCGACTGGACGATTCGTTTAATCGTTCCCCCTTTGCCCGCTGCGTCGCGCCCCTCAAAAATCACGGCAACCTTTAGCCCCTGGTGCTTCACCCATTCCTGAAGTTTGACCAGTTCGATTTGGAGGCGCTGTAGTTCCTGATCGTAGACTTTGCCCGGTAGCTTATGCTCGGGTGGTTTTAGCATGGCTTCGGTGGGCGATCGGCTGGGACGATTAGCCTGAGTCCTCGTCTTCAACGGTTTCTGTTTTTTCGCCGAGACCTTAGCGTCTTTATCTTTTTTGCCCACGATCGCGACCTCATATCAGGGTAGTGTGATCGTCTTCTGCGGTTGAGCGCCAGCGATCGTGTCGCGATCGTTGGTGTGGTTTGTGTTCACGAAGTTCCCGCGTAGAAGGCGTTCACGTTCTATCGTACGCACGAGACAAATAATGGGGGAAAAATCGCCGCAAGAGTTCGGATTTGTATACATCCTGTAAACAAATCACTCCCAAATATCGCGCCAATCTCTCGCTGGTCTTCCAGATCAAAACCTGGGTCAAACTCAGCGGACAACGTAGGCCAAGACCGCGATCGTGATGACGATCGCCACCCAGATAAATTGATTGTCGCGCCGGTTGATCGTCGCCGGGTCGATTTCCGGTTCCTTAATCGGGCGAATTGGTCGCGGCTTATAGGTTCCCGACGATCCTTTTTTCGCTTCGCCCTCGCTATCTTCGATTTCGCTGAGATCCGGAATTTCGCTGAACCATTCCGGGCGCTTGGCGAGTTCGGGCGCTTCGAGGATGGCGCGTAGGCGGCGGCCTTGCTTGCGGGTGGGGATGTGGGGATGGTGGGTGAGTTTACGACAGAGAGAGAGCGCGGCATCGAGATTGCCGTAGGCGTGGTAGGCCAAGACGAGCCAGATTTTGATCTCGCCACCGATCGGCGATGCGCCCACGCTCAGAGCCGCAGAGCGTTCGAGATTCGCGATCGCCTGTCGGTAATACCCCGACTCAAAGGCGCGACGCCCCGTTAGGTAAAGCTGGGCAGCCATTTCGGCTTGCTGCTCCGTTGCGGCGATCTGCTCCTCGTCCGGCTCTGGCTCTGGTTCAAGTTTTAGATCTGGCTCTGGCTCCGGTTCCGGTTCTGGTTCTGGTTCTGGTTCTACATCGATGTCATAGCGCACCATGAGTTCATCGATCGACTCCATCTCCTCCGCCTTCAGATCATCAAGATCAATGTCGTCAAGATTCGGCGGCACGATCGCAGGTTGGGTCGTTCCCTGTGCCGGGTTCGTTTCGCGAACCTCGCCATCGGTCGTATTAGAAGTCACATTGGAATCGCGATCGCTTGGGTTCACTCGCGCTACTCTCCTCGGTATCAACACCTCAATATTCTAGATCTTCTGACATGTTCCCAAGCCTGGGGAATCAGCGGGATGTTCCCCCGACCCGTTCGTCTCAGCGTAACGGCCTAAAATCCGAGCCCTGCCGATAACAATTTCGGTGCAGGCATCAGAATCACCAGCAGCAGTGCCAAGCAGCCCAACCCCAAGGCATCACGACGATTATCGAGTTCCGTCACATCATTGAGCGCCGGTTCATCGCGCGATGGCATCAGGAATAGCAACAATGTCCAGAGAAAGAGTTCTTCGTGCAACAACGTCAGCGCCAGCATGATGAATCGCGATACCTGGGCGATCGTCTGTGCGGAATTGCGGCCAAACATGGCGTGGACAATGTGGCCACCATCGAGCGTGCCGATCGGCATCAAATTAAACGCCGTCAAAATGATGCCGAGATACCCGGCGATCGCCACCGGATGCAGCGCGATCGCCTTGCTCGGGTCAAGCCCTTCGGGTAGGACAACCCGACAAATCAGCGAAATCATGGCGGAAAACTGGGGCTGTAGCTCCATGAAGTTCAGCAGATTCGAGTTTTCGGTGACATCGACGACGGTGGAATGAGCAATCCCCCAAATGAATAGCGGCAGCGTGATGATAAACCCGGCGATCGGTCCGGCGATGCTGATGTCAAATAAGGCTTTACGATCGGGCATTGGCGATCGGAGCTGGACGAACGCGCCGAGGGTTCCGAGGAAAAACGGAACGGGAATGAAATAGGGCAGTGAGCTTTTGAGCTGGTAGTGTTTCGCGGCGAAAAAGTGGCCGAATTCGTGGGTGGTGAGGATGGCGAGCAGGGCGATTGAGTAGGGCAAACCGCTGAGTAACCAGGCGGGGTTATCGGGCAGTTGGTCGGCTTCAAAGCCAATGAATCCGACTCCGGCGGCGGTGGTCGTAAACAAACAGACGAGAAATAAACCCAACGCTAACAGCGGGCGATCCACCACTTCGCCCGGTTTGCTGCTCTTGCTGTTTTGGCCGTTATTTTTGCTTTTTCCTGTCTCGTCAATCTCCGTCGCTGACGGTGACGCGGTACTGGATGCGGGATTGGGAGCTAGTAGGAAAAAGGGTTCGTTTTTGGAATTTTCCTGAAAGACGATCAGAAAGCGATCGCCAAAGCGCGACTCGATATTTTTGCGAATCGTGGCGTAGGCGCGTTCGGGATTGGTGCGTAAACTACCGCGACAAATCACGGCTTGGGGGCGATATTCCAGACTGTGCAGCGCATAGACCGACCAATTAAAACAATTGCGGAGCTGGTGTTCTTCTTCGGTATT
Organism: uncultured Geitlerinema sp.; assembly: GCA_964518905.1. Taxonomy (GTDB): domain Bacteria; phylum Cyanobacteriota; class Cyanobacteriia; order Cyanobacteriales; family Geitlerinemataceae; genus RDYZ01. The sequence goes on along the minus strand of CAZFJL010000003.1, from coordinate 32,867 downwards.
GATCGGCCGAAGCTGCTTGAGATTTTTAGAGGTTCCGGTGTTTTGCACGTCAGTATTGGCGGTTGCGGTTGTGTTTGCGTTGGGCTTGGAACCCGCGTTCTCATCTCTGCCATTCTCGGTGGATTGATCGGGCTGTTTCGGTGGCGGAATGCGGCCAGCACTGACGAGCCACCAGTAAGCGGCAAAGCACACGAAAAATGTGCCAAAGACAATCACCGGTGGAGCGGGGGTGTCTTGACCCATCATGATGGCCCACAGGGTCAGCAGCGTCGCAGGCGTCATCATCACAGCCCATAGTAGCCAGATTGGCGTCTTGGTGATGGTAGCAACGTTGCGCTGCAAGATGCTATACGTAATCAGTCCGAGAATTAGGAGCAGCCAGAAAGTCATTTTATGCCCAAGCAACCACGGGCCGTGATCGAAGATGTATTTGCCTTTTCGCCCAACCGCAAAACTCTAGGTGGTACGGCCTACTTCATTGTAAGAAAGGATGCGAATATCCTGGTAGATACTCCGGCCTGGACGGAGGAAAACCGAAATTTTGTGCTGGATCGCGGCGGTGTTCAGTGCTTGTTTATTACCCATCGTGACGCGATCGGTCAAGCGAAGCAGATCCAAGCCGATCTCGACTGCACCATCATGGTTCAAGAGCAAGAGGCGTATTTAATGCCGGATTTGCGGATCAAAGTATTCGAGCATGAAATTGTCATTGGTGATGGTGTGATCGGGCTGTGGACGCCGGGACATACGCCGGGTTCGTCGTGTTTGTATCTGAATCGTGGCGGTGGTGTGTTGTTCTCGGGGCGGCATTTACTGCCGAATGCCGATCGCGCTCCTGCTCCATTACGTACGGCGAAAACGTTTCATTGGTTTCGGCAGCTCGATAGTATTGCGGCGTTGCGTGAGCAGTTTACGGGCGATACATTGGCGCGAATTTGTCCGGGGGGAAGTACGGGATATTTGCGCGGTCAGTTGGCGATCGAGAATGCCTATAACCAGTTAGATCAGCTTGATTTGACGGCATTGCGATCGGTGAAGGCGTTGATGTAGTCGTCGGGCGTAGTCAATATGCAGCTTGGTGGGCGATGCCCACCCTACTGGCGCCCAATGAATGCCCTCATCCCCCAGCCCCTTCTCCCATTTTGGGAGAAGGGGAGCAAGATTTTAAGGATCAAAGTCCCTCTCCCGGCCTGGGAGAGGGATTTAGGGTGAGGGTCTGCTGAGTATGCGTTTGCTACGTTTGACCCGCTAAACGACCACCGGACTGGCCGCTTGACGGCGCTGCATTTCCAGATAAATTAACAGCGCGTTCATATCTGCCGGGTTGACGCCGCCGATGCGGGAGGCTTGGCCGATCGTCGCCGGTTTGACCTTGGTCAGCTTTTCGCGCGATTCTTTCGAGAGCGTCTCGATCGCGTTGTAATCCAGATCCACCGGTAGCTTGCGATTGGCTTCCTTGACGATCGCCGCGATCTGGTTTTCCTGGCGCTGCAAATAGCCCGCGTATTTGATGTCAATTTCCGCGCCTTCCTGTTCCCCTAGGGTTAGGTCGGGATTGCTCAGGCCGTAACTCGCCAAATTTTCGTAATGAAATTGGGAGCGACGCAGCAGATCGGCGAGGGTGACGGAGCCTTTGATGCGTTGCTGGGTATCGGCGTAAATTTGCTGACCGATCGGGTCGTGTTCTTTGACGCGATCGGTTTGTAGTCGCAACTTTTCGGCGGCAATATTGGCCTGTTTTTGCTGGAATAAATCCCAACGGCGATCGTCAATTAAGCCCAGCTCGCGACCCAGGGGCGTTAAGCGGCGATCAGCATTGTCCGATCGCAACACCAGGCGATACTCCGATCGTGAGGTCAACATCCGATACGGCTCGCGCAACTCCTTTGTACACAGATCATCGATCAGCGTCCCGATGTAGCTCTCCTCACGCGGAAACACCACCATCTCCTGACCACGCACAAACCGCGCCGCATTAATCCCCGCGACCAGCCCTTGCGCCGCCGCCTCTTCGTAGCCCGTCGTCCCGTTAATCTGTCCCGCACAAAACAGCCCCTCGACCCGCTTCGTCATCAGCGTCGGCAAACACTGCGTCGCCGGGAGATAGTCGTATTCGACGGCGTAGGCGGGACGCAGCATAATGCAGTTTTCGAGACCGGGGAGCGATCGCAGCATTTGCCGCTGTAACGCCTCCGGCAAACCCGTCGAAAAGCCCTGAATGTATAGCTCCGGAATCTCGCGGCCTTCCGGCTCGATAAAAATCTGGTGGCTCGCCTTGTCCGCAAACCGGACAATTTTATCCTCAATACTCGGACAGTAGCGGGGGCCTTTGGCATCCACCCAGCCGCCATAGACAGGCGAAAGGTGGAGATTATCTTGAATAAGCTTGTGGGTTTCGGCGGTGGTGCGGGTGAGATGGCAGTTCATCTGCTCGCGCTCGATCCATGCCTCGGGGTCAAAGCTAAACCAGCGCACATCATCGTCTGGCGGCTGGACTTCCATTTTGGAATAGTCCACCGATCGGCGATCGACCCGTGCCGGTGTCCCCGTTTTGAGCCGATCGGTCTCGAAGCCCAACTGCTGCAACGTTTCCGTCAAGCCCACCGCCGCGAATTCGCCCGCGCGTCCGGCCTGCATCGACTTTTTACCGACCCAAATCACACCACCTAAAAATGTGCCGGTGGTCAAAATCACGGTTTTGCAGGCAAAGGCAACCCCGAAATAGGTTTCGACGCCGATCACCTCGTCGTTTTTGCCAATCACCAAATCCGTCACCATGCCCTCACGCACGGATAAATTCGGCTCATTTTCGACGATACGTTTCATCACCGCTGCGTATTCGCGCTTGTCGGTTTGCGCCCGCAGCGCCCAGACCGCAGGCCCCCGCGACGAGTTCAAAACCCGCTTTTGCAGATAGGTGCGATCGGCCATTTTGCCGATTTCGCCCCCCAGCGCGTCAACTTCGTGGACAAGCTGAGATTTGGCCGGTGCGCCGACGGCGGGATTACAGGGTTGCCAGCCGATTTTGTCGAGGTTGAGCGTGAGCAGCAGGGTGTTGCAGCCCAGGCGAGCGGCGGCCAGGGCGGCATCGCATCCGGCGTGACCGGCTCCGACGACGACCACGTCAAATTCTTCTTGGAAGTCGATCGTCGTCAGGTCGCGTTGCAGGCTAGAGGTGGGGCGGGTGGTGGGGTCAGTCATCGGGCGGGTCAGGGGGGAACGACGATCGGTCGGGTGGCGCTAGATCGTTTATTTTAACGTTTCGATCGACCTCTATGGGAATGCGAGACCTCGATCGCAACGTGCAATTGGGTCATGACACGCCCTAGAAGCCTGCGCTACAGGTGTTCGAAGTTTCCCGTTTCTTGCTATCTACGGTGTATACACAAGTATCTAAATAACCCTCGCCCTCTCGTTCCTACGCTCTGCGTAGGAATGCCGTCGGGACGCCCTGCGTCCAGTGGTGTTAGTAGGGTGGGCATTGCCCACCATGACGACAATGTTTCCAGGGATGGAATATTGGTCGTGCAACCGTACATTGATCGTGGTGGGCATTGCCCACCCTACAACGGAACATAAAGCTGGTGACAAGATTTGAACTTGCGACCGGCTGATTACAAATCAGCTGCTCTACCACTGAGCTACACCAGCAAGGAAGCGTTGAGGAGTTAGAACGATGGTTCAGCTAGATTTTTGGCTGACAACCATCGGTAATGCGGGTTAATTCCAGTCATTGATTCACTCCAACAGCTAAGTAGAATAGCAAACTTTTCGCCCTGTGCCATCCTTTCGGGTAAAAATATTGCGGAAGAGAGCCATCCAATCCGCTTGAACAGCTTGTCGCAAAGGAACAGGATGATCCGCAGTCTCAGAAAAAAAGCCGCAGTCTCCTCTTACTCAGGAAATTGCAGCTTTGTGGCGAACTATGGGGCTAAACCTTACAGACATCGCGAGATAAAACGAAGACTGAAAAGCTGGGGATTACACCATCAAGTCCAGTCCGATTCGTCCGAAATTCGCTTTGCTGATCAAATAGGCTTGATTTAGCGACCGAGGCTGGTCCAATCCACATCGACGCCATCGACGATGAGCGAGGCATTGTAAAGCTGGAGAATAATCAGCAAGAAGACCAGGAAAAGCGCCATAAACACGCCCATAACCGGAGTTGTACCCCAGCCCGGAACGACCTTACCGTATTCGGAGTTCAGCGGATTGAGAATGTCGCCGAGGCGAGTACGTTGTGCCATTGTGTTTCTACCGTAGGTCGAGAGGTTTTTTAAAATTTCGTAATATTATAAAGGAAAGCTCTCATTTTTCTTTCCCCAATTATGGAACCTGCAACAGTTCTTAGTATTTCGATCGCGGGCGTCGTGATGGCCATCACCGGCTACGCGATCTATGTTTCCTTCGGTCCGCCGTCGGCCCAGCTCGATGATCCCTTCGATGATCACGACGATTAAGCCACAGAATTCGCCCGATCGCAATCATTCATGAATCACCCAGTTCCGTCCTAAACTCGGATGATCTTGGGTGATCTCGGGCGAGACCGGGCGAGACCGGGCAAGATCTCGTAGCAGCATTCAGACAAACATTCACGCAAGCATTCATACCCAATCGAGCTTTAGGCCGATGGGTTAATCTCGCGCATCCGATCGAACCAATTGAGCTGCGAGAGAAAATACTGCGTCACTAGCGTCGGCTGTTCAGCGGCCATGATCGCCCGCACGACGGCGACGCGACGCCCGCCCGCCTCAAACACATCGCGCATATTCGTCATATCCAGCCCGCCGATCGCAAACCAGGGAACCGGGCTATGTTCGGCAGCGTAGCGGACGTATTCTAATCCGGCAGCGGCTTTCGGTTTGGTCGGTGTTTCGTAGACGGGGCCGACGCCGATGTAGTCCGCGCCTTCCTCGATCGCGCGGCGCATTTCGTCCGGGTTGGTGGTCGATCGACCGATGATCCGCTGGGAGCCGAGAAGCTGGCGGGCGAAGGCGATCGGCACGTCCTGCTGTCCGAGGTGAACCCCATCGGCATCGACGGCCAAGGCCAGATCGGCGCGATCGTTCATGATGAACAGCGCACCGTAGCGCTGACAAAGCTGTTTTAGCTGGCGACCGTTGGCGATGCGCGTGGCGTCGTCGGCGTCTTTATCGCGATATTGCAATAATGTTAGGCCGCCCTGGAGTGCCGCTTCGACGACCTGAAGCAGGCGATCGCTCGGTGATGTCACCAGATAAAGCTGGGCGCTGGCGAGACGCTGGCGACGATGGTAGGCCGAAAACTGACTATCGAGGCTATAGACCTCGTAGCGCATGGCTTTGCATTCCTGCGCCATTTTGCCGTCGTAGAGCTTGGCGTATTCTTCCAGCACGCGCAGGGCTTCCTCAACGCGGCACAGGTTGGCCTGGAGGACGGCTTCGATGTCCTCGCGGGTTTCTTCGCCGGGATGGCTGAGGGTCGTTCCGGGGTCATTTGGGGTATCGCGGGCAGCGCGAAGTTCCGGTGTGTGCCATCCCGCGAGTTCCTGGCGAATAATTTTGCAGGTTTCGGTCAGGTCGGCGTCATTGAGACCAAAGCGGCACCATTCTTCAACGATGCGCATTCCTTCGCGGGCGCGATCGAGATTGGCATCCAGGATGCGGCGCACGGCGGGCGAGGCTGTTTTTCGTTGCGAGGCGATCGCGTTCGTGTCTTGCGGCTCAACGATGGGCGATCGTGCCTCGGGCTGTGTGCCGCGTATGTTTCCGAACGAACTCGTCATGGCGGGTCTCTCCGAATCGTTAATCGTTTTGGGTATCAGTGGCGATCGTAACGGGTGGCGTGTTGCGACATTGATTGCAGTATGGCGAAAAAACGACCCCTCAATCTATCAATCGAGAGGTCGCTAGTTCAAACATGATGACTATCTGAGCAGGGGAAAATCAGCGATCGACCGATCCCATGATCACGTCGATACTGCCCAAAATCGCAACGAGGTCGGCCACCTTCGCACCCTTCAGGATATGCGGCAACACTTGCAGATTATTGAAGTCCGCCGCGCGAATCTTGAACCGCCAAGGGAAGATGTTGTTATTGCCCTGAATGAACACACCCAGTTCGCCTTTGCCCGATTCGAGGCGGACATAATGCTCACCCTCAGGAATCTTGAATGTCGGCGCGATTTTCTTACCGGCGAACTGATATTCAAAGTCATTCCACTTCGATTTTGGCCCTTCGGCGATCCGCAGCGCTTCGAGATTCTCGTAAGGGCCACCGGGTAAACCCGCCAGTGCCTGACGCAAAATCTTCACCGATTCGCGCATCTCTGCAACCCGGACGTAATACCGTGCGAGACAGTCGCCCTCGGTTGCCCAGTGAATATCCCAGTCCAGTTCGTCGTAACACTCGTAGCTATCGACTTTACGCAAATCCCACTTGACGCCGGAGGCACGCAATACAGGCCCCGAAAGACCCCAGTTAATCGCTTCCTCACGGGCGATCGTGCCGATGCCTTCGATCCGACGCCGGAAGATCGGGTTATTGGTGATCAGCTTTTCGTACTCATCGATTTTCGGATCGAAGTAGTCACAAAAATCGACGCACTTATCCACCCAGCCGTAGGGCAAATCGGCAGCGACGCCACCAATGCGGAAATAGTTGTTATTGATCAGGCGCTGACCGGTGGCCGCTTCCCAAAGATCGTAAATCAGCTCGCGTTCGCGGAAGATGTAGAAAAACGGGGTTTGAGCGCCCACGTCTGCCAGGAACGGGCCAAGCCACAGCAGGTGGTTGGCGATGCGGTTCAGCTCCAGCATGATCACGCGAATGTAGCTCGCGCGGCGTGGCACTTCGATGCCTGCGAGCTGTTCCGGCGCGTTCACCGTAATCGCTTCGTTGAACATGCCCGCCGCGTAGTCCCAACGGCTGACGTAGGGTACGAACGCGATATTGGTACGGCTCTCGGCGATTTTCTCCATGCCGCGATGCAGGTAGCCGATCACGGGTTCGCAGTCGATGACATCTTCACCATCGAGGGTGACGATCAGGCGCAGGACGCCATGCATCGAGGGGTGGTGCGGCCCCATGTTGAGCACCATCGGCTCGGTTCGTGTTTCGAGGTTGGGCATGTCCGCTGGTGTGGCGAGGAGGTTGTCGGTGTGAAACGTTCGGGTGGGGCGATCGCGCCGTTGCGTGATCGCAGCCACTAACGAAACAATCTGTGGTTTTTATTATACGTAGTTGCGATTATACGTAGTCGCGTAGTTTTAATATTCGCAGCTCAGGTTAAGCATTGGATCGCTCGATCGCTATAAACGAAACTCCCGATCGCGTCCGGCCTTGAGGTCAGCGGCGGCGGCATAGACCGCACAAACGTTGTACCAGTTGAGGAAAATTCGCGAGAGTTCCTGAGCGAGGCGAGGTTTGCCACGATCGATCAGCCACTGCATCGGTTTCGCCAGGGTGTTTTCATTCAGCCAGCCCCCCAGCGACAGCACGCCCCAGAGAATGCGATGCAGCCAAGTCATCTGAATCATCAGCCGCACATCGAAGCTCGGATGTTTGCGATAGAACAGGACGCCCATGCGACCCCGCTGAATTTCCCGATCAATCGCGTTCGGCAGATCGGCCAATTTAAACGGCGGATGCCAATGGTAGCCCGCCGCTTCGGGACATTTAATCAGGACGAGACCCAGCTTTTTTAGACGCACGCCAAGTTCGAGATCTTCCCAGCCGTAGAGCTGAAATTGTGTATCGAATAGGCCGACGGCTTCGAGCCAGGTTCGGGCGATCGCGACGTTGCCCGTGGCAAAGTAGGCCGCTGAAAAGTCAGTGAGTTTATAGGGTTCACTGGTGGGATCGTCGAAGTTATTTGTGTCGATCACCGCGCCATAGGTGAAGAGCCGATCGTGTCCCAAGGTTTGCCGACCGCGAGCGATCGCATCGGCGTGACTTTGCAAGAACTGATCGGTGACGACGAGATCGCTATCGATAAAGACAATCGTCTCGCCTTGGGCATGGCTCACCCCGAGGTTACGCGCGGCGGCAGGCCCGAGATGCTGCTGATCAAACAGACGCACGTGGGCAAGATCGTCGCGGTTGGACTCAATCCAGGCGATCGTCCCGTCAGTCGAGCCATCATCCACGACCACGACCTCATACCCATCCACCGATCCGCCGGGGCGAAGCCGCTGACGTTCGAGCGCGTGCAGACACTGCCGCAAAATCGGTAGGCGGTTATAGGTCGGGATGACGACGCTCAAAAACATAGGGAACGCTGGCGCTGGTGATTGCGATCGCTTGGGATAACTAACGCAGCCCCATCCAAGTAAGCAAACCTTGGCCGGTCAGCGCTTCGAGAATCAGCACGCTCACGAAGCCAATCATGGCAAAACGTCCATTCATCTGTTCGGAGTAGAGATTCCAGCCAAAAGAGGGCTCATGGCGATCGCTGGTGGTTTCCGGTTCGGTCGTCTTTTCGGTGGTTGCGGGTTCAGAACTCATGATCCTTAGCGATCGAAATGAATCGAAATAGTATGTAATCCGTCGTTATCTTACGGCAAATTTCGATCGCACTCCACGACGATCGCCAGACTCCAACTTAGGGGCGATCGACAGAATCGATCAACAGACGACAAAAGGCTCGCAAACCGGAAACGGCTTCCGCTGGTGCATTGTCCGCTTCGAGTTCCGGGAGGCTTTGCAGATGTTCAAAGTAGATGATGTCATCTTTTTGGCGCTGGATTGCTAGATCGGCGAGGATGTGGGGAATTCTGGGCTGGAGCGAAAGCAGGGTAATAAAGGCCGATCGCGACAGTTTGAGTAAGAGAGAATCTTCGCAAGCTTGCAGCGTTGCGGTACTGGGGAGCCCCGTCAGTAGGCTAATCTCTCCCAAAATCGATCCGGCCTTGACCGTAAAGGTTTTTATCCGTTCTTCATTCGAGTAATTGACCCAGCCGTTGATCGAACCATCCACAAGCAAATAAGCCGTTGTGCCGAGACTACCTTGCTGAAGGAATATTTCTCCCGCTCCGATCGGGCAGATGGAGAGCTGTTTGACGAATTTCCAAATTTCATCATCTGTGAGAGTTGAAATATCGGGGCCGAGTAAATCAGTTAAAAAGTCAACACACAGATCGAAAACACTCTTGCACTTCATCACTGTTTCGTTTTTCGTTTACTTCGTTTTTCGTTTACTGGCTGGTTTGGTTGTAGGCATAGTCGCCAATTACGGATCGACCAAACTATCCTTAAGTGCATCCACGATCCGCTCTTGTTCGGTCTCGGTGAGCTCGGGAAACATCGGCAGTGAGAGCACTTCACGCGATGCACGTTCGGATTCTGGTAATGGCAACAGATCGGGCGAGGCGTAAACCGGCTGCTGATGCAGCGACAATGGATAGTACACCATGCTGATAATCTCGCGATCGAGCAAACGTTGACGCAGCCGATCGCGAATCGCGTCATCGTTGCGATCGACCCGGATCGTGTACTGGTTCCAAACCGTGCGTGCGCCCGCTGCTTCCTGGGGCAGGACGAGACCGGCAATGGGGGCGAGCATGGCGGCGTAGCGTGCGGCGACTTCGCTACGAGCGGCATTCCAGCGATCGAGCCAGGGCAGTTTTACGCGCAAGATCGCCGCCTGAATCGCATCGAGACGACTGTTGATGCCGATTTCGGTGTGGTGGTAGCGACGGGGCGATCCGTGTTCTTTAATCACGCGCATGTGCTGGGCGATCGCCGGATCGCTGGTCGTTGCCATGCCCCCATCGCCGAATGCACCGAGATTTTTCGTCGGAAAAAAGCTAAAACAGCCAATATCGCCGATGCTGCCAACCCGTCGATCGCGCCACATTGCCCCTGTGGCCTGGGCGCAATCTTCGATCACCTTTAAGCCCCGATCGCGGGCGATCGCCATAATCCGATCCATACTCGCTGGATGGCCGAACAGATGCACCGGAATGATCGCCTTGGTGCGATCGGTGATGGCGGCCTCCAGGCGATCGGGATCGATCGCAAACGTCGCCGGATTAACATCAACAAAAATCGGTGTCGCACCCACCGCGCTAACGGTTTCCGCCGTCGCAATAAACGTAAATGACGGCACAATCACTTCGTCGCCCACACCGATCGCCAACGCTCGCAACGCCAGATACAGCGCATCCGTCCCCGAATTGCAGCTCACCCCCTCCTGCGTCCCGATATAGCCCGCAAACTCCGCCTCAAACGCCGTTACCGTCTCGCCACCGATATAGCGCCCAGACGCCATGATCTCAGTTACGGTAGCTTCGATCTCATTGCGAATCGTGGTGTATTGGCGGGCTAAATCGATAGGGGGAATGCTACTCACGCGATCGCGTCTCACGAGGATATGGGTGGTTCAGGCTCGATCGCCCAGCACAGACCGCAATCAACAGACTGGTCTCGGAGGGCAATACAAGCACCGTTGTCAACGCTATACGAACGATGCCGCCTTTAGCATCTGGTGTATAGCGCGGTACAGAATCTGTACATAGTTAGGATACGTTCAAACCTTTGACAATGGATAGCATCGGGCAGCATCACAGCCCGGAGGATGTCTCCCCAGGTGTGAGTCTCTGAGCATGAACGCAAATACGCGCTAAAACAGAATCAGCCAAACAGGGATTGCGATCGACATTATCTAAACTCTAACGATCCACAGTATCTGACGGATCGCCGACGGATTGCCCACGGATTAGCAGCGTTAGATTTCTAGATCCTTGAGCGATCGCACTAGCGATTAACCCTCGACCTGCATCTCACTCAATCCATACGCCCCAACATCCATCGTGGAAGACTTTCTCAACTTTCAAATCTCGATACTAGACGGCACAGCTCAAAGCTTTAGCGGCAGCGACGGCCAGGATTTGATCCTCGGCCTCGGGGGAAACGACACCCTGCAAGGCTTCGGCGGTGACGACTACATTAACGGTAACGCCGAGGTTGACATCATTTCCGGCGGCGACGGTAACGACACCCTGCGCGGCGGGATGAACAACGACATCCTCTCGGGCGATGCCGGGAATGACACCATCTACGGTGATTTTGGCGCGGATACCATCACCGGAGGAGCAGGAGCCGATTATTTTGTCCTCGCGAACGGACGCGGTGGCGATAGTGCCACCACCACCGACATTGTGACGGACTACACCGATGGCGAAGATAAAATCCAGCTCGATGGCCTGACCTTCGGTGAAGTCTCGATCGCCCAAGGTGACGGCGATCTCAGCGCCGATACTATTCTGCGCAAAATCGACACCAGCGAAATCCTCGCCATCCTGAAAAATGTTGATAGCTTGACGATCGAGTCTACAGATTTCGTCTTTTCCAACCTTACCCCGTCGTCGTCCGTCGGTACAACCGTCAACTTTGCCGGAGTAGACACCACCAATGAAGCCGCCGTCCGTGCCCTTGGCGGCCCTTCGATCGCCGTTAATAACACCACCTTGTACATTGGCTACGAGCAAGTCAGCACGACAAACCAAGACCCTCGCCTCGTCAGCTTCACCAACGGTGTCCAAGACTGGTATCGCACGGATTACGAAGTCACCAACGACGACGGAACCGGAACCGGCCTGGTGTGGGATGGCACGACCGATAGCCTTTACGCCACGTTTACCTCCACCGGGACGCAAGGCACAGCGGATCAAGACTTCCGCGAATTTGCCACCAACGGCTGGTTAACAAGCTATGGTCCAGGCGGTGGCGCACAGGTTTCAGTTTTGGCACGAATTGATCCCGCAACGGGCGATGTCCTCGGTGCGACCTTCATTTCGTCGCTCCTACCCAGTGGAAACAGCAATAGCTTGGGCGTGACAGATTTAGAGCTCAACGGCGATAACGTCGTCGTCTCCGCTAATTCTTTCTTCGCGCCACGCCGTACGGACACCACCGCTATGGCACAAACCGTGACCGGCAGTTCACCCTTTGGTTACACGATCGAATTCACGCCGGATCTCAGCACCGCTGTACGTGCAGAAGCACCGAGCTTCGGTAGCTAAGTGGAATGTTGCTGATTTGATCGAGATTGAGCCGCGTTCCCCCTAAAATATGGAGCGAAGCGAGCCTCAACCTCTTGATTTCTCCTCATTTTTCCGTAAGCATTACAGCGCCATGGCTAAATCCATCACCCAACTTCTACCCCTTGAAACCAAAACAATTTGGGCGATTCTTAACGAGTCGATCGACGATGCAACAGCCAATCAAATCGTGTGGTATCACTTGGGCTATCGCTACGATACCGATATGCACACTTGGGATACCAGTCGAGTTGATCCGTCATGGCTAGAGGACTATCCCGAGCCGCCGAATTTCATCGAAAGCCGTCCGGCAACCGTGAAGCTCACACGATCGATTCCCAAGGAAAATAAGCAACTACTCAAGGAGAAGCTTGGGTTTAAGGGATACAAAATCGGTGAATTTGGTCCTCGACAAACGCGCCGTGCCACGATGGCCAACTGGCTTCTCGGTTTAATCGAGGATCACCCCGAAGTGTAGGCTTCGCCTACACATTTTCACAAAAAAGCGGCGACGATCTTAAATTGATCGTCGCCGCTTTTTTTGATTGAATCAGACTTACGCAAAGGGGGTTAGAAGTCCCACTGAACTAACTGATTGATTGGCCTCAAGCCAGCCACCAAAACAGCTAGGCCAAGCTTAATCAAACTGCGATGAATCCGCACGAATGAAGGCGCGATCGTCCGGGTGCTTCTCGCCCGGAGGTGTCAGACCCAGCGCCGACATGTCCGCATCCACCATCAGCTTGACCAGGCCATCGAAGGAGATTTCCGGTTCCCAGCCCAGTTTTTCTTTGGCCTTGCCTGCATCACCGATCAGCAGCTCGACTTCCGCCGGACGCAGATAGCGCGGATCAAACTCGACGTAATCATTCCAGTCGAGACCGGCGTATTCAAAGGCGATCGTCAAAAATTCACGAATCGAGTGAGTCTCATTCGTCGCGACCACATAATCGTCAGGCTCATCCTGCTGAAGCATTAGCCACATCGCCTTGACGTAATCCTTGGCGTAGCCCCAGTCACGCTTCGAGTCAAGATTACCCAGGAACAGTTTCTGTTGGGTTCCGGCCACAATGCGAGCTAGCGCACGGGTAATTTTGCGGGTGACGAAGGTTTCACCCCGGCGCGGCGATTCATGGTTAAACAAAATGCCGTTGCAGGCGTACAAACCGTAGGATTCACGGTAGTTAATTGTTTGCCAGTGGCCGTAAACCTTGGCGCAAGCGTAGGGACTGCGGGGATAAAACGGCGTCGTTTCCTTCTGGGGAATTTCTTGGACTTTACCGAACATCTCCGACGAACCGGCTTGGTAGTAGCGCACTTCGTTGCCGGTACGCTGCTGGTAATCTCGGAGCGCTTCGAGCAAACGCAGAACGCCCATCCCCACCGTATCGACGGTGTATTCAGGAGAGTCGAAGCTGACGCGAACGTGAGACTGAGCGCCGAGGTTATAGATCTCGTGGGGTTCGATCTGTTCGATCAGGCGGCGTAGGGTCGTACCGTCGTTGAGGTCGCCGTAGTGTAGAAAAAGGCGTGCGCCTTCGATGTGGGGATCGACGTAAACGTGATCGATTCGATCGGTATTAAACGTCGAGGTCCGGCGAATAATGCCGTGGACTTCGTAGCCTTTGTCGAGTAATAGTTCGCTCAGATAGGAGCCGTCTTGGCCGGTGATGCCGGTAATTAGGGCTCGCTTGGTATTCGTCATTTCTTCGTTGTGTGAACTAAACAGTACGTCTGCGATCGGATAGCGTCGTCAGGCGCGAGATGGCACATTAATCGCGGGTGTACGAAATGTGGGCAGGTCTGAGCTGCGATGTCCCGAGGATGGTTGGGCTGCGTCTCCGATGTACAACTTTGTACGACGATCGCCGCTGCTGATCCTTATCAAATGTAGCTTCTATCTCAAGGATCGTGAACATCGCTGGAGATGCAGCGATGTTCACGCCGAGCAGAAAGAGCAGCGTGATACTCGCTGGCCGAATCGCCTAATAAGCGCCGTTATTTTTCGGAAAGACAATCACGCCAATGGTCTTAAGAACAACGCCGAGATCAAGCCAGACACTACGAAAGTTGACGTAGTACACGTCAATCTTGACCCGTTTTTCGTAGGGAATGTCATTGCGTCCGGAGACTTGCCAGACGCCGGTCAAACCAGGGCGAACCGTGAGGACTTTATCGATGTGGCGACCGTAGCGGGGTAGCTCTTCTGGCACGAGCGGACGCGGGCCGACGATGCTCATGTCTCCCTTCAGGACGTTCCAAAATTGCGGGAACTCATCCAGGCTAGTTGAGCGCAAGAAGCGACCGATCCAGGTAATGCGCGGATCGTGTTTGAGCTTGAAGGTCTCGGTGAACTCAGCACGCATCGCGGGGTTACGATCGAGCAGCTCATGCAGAACGCGATCGGCATCCTGAACCATCGTGCGAAATTTGTAGCACTGAAAGGTTTTATAGTCGCGACCGACGCGCTCTTGGGCGTAAAAAATCGGCCCCGGCGAACAGATGTAGATCAGTAATGCCACAACGAGATAAACCGGCAGCAGGAGCACCAAGACACTGGCCGAAAAGATAATATCGAAGGTGCGTTTCCCCCGACTGATGCTGTTGCGATTCGGAATTACGTAGCGTACACGCCCTCCGGTTCCTCGGAAGCTCCAGCTACGGGGCCATCCGCGCTTAAGCGCCCCCGCGAGCGTTTTGGCTGATACTGACGGGCTGTTAACCATCATGCTGTTTTCGTCCTCTCCTCCACTCTCAACTCGCCTTAGTTCTAGCGCGATCGCCCTAGCAGACTAGACGCCGATCGTACAGTTTCATTATTTTTTAGCTAAACGCCGGTGAAATTAAGTGAAATCACGGTGACGCTCTTGGCTTTCTAAACAATGGCGAACAAAGGTTAAGTATTGTTTGTCAAAGATTTTAGGGGTAAATCGTTCGGATTGGGTGCGAGCGTTGTCGGGATCAAAGGAATTACGCTGGCGATCGAAGGATTCGACGGCGGCGATCAGGTCGGGGACGGTCTGCTGATCGAACAGGACGCCGGTCGCGGCCTCGGGGCGATCGCGAACATCAATCACGGTCTCGCCCGTGCCGCCTCGCCGGTAGGCAATCACCGGTGTGCCGCAGGCTTGGGCTTCGACGGGGGCAATGCCAAAATCTTCGCAGGCCGCGTAGACAAAGGCGTTGGCGTGGCTGACGTAGTCGTTAACCACAGCATCGGGCTGGGAGCCGAGGAGCTGCACGTTGGGTTTGGCGATCGCCCGGAGTTCTTCGAGTTGCGGTCCGCCACCAATAATAAAAATCGGCTTACCGATCTCGTTAAAGGCACGAACGATTAGTTCAACGCGTTTGTAACTCACCAACCGGCACACTGTGACATAAAAATCTTCTTTTTGCGTCACGAGGGGAAACCGATCGACATTCACCGGCGGGTAGATCACCTCTGCTTTACGGCGATAGCAGCGCCAAATCCGGCGAGCAGTGTGCTGCGAGTTGGCGATAAAGCGATCGACCCGGTTGGCCGAAATCACGTCCCACTGTCGCAGATAGTGCAAAATCGCCCGCGTGAACCCGCCCGCGATGCCTCGCCCGAGGCGCGATGCCTGCAAATACTCAAACGTCAGATCCCAGGCGTAGCGCATGGGCGTATGACAGTAACAAATGTGGAACTGGTGCGGGTAGGTGATCACGCCTTTGGCGACAGCGTGGGACGACGACAGCACCACGTCGTAGCGCCCGAGATCGAGTTGCTCGATCGCTAACGGTAGCAGCGGCAGATATTTCTGCACGCCGCTACGAGCTTTGGGGAAGCGCTGTAAAAAAGTTGAGCCGATCGTGCGGCCATAGAGATAGCTATCGGGATTACGGGATTCAAAGTCAATCAGCGCAAATAGGTCGGCGTCGATCTGGCTAAGAATTTGGCGCACGACCAGTTCCGATCCGCCCGTGGCTTCTGGAGTTAGCCATTCGTGAACGAGGGCGCAGTTGGTGCGATCGAGGTCGAGCATGGGGCAGGGATCAGAATCGTGGCAGACAGGCAGCTAGGAGGCTACCTTACCGGCATGGCGGGCAAAGCGATAGACCCGTAGGCCGATCGCCACGGTTGCGAGGCCAACACAGGACTCGATCGGATTGCCCCGCAGCACGAACAGCAAAATCCAAAGACTGAGTAAAAACCCCGGTTCCAATGATGTTGGCGATGACAATATTCGTTGCGGTGATCCCGCTAAATCTTTGGCCTCTCTATAGCGGGCTCGGAATTAGGCAGGATCGGCTTGAAACATCTCGAACAAAACCCTAAAGTTCGCCCATCATATCCGGCCCCGTGAAGCGATGCCGTAACCATTCCAGGCCGTTCAGCATCGGGATCAGCAACAGCAGCATAATCGCCGACATCATGTCGCCGCCCCAGCTTTCATGCAGCCAATGAAACATCGCATCGTTACCCGATCCGTGGAAATAGGTCAGCAGCGTATTACGAATAATATTGACCGTCACACTCAGCCCTACGGCTCCAACCAAAAACGCCACGATCGTCTTGCGCGACTCCGTTGCTCCCGTCCAAAACAGCAGCATCAGCGCCACATACAGCGTCGTAAACAGCATCTTCAGTCCCGCACAGTAGGGCGCAACCTCGACGATACGATCGTTGACATATAGCAAAATGCCGCGTACTTCCACATCAATTCCCGACTGCGACAGCATCAGCCCCGCCGTGCCCGCAATGAACTTTTGCAGCGGCAGGGTGTAGGGGGCAATCAGGTAGGGGACATTGTTCGGCGAGGCGAGGGCAACCAAGACGAGGGGAAATCCAAGGAGCTTCATTCCCGGCACGCCTTTCAAGCACAGCACCAGCCCGAGCAGCGTCAGGGGAAACGACATGTTAACGAAATCCCAAATGTGGCTGGCGTAAAACGCAATGCTCAGGCCGAGGCAGGCCGCACCGATCGGGCTAAAGCGATCGGGTAAATCATTCCAGCGATCGCGACTCGTCCACGCAATATAGGCCGCAAAGGGCAGACCAATTAAGCCGTGGCTAAAGTATTCATGCTCAATGCTGATGCTTTTATTCAGCCAACCATCACACCAGTGGATGATGAGTGGCACATAGAGAACGGCGACGGCGGCGAAAATGCCGACTTCCCACGGGTGTTTTTTGGCAAAGGTGGTGACTTGCATAGGGTTCGATAGGTTCGATAAATATAGGTGCAGAATTGGGCTGAAATGAGCTTTTACAGGGTAATGCGCCACAGGCAGCATGATGGATTTAGAACCACGCAATCCTTGTAATATTTACTGTAGCGGATTGTATTTCAACATCACGCTTGCTCCGACCCCGACTCGCCATAAATTCGACCATTAACCTAAGTCCTGTCAAACAGCAAAAAAAACGACAGATGTCGGGCTTTCAGGACTTTTCGGTTATCGTGCAAAATCGGCGATCATTTGTCCCCGATCGACCTGTCAGTCAACCGTCATCATCATGATTTTAGATCTGAACCAATGACCTCCGCTCGTAGGCGATCGAGCATTGATCGCTGACGATTTTCGTGGCGGTGTCCGCGCTGAATCGTCCAGGCACGGGCTTGATTTTCGGCTGCTGTGCTGTAAGCAAGACCACGATATTTCAGGTCAATAGTGGCTTGTTGTGTGGGCGTTTTATGTTGATGACGCAGATGACGAAAACGTAGGTCTATGCCGTCGTACTGACCCGCGATATCACTCGAAGCGGTTTCGACTACGGGGGGAATGTATTCGTACTGGACGCCACGATAAGAAAGTTGCATGAGTCGCCTCCTTCTGCCTTTGAGGCATTGTTTGGGCTTACATCAAATGCACTATTTGTGTGTAGAAATGAGGCGCGTTCCTTCGGGTGTGTGTCTCTAAATCTAGAGAGGACTGAATCCCTACTTCCGTCCCGGCAGCTCAAGACGGCGATCGCGCCAGTTTGTCCACACAAAAGCGATCACGAATAGCATGAACGTCACGATCGCGATCGCCGCGCCGGAGGGTAGATCCAGGTGATAGCTCAAGAGCAGGCCGACCAGATTCGCCAACACTCCCAAGATAACGCCCAAAATCATCATCTGATGGAGTTCCTTCACGAGGAGGTAGGCCGTCACCGCAGGGCCGACCAACATCGATACCACCAGTAAAACGCCGACGGTTTTCATGCTGGCGACGATCGTGAGCGTCACAAGCACCACGAGTCCAAGGTGAATGCGACGGGTCGGCAGTCCGGCGGCTTTGGCGCCGATCGGATCAAAGGTATAGAACAGGAGTTCTTTGTAGTGCAGGACGATCGCCAGGATCACGATCGCGGTGATCACGCCGGTTTCGATCGTGTCGCGGGTCGTCACGCCGAGCAGGTCGCCGAACAGTAGCGCTTCGAGATCAAGGCGTGAGTCGAGCAGCGAACTGAGGGCAATGCCGAGGGCGAAAAAGGTAGATAGGGTCAACGCCATCGCAGCATCCGGGCGGATACGCGGTTGGGTCTGAATCCAGGACATGAGGCCGGTGCTGAATGATCCGGCGAGAAATGCGCCCAGGAGGAGATCGAGGCCGAGAAAATTGGCGAGGACGAGACCGGGTAACACCGCATGGGAGATGACGTTGCCCAGGAGGGTCATGCGCTGCACCACGAGGTAGCTGCCGACGATCGGGCACAGTACACCGATCGTGACACCAACGATCGCGGCGTTGCGAAAAAATTCGTAGTGCAGCGGATCGAGCACAAAATTGAGCACGGGGCAGTTTGACGGATTAAGTTTTAAGGCCGAAAGGGGGGAGGGAAAGGGCTATGAGGCGGGCTGCTGGGGTTGTCGCTCTCGTGCGGTGTCGGTGTCATGCCCCGGAACGGGAATCATGTTTATGCTTGTGGTGGAGTTTTGGAAATTGGTGGAGTTTTGGAAATTGCTAGAGTTTTGGGTCAGAGTTTGGCTCAGGGCTTGGGTGAGAGGGGTGGGATGGGTGCAGCCGACGAGGTGTAAACCGCGCCCGTAAGCTCGGGTGAGGTGTTCCGGCGTTAACACCGTTGCGGGCGTGCCGTCTGCAATTACGTGGCCGTCGATTAACACTAGGCGATCGTACACACTCAGCTCGTCGCCCCATTCGTGGGTACACACCACCACAATTTTATTGGCATCGCGCAACTCCGCCAGCAGTGTCCGCACGATTTGCTCGGATTGACGATCGACACCGCCGAGCGGTTCATCCAGTAAAAAGACGTCGGCCTGTTGCGCTAACGCCCGCGCCAAAAATACACGCTGCTGCTGGCCGCCGGATAACTCGCCAATTTGCCGATCGCGTAAATCCCAAACCTCTAGTCGCTCCATTGCCTCGCGGACGATCGCCTTCGCCTGGGACGAAAAACCACGCCACCAGCCCATATGCGCCGTTTGCGCCGTTAGTACGGCATTTTTCGCTGAAATGGGGTAGTACCAATCAATTTGCGATCGTTGGGGAACGTAGGCGATGCGCTTGGATTGACAGGTCACCGGGCGTTCATCGAGCGTGACCGTCCCGCTGCGATCGACCAAATTCAGAATCGCCTTAATCAACGAACTTTTCCCCGCACCGTTGGGCCCCACCAAGCCAATAAGCTGACCGCGATTTAGAGTCAAACAGACATCCGTTAGGGCGCGAATCCCTTGATACTGAACGGAGACGCAGCAGAGATCTAGCATGACCAGTGGGAGAAGGAATATAGGAGAACAGAACAACGAACGCGGGATAAGCCTAAAATCATCTCTATCGTAAACCGAATGCGAGAATGATTCTCATTCTTTGCCAGGATTCTACAGAACGATCGGGAAATTGCGCGAATCGTTGCAGATTTTCGGATGCCTGATCGTCATTTGAGATCACATTGAGTCTGAGATCAGACGAAAGCCCAAAAGTTTCGTTTGCTATAATTCACTCGCAAATTCAGGTACGCATCGGTCACGCGAATTTTTCGCCGAGTACCATGACGCGATCGACTCTTCCAACCTCCGCAGGCACAGAAAATCTCCCATGGGCAAACCCGCAAAAGTCCCGTTTTCCAAGGCTGATCTGAACGTAAATCGCGATCGTACTTGGGCCGATACCGCCGAGACGATCGCTGTGATTGGTTGTGGAGCTGGGGTTGCTCTGTCGCTTATTTTTAAACAGGCGGCGTTTGCGATCGTGCCGCCCATTTTTGCGATCGGCTTCAACATCATCAACCGTACACATCGGATTCAGAGCGCCCGCACCCATGCCGTTGCTGCCGTCCGCCAAGCCGATCACCTACGCACGGATCTCAATAACCTCACCACCGCGCTGCACGCGTTGCCGATTGGCGATCGCGTCCTCGAAATTGAGGATTACCTGTATCGCGTCAATGCCGCCCTGGTGCAGATGCAGCAGCGCCAGGAGACGATCGCCACGGCTGCCGAGGAAGATCGCGAGAAAATTAAAGAGGCGTTTTCGATCGTCCGCCAAGGGGTCTATAACCTCAACGACTACACCAACGCCACCTTTGAAGAAATTCGTGGCGAGTTGGCTCAGTTACGCCAAACGGTTACCGATCTGCCTCAAGCCCTGCCCCGTGGTCTGGCCGAGATGCCTGCGAACGCCATGATGCGCCAGCCTCCCGGCTCCGTCGTGCCCGCCATGTCTGCCGTGTCAACGACGATCGATCTCACGCCATTGCAGTACAACATCGATCGACTCGATGAACGGGTAGACCTGATCGAACAGCAGTACCAAGGCACGGTGCAGCCGCAGATTCAGCGCCTCGCCTACAACATCCGTCAGATGCGCGACAATTCGCCCCAAAAGTGGATCGAACAAATCGACCATCGTCTCGAACAGGTGTTGCCCTATCAATATCAGGTCAGCCAAAACGATCGGACGGATCTGTTATTCAAGGCGATCCGTGAGGCGAATGATCGGTTGATCATTGTGACGCCCTGGCTGCCGAATAAGCCACAATTACCGCGTTTCCTAGCGGTGCTCGCCGAAGCCCTCGAACAGAATTTATTTGTCAGTATTGGTTGGGGCGATCGCATCGATATCGGCAAGGGCGCGAACTGTTCACGTCCGATCGTGCTGAAAGATGGCGGCTGGCGCTATCAGCCCGATTGTGACCCGGACGAACTGTACGGCGCACTGCCGGAACTACTACGCCTCCGCAAGCGCTACAAGCGGCTTCATCTGAAACTGATCGGCACACGCGAGAAGCTGATCGTCTGCGATCGCAGTTGGGCGCTACTGGGAGGTCAGCATTTCCTCTGTGATATCGGCGGTCATGGCACAAATGATCCTGGCTTGTTCACGACGGATAAAAAAATCGTGTCGGAAATCTCTCAGCGGTTTAATACGGCGAAGGTTTCGACGCGTCGCCCCATGCTGCGGGCGGAGAATGCTTAACCGGCATGGACAATCCTCCGGTATCGTAACCATCTTGGTTGCAAGCCAGCTAGAAGCTTGCAATACGTGAGTTTTCGGATGGCAGTGTTTTGTTAGACATTCTCTGAACGTTTTGTACTGTTTTAGGCTCTACCCATGCTAGGAAAATTTTTCAAAAAGCCGGATTCATCGATGGACGATCGCGTACCGCCCGGTCAGCATTTGACGAACGGTTTTCCGATCATGACCTACGGCAGCACGCCGGATATTGATCTTGCGACCTGGGAGTTCAAGGTGTGGGGTTTGGCCGAACCAAAAATCCTGAAGTGGGACGACCTGATGGCATTACCTCAGCATAAATTCACGGCGGATTTTCACTGCGTCACCCGCTGGTCCAAGCTGGATGTGCAATGGCGCGGGTTCAAGGTGCGGGATTTGCTGGCGCTATGCGAGCTTGACCCTGCCGCCCAGCATGTAATGCAGCATTGCTACGGTGGTTACACCACTAATATCGCCCTGGCGGATCTCGATCGCGCTGAAAACTTCTTCGCCTTCGAGCTAGAGGGCGAGCCGTTGCCCCCGGATCATGGTGGCCCGCTGCGTCTGGTTGTACCGCATCTATACGCCTGGAAAAGCGCCAAGTGGATTAACGGCTTGGAGTTTCTCAGCGGGGAAGAGTTAGGGTTTTGGGAGCGTAACGGCTACCATTCGCACGGTGAGCCGTTTGCAGAAGAGCGCTACAGCAGTAGTTGGTAGTGGTCTTTGAAGTTTGGATGTTTATCGTCAGTTCAATAAAAAACGAGACATATCGACTCTATTCTGCTTGCTCGCAAACCGCATTTCGACTCCGCTCAACGCTCTCAGGGTGTTCTGAAAATAATTGAACTGACGATAAAACCGTCGGGGCAAACCTAGCGAAAAGTACACAATTTAACGTACGAAGTAACGTACAAAATGCCGATGATTCCTTCGATCGAGCCGAACGATCTGGCCTTAGTGCTGGCCGATGAGACCACGCCTGTACAGCTTATCGATGTGCGTGAGCGGCAAGAGGTGGAGATTGTGGCGATTCCACAGTTTTGGGTGTTGCCGATGAGCGAGTCGCGCGACTGGGTCGATCGCGTGATGACTCAGTTCGATCGCGACTGCAAAACGATCGTCATGTGTCACCACGGGATTCGATCGTTGCACCTGTGCCAGTGGCTGCAATCCCAAGGATTTACGGATGTGTATAACCTTAGCGGCGGCATTGATGCCTACGCCGTGCGGGTCGATGCGAGCTTGCCGCGCTATTAGTGCTGTTTTGTTTGTTTAATATTCGCGTTTCATCTTCACGTTTAATACTCGCGGTAGACGGTTTCGCCGGAACCGGGGAGCAACGTTAACTCCGACGGGCGAATCGATCGTCCGACTGACACCTCAATATCGCCATCCCAATTCTCGATCGACAACACCTGACGCTCCGATCCCTCGTAGTCGTAATACCGGCAAGACTCCGCACGCTTGCGCTGCACCGTGCCGATCCGCTTCATGCTCGCCGTACCGTCATCCTCCTGCTCGTACGTAATGCCGTTGTAGTCGATCGTCTCCGGCGGCGTGCCGCTAATTTCGAGATCCGTCACCGTTTGCAGCCACGAGACCTCCACCGTGTCATCTTCCGACACCGACAGCCAGCGAATATCATCGCCGTCCTGCACCATATACTCACACCAGGAAAACCCATCTTCGGTATAAATCAGCTTGCCCTCGACCACCCAGTCGCGCAGATCGTACTGGACGATATCGCCGATCTGAAGCGTGAACACATTGCGATCGAGCGAGGGCAATTCTGGAGCGGGAGCGCGACCGCCAAGCTGTCCTTGCTGGAGCACGACAAAACCGGCCACCAGCACAATAATCGTGATCACGACAAAGACAAGCATGGCGAAACCTCCAACAGCATGGCGATGATGATCCCGTTATACCTGACCGCGCGGGTAGTTCTCATCCACAAAGCCGAGTTCAAACAGTTGGCGGTAGGCTTGTTTACCCAAATCACGGGTGGGACTTTGGGAGGTGATGACTTCCATTAAGAGCGGAACCGCCAGCTCAGGGGCTTCGGAAGCGCGGAATAGCAGAGCTAATCGATAGGTGGCTTCGTCGCGTACCTGGGCGGTGTCGAGGGCGTTGGTGCGATGGATTTGGTGAATCGTGTTATCGATGCCAGAAAAGCTACTCGTGAGTTGCTGATAAAACCCGGATAGCTCGTTGGCCAGTTGTCGCGCCTCTTGGAGCTTGGCGATCGCGCCGCGATTGTCTCCTAGGCTCACCGCTGTATCAGCATCGAGCATCAGGCGACTGAGGCCACTGGTCGAGAGAATGCCGCCTTCGAGGGGACGAATCATCGGCTCGTCCGTTTCTGGATTATCCGCTTCGCTGGCGTTTACATTCGCCTCGTCCGTGGCGTCATCCGTCGTGTTCGCCATCTCCGGTATGTACGGCAAGGTCACGAATCCGAGGTCGTACAGCAAGTTATAGGAGTCGCGGCCTAGCTCTCGGGTGGGGCTTTGGGAGGCGATCACTTGCAGCAATAGCGGGACGGCGAGTTCCGCTTGGCCACGGGCTTGGTGTACAAAGGCGAGACGGTAGGTGGCTGCGTCGCGCATTTGGGCAGCGGCTAGGGCTCGGCCACGGTGTGCATCATAAATGCGGTTATCGATGCCGGAAAATTGACCCGATAGTTTTTGGTAGTGACCGGCGAGGGCGTTGCTGGTCGCACGCGCGTCGATCAGGGTGTCGTAAGCGGTGTCGTAGTCTTCAGCGGCGATTTCCGCGTCGGCTTGGGCGATCGTCCGTTCGAGACCGGGAATACTGAGGGGGCTGTCACTGACCAGGGGACGGAGATCGAGCGGGTTGAGCGGCACGATTTCGGTGTCTGTGGCGCTGGGTGTGGTGATCGTTTCGGGGACGATCGGGGTGTCACCGGTCTGGGCGCTGGCGATCGTGGGGACGATCAGACCCAAAGTTGTGGCCGCGATCATGGCCGCAAGCTGGGAAGTGTGTTTCGTCAAACGCTGAGGAAAGTGAACGGTCATGGGTAACGGCGTCGCGTGGGGAGGTGGGGACGGAACGGAAATGCTCGGGGACACCAGGGGAGGGGTCTCCGGAACAGCAATGATCGAAATTAGATTGAAGTCAGATTGAAGTCGGATTGAAGTCAGATTTCAATCAAGTTGACCTTACGTCACGCTACAAAAAGCGCAAAGAGGCGATATGGCTATTCGCTGCGGTGAAGAGTTCCGCCCCTTGACCGCTTCAGGACTATGCTGGAACACGGAAAACTCCGAAACAACATGGGTTGGGCGGTACGTCACGGCGGGCGCTTCGCTATTATCAAAGAGACTCGATAATAGATCGATGGCTCATGGCAATTTGCCCTAGAAGTCAAGGCGTATATTAACACCTCACTGACGTCTGACTCGTCGCGCCTTGTCCAGTTCAAATTCTGTCCTTTGCCGAGCCGATCGCCTGCTGATTGCACCTTGTTTTCCCCGAGACTATGACGCCTTTTCCCGCCTCGGACTCGACCGATCCGTCCAACCCCAATCAAAATCCGACGCGATCGCCTGCCATCATTGATCTCCATCGCGGCGGCGAGGTGCTGCCTCTCGTCAAACATGAGAATCGGTTTTCGCTGCGTCTTGATGAGACAGCGGATGAGGCGATGACGATCGCGGCGATCGTCGATAGTCCCACGGCGGCGAGTTTGGCGACCTACTGCGGCGACGTTGCCGTTGGCTCCGATCAGGCGCTCAAGTTGCTCGAATTTGCGGCGACGCATGATCTTGATCAGGCGATGGAGGCCGCGCGGGGTCTGCCGGGGGTGGCGTTTGTCAGTCATGTGTACGCGATCGCTGAGTCGGCAGGGTCTCAGGTGTATCTCGCCGATGAACTGTCGATCCTGTTTCAACCCGAACTAGACCCGGATCGCCGTCAAGCGCTGGCCTCGGCCTTTGGGATCGAACTCGTTACCCCGATCGCCGGTTTGCCCGATGCGTTTGTCTATCGGCTCACGTCTGAGGCCAAGGCCAATCCGATCAAGCTGGCGAATGCGATCGGGACGTTGCCCGAGGTCGTCAATGTCGAAGCGAACATTGTGATCCGCTCAACCCCCAACTATCGCCCGAGTGATTCGCTCTACTCGCGCCAGTGGTATCTCCAGCATTCGGGCGGCTCCCAGCTCGCAGAAGCATCGCACATCAATATTGAAACCGCCTGGAATGTGACGCGCGGCGATCGCTCGATCGTCGTGGCGATTACCGATGATTCGATCGATCTCGACCATCCCGACTTTCAGGGCATGGGCAAGATCGTCGCCCCCCAGGACTTGGCTAGTCGCGACTTTTTACCCCTGCCGGAAGCGGAAAGCGACAATCATGGCACGGCCTGCGCGGGGGTCTGTCTAGCGGAAGAAACGGGCGATGGGGTGGTCGGAGTCGCTCCGGGCTGCGCGATGATGCCGATTCGGACGACGGGCTATCTTGACGATGCCTCGATCGAGGATTTATTTAACTGGGCGATCGCCAAGGGGGCGGCGGTGATTTCCTGTAGTTGGGGAGCGAGTGCCGTGTCATTTCCCCTATCGATGCGGCAGCAAGCGGCGATCGGTCGCGCGGCGCGTCAGGGACGCAACGGCAAAGGCTGCGTCGTCGTTTTCGCGGCGGGCAATGCCAACCGACCCACCCAAGGCACGATCGACGAGCAGGGCTGGACGAAGGGGACGCTCTCCGGCCCGACCCAGTGGCTCGCGGGCTACGCGACCCATCCCGACGCGATCGTCGTCTCCGCTTCCACCAGCCTCAACCGCAAAGCCGCCTACAGCAATTGGGGTAAACACATTTCGGTCTGCGCCCCGAGCAACAACGCCCCGCCCGGAATGTGGTTTCCCCAGGATGGCTACCTGTACACCGCGCCCAAAATCCAGGCCAGCTTACCCGGCCTCGGGGTGTTTACCACCGATCGCCTTGGTGCTGCGGGCTACTCCAGCGGCGCGTTTACCGAAACCTTTGGCGGAACCTCCAGCGCTTGCCCAGTGGTGGCCGGAGTCGCGGCGCTGGTGTTATCTGTCAACCCCAATTTAACCGCCGCCCAGGTTAAACAAATCCTGCAAGACAGCGCCGACAAAATCGAAGATCCCAACCCCGATCCGCAGCTTGGCCTCCGCTACGGAACCTATGACAAGAGCGGGCATTCCCTTTGGTTCGGCTACGGCAAAGTCAACGCCGGGGCCGCCGTCCGCATGGCGCAGATGATGCTGCAAAGTGCGCCCCAAAGTACGGGGAAACGGGTACGCGGTACAAACGATCGCGCGATGGCGATCCCGGACGATAAACCGGGCGGTGTCAGCAGTCCGATCCGCGTGTTGGAAACCCGTCCGGTGTTGGATGTGCAGATCACGATCGAGCTAGAGCATGAATTTCCCAACGATCTCGAACTGTTTCTGATTGCGCCTAATCGCACCACGATCCAACTCCAAGGCCGCACCCTGGGAACCGCGACTCAGATCGCGCAAACCTACACCAAGGCGACAACACCCGCCCTCGCACAATTTTGCGGTCGTAGCGGTGAGGGGATCTGGACGCTGCGAGTGGTCGATCGTGCCGTCGGCGATGTGGGGCTGCTCAAACGCTGGCAGCTTGAACTTGGGTTTTAGGTTACGGTTTGAGGCGTCGTGGTCTGTGACTGCGGCGGTCGGTGGTGTTCGATGAATTCGATGATGCGATCGAGTCCCTGCCCTGTTTTGAGGTTGGTAAAGACAAACGGTTTTTTGCCGCGCATGGTGAGCGTGTCGCGCTCCATCACCTCTAGGCTCGCGCCCACCATCGGCGCGAGGTCAATTTTGTTGATCACCAGTAAGTCTGATTTGGTAATACCGGGGCCTCCCTTACGTGGGATTTTGTCACCGGCAGCGACGTCGATCGTATAAATCGTCAGGTCTACCAATTCCGGGCTAAAGGTGGCCGCAAGATTGTCGCCACCACTTTCGACAAAGATCAAATCGAGCGGATTGAGCCGCAATTCGAGTTCACGGATCGCCACCAGGTTAATCGAGGCGTCTTCGCGGATGGCGGTGTGGGGACAGCCGCCGGTTTCCACGCCAATAATCCGATCGCGATCGAGCGCCGCCGCCCGCACTAAAAATTGCGCGTCTTCTTGAGTGTAGATATCGTTCGTCACGACGCCGATTTGATAGCGATCGCGCAGTTGTTTGCACAGCGCCTCTAGTAACGCCGTTTTCCCTGACCCCACCGGCCCCGCGACCCCAACCCGAAATACACTCATTGATTGAATATTCCTCTGTTTGTCAGCTTGAGCAAACCGCTGAACTCATAACTGAGCAAGCAAGCAACGCTTGAATGAGGCAATCTTAGCGCAGGTCGGCATGACACTTACTCAACAGTACCGAGCCGAATCTGACTCCACGGTAGGCTCGGCGAGATGCTTGTTAAAATCAGGACGTTTCTCCGTATTTTTCCTGATATTGCCCGATATTGAATGATGCTCTCCCAACTTTCCACATGGCGCGATCGCATCCCCGGTCGCGCTTACTTGCTCATCGCCGTCATCATCTTTGCGGCTTCTAACGCGATCGTCCGCATCCTAACCGACCTCGGAGCCGAACACCCGATCGACGGACGCAACCCGATTTCATTTTGCAACGTCCTCTTCATCGGCAACCTCGTTGCGCTGATTGTCCTCGTCCTGGTCTATCGATCGCAAGTCACACGCGCCGCCCTCGCCAAAATCACCGCGCAAGATTGGGTCAGTTTAGTGATCGTCTCGTTACTGTCGGGGGCGCTGGCTCCGTCGCTGATTTTTATGGCGCTGGAGTTAACGGCGGTTAACAATGTGGTGTTACTCGGACGGATCGAGCCGCCGCTATCGTTGGCGTTGGCGATCGTCTTTGTCGGCGATCGGGTCGGACGGCTCACCCTGATCGGGTCGGCGCTTTCGTTTATTGGGGTCGCGCTAACGGTGTTGCTGCAAACGCCGGGGGCTGAGATGATGCAGACCGCTGGATTGTCGATCGGCAGAGGCGAAGTGTTTGCGTTGGTGGGCGCGGTCGCCCTGGCGGTTTCGACGATGTTTAGCCGCAAAGCGCTAAAAAATGTGCCGATCGGGATGTTCTCGATCGTGCGGACGGCGATCGGCACGACCGTCTTTTTTGCGGTGGTGATGATCCTCTACTCGCCGGATCACTTTATCGATGTGGGATCGCCGTTTCTCTGGCAGTGGATGTTGGTCTATGGCGGAGTGATCGTGGTGGGTGGTCAACTCTGTTGGTTTACCGGACTGAAAACGTCGGTAACATCCGAGGTGTCCCTCGCCAGTTCGTTTAGCCCGATCGCCGGAGTTTTAGCCGCGTTTTTGCTCCTAGGCGATGCACCGACCCTGGCGCAATATATCGGCGGAGCCGTGATTGTGGCGGGGATTATTTGCAATCAAATCGAGGTGCAGACGCGATCGCTGCCGCCGGTGGTCAGCCCTGCGAAGGAGCTGGATATAGAGGTCGGGTTTAAAGGGATGTGATTTAAGCCGATGTGAGTCGCCCGGTTCGCTGCGTTACCCTGCATAATGAAATGCAGCGATCGCCGGGATGGGCTGGACTGGCTCCAATCTGCTCCCGTCACCTCCCGCGCGATGATTGCGGTTTACGCTATATTCCCTGACGCTATATTCCTCGTAACGCCATGATTCTGCCCGGTTCGGCTGTCAAAGTCATCAATCCTGACGATACCTACTACCAATTTCGCGGACTCGTTCAGCGCGTGTCCGATGGTAAAGCTGCGGTTTTGTTTGAGGGAGGCAATTGGGATCACTCGGTCACCTTCCTGCTGTCGGAAATTGAGTCGATCGACGCGAAAGCGGGACGCGGAAAGTAACGCCGATCGGAAACGATAGATCCACGTTAATCCGCGTTAATTCAATCTGAGCGATGCTATGCGTTTACAGTTGCCGCTGTTCGATCGAAGCGATCGCGATCCGGCGCAGTTTGCCGAAGCGATCGAGACTTCGACGACGGAATTTTTAGCGCAGTGCCTCGAACCGGAGGATTTATCGTTTCCGCCGATGCCTGCGTTTGGGAGCTGGGTGCGATCGCGCGATGAGGAAACGGGCAATCAGGTTTACGCCGTGGTCTATCATGCGACGACCGCGCCGATCGATTCCGTCCATCGAGCCCAAGCACTAGGCTTGTCGATCGCGCAGCTCCGCGAAGATCAGCCCCAGATTTTCGCGATGTTAAAGACCGAATTTCGCGCGGCGATCGTCGGCTTCGAGGCGATCAACCCTAACGGCAATCCGGGCGAGATGTACCAATATTTACCACCACGCCCGCCGCAAATTCACCAAGCGGTGTACTACTGTGCGCCGGATGAGGTGCAACGCTTCAGCGAAGGGTTCGATTTTTTACGGACGTTGCTTCAGGTGAATGGTGCGCCGGTCGAAGCGTTGACGGCAGCGGCGATTCGCGAGATCTATCGCATTCGTCAGGCCGATCGTGCTTGGTTGGTGCAGGCAGGCCGAACACTCGGGCTACTGCTAAAGGACGACTACGATCGCCTGCGGGTGATTCTCAGCCAAATTCACCCATAAGCGAGACAAGGCTCCCGAGACCGTCTATGGTTATGGGCGATCGGCGTGCGGTCAGCCTGCGATCGGCACGTTATTGACAGTGTGGCGGGAGCGGTCATGCCTGATGTGTATTCAACTCAAGATTTAATCAAAATTCTCGCGGCGGAGCGGGAAGCGTGTTTACGTGGCGATCGGCTCAATCTCAGGGCGTCGCCGTTCATTGGTAACGCGGCAGTCGATCGCTGGCTCGATCCGTCGGCGATGCAAAAGTTTGCGGCGTTTCAGGATTTTCGCGAGCAGGTGCATGGGTATCAGCGTGACCAAAATGTGTCGGGTTTGGTGTGGTGCGATGTAACGGTGGGCGATCGGCGGTTACGATTTCCGCGTGTCCATGATCATTTGATTGCGTTGGAGTCGGACTTAACGGTGTTGGAGCGGTCAAAGGAGGAGGTGTTGCAGTTTTGGTTGGAGGCGACGGCGGGGATGGATTTATTTTTTGGGTTACAGGGTGGGAAGCAGTATGAGCGGCTCGATCGTGAGGCGGTATGGGCGATCGAGCGGCGGGCAGAGTGGGCGGATATTTGGATGTCGGAGGGAGATAAATTTTTACAAGTGGTGTTGCTGTTGGGCTGGGGGTTGCCGCAGGAGGCGATGTATCGTCGGGGTTCGTCGCGATCGGGATGTGAGTATTTATATGCGGTTTATCCGGGACAATTGCCGATCGGCTGATCGATCGCAGCGCAAACGGACTTTGCCCGGTTGTCATAGACCGCTTGCATGAAAAAACGAATAGTGAGGATATAGCAGAAACCGATCGTGTTAGGACGCTCTTGTTTAAGCCGAAAACCGCACTTCGACTCCGCTCAGTGCTCTCAGCTTTTTTTGTACGTCCTAACTAAATCGGTTTTTGCTATATGAGGGCTGAACCTGTCGAAGCGCGTCATTCCTCGCGGTGTTGTTTCGCCTAGCGGACAAACTTCGGCATGATTTCGGCTGCGGTAAAGAGACCGTAGATTCCGCGCTGATGTAGCTCGATGCCTGCTTTGAGATAGCCAAAGGCGGGGCCGCAGACGTTGGCTGCCATGCTGGTTTCGTCGCCGAGGGTGAAGGTATGGGTCGAGGTTTTGCCCTCGAAGGTGCGTCCGGTAACTTGGACGTTGGTGCTGAGGGGTTTTTTGGCGTTGCGGGTATCGACGACGCCGCCGACGGTGACACGATCGCGATCGACGATGCCTGCGAGTTCGAGCATGATGTCGTCGGCATGTTCCATGTTTTCCAGCGAGATCAGCCCGTTGGTGGTGTCGAGCAGTGCCGCGACTTCAGCGTCACTCATGGCACGGGCGCGATCGACGTCATAACCGGGCATGTGGGCGATATCTTCGCGAATCGTGGCGCGATAGGCTTCCCAGTTGGCGATGCCGACGCCGAAGGTAATTTTGACCGAGTGGATTTCGGCGTAGCTTTGGGCGGCGAGGGCGGCGGCGGCGGTGAGGAGGCCGGGGGTCGCGCCGCAGCCCGTCATGTAGGTGATGCCTGCTTTGGCGAGGTCGTCGCGCAGTTCGATCATTTGTTCGACGGCGCTGGTGCGTTTCATCGCATCAACCAGGACGCCTTTCCAGCCGGAGGCGATGAATTGTTTCGCCACCGACGCCATAAAGGTATTGGGCAGGTTTGGCAGGGCGAGAAAGTAGCCCTGAACCTGGGGCGCGGCTTCGATTAGATCTTGAATGCTTTGGTTGCTGAGTACGCCTCCCGCTTCGATCGTGCCAAGGGTTCCAGTTTTGGCGTAGGCGCTGATGCAGGTGTCGGCATCGAGTCCGGCAGGATCGTAGATGTAGCCTTTGCCGTCAGCAGCGGCGACGAGACGCATGTCGCGCTTCGGCGCGAGAACGCGGGCGGCGGCTTGGCCGAGTCCGCCAAAGCCGAGAACGCCAACGGATAGGGGGGTCGTCAGGGTGGGGAGGGTACTCATAAGTGCGTGTCAGTCAGAAGTAAGGACGAAACGAATGGGGATCTATTATCCCGTGACAGAACAATTTTGCGGGGTGGTTTGGGAAGTTCTTCACGGACGATCGCCACTCAATCGCCACTAAAACGCACTTTTGACCGCTTCTTTAATCACATCAATACCGGCGGAGACGGCCTCGTAGCCAAAGCGTAAAATCAGCGAGGTGAGCGTCAGGCCGATCGCGCCGATGGTCAGGCCGATCGAGGCGACAAACCCATCGTCATCGAGCAACCCAAAGCCGATCGCAAAAATCCCGATCGCCGGAACCGTATTCGTTCCCGGAATCGGGATCATCATCGAAATTGATAGCAGCACGATCGCCAGACCCAGCACCGTTCGCCCGATCCGACTGGTGCAGATCACGGCCAAACGCGGACGCGAAAAAATCTCGACCCGTTGCAGCCAGGGCATCCCTTTGGTTAAAAATCCCTGAATGGTGGCGCGATCGAAGTCTCGATCGAGCCATTTTTCCGGTAGCCACGGTTGCTTAGAGCCGATGAGGAGTTGAGCCGCTAAGAAAAACAGCAGAATTCCGAAGGGGACGGAGTAGCCCGGAGCGGGGACGGGCAGCGCCGACGGCAGCGAGAGCAACACAAACAAAAAACCGAAGGTTCGCTCGCCTGCTAGCTCAAACAGGTCGCGGAGTTTGACGGGGTCGGTGCGATCGGATTGCAGGAAGGTGCGATCGAGTTCGGTGGAAAGTTTGGCCACAGGGGGAGGGGATTCGTTAAATGAGGTGAGAAAAAACAGGTGACTTTGGGTCAGAACGTGTGGCGATCGAACCCGATCACACAGGCAATCCAGGGCAAACGCATACTCGGCAGACCCTCACCCTAAATCCCTCTCCCAGGCCG
>CAZFJL010000002.1:0-149266 GCA_964518905.1 uncultured Geitlerinema sp. | reverse complement strand
CCATTGGTTCACACACTGCTGCTACTGTCACTCATAACTTGTGAAATTGCTATAAGAGGTCTAAATAGCCCCAGTCAAAAAAGGTCGATTGGGGGGCGCGAGACCTTTAAGTTTTTAGAAACCTCAAAGGTCTAAAGTCACCAATCCGCTCTGAAATTTACAATCCTGATCGACCCGATCGTTTCGATTTTTCGCGCTCAATTTCCTGCTTTAGCGCGTCAATTTGGCGTGCGATTTCGGTCAAATCTTCGGGCTTGACATCCGACATATCAGTATCGATATCCGTCTCATCCACATCGACCGATCCCTCCTGACCGCAGCGAATATAGTCGCCGTTACGAATTGCCGCGAACATCTCCGATTCGCTCCAGTCGCGCAAATAGGACACGCGCTCAACGGGGAAAGGATGGGTTAAAAAGCCGTTTTGACCGCCGTTATAAAGCAGGAATTTATAGATTTGATTGAGGTTATCGCCATCGAGCTGGTGGTAACGATCGGACTGACGTACAAACTCTTTGAGATCAATTTCATGAGCATATTTACTGCTGCCGCCCGCCATTTTCATCATCGTCCGCATCACCGTATCGAGATCATCGCTCACCAGCAATGCCGCTCGATCGGCGGATAATTCCGCTTTGCGCCGCCATTCATAAAAGGCATAGACCAGCCCCATCCCGATCGCATTGCCGATCCCGAACGTCATCTCGCCGATCGCGCCCAGGGTCGAAATCGCCCACATCGCCATCTGAATCAGCGTCGTATGCCCGCATTTAATATGCCCCAGCTCGTGGGCGATCACCGTGCGTAGCTCGTCCTCGCTCATCAAGTCGAGCAAGCCGGAATTAATCACGATCGTCGGCTGCTCTTCGCCCAGCGAGTAGGCGTTAACCTGCGGATTTTGCACCACAAAAACCGTCGGCACAGGGCTGATGTCGAGATCGCGGACACATTCGCGAAAAATCTGATACACCGTCGAATATTGACGCGGCCCGACCTCAATATGGTTGCCCAGGTTGTAGACGTACTGCGGGCGCTCGTAGATAAATTCGACGAACTTCCGCGCGATCATGTCAAAGCCAGGAACGCCGCGCAAACTGGCTTCGGCTTCGCGATCGAGGGGATGGCGAAAGGCTTCACTCGAAATTCCGGGGTAGGTCGGCATGATTTTCGGTAGCGCTGAAGGGTTGAAAGGGATCGGCGATCGGGAATGAACAGACGACGAACAGATGACGCATCAGAGCGATCGCAACGTCTAGCTCCATTCTAAAGATAGGATTTTCCGACGGATATACGCGTCCTCATCCGTACGGACTACCGCACAACTGGCGATTCGACAAGAATTGAAAATCTCGAATCAATCTGCTACAACAACATGTAGATCGGCTTTGACGTTGGTGACTGCCAATAATGTTTTTTGATCTATAACTTTCCTGCTAAACGCCCTCACTGGACTTAATTGGCTCAGTATGCCGACTCGTTTCGGAAACTTTGAGCCGGAGCCAAGGGGTTAGGAGTTTGTGGTTTGTTGGTGTTGATCGCCGACAAGTTTCAAGGGCTTCATTTGTCGTTTGCAGGTCAAAAACTGAGGTAAGACGGCGTCGCGGTCGATTCTTTAATATTTTTGGGTTCGTGTTGGCTCGTACTGGTTTGCTCTGATTCGTTTAGGTTTCGGGTAAATCGGGCGTTATAAGCTGTGCGATCGCGCATTCGGCGATCCGTTGAGCGGCTCCCGCTGTTCCCAGGCGGCGGAGGCCATTGTCTGCGATCGTTTGCAACCAGTCCGGTGATTGTAAGAGGCGGATGATCGTATCGATCGCCGCCTCTGGGCGTTTCAGATGAATCACCGACGCACCCAGTAAACGGCCTTGAGCTTCGGCGAAGGCGGGCGAAAACTGGGGGCCAGTACCAGGGAAAATGATTGCCGGTTTTCCCAGACCAACAAATTGCTCGGTGGCTGTACCGGCCATCGCCAGCGCCAAATCGCAGCGGTGAAGACAATCGGCGTAGCCCTGCTGACTGAGGACAAATTGGGCGCGGGCGAGGGTTAAGGTTTGCGCTTGATCGTCGTTAAGCCACGGTTGGATTTGTTCGGTCGATCGCCAGCCGTAGCGATCGAGCGCCAAACGAAAATCCTGGCGATCGAGTCCCGGAGCCAGTGCCGCCACAAAGGTCACGGCGCGATCGGCAAAGGCTTCCCGAATCGGGGAAACCGCCCGCAAAATCGTCTCCCAATTGCGTTGGGCTTCCGGCGATCGCGATCCCGGCAACAGTAAAATCGACAGCGCCCGCCCTTCGATCGCCTGACGACAGCGTTCCGACGGTTCGAGATCGTCCATCATCGGATTGCCGAGATCGAAGGCCGGGAGGCGAAATTTTGTCAGCACTTTGGCGGTAAGGGCATCACGGGGAAAAATCGCCCGACAGTGACGCGACCCCAACAGCCAGCGCTCCCAGGGCAAATACACCGACCCCGACAGGCGTTCGATCAAGTCATTAATCCCCGGACGGGCGATCGGGCCAATTTCATCGCGGAGGTAATACTCCGATTTCGCCGTCCCCACAAAGACAAACCGCGCCCCACTCAGCCGCGCCATCACCAACGGCACAATATCGCCCACCGCCACAATCACCGCGCCCTGTTTCGCCCACGATCGCACCGTCGCGATCTGCGTCCAGGTCAGTCCCAGCAGGCCACCGCGCACGTCGTTCCAAAACTGACGCCCGCTCATATAGTTAAATCCGCCAGACGGCATCGATTTCACCGGCCCCGCGATCGCTACATCCGGCAGCGTCGCGTACGCACGTCCCTCGCCGACGATCGGCAATGCCGCCAGTTCAATCTCCGGCGAGATCGCCCGGATCTGCCGCAAAATGGACACGGCGATCGTATCTTCTCCGTGACCGTTACTCAGACACAGCAATTTCATCGCAAAACACTCCCCACAGACGCGATCGGCAAAGGCGATCGCGTCACAATCGAGCTGAAGGACTAGAAGGATCAGGCGTTAAGCATACCGCAGTGAAGATCTTGGAACGCTCCGATGATACAGATTTGCCTAAGTTTCATTTGAATTTGGATCATTAACAATATGACTAAAATTATTTTTCACGAGATCCTGTATTTTATACCGTTATTTCTGCTGTATTTACCATCGCTTAATTTATGATTGATGTTAAAAAACCCCTGAATTTAGTTACTTCAATAAAGCAAAATTAGCCATTATTTTTGATATTTCCCAGAATTTTAATCACTATTCATCTTTCAAAAATTAAACTTTAATGAATCTTTGAGTCGCTTAGTTTTCTCGTTTTGACCCATCCTTAAAACACAGTCACTTCATACGATGCTATTTTAGAAATCGAGAATAGACTTCTTGGAGTTTGATCATGCTGAAAGCCGGACAAAAATATCGTTTGGTAACGCGGAGTGATTTTGATGGCTTGGCCTGCGCGGTATTACTGAAAGAGCTAGACGCGATCGACGAGATTAAATTCGTCCATCCCAAAGATATGCAGGATGGCAAAATCGAAGTGAGCGATCGGGACATCACCACCAACCTCCCCTACGTTCCGGGCGTCTATGTCGCCTTCGATCATCACCTGAGCGAAACCGTCCGCAACAGCGAAATTCAGCCGAACCACATCATCGACCCGGACGCTCCCTCTGCTGCTCGCGTGGTTTACAACTACTTCGGTGGTATCGAAACATTCCCCGATATTTCGCCGGACATGCTCGCCGCCGTTGATAAGGCGGACTCCGCTCAGTTTTCCGAAACCGATGTGCTCGAACCGCAAGGATGGGAACTGCTCAGTTTCTTGATGGATGCGCGTACGGGATTAGGTCGATTTAAAGACTTTCGTGTGTCGAACTATACGTTGATGATGGAGTTGATTGATTACTGTAAAGATCACTCGATCGATGCCATTCTTGAATTGCCTGATGTTAAGGAACGAGTCGAGCTTTATCTCGAACAATCAGAGAAATTCAAAGCACAAGTGAAACGCTGTGCTAGCGTTCATAAAAATCTGGTTGTGCTCGATCTCCGAGAGGAAGAAACGATTTATGCGGGCAATCGTTTTCTGATTTATGCGCTATTTCCTGAGTGTAATATTTCCATTCATGAAATGTGGGGTTTGAAACAGCAAAATACGGTGTTTGCGGTGGGTAAGTCGATCTTTGATCGATCCTCAAATATCAATATTGGCAATCTGATGCTCGACTATGGCGGCGGCGGTCATGCCAATGCCGGAACCTGTCAGGTCGCGAATGATCAGGCGGAAGTCACGCTCACGGCGTTAATCGATCGCATCACGACGGACGGCTGAGTCAGATGGTGTGGCGTTGGCATGAGTCACGTCCGCCGACAAACCTGTTAGGAGGGGGCAACCGGTGCTTTGCGCCATAGCCCCCAGCCAAAGCCAAGAGCGACGATCGCGATCGTCAGCGCACCCGCTTGCCCTAAACCCAGCGGCGAAACACCGGCCAGATCCCCAAAAAGCTGACCAAACATTTTGCCCGCCAGACCCAGCGTGCCAAAATACATCCCGATCGCCACACCCCCAAAACCCGCCGGGGCAATTTCGATCGCCAGTGGAATCACGCCCACATTAATC
The DNA here is from genome assembly GCA_964518905.1 of uncultured Geitlerinema sp. GTDB lineage: Bacteria > Cyanobacteriota > Cyanobacteriia > Cyanobacteriales > Geitlerinemataceae > RDYZ01. Next base: position 144,652 of record CAZFJL010000002.1, on the reverse strand, counting down.
ACGTTTTGCACGACGACGATCGCCAGCGTCAGCAGCGAGCCGATCGCCAGCGTTCCACTAACGGATCGTCCCAAAAATACCGTAATCGTGATCGACGCGGCGATCGTCACCACGCGCCGCATCCCAAAGCGCTGCCCCAGTGCCGCCGCAATCAAACAACTAATCGCGCCGACGATCCCAACTTGGACGGGGCTGGAATTAATCCAGGGGGCTTGATCGACGCCGGTATAGAGTGCGGTGATTAACGCGCCAAAGAACGCGCCCGACCAGACCACGCCGATCGCGATGGCGGTCATGCGTAGCAGCGAAATGATCAGGTGACGCGGATTGATCTGAGGCGGAGTGGTGGCGCTGGGGGCTATGGGCGGCAGGGTTTGGCGCAGGACGGCGATCGCGATCAGGAGGACGATCGAGCCGATCGCAAAGGTGACGCCCACGCCACGGGAGAGCCAGAAGTCATTGGCCAGGGGGATCAAGCGTCCGGCTAGCGCTCCGACGGCCATTAAGACCCCAGCGACGCAGGGCAGATCAGAAGCGAAGGCGCACTGGGCGAGCATGACCAAGATTGGCGCTCGAAAGGCGGACATCGCCATCGACCAGATCACCGCCGCCAGTGGTAACACCGATTGCGCGATCGGCCCGAGTCCGGCGATGGGCGGCAGCGCAAAGAACATCACAGCGGTCAGCAGGACGGCGGCCAAAATCAGGGGAAAGCGCGTGCCCGTCCAGTAGCGGAGCTGATCGGAGCCGTACCCCATCAAGGGTTCGAGGATAAAGGCGATCGCCACCTCAAACAGGAGAACCGTGCCGACGACGGATGGAGCGAGGCCAACCTGGGCAAATAGATCGGGCAGGTAGAGGCGATACATGACCCAGGACAAAATGATCGTGCCTTGCATTCCAGCAAGGGCGAAGACGCGCGACCAGGCGATCGCCGCTTTGGGGAGAAAGGATGGGGTCATGACCTTGAAGATTGGCGGGCAATGGAGGTTGGCTGGCGTGCGATGGTTTCCGCGATCGTAGCCTATCCGATCGCGGAATTGCGCTTGTATCGTGCCCGCGTTGTTGATGAGGGCTTGGCCTGTACGTTTTAGGATACGAGTGTGACATTCCCCCGCAAATCACGAGCTATGGATCTAACCTGCCCACTGCCGCTCCAAGATTATCCCTACGTCCTCCTCGCCCACGGCGGCGGTGGACGCCTAATGCAGCAATTGATCGATCGCCTCTTTCGCGCGGCCTTCACCTCGGTCGCCAATCATGACGCGGCGGTGTTGCCCCTCGGTGGCGATCGCCTCGCTTTCACCACCGATTCCTACGTCGTCAATCCGCTGTTTTTTCCCGGTGGCGACATCGGCGAACTGGCGGTGAATGGAACCGTCAACGATCTGGCGATGGCAGGCGCAAGGCCGCTGTATCTCAGTGTCGGGTTCATTCTCGAAGAGGGGCTACCGATGGAAACCCTGTGGCGGGTGGTGCAGTCGATGGCGCGGGCGGCGGAACGGGCGCAGGTGGCGATCGTCACGGGCGATACAAAGGTGGTCGATCGCGGCAAGGGCGATGGCATGTTTATCAATACGGCGGGGATCGGTCGGGTGGAGACGCGGGAACCGATCGCGCCGGATCGTGTGCAGGTGGGGGATGTGGCGATTATCAATGGTGACCTGGGACGGCATGGATTGGCGGTGATGCTCGCCCGTGATGCGCTGGAATTTGAAAGCCCGATCGAGAGCGATACCGCTCCCCTGGCGGAATTGGTGTTAGCTCTGCTCGAAGAGGGTATCGAACCTCATATGATGCGCGACCTGACGCGGGGCGGGCTGGTGGCCTCGCTGCATGAAACGGCGACCGCCGCGCGGGTCAAGATCGAGATTGATGAGCCGATCGTGCCCATTCGGGAAGATGTGGCCGGAGCCTGCGAAATTTTGGGGTTCGATCCGCTGTATGTGGCGAATGAAGGCCGGTTTGTGGTGTTTGTGGCCGAGAATCAGGTTGATCGGACGCTCGAAATTCTACGCCGGTTTGAGGCTGGAGTTGGGGCGGTGGCGATCGGTCGCGTCACGGCGGCGGGTTCGGCGGGCGTGGTGGCACGAACGGCGCTAGGCATCGAGCGACCGATCGATCTACTGAGCGGCGAGCAACTCCCGCGTATCTGCTAGAGCGTCAAGTATCGATCAGAACCTAGAGCTTGAGGTGCTGGTTCAACCGGATCTAGATTTGGATCTAATTGGATCTAATTGGATCTAACTGGATCTAACTGGATCTAACTGGATCTAACTGGATCTAAATTGCTGTCGCATTTTCGCCATCTTCCGGCATGGAGGGCAGATCGGTGATGGAATTCCAGTCGATCGGCTGGCTCGGCCCATTGGGTGACGCGACGGGCAAGGTCACCCGCGCCGTTGTGCCGCAATCAATCCCCTGGCTGTCCAGTTCAAGCCGTCCGCCCATCATGTTGATGGTTTGGTAGGCGATCGCCAGACCCAGGCCGTAGCCGCACCGCTCTGGATGACGGCGCGTCATCCGTGCAAACGGTTGGAATAATTTGTGTTGCTCGCTGGGGTCGATTCCAGTGCCGAAGTCGGTGATGCTGATGCTCACTTCGGGGAGATCGTGATAGGTCGAGCGAATGGCTGAAACAGCGATCGTAATTGAGATCACGATCTTGCCCCCGTGGTGGCTAAATTGCAGCGCATTTTCGATCAGCTCATGGAATACCCATTCCAGCCGATGCGGATCAACACAGACAAAAACCGTGGTGAGTTCATCGTGACGTTCAATCTGAATATCTCGCTCATCGAGTTCGGGGCGATGTTGCGCGATCGCCTGTTCTAAGCAAAGACTCAGGCCGACGGGCTGCAAGGTTAAATCCAAGCGATCGGCCTGAAGCTGGCTCAGTTCCGCCGCATTTTCAAGCAAGCTGAGGGTCTGTCGTGCGGTCTTGGTCAACGATCGACAATCGGTTTCGTCTCCCGAGACGATCGCCTGTAGCGAAGGGGACAGCTTCTGCATCGAATCATCGAACAGCATCGTTTTAAACTGGTCGGACTCTGTCAGTTGGGTGTTGCGACCCCGCAATTCCGTAATCGCTGCTTGTAAATTTTGAGCGGCTCGCGCGACGCTGACGTTCACCTGGCGGAATTCGGGTGGACGATCGGTCAAGCTGGTTAAATTCCAGCGCTGTTGACCGAGCGCATCGATCGCTGTTTTCAAGCGAGCGATCGCCCGAATCGTCGTCCGCACCTTGAGCAAATTCACCCCGCCGACGACCAAGGCCGCCAGCGCACTAATCACCACGAAGCCAATGGCATCCCGATGACCCACTTGGCCGAAGTCGCGATCGGCGATCGCGCTGACGATCCAAAACGTGCGATCGGGCAGGAGATCCACCGGCGAGATCGCGATCTGATAGCGGCGGCCATCAATCTTCATCGTGCGCTGTTGCGGGCGATCAACGATATCCAAAGTTCCATCCGCATCACGTAGCGGTGTGATGATGCGCTCAAGCGTGATCAAGGCATTCGGGGCGGCGGCTAAAGCTTCGCTGTCCGACACGGTTTCGGTCATCGTATCGAGACGATCGGCAGAACTGGCCAGCGGTTGTCCGTAGCGATCGAGGACGGCAGCAAAACCATGTTGTCCGAGGTAGAGCTGATCGAGGAGATTGTTGAGCGCGTTTGTCGGAAAGGCGATCGCCAGAAGATTGGGGCGGAGACCCTGATCGGTCGTGTTCGGATCGGATAGGGAAAACTGCACGATCGGCAAGGCTGCGTCATTTGGAGCATCAAAGAGCGCCGCATAGAACGTGAGCTGCTTCAGGTCGTCGAGCTCGATGGTATCAAGGCGTTTGCCGTTATCGTCGAGCCGGTAAGCCACGGGGGGACGATCGGGGCGAGGGCGATCGATGCTGATGAGCGTGCCATCCGTTTGGCGAATCATCGCCAAGCTGCGCCCTTGGGGATTACGAAGACCGATCGCCATCGCCTCCCGAGCCCGAACATGCTGCCACAACCAGCGCTCAAGGCTTCCTGATTCAGACCAGAGATCCAATGTGATCGCATCACTGGCAGATTGCTTTAGCTCTAGCATCTGTTGCTGATCATCCTTCAGCCGATCGCCGACCCGTTGCGCGATCGACTCCTGCTGTTGTCGCGTCAGATATAGCCCTGTCCGATCGATCGTGCGCCATGCCAAACCGGTCGTAAGGCCAATCACGATCGCGATTTGCAAGAGGTATGACGTACTAAGAGCCGCTCGTAGCGAGGCTCGATTTGCAAGCTGAAGGAGTGGACGAGGCACAAATCGGACCGGCGTAGACATAAAGGTTTAGATCTCTGGAAGGTTAAAACAAACTATCTCTATGCTACGAGACCCCTTAGACTTTACCGGTGTTTCTTTGGGAGAATCATCGATCGCCTGACCTCAGATGCACGCGTCACACTAGCGTCACACTAACGGAATCTTTCCAAGACAAAGACAGGAGTTCAACGCACGATCTACAATCGGTGTTCGCGAATTCGTCTCATTCACGCGCTCTCCCGATGGCCGTCACTCCCCGTACACTTGCTCGCTGGAAACACGAGAATCGACCGATCGTTGCCCTGACGGCAACGGACTACGCCTTTGCTCGCGTGCTGGATGGTGCTGGCATCGATCTGCTGCTGGTGGGCGACTCGCTGGCGATGGTCGCCCTCGGCCACACAACGACCTTACCGCTAACCCTCGATGACATCATCCATCATGCCAAGGCCGTCTGTCGTGGCGTCAAGCGAGCGCTCGTCGTGGTTGATTTACCGTTCTTGAGCTACCAAATTGATAGCGCCCAGGCGATCGCCTCCGCCGGTCGGATTTTGAAAGAAACGGGAGCTGCCGCCGTCAAACTGGAAGGGGGCTATCCTCGCCTGGTCGAGACGGTGACACGCCTGGTTGAAATGGGCATTCCCGTCATGGGTCACGTTGGGTTAACACCCCAATCGATTCACCAAACCGGCTACCGACAGCAAGGCCAAACCCCCCAAGCCGAAGCCAAAATTTTGGCCGAGGCGATCGCGCTACAAGACGCCGGTGTCTTTTGCCTGGTCCTCGAACATATCAATTCTGATCTGGCTCGCAGGATTTCCCAGCGGCTCACCATTCCCACGATCGGTATTGGAGCCGGGTCTCAATGCGATGGTCAGATTCTAGTGACCCATGACTTGCTCGGTTTCTCCGATCGCCAGCCTCCCTTTGCGAAGGTCTATGCTGACCTCCAAGCCACGATCAAAACGGCGGCTCGTCAATACGTTGCGGATGTATTCTCGGAGACCAAGACGGCCAACCCAGTTATTCCGGAAACCTAGTTTTGAATGCCGAATTTCGTTCATCGACACAGCATAAATATGTTGCGAAAATATGGCGATCAAATACCATCGATGTGTTGCTACAACTGACTGAAACTTAAGGCACAGCGCGGTCAGTATTTTTCAACAACGGCAACGATGAGGGGCGATCGCTAACAGGGCACTCTGGAAGCTTCAGGGTATAGTTGAAGGGAGGAAAAAAATATGGCAATCGTGGCGTTTCGTTTGATCGTCGGTCAATACGATCTCCCGTTAACCTTGTCCGCCTGGATCGGTTTTTGTCTGTGAGTTATTGCATTAACCCAAAGTGTCCGAACCCGGACGAAATTCCGGACGACACCCGCGAACTTATTTGCCCCCATTGCAGTTCAAAACTCGTCTTACACAATCGCTACCGCGTTGAGCGTTTACTCGGCAGCGGTGGTTTTGGTAAAACCTTTGAGGCGATAGATTCCGAGAAGGGCGAAGATCGTGTTGTCGTCAAAGTGTTATACCGCAATCATCCGAAAGCGGTGGAACTGTTTAAGCAAGAGGCGAAGGTTCTCTGTCGTCTCAATCATCCCGGCATTCCGCACGTTGATGAAGACGGGTATTTTGTCTACTGGGCGCATGGCAGCAAAACGCCCCTGCACTGCCTGGTGATGGAAAAAATTGAAGGGCTTAACCTCGTTGAGTGGATCGACGAGCGCGACAAGAAGCCGATCGACGCCGAGATTGCCCGCAACTGGCTCGAACAGCTTGTCGATATTCTCGATCGTGTCCACCAACTGCACTATTTCCACCGCGATATCAAACCCCACAACATCATGCGCCGTCCCGATGGACAACTGGCGCTGATTGACTTCGGAACCGCCCGCGAAGTCACGGGAACCTACATTAACAAAGTTGGTGGCGGCCAAAATGTCACGGAAATTATTTCCGCAGGCTACACCCCGCCCGAACAAATTAACGGTAAAGCCGTTCCCCAATCGGACTTCTACGCCCTGGGTCGCACCTTCGTCTTCTTGATGACGGGCAAAAAACCCACCGCGTTTCCCGAAAATCCCCGCAATGGCAAATTGCTTTGGCATGAGGAAGCGCCTCAAATTCCCGAGCATTTTGCCAATGTCATTGACTATATGATGGCTCCGTTTCCGGGCAATCGGCCTCAGCATGGCCGCGTGATTTTTCAAGCGCTGGATGACTCCACTCCTCCCGGTAGTGCCTGGGAACGGTCCGAGGCGGAGCCTCGGACTTCGAGGGGAGGCTCCGCCCGCAAAAATCCTTTTCGTACAACTGGATCAAGCTTTCGGACGAATTCGCGGCTACGATCGTCGCGATCGACCCGCGCCCCCAAATCTAGAATTGAAGCGTGGCAAGAGGCGATCGAGGATTTTTTTGCGGATCTTCACCCCCCCGAAATTCGCTGGGATCGGGTGATTGAAGGGGCGATCGTGGCGCTAATTCTGTCTCAGATCTATGGCTATTGGCGCTACGGTTTTTTCCCTTCTAGTCCAGCGCGACTCGTGGTCGAACTCCCGGATAGTTTGTTCCTAGAGCGATTGATCACGCGCGATGCGGGCTATGTTCGATCGCTCGCGCTGAGTCCGAACGGCCAACGGATTGTTAGCGGGAGTTTCGGTACACTGCGCTTCTGGAACCTAGAAACGGGAGCGCTGGAAAACCAAGTGTCAGCACATCAAGACTGGATCGAAGCGCTGGTCTTTCTCGACGATCGCACCGTTGCCACCGCCAGCGGCACTAAAGACCCCACCATTCGCTTTTGGAACGCCGAAACAGGTGTGCGAAAGTTGACCTTGATTGGACATACCGACAGCATTAATGCCCTACTCCTAGCACCCGATCGCAAAACCTTAATTAGCGCGAGCAGTGACAAAACCATTCGGCTGTGGAACATCACTCAAGCCGGACAGGTCAAGGTGTTACGGGGTCATAACACGCCGATCGAGGCCCTCGCCATTTCCCCAGATGGACGAACCCTGGCCAGCGGCGGACGCAACGGCACAATTCGACTATGGGATCTCACTCGGGGTGTTCAATTGCGAGCCATCCAAGCCCATGCCGGTCGCGTGCTATCCCTGGCGTTCTCGCCCGACGGGAAAACCCTAACAAGCAGCAGCAGCGATCGCAGCATTCGGTTTTGGAATACATTTCCGGGCGAAGAAGTGAAATCTTTTACCGATCTAGCGACGCCGGTTAGACATTTGGTTTATGTTGTGGACACGCCGCCGGATCATCCGGAAGCCGATTCTATTGTTCAATTGATGGGAACGACACAATCCCTGCTGGTTTGGCGACCCGAAACCGGCGAGCGTTTACACTCGTTATGGGGAAGCCGATCGCCCATCTCCGCCCTCGCCAGCACAGCCGACGGTACGGTGATTGTGACGGGCAGCCCCGAAAAGACGATTCAAATCTGGCGTCTGCCGGATATGGCTCCACCGCCCCCCTAGCAAAAAAGGGCATAAAAACAAGGCTGTGATAGATCTCGATGATGGTTTAAATGTTTACGATCGTTACATCACATCGGTCCTGAATCCCCTCGTTCTGATTTAGCATTTGCTCCTACAATCGTTGCCGGATGCCGCTCCTGACCGCTGACCTCCCCAAACACTCGTTTTCCAAAGCTCATGGGTTCGTTCTTTGCATTTATGTTTCTGTCGGCGATCGGTTATGCGATCACCGGTGTCAAAATCGTTAACCAAGGCAACATTGCTTTGGTTGAGCGTCTCGGGCGCTACGAGCGTACCCTTGGCCCTGGTCTGAACTGGACGGCTCCGGGCTTTGACCAGATTGTCTGGGAGGACACGACGCGCGAGCAGTTTTTCGCGATCACTCGCTACAAAGCCATCACGAACGATAACGTGTCGCTTGATGTAGACCTCAAAGTGCGCTGGAAAATTGATAACCTGCGCGATACCTACTACGAGGTAGACGATGTGGTGACGGCGATCGAGAGCAGCATCCGTACCAATCTTGGTTCTGAACTGAGTAAGCGTGACCTGGAGGAAATCCTTGAAACACGGGTTGAACTCATGCAGTTGATTCTTAAATCCCTGCAATCCAAAACCGTGAACTGGGGCGTTAAGGTGATCGAGATTGACATCACCGATATCATCCCGCCGGAAGATGTGCTCGATTCGATGGAAAAAGAGCGAGCCGCAGAAATTCAGAAGCGAGCCGATTTGCTCGAAGCAGATGCCACAGCGCAGTATATGTCACGCATTGCGGAGGCGATCGAATCTCGACCCTATGGCCGCGAGATTCTCCACTTCTTCGCCACCCAGCGCTACGTTGATGCCAGCTTCAAAATGGGCGAGAGCGAAAATTCTAAAGTGGTCTTCCTCGATCCGAAGGCACTCTCGGAAAACCTGACGCAAATCATGGGTAATCAGCTTGCGCCGCCGGAGCTTGAAATGACTCATTCTCACCAGACGATCGTGACGCCGCCACCAAACACAGCTCCGCCGACTTCAATCCCCGCCGAGCCCAGCGGTAATGGTACGAGTGAACCCGTCACCGAAATGCCCGATATCGATCAAGCAGCGGGCTAGCAGGCGAGCCAGTAGGGTGGGCAATGCCCACCACGATCAGCCCACGCATCAGTCGCGCCACTACAAAACTACTAAAACTCTGATTGCGGGTCTACGGCATTGATCGCGGCAATCACCTGCTGCATCTGGGCTTCTGTGCCGATCGTGATGCGAAGCTTGTCGGCCAAGTCCGGCTGTGGATAATGACGTGTCCAGATCTGACGCGATCGCAGTGCATCATGAAGCGATCGCGCCGATCCAAAGGGTGGCCGCAACAGCACAAAATTTCCGCTTGACGGCCAAACGGTGAAACCTCGATCGCGCAACGCTTCAGTAAAACGCGATCGGGTCTGACGAATCATGGTTGATCGCGCATCTTTGTAGGCGCGATCAGCGATCGCCGCCGCCCCAACCCGCACCGCGATCGCATCGACGTTATACACCGGCTTGACTTTCGCAATCCCCGCCAACAGCCTCGGATTCGCCACCCCAAACCCCAGCCGTAACCCCGCCAGCGCGTACCCCTTCGACAGCGTTCGCAGCACTATCACCTGCTCAAATTCCCGCACCAACTCCAGCGCCGACGGTGTACCGGGCGGCTGAAAATCCGCATACGCCTCATCAATCACCAATACACCCGTAAGCTGTGCCGCGAGTTGGCGGAGTTCTTCCAGGGGCGTGGTGTGACCGGTGGGGCTGTTGGGGTTGGCGATGAAGGTGACGGCTCCGTTGGCGGCGGCGATCGCGTCGATCGGCAGGCGATAGGGGTCGGGGTGATTTGGTGCTGTGCTGGGTGTGGTCGTGTAGGGGATGGCGATCGTCTCAGCGGGTTGCAGCGTCGCGAGGTGGGCGTAGAGCGGATAGGTCGGGGTCGAGATCACGACGGGGCGATCGGTTCCTTCAGCGCAGGCGCGGACGATGTGATCGAGCAAAACATCCGCGCCGTTAGTGACGAGAATCCAATCGGGAGGAATATCCAGCTCGCGGCTGACGGCGTGACGAAATTCATCGGCGTTGGCTTCGGGATAGCGTCGCAGGCTGTCGCCGTTGATCGATCGCAGGGCGGCGATCGCCTGCGGTGAGGGTGGATAGGGATTTTCGTTCGAGTTGAGCTTGAGGATTGGCGATCGCGAATCGGGGCGGGGGCTGGGTTGGAGGGTTGTGGCGCGTTCGATCGTGGGGCGAACGTAGCGGTGTCCGTTTGTCATGGGCAAGTTTGTCATGGGTCAAATAGAAAGGTGCAGCATTTTAACCGTAGACCTCCCACCCACAGAAGGATTCGCGATCGTGCGCCACGGGGCGATCGTCAGCGTATTTGTGACCTCGATTTGGGATTAGATTATGGATGGTGTGAGAAGGTTAAGTTAACGCTTTTCATATATTTCGATCGCTCGTCTGATGCCTACCTCCCGCAAACAACGACGACTCGCGCGATTTCGCGCCCGCCTCAGCCTTCAGCAAGCCCTCGATCGTTTCGATCGCCCCCAACCTCAGCGTCGCCCCAGCACCGAAAGTGAAGCGCTCGCGAAACGCCAGCGAGACGGCATTATGGCGATCCAAACCCAGATCGACAAGCTCGATCGCGGCGTCTTTCGGCTGGCGGTGTTTGGCTCGGTTAGTCGGGGAAAATCGGCGTTAATTAATGCGCTGATGGGTCGCGAACTGCTGCAAACGGGGCCGACCAATGGCGTGACGAAATGGCCGCAATCACTGATCTGGGAAGACTGGGAAAGCGTTATCGATGATCTGGCGATCGCCGATTCACAGGTGGAGAAGGTGATGCTCACTGCGATCTATCCAGAGACGGGCGAACACTCGGAACCAAACGCCTCAAACGCCTCCTGGGATTTGGCGGATGATCTCGTCCCCGAGGAAGCGCTGCGCCTGGAGCTGATCGATACGCCGGGAATTGATGAAATTGCGGGCGAAGCGCGGGCGGCGATGGCGATCGACGTGGCGCAACAGGTAGACGCGATCCTGTTTGTGGTGTCGGGAGACGTGACCCAAACCGAATACGATGCGCTCTGCGACCTGTGGCAAAGCGGCAAGCCGATCGTCATGGTCTTTAACAAGATTGATTTATATCCCGAACTGGATCGGCAGGCGATCGTTGATCAATTGCGGGCGCTGGGCGATCGGCAACAGCTCCCCTTGCGAGCCGACGAAATCGTCCTAACCGCTGCCCAACCCGCCCCCATTTTGCTTGACGATCCTAATCCAAGTTTTGCCCCTGATCCCAGCCATTCAACCACCACAAAATCGCCGATCGAGCGTTGGTATACGCCGCCCGCACAGATCGACGAGCTGAAACGCACGATCGCCCGAATCATCCAGCGTGACGGCGAACTACTCCTAGCCGTGAACGCCCTAATTCAAGCGCAACGCCTCGAAACCGAACTCGCCGAAACCGCGATCGCCCTGCGCGATCGCGACGCCGACGACCTAATTTGGAACTTCGTCCGCACCAAAGCCGCCGTTGTCGCCTGCAATCCGATTTTGGCGATCGACGTACTCGGCGGCACGATCGCCGATCTAATCTGCATCCGTCAGCTCGCCCAGCTTTATGGTCTTCCCATGACCAGCCACGAAGCCGGACGTTTGTTCAAGACGATTATTTGGAGCAATGGCGGGCTGCTGTTGGGCGAAATGCTGACGGGGATCAGTCTAGGAGCGGGAAAAGCCCTGGGTGTACCGGGCTTTGTCGGATCGGCGATCGCCCAGGCGGGAATCGCGGGTGTCGGGGTTTATTTGGTCGGACAGGCCGCAAAGGAATATCTAGAGCGGGGCTGCACTTGGGGGCCTTTGGGAGCCGATACCGTTGTGCGCGAAATCTTGGCACAGGTTGACCGCGATAGTTTATGCGATCGAATTCGACGGGAATTTCTCGGACGATCGAGCGAACCCGCAACGCGATCGAACCGTTCGCGATAGATTCAGATTTCCGCCGGATGCCCATTTGTTTGCTCGCCGAATGAGATCCGACACGACACCCGCCGAAACAAACGGCACTCAACAATATTTTTTAAAGACAGTCTGAATTTTCCGCGATAACAAAAATCTAAAGTGTTAGGATACTGGTCGAGAGCGACCGTATATCCAGACTGAAGATCGCTGTCCCGCTCGCAACACTTCAACGCTTTCATGTCGGATTCTAATCAGCCGATTACTTCCTTTGCACAGGGGGCTGAAGCCGCCTCGGCTGATATCTCTATCGATTGCAATTTACATCACCAGCTTCAACTGGCCAGCCAAGCGATTGACTGTTTCGCAGAAGCGGCACTCTTCATTTCTGCCGCTGGCGTTATTGTTCGTAGCAACACCGCTGCTCATAACTTATTAGGCTACGACACGATCCCGGAATGCCCAATTTGGGACTTAGATACCACCATTAATAGCAGCCGTTGGGTTTCCATTTGGTCAACCATTGAAAGCAACGGCCATGCCGAAATCGAATCACGCTGCCGGGTTGGCGATGGCGGTGAGATTGCCACAAGCCTTGTTTTTACCTATCTCTGCGTCGATGGCTACGGTTATACCTGCGCGATCGTCCGCCAAATTATTGCTCAACTCGACTCGCCCGATCACCCGATCGAGACCACCGATCCGAAATACCTCAATGAAACGGAAGATCAATTACGAGCTGTCCTAGATGCCGTTCCCGGTTTCGTGTCTTGGATGGACGTAGACGGGCGCTATTTGGGCGTCAACCGTCATCTGGCTCAAAGTCTGGATATGGCGGTCAGTGACTTCGTGGGAAAAGAAATTGGCTTTTTAGAACACAAGTCAGAATTTAGCGATTTTGTCGAAGCATTTCTCGAAAACTCCGATCCCCATGCCGCTGAAATTATTCGCACACAAGTTGGCGGCGTAGCCCAGTATTACGCGATCGCCGCTCAAAAATATGCCTGCGATCGGGCCGCTGTCGTCGTCGGGATCGACATTACCGCTGGTAAACGCACCGAAGAAGCCCTCCGCGAGTCCCAAGAGCAGCTTTGGGCGGTACTCGATGCCGTCCCTGGATTCGTCTCTTGGATTGATGCGAAGGGGCATTACCTCGGCGTCAATCGCCATCTTGCTGCCAGCTACAACATGCCCGCCGAAGCCTTTGTCGGCAAAGAGCTGGGCTTTTTGAAAAGCAGCCCGGAGTTTGTGCAATTCGTGCGCGAGTTTTTGGTCAAGCCCGATCAGTATTGCTCGCAGGTGATTACGGCACGGGTGCGCGATACGGAGTGTTATTACATGATCGCCGCGCAAAAGTACGATCGCGGTCAAGCCAGTGTTGTCGTCGGCGTTGATATTACGGAGCGTAGGCAATCCGAAGAGGCATTACGAGACTCTGAAACGATTTTACGTGAGCGCAGCGAACAGCTTGAAGCTGCTCTTGCCGAACGGGAGCGCACCCAAGCGCGGCTCATTCAGTCCGAAAAGATGTTCGCTCTCGGTCAGCTCGTCGCCGGGATTGCCCACGAGATCAACAATCCGATCAACTTTATCTACGGCAATTTGGCCTATGCCAATAACTACACCAACGACCTGCTCAACCTGATTTCGCTCTATCAAAAGGCGTATCCCGAGATGACCCCCGAACTCGAAGCGGCCTCACGGGAAATTGACCTCGACTTTATTGCCAGCGACCTGCCCAACATCATCAATTCGATGCGAACGGGAGCAGAGCGGATTTTGCGCCTCGTGCTGTCACTGCGGAGCTTTTCGCGTCTCGATGAAAACCGACCGAAACGGGTGGATATTCATGAGGGCATCGATAGCACCCTGGTGATCCTGAGTCATCACATGTCGCGCCACAACATCAAACTCAGTCGTAACTATCGCATCGTGCCGCAAATCGAATGCTACCCGGCACAAATTAATCAGGTGTGGATGAATGTGCTAACGAATGCGATCGATGCGGTGATCGAAGCGCGATCGCACCCCGATCGGACAAACGTGCGGCCTGAAATCTGGATTGATACCGAGATGGTGAGCGATCGTTTTCTGCGGGTATCGATCCTCGATAATGGCCTGGGAATTCCGGATCACTTACTCGAAAAAGTGTTCGATCCGTTCTTCACGACGAAACCCGTCGGTGCAGGCACGGGGCTGGGTCTATCCATCTGTTACCAAATTGTTCAGATGCACCAGGGTGTGATTGAAGTGACCTCGCGCAAAAATTCCAATACTCATGTGTTGATCACCTTGCCGCTGCATCTTTCTCCGGAACACCCGGATGAACCAAAGCCTCGTGTCACATGATTCTCAGTCGTTTCCGGCTCAGTCGTTTCAGGCTCAGTCGTTTCAGGCTCAGTCGTTTCGGTGCAAATATGTACCTGATTAGGGATATTTGGCACTCAGTCTCAATCAACAATCCGGTCTTCTACTATGTCCCCCGTCGCACTCATCACCGGAGCATCCCAAGGCAGTGGCCGCGCGATCGCCCATCGCTTTGCTAAACAAGGCTATGACCTCGTCCTTGCCGCCCGCCAGCCCGATCGCCTCAACGCCGTCGCGGATGAACTCCGATCCGATGATTGCCAGGTTCTTGCCCTCAGCACGGACGTTAGCGATGCCGATCAAGTCCAAACCCTCGTAGATTCAGCGATCGAGCGATTTTCTGCCATCAATGTGCTGGTCAACAACGCCGGGATCTGTCTCACCGGTTCCTTTGAACACACCACACTCCAAGACTGGCACAGCCTCTTCGACACCAACCTCTTCGGCTACGTCAACACCATTCACGCTCTGATCCCCCACTTTCTCAAGCATGGCAAAGGTGCGATCGTTAACCTCGGCTCCTTCGGCGGCAAAATGCCCCTCCCGATGATGACCGCCTACTGTGCGAGCAAATACGCCGTAACCGGCCTCACCCAAACGCTGCAATTCGAGCTAGAACCCCACGGAATCCTCGTTTCCCTGGTTCATCCCGGCGTCATCAACAGCGACTTTTTAGAACGCGCCCAGTTTCGCGGCGAGGCGACCACAACCGAAACCAGTAAAGCCCGACTAACGGAAACGTTAAACGCCAACTGGGTCAGCCAGCCTGACGAGATCGCGACGGCTGTCTGGCACGCCGTCCGCGATCGCCGATCTGAAATCGTCGTCGGCCCCACCGCGATCGCCACCGAAGCCTATCGTCTGGCTCCTGGCCTTGTCTCCTGGGCGATGCGATCGCTGACCTGATTTCAATCCAGATCGCCTGCAAGACGCAAGACCTTGCTTCCGGACAGGTATGTGACAGTTTCTTAGCCGACACGAAACTGTCCCATTCTGGGGTGGGAACTTCGTAGGATTAATGGGCGTCCTTTGAACTGTGGTAGGTTCGTGCACCGATTCCGCTCATGACTCAATCTCTCCCCCTCTCATTTTCGGCAGTTCGGACTGCGATCGGCATAGTGCAACCTATGGCTCCTGTACCTGCCCGCCTTGACGACGGCGATTTGATTCGCCGCTGCCAAGATGGAACGGAACCGGAAAAAGCCGCCTTTACGGAGCTACTTCGCCGCTACCAGTCCCATGTAGATAAAGTGCTCTACCACCTCGCACCCGATTGGGGCGATCGATCCGATCTGGCTCAAGAAGTCTGGATTCGGGTTTATCGCAATTTGCATCGACTGAATGAACCGGCCAAATTTAAAGGCTGGTTGAGTCGTATCGCGACCAATCTGTTCTATGACGAACTACGCAAACGGAAGCGTACCAAGCCGCCGCTTTCGCTGGATGCTCCCTACAAAGTCGGTGACGGTCAACTTGACTGGGATTTACCCGCCGATGCTCCGGGACCCGATGAAGAGCTGGCAACTCAGGAGTTTTACGATCGGCTACGTACCGCGATCGCTGAACTTCCTGAAGTTTTCCGCACGACGATCATCCTGCGTGAAATCGAAGGGCTCTCCTACGAGGAAATTGCCGAAATTACCGGTGCATCCCTCGGGACGGTAAAATCACGTATTGCTCGCGCTCGATCGCGCCTGAAAGAGCAACTCCAGCCTTACCTCGATAGCTAGCAAATCGCCTACCGTCTTGCGCTTTCTTCACGTTATTCATCAGTGCTTTCCCTTATACAGTCATCTCTCTTCAGAGGACTGTTCTGACCATGACTCACGATCGCCAACACAACCCCAACCCCTCCCAACGCGACCCTCACACTGAGTTGCCGTTCAATTGGGACAACATCTCCGAGCTCGATCGCCGTCGCCCTGACCCGGAGATGATCGACATCGGAGCGCTGATCGATGAAGAACTGTCCTCAGATGATCGCGCTCGTATTGAGGCTCGCCTCGCCGTCAACACCGACAGCCAACGCAACTACCGACAACTCGCCCGCCTCAGTCGCGAGTTAAAACGAATGCCTGTTCCCGTTAGCTCAATTTCCCCAGAAGAGCTAGCGACCCGCACGATCGCGGCAGCACAAGAGCGCAAACAGAGCCAACGACGCCTCTGGTCATCCTGGGGTGGCACGGCGATCGCAGCCCTGTTTGTCGCGACGGTGTCATTCTCTGGTCACTTACGCCCTGAAAATCGTAATCCCGACGTCGCGACAACCCCGATACCGACGTTGGAATCAAACACCGCTAACGTTTCTAGCTCATCAGTCACGGAAAACGAGACAAGCTTAATCGACGAGACCGAATCGCCGCTCATCAGCCGCGCCCTGTTTGTCGAATAGTTGAATCGAGATCGGCATGATTTCCCGCAGCACAACAGCGCCCGCATGAGCTTTTCGGAACCTCCGCCCGATCCGGCCAATTTACCCAAATCGCCCGACTCGCCCGACTCGCCCGATTCGCCCGACTCGCCCAAATCGCCCGACTCTCTCAGCCACGGCGATCGCATCCGTCAAGGCCACGCCCGCCAGCGTCAACTGGCGCATCCACCACCGGGACGCGCTCCCTACGGTTATCGGCGTGGCAAGGATCGCTACACCATCGATCGGCAAGCTTCACCCGTCGTGCGTGCTTTTTTTGAGCGGTTTAGTTTGTACGGCTCGTTGAGCGATGTTGTACGCTTCCTGGATCGGCAATATGGCAAACGGATCTCCACCACGACCGCACGACGCTGGCTAGCCAATCCAGTCTATCGCGGTGACTTGCGCTACAAACGTGAAGATGGGAAAGATGAGGTCGTTCAGAATACACACGCGCCGCTGATTTCGCGCGATGAGGCGGCGCAGATCGATCGCCGCTTGGGACGCAACAAAAATCTGCCGCCTCGTACTGCTAGCGCGTCGCGATCGCTGGCCGGTCTCGTGACCTGTGCAACCTGTCAGGGTCGATTTCGAGTCACGAGCGCTCGTCCATACAAAGGCAAAAAAAGACGCACGCACGTCTCATCCAAGCGATCTGATTCTGAACCTCACACCGAAAAAATTGGCGCAGCTATCGCGCCAGACTATACCTACCTTTATCCGTCTAGTTGTCCGCAACAGCCAAAAAAATGCGGCTCATTAAAATATGCCGACGTCTTAACGGCCACGATTCAGCAAATCGCAGAGGATTTAACTCGTGAGCTAGAGCGTATATCCGCCAATAATATGGCGATACCCACAGCGATCAATACGGGGCTACAGGCAGAGGTCGATCGCTGCCAGCAGATTATCGATCAGTTACCCCAGCTCGCAGCGGACGGCATTCTCGATGCAGAAACGGTGGCACTGCGATCGTATAACCTCCGCGTCGAGATCGCCGATCTAGAACAGCAACGCCAACAGCTCCCGCCGGTCAACTTACAGGAAACCTTAGCCACCTTGTCACTGCCGCAGTTTTGGTATGACTTAAGCGAAGTAGAACGACGGTTTTATTTACGTGAGTTTGTCCGGGCGATCGTGGTTCACCGTGAAGACGATCGCTGGTGGTTAACCCTAAGCTTTGCCTTTGGTGCGCCCCCAGTTTCGGCGTGAAGGGATCGCAGGGAGCGAGAGCTTTGAGGTTTTAGAAACCTCAAATGTCTAAAATTGCTTCGCCGATCGCGTTCCACTAACCGTTACTGCCGTCGCCTTCGAGCGTATCGATGAGCTGAGTCAGATCGCTGACATCCGCGTTGTACACCGATCGGCAAAATTCACAGGTGGCTTCCGCGCCGCCGTCGGTCTCGATCATATCGAGTAACTCATCGCGCCCCAGCAGCTTGAGCGCTCCCATCATGCGATCGTGCGAGCATTCGCAGTTGAAGCGCAACATTTGCACTTCCGGAAAAATATTCAGCCCGATATCGCCGAGCAAATCATTAAAAATCGCAGGCAGAGACTTGCCAGACTGAAGCAGTGGCGTAAACCCAGAGAGTGAGGCAATCCGGGATTCGAGTAGGGAAACGAGGGATTCATCCCGCGCCGCTTTCGGCATGATTTGCAACAGTAAACCACCCGCTGCCGTTACGCCCTCGGCTCCGACAAAAACGCCGAGCAGAAGCGCTGATGGGGTTTGCTCCGAGGTCGCCAGATAATGAGTCAGGTCGTCGCCCACTTCGCCGGAAATCAGGCTGGTGGTGCTGGAATAGGGAAAACCGTAGCCCACGTCGCGCACGACATAGACATAGCCATCTTTGCCCACAGCTCCACCCACATCGAGCTTGCCTTGGCTGTTCGGCGGCAGTTCCACAGTGGGATTTGTCACATAACCGCGTACTGTGCCATCAAGCCGCGCATCGGCCAGAACTTGCCCCAGCGGGCCATCACCATCGAGACGAATATTCACGCGCGACTCAGCGCGTTTCATGCTCGACACAAACAGCAAACCCGCCGTCATGGTACGACCGAGCGCCGCCGTAGCCACGTAGGACAGATTTTGACGCGATCGCGCCTCTTCAACGAGATTGGTCGTAATAGCACCGACACAACGGATACCACCATCGGCAGCGGTCGCGCGGATCAGTCGATCTGTCATGGACGGAATACTTGAAAAGTTGAAGTTTCGTTACGAATTACCCCTATCTTACGGTGAAAGGCGGGAGGGAATACAGGGAATCAATTCGTATTGGCGATCGGCTTGATGTTCGGCTAGGGATTTCGCTCGATATTCAAGTTGGCGTTCAACTTTTTATTCAACTTATTCAACGGGCATCGCGGCGTTTAGTGGGCATCGTTAGGATGCATTTTTTAGGGGATTAGGGTTGAGGACAGCGAGATATTGGCGAATCAGCTCAATAAACTGATTCTGATCGATGATCGGTTTCGAGACATAGTCGTTAGCTCCGCTTTCCTTGAGAAAACGCTCGCGATCGCCCACCATGGCATTGGCCGTCACCAAAATTATGGGTAAATCTTGAGTATAGGGATCACTCTTCAGAGTTTTCGTAATCCACAGACCATCAACCGGCTGATCGTTGTAGCGGCTATTGGTCAGTGAAACGTCCATCAAAACCAGGTCGATCGCGCCGGAGGTTGTCAGTTCAAAAATCTCCAACACATTTTCTGAATGAACCGCGTTGAAGTTACCGCGTCGTTTAAGGATTTTTTGAAAAATGCGCAAATTGACCGGATCGTCTTCAACCACAAGGACAGTTTGAGTCGGTTCTAACGTCTCTACCGTATGTTCAGACATGCACTTTTCCTCCGCCACGCAATGACCGCGTTTGGCAATTTCGGCTGGGCTACTGTCTTTCCTTTTTCAGCGGGTTCCATCACGCGTCCGGAAAACATCCCGTCTTGGCGTATATCCGATGTTGACCCAGAGAAGAGTGCGATACAATAAAGCCCGACCCGCGCCGGGTTTCGGCGCTGTGCAGTGACTTCGCTCTAAACTATCGCCAACCTGCCGTAACCCCGCTAGGACTATGACCCTAACTCCGACTCTCCTCGCGATCGTGCTGTATGTCGCCCTTGCGGGAGCCTATCTCGTTGTGGTTCCCCTCGCCATTTACTATTACCTCAATCAGCGCTGGCATTTTGCCGGTTCGATCGAGCGGTTTATCGCCTACTTTTTCGTCTTCATGTTCTTCCCCGGCATGATTTTGTTCGCTCCGTTTATTAACCTACGCCCCCAAAAACGCGAGATTGGAGCCTAGCCGATCGCCGACTAATCTCGGCTGATTTCTCCTCTCTCGTGTTCTTTGCGATCCCTCGCGGTCAACTCGATCCATTAACCAGCAGATGAGCAGAACGTATGCGACGACTTGACGTTTTCAGTATTGGTCTCGGTGTTTTTCTCGCCGGTGGTGCAATCTATTTTTTGCTGCAAGTTCTCGGTGTTGATGCCATGAACGCGGGCATCTGGAGTCAAGCCCTGCTGGTGGTTGGCTTGGTGGGCTGGGTGTTGACCTACCTGGTGCGGTTTGCCACCAGCAATCTGACCTATAACCAGCAACTTCGCGATTACGAAGATGCGATCGTGGAAAAGCGCTGGGAAAAGATGACCCCCGAGGAACGCGAACAGGCCGCGATCGAAGTGATGCAAGAACAAGCCCAAAATGAGGCAAAGCTAGAGAATCCGCCTGGGGATGAAACGACAAGCTAAACCGCTTCGTCCTGGAGTTAGCGTCAGTACGCCCCCCAATCCGGTATAAAATTCCTGACGGTCAGCCTAAACGTTGGCCGTTTTTAGTGACTGTTTTAACGTTTTTATCCTCTGCCATGACTTCGATTTCCGAGCGTTTCGCCCAACTCCGCAGCGAGCAGAAATGCGCCTTAATTCCCTTCATCACGGCGGGCGATCCCGATCTCGAAACCACGGCGGAGGCGATCAAGGTGCTCGATCGCGCCGGGGCAGACATCATCGAACTCGGTGTGCCCTACTCTGACCCGCTGGCTGATGGCCCGACGATTCAGGCCGCCGCCACTCGCGCTCTGGCCAACGGTACACATCTCGATGACGTGCTCGATCTCGTCGAACGCGTTAGCCCGACGATCGCCGCCCCGATCGTCCTATTCACCTACTACAACCCGATTTTGCATCGCGGTATCGAAGCCTTCATCGAAAAAATCGCCGCTGTCGGCGCGAAGGGTCTCGTGGTTCCCGATTTGCCCCTGGAAGAATCCGAAACGCTGATCGCGGTGACGGAAAAGTATGGCATAGATCTGATCTTGCTGGTGGCGCCGACGAGTCCACTTGATCGCATCAAGGCGATCGTCGAAAAATCTCGGGGTTTCATCTATCTCGTCAGCGTTACCGGTGTCACCGGGGCGCGAACAACGGTGGCGTCGCGGGTCGAGGAGCTGATCGTCGAGATGCGTCAAGAAACGGACAAGCCGATCGGGGTTGGGTTTGGGATTTCGTCGCCGGAACAGGCGAAGCAGATGCGCGATTGGGGTGCGGACGCGGCGATCGTCGGTAGTGCGATCGTCAAGCGGTTATCGGAAGGAACGCCCGCTGAAGGGTTAGCCGCGATCGAGACATTTTGCACTGAGCTGAAAGCTGTTTTGGTCTAGATTACTCGATTTTCACGTTGGTTATGCCGATTGATCGTATGGCCAAAATCGTTGATGTTATGCCAGTAAATCATGCATAACATCAACGATTTTTTGTTTGAATAACGCGTCATTTTTGAGATACCACGATCGCGCCTGATCGCCCAGTTCACGCCGCTGATCTAGATCGAGTTTAAACAGAGCATCAAGCTGTTGTTCAAGGTGATCTTGGTTAACGTAATATCGACGCCCCAAGGTTTGGGGGCTTGAGCGATTAAAGGCTACGAGGATGCCGCGATCGGGCGTCACAATTTCATTCATCGGCGGTGCATCTGTCGTTACCATCACGGCACCGCAACTCATCCCTTCGACCAAAACATGTCCAAACCCCTCCGCCTCTGATGTCTGAATGCGGATACCAAATCGGTTTTGCATTTCGGTTAATACATCTAAGTCAATGCGCTGCTGAATGTAGATAATATTTTGGGGAAGGGGCGCATACTGAGAGAGAGAAGACCGATTTAGGACTTGGAGCGTAGGCCATTCAGGATGTCGCCGCCATGTATCAACAATCGCTTGCGTGCCCTTGAGTGGACTACGTCCGGCAAGATGAAAGCAAGCGTCATAATCGGTTGTAATGTCGCTGCGATAGTGATCGGGACTCGTAAAGCTAATGTAGCTAGCCGAAGGTGCTAAACGCTGAAAAATTTCGTAGGCATGAAGTGTTTTACATAAAATTCGATCAAAAGACTTTAAGGTTAAGTGTCGCCAGGTTGAGAACCATTCTTGATTCGGAATAAAACAGTTTTTTCTTGCTTGATCAAAACATCTGGTATCAACAAATTCTAAAAATAAATTGATATCATACCGATAGTTTTTGGGTTTGAGAAAACCGTATTTTCTCCTTATTCGATAGCTGTAATTTTGCCAAACTTGGTCGATCAAGACTCCGAGCTTTCCAAGCCTCGCTAGAAATCTACTGTTAAGACGATAGGGGCGAAGGTTTGTTTGAGTAACAGTGAAACCTGCTTGAGTAAGAATGTCGTCTAAACATTGAGCATCTTGCTCTAGTCCAGACCCGTTATGCCAGGTCAGAATATTAATGCTCGGCATGTTTTATCGCTAAGATTGAGCATCGAAAGTTTATCGAAGAAAGTTTGCGATCGCAGCTCGGTAAGTACTTGAGTCTTCCAACATCGGAAAGTGTGCCGTATCCGGAATTTCGCAGTAATCGATCGCGCTGCTGAGTTTGGCGGCACGCTCGCCCATCGCGGCGGGAATGATGATGTCGTGTTCTCCGGCGATGAGTAGCGTTGGCACGTTAACCCGTGCAAACTCATGCGGCATGATGGTCGCGGCGTGCTTGCTAACGGAGGTGTAGATTGTGCCGAGGGCGGCGTCAAAGTCGGCCATGACGAAATCCGTCAGGAAGTCGCGCTTGTCTTGGATGGGAATGTCGCGATGGAGAAAGCGCTGCATGAACATGCCTTCGAGTCCGGCGATCGCGGCCATCCAGCGCGGGCGCAAGATCACGACCCAGCGGCTCACGGCGTGGAACAGATTGAAGGTGAGCGGGTCGTAGTCGAAAATGCCGCTACAGGTGAGGATGGCACGATCGACCCGATCGCGATGACGGTTGAGAAATAACGTCGCTACGGATGCGCCCATCGAGTGGGCATTGAGCGAGACGCGATCGAGTCCGAGGGTATCGAGCAGTTCGGCCAGATCGTCGGCGTAGGCTTCGAGGGCGTAGTCCTGTTCGAGTTCGGGTTTCGTCGCAAAACTGGGCGCAACGTTGCGATCGGGGGCGGGTAAGCTCGATCGGCCAAAGCCGCGCATGTCGTAGAGCAGACAGTCAAAGCGATCAGCCAGCGATCGCGCCGTGCATTCCCAGTAGCGCGAGGAGCCGCCCCAGCCGTGAATGAACACCATCACCGGGCGATCGGGATCATGATCCTGGGTGCGATCGGCATCGCCATCATCAGAGGTAATCCACTGATAAAAATGTTCGACGCCGCGCACGGTCTGATAAGGCATAGATCAAGCGGCGAGACACACTCAACCGTAGACATTCACCTGTGGATTTTAAGACGGATCTTAAACGCGAGCCACTTCCGCAAACTTAATCTTAAGGTAGTCCTCTTCCATCTTCGCGCCCGCCGGTTGCAGTGCTGCCAGGGCTTGAGGCAAGACCAAGTTACGGCGGTGGTTGCCGATGCGGACGTTGAGCTCGTCGCCGGTTTTCGAGAGCTGCACATCGCTTTTCGGGACGCCGGGAAGATAGAGCTGAAGGCTGTAGAAGCCGTCTTCCTGAACGATCCGGATCGTATTTTCTTTGTAATACACCTGACTTGGATCTTCATCGCCGTACAGCGTTTCTTTCAAGCGTTCCAGTGCTGCCAGACCGCACATTTCCTCGGAATAGAGCGGTACTTCTTTGACGGGCAACGGCGAGAAATTATCGTGAATTTCTTGCTTATATTGCACCTGATTTTCTTTCCAGCGCTTGAAGAACGGATCGGTGACGCTGTCAGGAATAATCCGGTTGGCCACAACCATATCCGTGGCCACGTTGTAGAGGCTGAGATACGCGTGAGCCCGCAGGGATTCCTTAATCACCATGCGTTCGGGGTTGGTGACGAGGCGCACCGTGGTTTGGGTGTTATCGGTCAGGACTTGTTCGAGCGCTTCGATCTGCTCGTAAAACTCGTAGGGCGCGTCCATGACTTCTTTGTCAGGGAGTGAGAACCCGGCGATCGGCTTGAAAAACGGCTCAACTAGCGGACGCAGCGCCACTGATAATCCTTGCAAGGGCTTGTAGAAACGACGCATATACCAGCCGCCGACCTCCGGCAAACTCAGCAATCGCAGCGCCGTCCCCGTCGGCGCCGAATCGATAATCAGCACGTCGTATTCGCCTTCGTCGTAGTGGCGTTTCATCCGCACTAGGCCGAAAATCTCATCCATCCCAGGTAAGATTGCCAGCTCTTCGGCTTGGACGCCATCGAGTCCCCGCGCTTGGAGCACTTGGGTGATGTAGCGCTGGACGGCGCTCCAGTTGTCGGCGAGTTCAACCAGGGCATCGAGTTCCGCGCCCCAAAGGTTTTCGCGAACTTTTGTCGGTTCGTGGCTTAGTTCGAGGTCGAAGCTATCGGCAAGCGAGTGCGCCGGGTCGGTGCTGAGGACGAGGGTACGGTAGCCCAGCTCGGCGCAGCGTAGACCTGTGGCTGCTGCCACGGAGGTCTTGCCGACGCCGCCTTTTCCGGTCATTAAAATAATTCGCATCGTCTCGCCTGCGGGGTTGTCGCTCTAAGAATTGCTTCGTATTTCTTTACTTTAGCGGGTTTTGATCGCAACCTGCCGCAAGAATCACGGCGATCGGCTCCGATTTGCCCCAAAATAATCCACCGATTTACATTTCCATTGGCTACGACAATTTCTGGCAGCTTCAGGCGATCGCAGCGCCACCGATTATCGGTGTTGTCTACTGTTTCAGGTGTACCGAATCGTGTGATCTCAATACCCCTGGACGATATATTTCAAGCGCGTTAACGTCTCCAGCCCAATAAAACCGCGTTGAGCCCCCGCTTGATTGGACATGCCGAGGTAGACCGTATTGTTATTCAAGCGGGCAAAGCAGGGCGATGCATTCACAAACACCGAAGCACTACTGAGGCCGCGCGTAAATAAACAGCTCTCGCGATAGGATTCCGTCACGATCACATTGGCGTGACCGCTACTGTTCTGGTCGATCCACAACATCGCCAACTCGATCTGATCCATGAGCTTGAAGGCGATCGTCTTGCCGGAATATGCCTGTCGCCACTCGTGCGGCTGCGCCACCTCTAACTCCGGAAACTGTTCGCAGATACCCGCATCGGCGCGGATCTCGAAGCCCTCTTCGCGTAGGCTGTTCCACAGGGTCGAAATTGACGCGAGCTTACGATCGCTCGACACCAAAATCTTATCGATCGCATTCACCCGATCCGGCGCACCGCGATAGCTATCGAGCACAATTGATCGCACCGTTTCCAGGCGACCGGTCAGCGCCCAGTATAGATAACAGTTCCCCGTCACCGAACGCACCACGGGTAAACTCGATCGCGCTGCAATCCCGTTCACAAAATCAGAGCGACCGTGAGCCAGGATGGTTCCTAAGTGGGGACTCTGGGCGATGAGTTGACTGCGTGTTTCGTTGGTGGGGGTGGCAATGGCGCTGAGGCTACCGGCGTGCAGCTCGCTATCGGCGAGGGCGTCCATCATAGCCGTGGCGATCGCCAGAGATGTTTCCCGCGCCTCAGAACTGGGATGTAGCACCAGGCTGTTTCCCGTCTTGAGACACATGCCCGCCGCGATCGCGCCGATTTCCGGCAGCGATTCCCAAATGAAAGCGATCGCCCCTAGGGGCATGAGCTGGGAATAGGCTTGGGAGCGTTCGGCCAAAAGCGCAGCGCTGGTCACGGGGCGGATCGGATCGGGCATCTCAGCCAAGCGCTTGAGGCAGTCGATCGCCACCTTTAACCGCTCCGGCGTCAATTTCAACCAGGCAATCGGCGGAGCTTTGGCCGCTTCCTCCTCCGTCAAAGACAAAGTCGCTTCGAGATCGAGCGTATTCGCTTCCAGGATGGCGTTTTGGTGTTCGCGAATTGCCGTCGCTAGCGACAGCAGCATTTTGGAACGATCGGCGCTGGAAATATTCGCGAGCGATGGCGCAGCTTGGTAAGCGTGACGCGCCGCCACAGACGGATTATCGATGATTTCGCAGGAGTCGGAGGACATGGGTGCTAGCGGCGCGAGGCCAACCAAACAAGGACGGCGGGCGAAACAGCAAGCGTCAGCACGGTGAACATCCAAACCAAGGTCGCACGCCCCAGACTTAAGTCTAAGGTGAAAGCGAGTCCGACGATCGCGAGGAGCAGCAGGGTCAAGGCTAGGAGGGCAAAAACCTCAATCCGCCCGCGAATCGTCGCGGGTTGCCAACGATGACCGTCCCACGTCCAGCGGGGTGGATCGGGATAGGACGAGGTTAGGAGAATGAGTTCTGTTCGTGTAGGGTTCGTAGCAAACATTTGCGGACAGCGATCGCAGCCGAACGCTTCCATCAGCACGATCGGTCGTAGACCTCCGCGTCGCCGACAAGGGCAGGGATATTCTTGGGGGTGAATTTCGAGTCTGGGTGTCAAGGCTCGAAGGGTTGAGTGAGGTTGAACGGAGGCTAGATTGCGTCGTATTCGTCTTGGCGCGAGGGGCACAGATCGGCAAAAGACCTTGAAAATCTAGGCGATCTATAAAGTATCTATAACTCAAACTCTTGATGGGCGATCGCGATCGCCCAGTCTCCAGCGTCGATTGTATAGTCCTGCGGATTCACGAAAAAATTACCGAGGGGATCGCACACCGCCACCAAGATGGCGTTATGGTCGCGCTTCATTGCCACGAATAGCTCCCAAAACGATCGGCCAAACCACGCAGACGGAATCGGAATGCGATAGAACTGGTTGCCATAGGAATAGGTCAACAACTCGGAGAAAACGCCCATCAAGCCAGGATTGAGTGACGCTTGGGCTAACAAAAAACCGCTCTGTTCTTCGCTGACCACATAGTCATTCACATGCCCCATATCGAGGTGCGACCCGTATTCACGATTAATTAATTCCGCGCAGGTATAGACGTCCCGATTCAGTTTTTCTGCGGTCAGTGCAGCCAAAATGGTGCGAGCATCGGCATCTTGATCCGTACGCCCAAAACGTTTGTCAGACAAGATAATACAGGTCATCGCCCGTCGGATGCCCGCTTTTTCGAGTACCTGTACTTTCGTGAAATCTTCATTGAGAAAGTGAACGTTTGACTTCATTAGCGCATCGCTAAACATCGGCTCGCCTTCGAGTTGCGCTACCACAATAATCGGCACGGCTTGGGTTTTGGGTGCGGCACGGTATTCCTGAATGACGATCTCAGCTTTTTTATTCCAGCCACAGATAATCACATGGCCGTGAAAATGATTCCAGTCCACAGAGAGTCGCTCCCGACGCATATGTTCGATCGCAAAAGCCGACACCGTCCCGCTCAAAATCGCAAAAACGATCGTTCCCACTAGCATGATAAACAGCGAGACGATCCGACCACCGGTGGAATAGGGCATTCCGGGGATCGGCTCCGTCGCAAATAGCGAAAATGTACTGACCCAGAGGGCATCAAACGGATTATTCAGCTCTGGGTTGACGGGGCGCTCGAAGACGAGGAACGCAATACTACTGAATAGCAGCGTGACGATCGAGAGCCAAATAATTAGGACATATTCCCAAATGCCTTGCCGGTGGTTCGGCAAACGTAACCATTGCGTAAGCTGGCGCAACGCATCGGAAACCGTCCAGTGTCGCAGCAATCGCGTCGCCCGCATTAGCCGCAGAGCCCGCAAGATCGGAAACACCGCCAGCGCATCAAGCCAGTATTCCCGCAAAAAACGGCGCAATGACGGGCTCGAAACCGCCCGAAAGATCAGCTCGACCACAAATACGGTCGTCAGTATTCGATTAAATAGATGCAGGCTCGATAACGAAGGCGCATTATCCGGCAGGATGATTTCCAGGGTGATCGTGACGATCGACACCACGATCGCCACCGACACCGTGAAGTTGACGATCGGATGGCCGACCACTTCACCGAGCACTCGCTTCCAGGCGTGACCACTGGAAAAGGAGCCGGAGGGGGATCTAGACCGGTGCGCCGACTGTGGTGAGCTTGGCTTCGTTGATGTTGGCTTAGGCTTACTTTGTCCTGGCTCGACGGAACCGTCTGATGGTCGTTCAGTGGGAGATCGGGGCACTTTCATGCGTCACTCTTCGGGCGATCGCGTCCCCGATCCGGGTCTCGTTCGCATCGACCGGATTTGTTGATCGTCCGCAATAAACGCAACGGATCGATAATCCAATCCAAAATCCTAGACCCTACGCAGATTCAGGCTTCGGCAAAGACGAGGGATGCATCAGGACAGCCGCCGTCGATCGCTGCTCGACCATTTCGCGCGTAATCATGCAGTGATTAACGTCTTGCCGAGACGGGATCTCATACATCAAATCGAGCATCAGTTCTTCGACGATGCTCCGCAACGCCCGCGCTCCGGTCTTGCGGCGATAGGCTTCACGGGCGATCGCGCTCAGAGCTTCGGGGCGAAACTCTAGCCGCACATTATCCATGTCCATCAGCTTTTGGTACTGCTTGACGATCGCATTACGCGGCTCGGTCAAAATTTGCATCAGCGCCTCTTCGTCGAGCGGTTCCAATACCGCCTCGATCGGCACGCGCCCGATGAACTCGGGGATCATACCAAATTTCACCAGATCATCCGGTTCGAGACGCTTCAGTACATCGGTTGTTCGTTTATTCTTGGACGCCTTGCTGTCATCCGGCTGCACAAAACCCATCGATTTCTTACCGATGCGCTGCTCGATCACTTTCTCTAGCCCGACAAACGCACCGCCGCAGATGAAGAGAATGTTGCGCGTATCGATTTGAATGCAGTCCTGATACGGATGCTTGCGTCCACCCTGGGGCGGTACATTGGCGATCGTGCCTTCCAGCATTTTCAGCAGCGCTTGCTGGACGCCTTCACCCGAAACATCCCGCGTAATCGACGGATTCTCGCTTTTACGTGCGACTTTGTCCAGCTCATCAATATAGATAATGCCGCGCTGGGCTTCTTCCACATCCAGCTCCGCCACTTGCAGCAGACGCAGCAGAATATTTTCAACATCTTCACCGACGTAGCCCGCTTCCGTCAGCGTCGTCGCATCCGCCACCGCAAACGGTACATCCAAAATCTTGGCCAACGTTTGCGCTAGCAGCGTTTTGCCGCTACCGGTCGGACCAATCAGCAGAATATTAGACTTTTGCAGCTCGATGTCGCCCTCATCGAGGTTTTGATTCACGCTTAAGCGTTTGTAGTGGTTATAAACCGCCACCGATAGCACCTTTTTCGCTTCGTGCTGACCGATGACATGCTCATCGAGATAATTTTTGATTTCCAGCGGCTTCGGAATTTGGCCGAGGGAAATTTTGGTTGATTTGGGACGACGACGCTCATTCGTTTCGACCTTGGGCGTTGCAGTCGCAGTTGCGCTGGCATCGTAGAGCTCTTCGTCGAGAATTTCATTGCACAGATCGACGCATTCATCACAAATATAAACGCCGGGGCCAGCGATTAATTTGCGCACTTGTTCTTGGGATTTCCCACAGAACGAGCATTTGAGATGAGCGTCGTATTTATTAGGCATGAACGGTATTGCGGAGCAGATCCGAAATGGCGACGAGGAGCTAGCGTTTAGTAACGATCGAGGGTGCGACTATGTCAAGTTTAAACGACGAGGCGATCGACGGGTCACGATCGCCATATCGTTTACATATTGGGACACAATTGGGTCGCGATTGGGTCGCGATCGTTAGGCTGCTGCGAGAGGCATTGAGTCGATGACAGTATCAATGAGTCCGTATGCTTTCGCCTCGTGGGCGGACATGAAGAAATCACGCTCCGTGTCTTCTTCGATTTTTTCGAGGGACTGACCAGTATGTTCCGCGAGCAGGGTGTTGAGCGTTTTCTTGTGATAGAGAATCTCTTTGGCCTGGATCTCGATATCGACGGCTTGACCCTGAGCGCCACCGAGGGGCTGGTGGATCATGATGCGCGAATTGGTCAGAGACATCCGCTTGCCAGGTGTGCCAGCCGAGAGCAAAAATGCGCCCATGCTAGCGGCAAGACCAAAACAAATCGTCACAATGTCGGGGCGGACTTGGCGCATCGTATCGAAGATGGCCATGCCTGCGGTGACGGAACCGCCGGGGGAGTTGACGTAGATTTGGATATCTTTTTCGGGATCGTCAGCGTCGAGGTAGAGCAGTTGGGCAACGATCGAGTCGGCCATGGCATCATCGACGGGCGTTCCGAGGAAGATGATCCGTTCACGCAGCAGGCGCGAGTAGATATCAAAGGCTCGCTCGCCCATACCGGACTGTTCGACCACCATGGGGATCGCGCCGTGGGTCGAGTAGATCGGCGACTGGCGCTGACTGACGAGTTCGTAGTTTAAGGCAGGGATATTCGACATGTCGCAGAACTAACGGGTACAGACTAAAGCGGATGGGGGAATGAAACATTGTGAGGCGAATCGCGAACGGGATCGCCTGATATACCGAGCTTCGCGATCGCTCGCACGTCACGTTTCACTCCTATCTATTATGCACACACGCACGAAAGGCGGAATGCGGTGAACCGTCCTTCATTAGTTTGAGAGGGTATCTGGCCTAGAAAGTATGTGTAAGGCTTGGTCTTGTTCGTAGCGAAATTGATCGGGATGCTGTAAGGCTAGCTCCGCTTTTTGGAGTTCCGTTCCCAAATAGAGGGCGTGTTCGGTTTCTAAGGCCGGACTGCTGGCGGCTAATTGCTGATAAACCCGCTTCGCCGTCTTGCCTGAAAAACATTCCACGACTTCGCCCGATCCCGGTGTGAGCTGCTCGATCGCGATTTCGCCCGATCGCACCGCAATCAAAAAACTACCCGACGGATCGCCAAACTGCCGATCGCCACAGACACGCGGGTAGTGGTCGGCGATTGTCTGGCGGGCGTTGTCCCAGCAGTCGTCGTAAATATGGGCGCTTTGGCTGATCGTGATCAGGGGGCCGAGCTGGAGCGGGAGGCCGGAGCGATCGGCGATCGCGTCGGTGATGTGCTCTTGCAGCATCCGCAACCCCATCGCATTCGCCACCCACGCGCCAAACATATCGTTACTGCGAAACGTAGCCGTCAGCGACAGCACATCGTCTGCAATCCGTACCCAGATGTGATTGAGGCAGGGCGGGCTACTGTTGCCAGCGCCATCGGCTTGGGCATCCCAGAGCGACATGACAGCCCGCGCGGAATGACGATCGCGTACTAGCCGCTCGATTGTCTGTTCGATCTGGTCGGTGTTAAACCACGATCGCAGCCGTTGCCCATAGGTATATTTCACCCCGTCTTGAGATTTCGCCGCGTCGGGTAAATCAGCCAAAATTTGCCCGCTATACTCGGCCAGAAAATCGCAGCTCACCGGTAAAAAATTCGGCTCAGGAAAATACAGCCCGCGCGGTTCGTCGCTGACCACGGCCACCAGGTCGATCAGCTCTTGCCATTGGCCGTCGTAGGCGGTGGGGCGCACTGTGCCAGTGGATTCGATGCGGTGGAGGATCTTGACCCAGGTGTCGGCGATCGTGCGGCCCGCGATGCGGTGGCCGTAGCGGGGGCCGGGTCGGGTGTTGGTGGTGCTGGTGGCGATCGGGAATTCTTGCGGAATGCCCCAGGGTGGCGCGATCGCGTCGGTGGTGGCCGTTTGTTTTGCAAGTTGTTGGGCTAGTTGTTGAGCAAGCTGTTGAGCAAGCTCGCAGGCTTCACGGGTGCTGGTGACGAAATGGCACTGGACGTTGGCGCGAAGTTGGGCGATCGCATCGAGAGGGATTTCGCAATCGATCAAGCCGTTAATCTCGGAATTAATCCGCCAACAGTCGCGCCCGGTCTCGGTGTGTCCCGGTGTGACGCCTTGCTCGAAGAAATCGCGGACACAGGCGCAGCCGCCCGCGTTGCGGTCTTCCTGGGTTGCCGCGATCGCGATCAGGTGGCGAACGTGGGGATTGCACAGCAGATTACGCACGAGGACGCTAATGCCGCGTGTGGGGCTGTAGAGTTGGCCGATCGCGGCATAGTCTGACGGGGCGAGCCGTTTGGCGATCGCCTGACGCAGCGTCCAGCCCGTGACGATGACCGTCAAGCCGCTGCCGCAGATGACTTGACCGGGTTTGTAGCGCGGCTTGTAGAGCGGTGGCGAAATTTGCGGCGAAATTTGCATCGTAATCGATTGGGATCGGTAGAATTCGGCGAGATTGTCCGATGACAATAAACCAAAATCTGTACCGAAAATCTATCAAAACAACGTGTAAACGTGATTTTTCCCCGATCGCTAGGCCGATCGCAGCGCCACGATCGGATCGAGTTTCGCGGCACGTTGGGCGGGAACGATGCCAAAAAATAAACCCAGTGCTCCCGACACGCCCGTCGCGATCACTACACTCGTGACCGAGATCCCCGCTTGAAAACTCGTCACACTTGACACCAGCACAATACAGCCCGCGCCTACGGTCACGCCGACAATCCCGCCCGCCACCGCCAAGATCGTCGCCTCGATCGTAAATTGCAGCAAAATATCGCGCGGAGACGCCCCGATCGCCTTGCGTAAGCCGATTTCCGGCGTCCGTTCCGTCACCGACACCAGCATGATATTCGTGATCCCAATGCCGCCGACCAACAGCGAAATACTCGCCACCGTTGCCAGCAGAGCCGTTAGCGCCCCCGTGATCGCCGCCGTTCGCTCCTGAATATCCTTCTGGCTCGACACCGTGAAGTCATCCTCATCGGTGATACTGTGGCGCTGTCGTAAGAGATTCTCCACCTGAAATTTGACCATATCCATCTGCGTTTCGTCGCGTACCGCCACGTTAATAAACGTCACAGTTAAACCGTAGGGCGAGGTTCTGCCCACCAAACGGCTCGACATGGTGGTCAGCGGAATAAACGCCGTTTCATCAAGATTCGTCCCAAAGGTTGCGCCCTTGGGCTGCATCACGCCGATCACTTCAAAGGAAAGGTTATCGATGCGAACGCTTTGTCCGACTGGGTTGGTGTCGCCAAAGAGTCGATCGGCCAGCTCGGAACCGATCGCGACCACCTGTTTTTGGCGGCGAATATCGAGATCCGAGAGAAATCGCCCGCTACCGACATCAAAATCACGGACGGTGAGAATGTCGGGCGTTGTGCCGTAGACCAGCGTCGAGACGTTGCGATCGCGGTAGGACACGAGGGTGCTGCTATTGAGCTGTGGCGCGACTTTGTCGATGAGCGGCACTTGTTCGGCCAGGGCGATCGCATCTTCGTACACCAGGGTTTGCGGCGAATACACCGGGCGGCGCTGGGCTTCCGGGCTTCCGGGCAAGATAAACAGCAGGTTTGATCCCAGTTCCGAGACCTGATCTTCGACGAAAACCTGCGCCCCTTGACCAATGCCGATCGTGGCGATCGTCGCCGCATTACCAATCACGATCCCCAACATCGTCAAACAACTGCGTAGCTTGTTTGCCACCAGTGTTCGACCCGCCATCTGGCAGGATTCCCATAGATTCATGCTGATTTGCCCCAATCACAGATCATCGAAAGACATCGCAGGCGATCGTAAGCTATCGCATCTTCACGCCGTATGACGCGCAGGCAAGCAAAATCGCGTCCACAATGCCAGCATAATTGAAGCGTCGCTTCGGCCAATCCCGATCGCGAGTCCGACCGTATTCCTTGCCGCTGACCTCGCCACGATGAATATCGCCTCCCTTCGATCGCTCCAGCACGATATCGCCAGCCTGCTGCTCTATCGCCAAATCCTTGACGTTGACGTGGTCGGGTCTGCCTTTGCCTCGCTCATCGAGCAGATCTACCATACTGATACCCCCACGGAATGCCTGAAAGCTTACGGTGACTGGTTTTCCTGGCTGGCGAGCAGCGGTCAAAGCTGGCAATCGTACCTGATCGAATCGATTTTGTACGACGAAAATTCCTTTACCGAAGCCGCACAACACGCCCAAACGATCGACGATATCGCCCCGGAGCTGATCGCCGCTGCCCGCCATGACCTCACTATCCTGCGTCGCCTGTACGACTGCACCAGCGACCAGATCGGCCTCTGGATGCAGCAAGCCTGCAAGCTCGATGTGCTACCTGTCGCTCCCTCCAGCCTGGTTGAACCGGCTCCGATCGCCTTCGACACAACTCCACACTGGGGCGACCTGCTGCCGGATCTCCTGGCCTATCACCAAACCTACGGCATCGGTATTTTTGCGCAATACCGCGCCTGTCGCTGGGAACAGGACTACATCGAAGGCATCCCCACTCCTGACCCGATCGGCCTGGACAATCTCATCGGCTATGACACCCCGAAAGCCAAGCTCTTACAAAATACTGAATTTCTCGTTGCGGGCGCTCCGGCGCAGCATGTGCTGCTCTACGGCAGTCGCGGATCGGGCAAATCTTCGCTGGTGAAGGCGATCGCGACGGACTACGCCGATCGGGGATTACGTCTGATTGAAGTGGATAAATCCCAACTGCGTAATCTGCCCAAAATCATCGATCAGCTTCGCAGTAGCGCCTTAAAATTCGTGATTTTCGTTGATGATCTCTCCTTTGAGGACGACGACGACGCCTTCAAAGCGCTCAAGGTCGTACTCGAAGGCAACAGCACCGCCCGCGCTCGCAATGTCGTCGTTTACGCCACCACCAACCGTCGCCACCTAATCCGCGAATTCTTCGACGATCGCCCCCGCCCGAGCGATGCCGACGAAATCCACAGTTGGGACACCGTCCAGGAAAAACTCTCCTTTAGCGATCGTTTTGGCCTGACGTTAACCTTCCCGCCCTGTAATCAAGACGACTACCTCAGCATCATTCGTCATCTCGCCCAGCAAGCGGATTTGACGATTTGTCAGGAAGACTTAACCTTCCGCGCCTTGCAGTGGGCAACCCAGAATAATGGCCGATCGGGGCGTACCGCTCGTCAATTCATCGACTGGCTCACCGCTGAACAGCAATTAGCCGACCTGTACCCCCCATCCGTCAAGGACTGAGTATATTCATTGAATGTACTGATACTAAGGCTACAGAAACAACGGACAGCTTCGATGTATACACTGAAACACAGAAACTAATGATCGAGATCACACGTCTATGTGGCTTCAGGTCATCGCCTGATCCGGGGAAGAACACGCAAAATAACTAAGTACACCATTCTCAGTATTTTGCGAACCCCGGCACTAATACGGGATTTGTAATGTTTTAGTCCTGAGCTACGTTCTGACACCTTAGTGTAAATCTCGACTATGACGCGCCTGCTTGTCCCCGAAGAGAAACTAAAACTGAGTCCGCCTTCATTCAGCGCCCCCAGCGTGGAAGCTCTGCGGAAGCGTCATAAGCTGCTGTCGGCACTGAATCGCACGATCGCGCCTGAAGCAAAGCCTGTTGGTCGAGTAGCATCGTCGAAGTCGGTAGCCTCCGCAAAATTACCGCAAATGAATATCGTCTCAAACCGTAAGATGCTCAAGAAGCATCAAACGGAATCTGCTTCTACCTTTGACCGGGATTTTTGGATTGATATCAGTTTGGTGTTCCTGTCGGGAGGAGTGAGTTTTTTGGCGTTAAAGTGCGTCGAATTTTTTCTCTTAACCGATGCGGTCATCGGCCTGTTTTAGGGTCAATTCCGTTCCGTGCTCCTAGCACAAATCCCAGGCTCTGACTTTTTTATCTTTACTGCAAAGCTTGACTATCCGTGCCCAAGACCCAAACTATCCCTCTCTCAAAAAAATAAGGCCCGATCGCACCCAATGTACGATCGGGCCTTATTTTTCTGGGGGAAAACGTGGGTTAATCCTAAAGGTTGGGCTCGGTGGCGGGCGGGAGCTCTTCGAGGATCTGGAAGCGAACATGGTTGATCGAGAGATCACCGAGGGAAGCGACTTCCTTATCGATCCGCTTACCGTCTTTCATGATGCGCTCGAATTTAACGCCTTTGACAATCTCGATGTGATACCAGGCGAGACCCATAAAGAAGCGCATCGGGTAGGGGCCACGATCGTTGAGATCGTCGGGGTTGGACTCCATCGGAATCCAGCCGTAGCCGGGGATATAAAATTCCAGCCAGACGTGATTGAAGTCGGGCTGAAGCGGGACACGTTGCTGTTCGGCGCGATCAGGGCATTTGTAGCGCCCCACCGTCCGACAGGGAATGCCATTCAGCCGCATCAATGCCAGCAAGACGCCGACGTATTCACCGCACGACCCCAGACCTCGGTTCAACACGATATCCGGCGTGTCGATGTGGGGCTTGATGCCGTATTCCAAGCGATCGTAGGTATAGTCGCGAATGTTGAGGATTTTACGCAGCAGATTGGTTTCCGTCCCGATCGCGGTGACGGCAGCACGCTGCACAATATCGGTCTCCATCGAGAGATTATCGTTATCGACTAAATAGCGATCGGTATAGTCAGCGGGGATCTCGGCGTCAGTTTC
This sequence comes from uncultured Geitlerinema sp., assembly GCA_964518905.1. GTDB lineage: Bacteria > Cyanobacteriota > Cyanobacteriia > Cyanobacteriales > Geitlerinemataceae > RDYZ01. Next base: position 108,325 of record CAZFJL010000002.1, on the reverse strand, counting down.
AGCATCGCTGGGTCGGAAGTGGTACTTGATGCCGCGTAATTCGAGGGTGGCTTTCCAGCCAAAAATATGGGTTTCCGACTCCGCGAGCTGGTCGAATTGAAAGATGGCCATCATTTGACCGTCGATTTCCCGCAGCTCGAACGGCAAGCCGATCGGCTCGATGCTGCGAACTTTTTGGCGCGGCGAGTCCATCGGTACGGCGATTTGCCATTCGATTCCCTCTAGGGCAACCGGTTCGAGTGATGCCAGTTCCTCGACGTAGGACATCTCGACGGCGTAGCCATTCGAGAGGGTATAGCGTCCGATCGGGTTGTGGTAGACGTGTAGCGGATGCAGGAAGGTCGCGTCGCGAAAGGTGAGCTGGTAGGGGTTGGCGGAGTTGGGATCGTCGCGAATATAGGGTTCTTCGCGGGAGTAGGCGACATAGAGCAGGTCGTCGCCGCCATCTGGGTTGGGGAAAAAGCAGAGGCCGGTGGGCGTCGGATAGGGCGTGAGGAGCTGAAATTCGATATCGCCCGTAGTGCGATCGAGACAATAAACCGTTTCCTCGATCGTGTCCGAAACCCAAAGCTGCTCATCGCGAACGTAAAGATTTTCTAGCCCGACGCCTGGGACGACGTAGCGAGCTAACTCTTGGCCGCTGTCGCATTGGAAGGCGTAGATATAGCCTGATTTTTGGCAGCAGACATAGACGACGGAATTCCAGATCGCGATGCCGTTGGCGTTGTAGGGCAGGGAGGCCAAGACCGTGAGTTCGAGCTTATCGGGGCGGCTTAGGTCATCGAGTTTGCAAGCATAGATACTATCGCTGCGGGTAAACCAGAGCTGATCGCCTTTCAGGGCAATCCCCGTAACGCCGACGAACTCTTCCGCGTGGTACGGGTTGATCGTTCGTGTGGCGTCGGTGGTGGGGTCGATTTCAACGAGATAACCACGCAGGCTGTCGATCGCCAGGATCGAGTTTCGATCTCGATCGCAGGCGAGACCGTGCAGGGCATAGACGCCGTATGGGCGCACCGTACGATGTTGCAGGCGATCGGACGTCATAACGATAAAGACTCAATGGGCAAAGGAATGGGCAATGGAGGCGGGTTCGGCAAGCGAATTGCCTAACAGCATACCGTCTGCGATCGGCTGACGAGTGGTGATTGGAGCCGAACTGACGCGGAATATGAGCGTTATTTTTCAATCGTGTTGTGTTTCGATCGCCTAAGCGTCATCGATTCACAATCAAGTCGCGATCGACCTTAATGATTGGGGTGCTGCCATCATGCTACTGATTGGGGTGATCTGGGAGCTGAGACTAAAACTTAGGGACTTAGAGTGTAGTGAAGCAGATCCTAAGTTTCGCGACAGTTTTGCGACGGAAGCGAGACACAGCATTTCGATTCCAGTCACACTGAGTAAGCTGAAACTCGACGTTATTCGTCACCAATTTCCGTAACTTCTGCCAATTTTCTATCAATTATTAATCTAGATTTTTCTGGATCGTCTTCACTATGTCTTACGAACTTGAGCGGCGCGTTGCAATTGATGCCGTACTGATGGCGGCAAAACTCTGCGAGCGCGTCCGTAAATCAATGCCGCAAGCGATCGCCAAAAACGATAAAAGCCCGGTCACCATCGCCGACTATGGCTCCCAAGCCCTAATTTGCCGCGCGATCGCCGCCGCCTTTCCCGACGATGCCATCATCGCCGAAGAAGACGCCGCCGCCCTCAACGACGATAATCACCTCCTCGCCCAGGCCACCGACAGCATTCGCGACTTCATCCCCGAAGCCACGCCGGAACGGGTGATCAACTGGATTGGTTTGGGAAGCAGCACGGGGGCGGATCGGTTCTGGACGCTCGACCCGATCGACGGAACCAAAGGCTTTCTACGCGACGATCAGTATGCCGTTGCGCTCGCGCTGATCGAAAACGGCCAGGTGCAGCTCGGCGTGTTGGCCTGTCCGGCCTATCCGGTAGAAGGCGGCCACGGCGCACTCTTTGTCGCGATTCGTGGCGGCGGGGCGAGCATGACGGCGATCGGCAGTGAGATGTCCCAAGGATTGAAAGTGGTCGCGGGTGGCGATACCGATCGGCTCCGCTTCGTCGAAAGCGTGGAATCGGGACACGGCGACCAGTCGCGTCAAGCTGCCGTCGCTCAAGCCGTCGGGATCACGGCTCTGTCCTTACGCATGGACTCCCAAGCTAAGTATGCCGCCGTCGCCAATGGTGAAGCCGTGCTGTACTTGCGGCTACCATCGCCGAAAACACCGGACTATCGCGAAAAAATCTGGGATCACGCAGCGGGTGTCCTGGTCGTCGAAGAAGCGGGCGGTAAGGTGACGGATATGTTTGGTCAACCGTTGGACTTTTCCCAGGGAGCCAAACTAACCAACAACCAAGGTACGGTCGTGAGTAACGGCGTCATTCACCAAACGGTCATTGATGCGCTAGCGGCACTGTCTTAGCGACCTGTATTTTTTGTCTTTCAAGCCCTGTCTGATCTCGATGATCTAGGGCTTGCGAGACGCGAATGAAGGCTGGATAGTTGCTGCGACGCTTATTACCCGTTGCTAGAATTATTGCGAGCAAAGCCAATATTCTTGGTTGATGATAGACCTGATCATGGCTAATCAGAGCTTGAATAGATTGATTCCAACAGACCAAAGCATGATGGGACTGATATCCTGCCTTTCGTCTGTTTATCGCTAGGGGCACGCTCGACTATGACTACCAATACGACCTCTGCGATCGCCGCACAGTTTCCCGAATTTGACAAAGCGCTTCAGCATTATTTCCCCGGAGCGTTGCCCCTGTCCAAGTACATGGGACGCACGGCGAAAGCGCTGGCCAAGTATGGGTTTGAAGACGAAAATACGATGGGCATGATTGCCATCTGTCGTGATGAGCAAACCGATCCGCTCTACGAGGCGATGGTGCGCTATTGGGGCAAAACCTTTAACTGTTGCAGCTTGGCGGGGTTTGTCACGATGGGCAAAACCGGGCTGGCATCCGCCACCGCGCATACGCCGATCGAGGATGGACTGCGGCGGTTTGTCTTTTGTGCGATGCCGCATATTGCGATTTCGCGCAATGGCGAAGTTGGGCTGATTTATCGCGAAGGGGTCAAGACGCCGTCCCATGCCTGCGGCGCACTCGAAACGATCGTCGAAGAACTGGCCGCTGGACATCTTAATCTCGAAACCGACATGCAGGACATCGAACAGACGATCGTTCGGCAAAAAATTCTGTCGCAGTTGCGCTATGGCGATCGGGTGAACCTCGTCGATCTCACCCAGCTCGCGAGTAAAATTATCGCGACGGATGTGCGAAATTTACTCTCGCAACTCGACACGACGGTCTTTCACTATGCCGTGATGCATGGCATCCAAATCCACGGCCCGTTTGAATCGCAATGGGTGTATCCGGTGGACTTTTTTGTTGTGGGGGAGCGGTTTGGCGAGGAGCCTCATCGGCTCGATACGTTTGCGGGGGGCGATCGTGGCGCTGCGGCATCTCAAAACAAACCGGAAGGACGCTGAAACCATTGAAACTTCGTGATTGATTGATGGCTGAAACCACGAATCATCGAGAGTTAGACCACACCTTGCTTATTTGCGCAGGGTACAAAGTCCAGGATAAATATCTGGGAAATCTTCGGTCACTGCGTTCCAAATTTCATCGAGTTCGATTTCATCGTAACGATGCATCACGACATCCCGCATTCCGGCCATTTTTTTCCAGGGAATTTCGGGGTGCTGTTGCCGAAATTCTGGGCTGAGTCGTTTGGTGGCTTCACCAATAATCGTGATACGCCGGAGAATCGCGTCTTGTTTTTCGATGTTTCGGGCGAAGGTTTGACGATCAGTCGAGCCAATGTACTGAAAAATTAGCTCGATCGCTTGGATGATGTCAGTGAGTGCTTCTTGGTCGCGCATCGTAAATGAGTGTTGCGGTGCTGAGGATGTTGTTGCGGCGAATGGGGTTGGGGCTATGTTCGATCGCGGTGCGGCTGACTAAGTCAACGGGACGCTGACACGCGATTTCAAAGGTTTCTTTGAGGTCTAGTTTACGAAAGAGGCTGCGTTTGGCGTCGGGGTGGTAGGTGATGAGCAGGTCGATGTCGCTTTGGGGGGTGAAGTCGTCGCGGAGGATCGAGCCGAAGACGGCGAGGGTTTCGATTTTGGCGTTTTGGCAGAGTGTTTCTAGCTGTCGGGGGGTGAGCTGGAGGCGATCGTAAAGTATCGGGGAGGGGATGATCATCGGAGCTATGGCAGCGGATGCGGGTGGGTCTCTTTTTACGGGATCACTTGGCATTAGTGGTCGATCGAGGGGGCTGTCAATCTATATCTATAGAAGATCCTAGCCAGTGATAGGCCGACGAATTATCCTCAAAATCGCGATCGCGCAACCGCCCCAGCGTCGCCGCAATCCACAGCGCATAATCGCGCTCATACAGCACCGTCAGATCGCCCAAATTGTCCCGCGCCAGAGCCATCACCATTCCCCAAATTCAACCCAGCCCCAGATTAACCCTCACCCCCACACCCGCGCCAAATCCAACCGAAACCCCTCTAACACCTCCTCCCCCGACACCGACTCCGGATTCACCAACACCTCCGATGTTTCAGCCGATCGCCACACCTCCACCGATCGACCCGGCGGATCAATCAACCAGCCCAACCGCGCTCCATTCGCCATATACTCCCGCAGCTTCTCCCGCAACGGCTTCAGCCCATCCGAACTCGATCGCAACTCCACCACAAAATCCGGACACACCGCCGCAAACGTCCCCCGCTGCTCACCCGTCAACCCCGCCCAGTGCTCCGCGCTCACCCACGACGCATCCGGCGAAAAAATCGACCCATTCGGCAACCGAAACCCCGTTGACGAATCAAACGCGATCCCCGGCTCGCCCGCGTTGCGCCACCAAAGGTAAAGCTCACCCGCAATGCTCCAATTTCGCTGACCCGTTTCCCAGCCCGTTGGTGGATTCACCCGCAGTTCTCCCGTTGATGTACGCTCTAGACGCAATTCTCGATTACTCGCCGCCAACGCTGCAAACTGCTCCGGCGTTACCTGTAGACGCAGCGCCGCCGGGATATTGAGCAATAACATCGGACTCGCCAAAACGTCTGTCATTTCCTCAGCCTTCACGTAATCTGCCAGCATGATCCACCGTTGATCGATCGCCGCCGCACCGATCGCCCGATCGCTTCACACGGTCGCGACGATCATCGCCTGATCGCCCCTCAATTTTAACCAAATCCCCTAATCTCCCCCAGATTCACCCAAACGGTAGAGTAAAATCACGGGTACACAGACCGTAACAAATATTCACAAACACCCCCAACCCCGCCCTCATGCCACCCATTTTTCGTCGAATCTCCCTCGGTAGCACCGCCTTTTATCTCGGCCTCATCCTCACCACGATCGGCTTCTGGGCGTACTTCACCGATCGCCCCACCCTCAACCTCGCAGGCTTCTTCTACGGCATCCCCGTCCTGCTCATCGGCATCGCCCTCCGCACCGCCCAACTCAAACCCGTCCCCTACTCCGAACCCACCCCCGACGACGTCGCCGCCGCCCGCGAGCAATACGCCACCGACAACCAAAAGCAAATCCGCAAAGACATGCTGGGCTATCGCTACGCCGAAAAAGCCCACCTCGGCGAATCCCTCGAAGCCCTCGGCCTCGGCCCCACCGATGAAGAACGCCCACTGATCACCGCCCTGCGCGAAACCCTCACCGACGGAGCCTACACCCTCGTCATCGAGTTCGACTCGCCGATGATCGACCTGGAGAAATGGCAGAGCAAGCAGAAAAAAATGGTGGAGTTTTTCGGCCCCGATATTCGTGTTGAAATCGAGCAGCCGGAAGACGAATATATTGATCTATTGCTGATCTCGACTCGTAGCGCTGATAGCACGAGCAGCACTGAAACCGAGCCATCTTCTCAAGCCGCCTAATCGAAAACTCCGTGAGACCATGGGCGCATCGTCATTCCGATACCGGTGTTGATGCTTTCGATCCGTTTGCTCTACCTCAGCCCGATCGTACTTCAGCTTAATCGGGTTAATCGGGCGTATTTTTCTCCAGGCGAACGGCGTACCACTGCATAAAATCGCCACTATCAAAGGTTAGCTCGCAGGTGGTGTCGATCAGCAGGCGAACCCGATCGGCGATCGCTTCCACCTGCTGCACCGGGCGCGGCAAATCCTGAACCGGAAACGTGGTGAGAATCGCCGCGAGTTTAGCTTCTAGCTCCGCCGCTGTCAGGATTTCCTCGGGCTGACCGCCAGTCAGGACAACGAAATAGCTTTCAGAGTAGAGCTGCGTGTCGGGCAGGTCGATCGTTTCGTCAAGAGTACCGCCGGAGGAAACGCCAGCATCAGAATTGGGGGTCGGTTCGATCGGAGTTTGAGTCATAAATGCAAGGACTTCGTGTCGTAATGTAAACTACTGTTAACAATATGAGCGAACCTGAGATTTCCTAGGCTCGATCGCTCCTCCGACCTTTCGATCGCAGATATGCCTAACGCTATGCAACATTCCGCGCCTTCCTCTTCCCTACGCACGCTATTGTCGCGCGTATTGGCGGTCAGCCTTGCTGCGATCGCCTGGTTCTCCGCCGCTCCCGCGCAGGCGTTCGACAATCCTGAACTGCTGCCCGAGTTTGAAACCGAAATCGTTGATCTCGCTAATATCCTAACGTCGAGCCAAGAGGATTTCTTAACTGAGCGTTTAGAACAGGTGGAAGAGGAAACGGGGTTTAAGCTCAGAGTGCTAACCCAGTTCGATCGGACGCCGGGACGTGCCGTTATCAATTACTGGGGACTGGACGATAAAAGTGTGGTTCTCGTCGCCGATCAGCGTGGCGGTAACCTGCTGGCGTTTAGTGTTGGCGATGAGCTATACGAACTCATGCCGCGTACGTTTTGGATCGAGCTACAAACGCGCTTCGGCAATCAATTTTTTGTCCGAGACAACGGCGAAGACCAATCAATCCTACAGGCTCTGCAATCCGTCGAAGGCTGCATTCGTGACGGTGGCTGTAGCGTCGTTCCCGGTTTACCGCGCGAGCAGTGGATTTTGACGCTGATCACCTCAGCAGTGGGCGGCGTAATTTGTGGCTTTGCAGCCCAGCCGCGCGATGGACAAACCTTTGCATGGCAGTGGGCGCTGATTTTCTCGCCGCTGTGGGGCATTCTCTTCTTCGCGTTTGGCATCGGCCCCGTCGTCACTCGCACCTCGGATGCTTTGCCCCTTGTGCGTAATGTTCTTGGTTTTGCCCTGGGTTTAATCGTCGCCTATCTAACACCATTCCTCAATCAGTCGCCGACTTCGGAAACCTAAGAGTACTGCCCGGAAATAATCGCCCATCCCAGAAGTCCGACTTTTTGGAAAAGTCGGACTTCTCGCCCCCCTCATGAACGTTTATTTAGTTGTTGCACTCTAACCCTCTTCTGTCACTCTCCGATTTGATAACGAGTCTGCGTTATTTCAGGCATTTCCTAAATGAGAGTGAGAACGAAAGAATAAGGGTTTCAGATGTTCTTTTCGGAGAGTGACAAAAGAGGGCTAAACGGGCATGATGGCTTGATGATCTAACGCGATGATCTAAAACAACTGCCAATCCTTAGAGCGCAGGCGTTTGATCTGGGCGATGCGACGCGTGAAGTAGGTATCGTCCAGGCGGCTATAGTTGTGAATGCGTGCAGCATTGACCGCGATCGCCCAAGACCAAAAATGCGCCGTCAGCGTTAGGGGCTGTAGGGCGTCGGTTTCAAAGGTCTCGATCGACTCGATCGACTGATACCCGCCCAGAAATGCCTCGCGTACCTTGAGACTAATCCCCGTCCGCAGCGACACATTCAGAAACTTCGCCAGATCAAACGCCCGCCAGCCATAGCCGCACTGGTCAAAATCGAACATCGTAATCAAGCCATCCTCGGTAAAGTGAGCGTTACCGCTGTGAGGGTCGCCCCAGCAGATCGTCCAGTACGGGCGATCGGTGGGTAAATGGCTCAGGTTTGATCGCAAATCATTCACGACACCATATACATAGTCACAATCCTCGGGATTACGCTGCAAAAAGGGCGCGATCGTCTCCATCGATTGATCGAGCAGATACTCCAGGGTCAGATCGTCACGCTGTACCGTCGATTGAAATTCATGGGAAAAGCGATGCACCTGAGCTAGCGCAGTTCCGAGCCGCCAGCTTTGCGCCGTGGACAGATCGCCAAGGGGAATTTCACCCGGCGCATAGACGAACAGCGCCGCCGCGCGGATGCCTTCCGGAGCCTGAATCTCGATCGCCAAGCGTCCGTCATGGGTTCGCAGCGGATGGGCAACGGGAACCTCGCGATCGTGGAGAAAATCGAGAAACTCCAGCTCGAAAATCACATCCTCCAGACTGCGCCAGTGACGATGCGCCACCCGCAGGACATAATCCGCTTCCGTCGTACTCACCAAATACACATCACTGAGGCCACGATGCCAAAAGTGGCAGCGCGTCACAGCGGGGATGTCGTACTGGCTTAAAACACGTTCAACGAGAGCATCGCTCACGAGGGTCGAGTACATGGTGGGGAACACGTCTCGATGGGTGGCCTCGGAGGTCGCACGGCTTAGGGATGTCACAGGTTTCGCGAGGGGCGAGGAGGGCGGCTGTCTTTAGCCTTTTACGCTCTCACATCCCAGTGATCCCGATCCGTATCGTAAGATGCGTTTGCAATAAATCCGAAGTTCCAAATCTGCGATCGTTCAAGATTTCTCGGATTACCGTCATGACTGTATGTCTGGATTATTTCCAATTCCTGCCGTCTCTACACTGTGCCGTGAGTCCTTCTGTTCCACCTATTCAATCCGATCAATTCAATCCATCATCCACTGAGCTGACCTTAACGGCTGACCCGCGATCGCTACGCCGATCGCTCCTCGACTGGTACGCCACCCAAGGCCGCGACCTCCCCTGGCGACGCAACCGCGATCCTTACGCCGTCTGGATCTCGGAAATCATGCTGCAACAAACCCAGGTCAAAACCGCGTGGCCATATTTTGAACGCTGGCTGCTGCGTTTTCCTGACGTTCACAGCCTCGCCGCTGCTGATTTGCAAGATGTCCTCAAGCTGTGGCAGGGACTCGGTTACTATGCCCGCGCTCGCAATCTGCATCGTGCCGCACAGTTGATTGTCGCGGATCATCACGGTGCATTTCCCCGCGATTTTGACGCCGCGATCGCCCTACCCGGCATCGGACGCAGCACCGCAGGCGGCATCCTGAGCAATGCTTTTAATTTGCCGGTGGCGATTCTCGATGGCAACGTCAAGCGCGTGCTGGCGCGGCTGGTGGCGCTGGATGTGCCGCCGAATCGGGCGATGTCGTCCCTGTGGAAATTATCGGAAACCCTGCTCGATCGCGATGCGCCGCGCGACTTCAATCAAGCCCTGATGGATCTCGGCGCTACCTGTTGCACTCCCAAAAATCCCGCCTGTTTGCTCTGTCCGTGGCAAGATACCTGTCAGGCTCATTCTTTAGGTATTACGTCCGAACGTCCCATGCGCGAAACGAAAACCCCGATCCCCCATAAACACATCGGCGTGGCCGTGATTTGGAACGATCGCCGCGATCGTATTTTGGTCGATCGGCGTCCGGCGAAAGGCTTGCTGGGTGGGCTGTGGGAATTTCCCGGTGGCAAAATCGAAGCGGGCGAAACGCCGGAAGCTTGCGTTAAGCGGGAGATTCTCGAAGAACTGGCGATCGAGGTGGAAGTCGGCGAACATTTGATCACCGTCGATCATGCCTACAGTCATTTCAAGGTCTCGTTGCACGTCTATTACTGCACCCATCTAGCGGGCGAACCGCAGCCGATCGCCTGCGATGAAATTCGCTGGGTCACCGTCGCGGAATTATCCGAATTGCCATTTCCCGCCGCAAACGTCAAAATTATTGACGCGATCGTTGCTGATTCTGCTGATTCTGGTAAGCCTAGCGACATGACGTAGCACAAGCTTCTAGCTTGTCTATAGCAAAAAACGATTTGGTTAGGACGTATGAAAAAGCTGAGAGCACTGAGCGGAGTCGAAGTGCGGTTTTCGGCTTAAACAAGAGCTTCCTAATACGATCGGTTTCTGCTATACAACCAAGATGGTTGAGTTACGTGGTTTTAAATCACTTTAAATTTACCTGGGCTAATTCAATTCTGGTTGCCGAATTCTGATCGCAATTCCGATCGTAAAATCTTGACCGCACAATCGTATTAAGCCCCCACTATTAATCGGAGCAAACCATTGTCCCTCGTTCGAGTTCGCCAGCACGTTAACCCCCTCAGCAACAAATTTCAACAGCCGATCGCGATTCCCGACTGGTCGCAAATCTTCGGCAATCTCGATCGGCCACTGATGCTTGATATCGGCTGTGCGCGGGGGCGTTTTTTGCAGCAGTACGCCCAGATCGAACCCGAATGGAACTTTTTAGGCTTGGAAATTCGTGCTCCGCTAGTGGAAGCGGCGAACCAATGGCGCGAAGAGCAAAACCTCGATAATCTCCACTTTTTATTTTGTAACGCCAACATCACGATCGAGGATATTCTCGCCTCCTACCCCGCCGGAAAATTACAGCGAGCCAGCATTCAATTTCCCGATCCCTGGTTTAAAAAGCGTCACCAAAAACGCCGCGTCGTCCAGCCCGAATTAATTGAAACCTTGGCGAAATACTTACCGATCGGTGGGGAGATGTTCCTACAATCCGATGTGTGTGAGGTTGAGGCGGAAATGTGCGATCGGTTTGCCGAACATCCGGCCTTTACGCGTACGTCTGAGGATTGGCTACTGGAAAATCCCATGCCTGTACCGACAGAGCGTGAGTTGTATACCCTGGAGAATGGTGAACCTGTTTACCGGGCGCTATTTGTTCGCGGCGATCGCTCAACGTAGACCATCCACCTCGATCAAAACTGGGGAGCATCCCGTTTGTGCAACTTGCCCCTCATCCCCCAGCCCCTTCTCCCAAAAAAGGGAGAAGGGGAGACCGATTCAAAGTCCCTCTCCCGACTTGGGAGAGGGATTTAGGGTGAGGGTGACACAAATGGGATGCTCCCCAAAACTGAAGCTAGTCTCTCTTGCTGCGTCATCAACCCTGATCCATCGGCTCAAATTTAAGATCTGTTCGTCTGACAATTTAGCGAAAATTCTCTACGCTAAAACAGAGCGTCCGGCTTAAATTCAAACCGATAAACTATGATGCAGCCTTTAGGCTTTACCCGACGTCAATACTTTTGGCGATCGCTATCGGGTATCCTGGCCATGACCGCCTCAGTGCTGGGTTTATTTGCACTCACGAACCCCGATCGTCGCTACTACGAAATCTACGTTACCGAGGTGCTATCGGATTATTTGATCGAGAGGGTCTGTATACGCTTTCCAGAATTTTCGGCGAGCTGCAATCAGTTTGTCATTGAACATGAAGCCGACCTGCTCAACATTGTGCAGGAACACACCCATCGTGCCAACTTTGGTCTGTTCAGCGCTTATACCACTGAGATTGCACTGCCGATGTTACCCGCTGTGGAGATCCGCGCGATCGGCGTTGCGGCGCGTTTTTTTCCCTATGATGTCCAGTTTCCAGATGGTACTGACGATTTTTGATTTAAGACTGGCGAGCATTATCACTAAATTGCTGCTGATCATAGTGATAGACCGTCCGAATCGGGTAGGGAATATTGATATTAGCCTTGTCGCAGGCGACTTTCAGGGCAATAATCATGCGGGATTGGGCGCGTCGAACATCGCGTGTTTTGGGTGCGGTCCAATAACGAACGAGAAAGTCGATCGAGCTATCCCCAAAATTAACGGCATCGACCTCGGGTTGAGGCTGGGCTAAAATTCCATCCACCTGACTGACTGCGCTTAAAAGCGTCTCGATCGCGACGTCGAGTGGCGTGTTGTAGTCAACGCCGATCGCCAGATCCGTACGGCGATAGGGTTGTGACGTTAACACCTGAACAGGACTGGTAAAAATAAGAGCATTGGGAATAATAATCAGCTCTCCTTGATAAGTCCGAATTGAAGTTGTCCGGATTGAAATCGCTTCCACTTCACCCTTAAAGCCTTCAACAATAATTTCATCGTGTAGCTTAAAAGTCTGGTTTAGGAGTAGGAGAATTCCCGCTAAAAAGTTCTTGAAAATGTCTTGAAATGCGAAGCCGATCGCCACAGAGCTAAGACCCAAAAGGTTGATGAGATGACCAACATTAACCTCCGGGAATGCCACCGTACAGACGAACAAAGTACTGACTAACCAGGTAGCGACGCGACCGATCTGGATGAATAATGACCTTAATGACTTGCTGTAAACAAACTTGCTGGTCATCACTGAAATCGTATGCTCGACCGCCATCGCGGCATAGCGAGTCAGGAATAAAATAACGAGTGCGATTAGTATGGACGGGAGAGTCGTGAGAATATCGCCAGCCAAGCTGATTAAACGAGTTTTTAGCTCTTCTAAAAATTCGTCTTGAAACATAAATCCGAGGATCGGATGGAGGAGATTGAAGTTCACAACGTTAACAGGATTGATGAAATTTATGATGCGGAGCAGCGTAAAAGTATTTGCAATTTATTATATTGTTCGTGTTGCTAATGCTTCAGTTTGAAGAGTGAAAAGTTCTCGGATGCCAATTTCAGCTAAATCTAACATTTCGCCAAGTTGCGATCGGTTAAAGCTCTGTTCTTCTGCTGTTCCCTGAACTTCAATTAAATCCAGTTTGTCGTTCATCACCACGTTAAAATCTACCGACGCGGCGACATCCTCGGTATAGTTCAAATCGAGAAAGGCTTCCTGTTCGATCATGCCGATCGACACCGCCGCGATCGCCTGCGTGACCGGCGATTTTTCCAGCTCTCCCGCTGCCACCAGGCGATTCATCGCATCTGAGAGCGCCACCCAGCCGCCGACGATCGAGGTTGTCCGCGTGCCTGCATCGGCTTGCAGGACATCCGCGTCGATATAAATGGTGCGCTCGCCGAGAGCCTGGAGATCGAGGGCGGCGCGGAGGCTGCGACCAATGAGGCGCTGGATTTCCTGGGTGCGCCCCGAGAGCTTGAGAAATTCGCGCGGGTGGCGTCGCGAGGTGGCTCCGGGCAACATGCGATATTCCGCCGTGAGCCAGCCTTGGCCGCTGCCTTCGAGGAAGCGCGGCACGCCCGGTTCGATCGTCGCGCAGCACAGCACCTTGGTTTCGCCACTGTAGGCCAGGACGGAACTGGCGGGCGAGGTGGAGAGATCGAATTCAAAGCGGACGGGGCGGATGCGATCGCGATCGCGATCGTCGGGGCGTTGCCAAGCCATAGGGGTGGTGGTGGGTGAGGGACGAACGCCGTCATGCTATCACGGGACTTTTTTTGAAGCCGTTAATTCCAGGGTTTACTCAGAGCGTTGGAACGATACAGATCACGGGTCAATAAATAAATCACGGGGCGCGAGACCTTTGAGGTTTTGAAAACCTCAAAGGTTTGAAGTAATCCAGCTTAATCGCCTTCGTGTTGTCCGATCTTGCAAGCTTCTAGCCGATCGCACAGTGCGCCCCAGAGCTTGCCGCGTCGCCCCCAGGTTGGCAAATGTCCTGCCGGAGCATCCGCCCGAAAACTGAGCTCGCCATAGCTGCGCCACCGTCCCTGCACCGACCAGCCCACGACCGATGCAAACCGATCGCCATTCTGATCGAGCGATCGCCACAGTCGCGCCTGATATGCCAGCCCAAACCGGCCACTGCTGTAGATATTCCACAGGCTCGAAATCGTCCGTAGGTCGCGACCGGGAATATTTTCGATGTCTTCGATCGTGATAATCGCGCCCGATTTTACCCCCGTCGCGATCTGCAACAACCGATCCGTTTCGCGATCGGCCTCCTTCCAGCGTCCCGTTTCCAGCGCCGATCGCAGTGCTTCAAACCGTAAGCCGATCGCCGAGGCGTAGGGCTCCGCCTGGGGATCGAGATCGGTGTTGGGCGTTGCCACGGGAGGGAGAGGCGAATCGCTGGAAGTGAGGGATGGCAGAGCAAGGCCGAGCTGATCGAACCAGGCGGCGATCGTCGGTGGGCGATCTTCTGGCTGGAGTGCGAGGCCGCTAAGAATTGCGGTTTCGATCAATTCACGCAGATCGGTGCAGTAGTCGGATGGCATGACCAGGGGATCGGGGCGACCGTTTTGCTGATCGCGAATGCGGGTGAGGGGCGATCGGGGAATCTCGCCCGTCACGAGAAAATACAGCGTCGCCGCCAGCCCGTAGACATCGGTATACGCGCCGCGCTTGGCACGCCGATCGTATTGCTCGATCGGCGCAAACCCGCGTGAGGTGTAATCTTCCTGGATTTCGACGACGTCTTGTTGAAACGGCGAGGCCAAGCCAAAATCGATCAACACGGCCTCCCCGTTTCCACGGGTCAGGATATTCAGCGGCTTGATGTCGCGGTGCAGCAAGCCGCGATCGTGTATTAAAGCAACCGCCGAGCCGATTTGCTCAATGATGGCGATCGCCTGCGGAACGGGTAACACCCCATCACGCTCGACGATCGCATCCAGACTGCCACCGGGCAAATACTCCATCACCACGCACCACCGCAGCCCATCGAGGACGAATTCTTCGACCCCGACGATATGCCGATGGCGACACTGCGCCAACCGTAGCGCGGTGTTGGCGAGGTGCTGCTGCCACAGGTTCAGCTCCCGCGCTTGGCTGCGTTCTGTGTTGAGCGTTTGGATGGCCACCGGGCGATCGGTGGTGTCTCGCGCTTGGTAGGTGACGCAAAAGCCGCCTTCACCCAACACGCGCTCGATCGTGTACTTTCCGCCCGCGAGGCGATATCCCGGTTGCCAGATGGCCATGCACTTATCCCTGATCGGTTTTAGCTCGCGATCGCCGCGCCGATTTCGTCAAACCCTGCACCAAACGCATAGTTAAACGTTTGGGTCAGGCTGACTTGCTCGATGCTGCTGACCTGATAAAACGCGACGAGCGAGGAGGCTTGCTGCGTGCGAATAGCGGTCAGATCGATCGCACTCGACGGCGCAAACCCTTGCTCTAAGCCTGCACCAAACATAAATTCTAGGGTTTCACGGTACGTGATTTCCTGAATATTTGTTTTGCTGTAGTAGGCCAAGAGCGCTTGAGCGGAGGCGGAACCTGCGGCGCGATAGGTGGCAAAGTCCACGAGCTTCGACGGATTGAGACCCTGTTCTAAACCGGCGTCGGTGACGTAGTCGAACAGTTCGAGATCGTCGATCGTGCCGCTTTGGTCGGTGTCGATCGTGGTGGTATTCGCTTCGATTTGCGCGGCGTAGGTGCTGCGATAAAACTCGAAGTCGATCGCCGCCGATAGATTTAGGCCGCCAAAGGTGCGACCGCGTCCCTCGATGAATCCCAGGGTTTCGGCTTTGCCGACGTTGTAGACGTTTTGCACGCGATATTCCGTCAGCAAGTCTGCCTCGAAGTTTTCGCGCAGGAAGTCCACATCGACAAAATCACCGAGCGAGAAACTATCAACAGTCGCTTCATCCGGGACTTCGTTCACGCTGGAGTCAACGTTAGGGTCGGTGGCCGGATCGGTGGCCGGGTCGATCGCCGGATCGGTGGTCGCCGTTTGAGCCAAGAGGATGGCCTCTTGATCGAACGAGGCCAACGCCAAGCCCTGATCAACCCCAAACTCGTAGGCGTGTTCGAGGATTAACGTATCGGTGATTTGCTCGATCGCGAGGCCGTAGGTCGCGGTCAGTTCGGCTGCGTGGGCGTTGCGATAAAACGCGAAGTCGATATCGCCCGATAGGCCGCCGTAGACCAGATCGATCACGAGGCGATCGTCGATTTCCTTCGTGGTGGAAACGTCGTAGGTGGCGAGCAGCTCCGACGCGAAGGCATGACGCAGGAAATCCACTTCGATAAATTCGGCGGTTTCGACTCCGGTCTTAGCGCCGCGTCCGAACATGAAGCTGATGACCTGTTCGCGCGAGAGTTGGCTGACGGCTTCGAGTTTGGCCTCGATCGTCACCTCTGTGGCTACCGTGACCGTCGTTGTCGTTACCGTTGTCTCGTCCACGCTTTCAACGATCGTGACATCACCGGTTTTCTTCGTCTTGTTAGTTTGCTTGGTGTTTTTGACCGTGGCGGTTTTCTTAGTTTTCTTGGTGTTTTTGCCTGTGCCGCCCTTTTTCGTCTTCAGCTTTTTCAGCGTCGCGGCGAAATTTTTCAGGGTTTTGCGCGTTTTCTTGGTTCCCTTTGTGCCTTTATTGGTGTTCTTTTTGGTCGATTTCTTCGTCTTTTTGGTCGAAATCTTGAAGCCGCCCGCCGTACGCTTGGTGCTACGGGTCTGTTCGCTGAGGATAACCTCAGAGCCAAAGTAGAACTTATACAGAACCTCTACGTTGCTTTCGACGTAGGCGTCAACATTGATGACCGACAGTTGCAGATCTTCGGTTTGGAACAGCGCGGAAAACTCCGAACTGTAGGCTAGGGTCGTGACTTGCTCGGTGGTGATAAACGCAGTGGCGTCAAACTCAAGTCCAACGCTGGAGAACAGTTGCGCCTGTTGCCCGACACTGAGCGATTCGATTTGGTAGCGCAAAAAGTCGATGTTCAGATCGCGCGATTCGTTGACGTACCAACCGGTGATATCGGTGGCGCTCAGTTCGTTAACGGCGCTAACTTCGATGCCGAACGACTGGGCGATCGCCGCGCTATAGGTCGATCGGAAATAGCTCAAGTTGGTAAACTCGGCCAGCTCCAGACCCAGACTTGCGCCCTCACTGAAGATAAACGACTCGATCTCGCGACGATCGAGTTTCAGCACCTCAGAGGTGGAAATATTCAGCGCTGTCGCGATTTCGCTGGTGTAGCGCGATCGGTAGCCCCGCACGTCGATCGGCGCTAGGTCTGTACTGGCGATCGCGGTGGTTTGGCTGTAAACGTAGTCGAGAATTTGCGCGTCGGTGGCTTGGGCAACACTGGCCGTGCCAAACGCGGCGAGGGCGTCACCGTTGAAGGTCGATCGCACGTAGTCGAAATCGATCGCGCTCGATGCGCCGCCAAATTGGAAATCGAGCACGACCTCGGCGCTGAGTTCGCTAACGGCATCGATCGCCACTTGGTAGCGCTGGGCGAGGGCGTCGCGGTTTTGCGATCGGAACAGTTCCACCGCAGCGGCATCGGTGAAATCGGCGATCGAAATGCCAAACGCCCAGGCGTCGCTCACCAGGAAATCATGAATCTGCGTTTGACTCAGCGTTGCAACTTCAGCCACGCCGTAAAACTGCGCCAGCGCTTCGCCATTTTGGCTGCGGCAGGCTTCGAGATTAAACGGTGACAGCGGCGTATCGACGTTGAACCCTTCCGTCAGGGCATAGCGGCGCAGGTCATCGGTGCTGAGGTCGGCCACCAATTCACCCGCAGCGGTGACGTTTTGCCCGAAAAGCTGTTGATAGTAGTCCGTGTCGATGTAGGGTGCATCGTCGCCAAAGACAAACCCCACAAGCTGACTGTCGGTAAACTCCGCGCCGAAGCTGGCCGCGATCGCCGCGCCATACTGGCTGCGATAGTAGGCCGTATCGAGAAACGCCGTCACGTCCAGTCCGAGACCGAGACCCTCGCCGATCGCGAAGCTTTCGATCTCGCTTTCGGTCACGTCTTCGATCGTTGTTGCGCCATAAAACTCGATTAGTTGGGTCGAATAGGTCGCCGCATAAGCATCGAGGTTGACCGACGTCCGCGCTAGACCGATTTCCGCGCCCTGATTAAATGCAAAAGCGCGAATCTGATCGTTACTTAGCTCGATCGCCGGTAGACCGAAAAAGTCCTGGAGACTGACGCCATGCCGATCGCGGTAATAGTCAAAGTCGATCGCTCGATCGCCCAGACTCGTTACCAGGTCAATCACCTGCTCATCGGTAAGCTGGCTGGCACTCTGGACATCAAAACTTGCCCCGATTTCCGTTTGGAACAGGCTTTGGAACGATTCACTGTTGAGGATTGCGCCGAAATAGGACGTAAAACTACGGGCTTCGTCGATGCCAAACTGGAAAAAATGCTGGAGCGCGGTCGTGCTACCCGCTTCCACAGCAGCAGCAACGTCGGACTGAGCATTCAGATAATAGTCAAAATTAAACAGGGCATTGACTTGACGCGTTTCACTGAAGCCAAAGCGGAAAAAATGCTCATTAACGCTGGTTTCCTCGATCGCGACCGCAGCCGCAATATCATCGTGAGCCGCGAGATAGGTTTGAGCGTCAAAAAAGCGGCTAAATGATCGACTTTCCGACCAACCAAAGCGCACAAAATGCGACAGGGCATCAGTTTCACCGGCATTAACGGCGATCGCTACATCAGGATTCAGCGCCAGATAGTCACGCTCATCGAAAATTTTGGAATCCTCAACGATCTGTTTACGCTTTGCCGTGTTCCGTCCTGTCACTTGCTGCATGAGTATTTTCTCTGAATTGACTACTGGTTTATACGGACGAAACCCGATTGCTTTGGGTTTCCGATCCCCTGGGAATCGTCACGCTGAGGCTTCAGATTCGGGTATATCCCCGAGAAACCATCGCGCGAAATTGGTAGATGCTCACTCTGATCGGGTGCAGCTCAGTTGCACTGTAGCGCCCCAGAGCAGGGAACCGCGAATAATCAGCCCGTAAAATCGCGGAGTGCCGCCACACACTCTGGCCTTTTGGCTCAAAGCAAATTGGCTCAACGCAAATTGGCTCAAAGCAAAATGGCTCAACGCAAATTGACTCAACGCAAATTGACTCAAAGCAAAGCTAGACGCTGGTGCTAGGTTGACGAAGACTTGTCCGCATGAACTCTCAGCTTGTCCTTCAGCATTGCCCCCACGATCATTACCGGGTTCGCATCCCGAGACTCTAAAATCCGTGGGATGATGTCCTATGTTTCGTCGTGTCGATCGCGTGCATTCCGCACTATTTAGGTGCTGCCAACACAATCGACGCGACAGCGATCGCCCAGTCCCTCACCTCATCTATTCAATGGTTGGGCGAGTTTGACGCGATCGCCGCATATACCGCTGTTCAACTTAGAGAAATCCAGTAGATTTATGTCGATTGAGGTAGGTCAACGCGTTCGCGTTAAAGATTCGGTTGTGGTGTACATTCATCCCGAACATCGGAATCAACCGTTCGATACCCAAGGTAGCGAAGGCGAAGTGGTCAAAGTTCTCGACACTTGGCAGGGTCGCCCGATTAGCCCGAACATGCCCGTCGTGGTGCAGTTTCAGGTGAACGAGAAGAAAAAATTTCGGGCGCATTTTCAAGACTTTGAACTCGAACCGATCGCCGAGTAACCTTTCCCAGTCTCGCTGGCTGATTTGACATGCTCCTCGGACTGTAAGTCCGAGGATTCTCAAGCTAGGCGGAACAAACTAGGGCGTGTCATCAATTAGCACCAGACCCCTTACGGGGTAAGCTGTTGAACGCCCGACCCAACCAAAAAAAGGGGCTAAAACTCTTACGGAATTAAGGCTGCAATTTAATTGATGACAGCCCCTAGTGCTTTGTCAACGGCTAAATTTAGGGTTAGACGATCCGAGTAAGACTCTTATGAAGCAGCATTTCAGAGATGCTCAACCCGAAATCTTTGGCCTGACGCTGCACTAGGCTGCTGCTCTACTTTTTGGCTTAACGCTTCAACGGGCATTGCTAGCAAGCTAGTCTGATGCGCCCTCCACGTTCGTTGTCAGTTTTATGCCGAATGAGCCTTAGTGCAGGCTTCACAATGCCCATAGACCGTAACTTCGTAGCGTTCAACCTGTAAGCCCGGTCGTAATCCACCCACGCTCAGATCACGAATATCATCCCAGGCAATATCTTCGATCGTGCCGCAGGTCTCGCAACGAAAATGATGATGGGGCGCGACATTGGCGTCGTAGCGGCGCACGCCTTCCTCTAGCAAAACTTCTCGCACCAAGCCCGCTTGATATAGCGCCTGCAACGAACTGTAGACCGTCGCCTGCGAGGACATCGGCGCGTCGCGATTGAGGTCGCCGAGGATTTGCTCGGCGGTCGGGTGATCGGTGCGATCGAGCAAGTTGGCATACACCGCAAATCGCTGGGGGGTCACCCGAAGCCGCTTTTCTTTCAGTGCATGGACGATTTGATCGGCGTGGTTTTGCATGGGTGGGCTCCGAGGTAACGGCTAACACGATTCGGGGCCATGATTCCGAATCGCTGAATCACAGGTGAGTCACGCTTGAATCAAAGTTGAGTCACGACGACTCAAGTCGGCGACAGGATTGAGCCAAACTGAGTGATTTTGCCTATCACCGTAGCGCACTCAAATTCGTCTTGTGCGTTGTCTTAACTATTTCTCAAACAAGAGTATTTTTTTTACTTGACTTAATTCTATCTTAGAATTATTCTGAGTTGAGTGAAGCGCAAAGTTTCGTTGTCTCTGTGAAAGCGTCAACGGGCTCGAATGCTCCCAAAAGTTATCGATCGAAACCAAGAGGTAATCATGGCCGTTATCGAACGCGCACCCGACGTCGTCTTTAAAACCCGCGTCCGCGACGAATCCGTCGAAGGACCGAACCCTTACCGCTGGGAAGACAAAACAACCCAAGATATTTTTGGTGGTAAGAAAGTCGTCCTGTTCTCGCTCCCCGGCGCGTTCACCCCGACCTGTTCCTCCAACCACCTGCCACGCTACGAAGAACTTTTTGAAGAGTTCAAAGCGCAAGGTGTCGATGAAATCATCTGCCTGTCGGTGAACGATGCGTTCGTGATGTTCCAATGGGGCAAGCAAGTCGGCGCGAAAAACGTGTCGCTGCTGCCCGACGGTAACGGCGAATTCACCCGCAAAATGGGAATGCTGGTTGACAAAAACAACCTTGGCTTTGGCCCCCGTTCGTGGCGCTACTCGATGCTCGTCAACGATTGCAAAATCGAGAAAGTCTTCGCTGAAGCCGGTTTCTCGGATAACTGCCCGACCGATCCGTTTGAAGTGTCGGACGCTGACACGATGTTGGCTTACCTCAAGGGCGAAGAGCCTGCGGGTGTGTCGGCGCCGGTTCGTGAATTTGTCGGCTAGATTGTCGGCTAGAGACCCTCAATCCTGACTTTCCAAACCCAGGCAAAAGGCAAAGAAGATACCTCATGGCTGTTCTTCTTTGCCTTGTTTTTTAGCTGTCGTTTCCTGATCTAATTCATGGAAACCGCGTCGCGATCGAACGGCACGACCCACAGCGTTAACAAAGCAGCATTGCCAAACATCAGCATCAACAATCGTTTCCCCACTCCACAACTATGAATACGATTGACGCAATCTATACCCGTCGTTCGGTAAAGCATTTCGACCCCGAACACGCGATGACCGAGGCCGAAGAGCGCCAGTTGCTCGAAGCCATGATTCAAGCGCCGACGAGTTTTAACATTCAGCACTGGCGTTTTGTGATCGTGCGCGATCCGTCACTCCGGGCTCAAATTCGTCAAGAATTCGGCAATGATCAAGCGCAAATGACCGATGCGTCGCTGCTGGTTCTCTTCGCGGCGGATGTGAAAGCCTGGGAAAAAAGCCCGGAACGCTACTGGGTGAATGCGCCGAAAGAGGTCGCTGATTTATTAGTGGGCTGGATGGGGCCGTTCCATGAGGGGCGCGAGTGGCTACAACGCGATGAAGCACAACGATCAATCGGCATGGCGATGCAAACGTTGATGTTGGCCGCGCAAGAGCTGGGCTATCAATCCTGTCCGATGATCGGGTTTGATCTTGAGAAGGTCGCGGAACTGGTGAAGTTGCCGAATGATTATGTCTTGGGGCCGATGGTGGCGATCGGTAAAGGGACGAAAGATCCGTGGCAAAAACCGGGTCAGCTTCCCTTAGATGAGATCGTGTTCGAGAACTCGTTCTAAGATTTTGTGTTTTATTCGCGTTTTAATGGGATCGGCGTCATCTAACCGATCGTCCATTCTGCTTACCTGACGCATTCAGCCAAAAAGTAGAGCAGCCGTCTAGTCTGTTCGCCTAGCTTTAGAATCCTCGGACTTAGAGTCCGGGGAGCATGTCAAGTTCCTTTCCGTGGAGCCGCTATGAAATTATCAAGCAAAAATATTGAGACTCGCCTCGATACGGTGTACGACGCGATCGTCGTTGGGGGCGGCATGGGCGGACTGTCGGCGGCGATTTATCTGGCGCGGTACGGCCTGAAATGCCTGATTGTGGAAAAGGGCAAGGGGCGATCGCTCTGGATGCAGGATCTGCGAAATTATGTCGGTCTCGACCCCGATACGCCCGGTCGTGACATTCTCAACCACAGTACAAAACAGGCGATCGAGTGGGGCGCAGATCACCTGCGCGGCTATGTGGAAGAGGTGACCGACGAAGGTGATACCTTGGCGGTACGAGTCAAAGTCGGCAAAAAAGACAGCACCTATCCAGTATTTCGCAGTAAATACCTGATCGCCGCTTCGGGTGTCATCGATGTGCTGCCCCAGCTCGAAAACATGCAAAACGTCTACGACTATGCGGGCTATACGCTGCATGTCTGCATGATTTGCGATGGGTTTGATATGTGGGATCAAAAGGCGGTGTTGATTGCCAATACCGAAGGTCAAATCGGTGCGGCCTTTGTGCTGAACTGGTTTACGCCGTATATTTCTGTCCTGACTCACGGGTTATGCGAAGTCAGCGATGAGACGAAGCAGAAACTGGCGGATCATGGCTATCCGCTCTATGAAGCGCCGATCGCCAAAATCCACGGCGAGAACCATAAAATGAGCGGCATTGAACTGACTGACGGGACGATGGTGGAAGCGTCTACGGGTCTCATCAGCATGGGTTCGATCTACCACAATCAATATCTCAAGGGTATTGAGGGTCTGGAGTGGAGCGGCGAAAACCTGGTGACGAACGACATGATGAAAACTAGCCACGATCGAATCTTTGCCCTCGGAGATCTCAAGCAGGGGGTTAACCAAGTGTCGATCGCGGTTGCGGATGGAACCCTGGCCGCAACGCAAATTTGGCGGAATATTCGCCGCGCGAGCGAGCCGCGTAAATGGGAGGAGAACGTCGGTAAAGTGAACGCTACGGTCTAGCTTTAGGGTTGACGATCCAACCTAGAAACCGAGTTTCTACAGTATGTCGGTGAAGGCTGAAGACTGAACCATAGAAACCCGGTTTTTGGAGAGTCTAGCATCCGCTTCGGAGATCATCACCGCAACTGTCCTAAATTTCGACGAAGTGGTAGACGATCGCCCCGGTGTTCATATCGTTCGTCATCTCGACGTATTCTGATTTCGCCAGCTCGCGCAGCAGTGTCTCCACTTCATCGAATCCCAGGCGCGTTTCGAGTACCGCTTGGGTGACCGAGAGCATTCCGCCATGGCGCTGTGCCGCTTCAATCAACGCGACGATTTTTTCGTCTTTGGTGCGAGGGTCGCTAGAGGCGCGATCGTCGAGCATCGCGGCCTGTCCAGCATTGAGCGGAATCGCACCCGCGCCATAACCGAGCTTGCGCCGCAGACGCGCTTCGTAGGAATCGACCATACCGGGAATGAACAAAATATCGGCGAATTGCCCAATGCCGAATAGCCCTAGGGTCAGGAACCAGAGGACGCCGGTGGCGAATTTGCCGTTATAGAACCGATGGATGCCGCAGAAGCCAAAAAAGGCGAGGGCGCAGAGAATGTAGGAATTACGCAAGCGATTTTCATGGCCGACCAATTCCGTTTTGAGTCGATCCTTGGATACTGAATTGGAGAACATGGCGACCTCGTGGAATGCTGTAAAACTAGACCCATCTCCATTGTGGCGTATTCCTAATTCGTACTCAAAAGGCTGGCAGATAAGTCAAAAAAACTCAACAACCAGCCCTACCAACCGTTACGGTTATTTCTGCTAGCGGTTTACAAAGCGGCGATCGGCTCCGATACGCGCGGATAACGTTCCATCAGCGATCGTACCTGTTCGGCATGGTACGAGCTGCGCGTCAGGGGCGACGAGACCACCTGCAAAAAGCCGATCTCTTCGCCATACACCCGCCACGCCTCGAACTGTTCCGGCGTCACGAATTCCTGCACGCCGAGATGCTTTTGCGTCGGTTGGAGATACTGACCGATCGTCAAGATATCGCAATCGACCGATCGTAGATCGCGCATCACCTCGCGCACTTCCTCATCCGTCTCACCCAGGCCGACCATAATCCCCGATTTGGTATACACCGACGGCAGCAGTCGGCGCGTTTGGCGCATGAGTTCGAGGGTTCGCTGGTAGTCGCCTTGGGGACGGGTGCGACGGTAGAGGCGCGGGATGGTTTCCGTGTTGTGGTTCAGGACTTCGGGTTTCGCGGCCAGGATCACGGCCAGAGCATCCCAGTCGCCGCACATATCGGGGATGAGCACCTCGATCGTGGTTCCCGGCGAGGCGCGTCGCGTTTCCTCGATGCAGCGCACAAACTGGGATGCGCCACCGTCGGGCAGATCGTCGCGGTTGACCGAGGTGATCACCACATGATTTAGCTTCATCCGACGCACGGCTTCGGCTAGGTTGAGGGGTTCGGCGGGGTCGAGGGGTTGGGGCTTTTTCTCGAAGTCGATATCGCAGTAGGGGCAGGCGCGAGTACAGGCTGGCCCCATGATCAAAAACGTCGCCGTACCGCGATTGAAGCATTCGCCGATGTTGGGGCAGGATGCTTCTTCACATACGGTATTGAGATCGAGGTCACGCAGGATTTCCTTCACGCTGCCGACACGTTCCCACTGCGGTGCTTTGACCCGTAACCAATCTGGCTTGACGTTCTCCAAGGCTTCGATCCTCTACGGCGATTCGATAAAAGTTTTAGTTTGTCTTGATATTCTATCGTTCTGGCGGTTTTGACGATCGCGCTGCGATCGTCAGAATTACCCACGATTGCTAGCGGTCTTGCGTCGCGTTCTGCACGATACTCATCAATGTTGACCTCAAGGATCTCTCATGTCGCGCGATTCTATCACTGACGTCGATCTTGCCCCGACGATCGACCATTCTCTACTCAATCCCCAAGCTACCGATGACTACGTTCGCCAATGGTGCGCCGAAGCCGATCGGTTTCAATTCGCCTCGGTCTGCGTCTATCCGGCTCAGGTTCGCCTCGCGACGGAATGCCTCCACGGAAAAAAAACCGCAGTGTCCACCGTCATCGGCTTTCCCACCGGCGCGACGACCGCCAGCGCAAAGCTCTACGAAGCGCTCGAAGCGGTGGACAACGGCGCGACGGAACTGGATGTGATGATCAATCTGGCGCAGCTCAAACAGGGTCAGACAAATGAGGTCTATCGCTCGATCGCGGAAATTTGCGAAGAGTCTAACGTGCTGGTCAAGGCGATCCTGGAGACGAATGTACTGACCCCAGACGAGTTAGCTCTCGCGGTGAATCTTTGCATCGATGCTGGAGCGGGCTACATCATGACCGGCACGGGCTGGAATGGCGGCGTCACCCTAGAAACGGTGCGCCAACTGAAGACCCTCACCAAAGATCAAATCGGGATCAAAGCGGCGGCGGGGATTCAGGATCTTGAATTTGCGATCGATCTTCTGACTGCGGGAGCGACGCGGATCGGCACATCCTACGCGATCGCGATGCTACGACAGTATGCAGAGGCAAAGCACCCCAAAGAAAAGCAACCGCCGGAGGATCGTCAAGAGACATAGAAGAAATCAGGGGAGCATCAATCGTTTCATGCCTTTATCCGGCGAGGCTTGAGGCGTTCGATCAACATTCGATCAACACAACAAAACGGCGAGATGCACCGCATACATTTCGCCGTTTTAGCTGGAAAAATTTAAATGTCGTATTGAGCGATCGCTAAACGCACTTACACGGCGATCGCACCATCTCAAGCCTAAGCCCAGCCTGCTGCAAGTACGAGCGTCGTACCTAGAAATAGTGTTGTCAGAACCCAGGTGATCCGATTGAGCGTTGTTTCAGCGCTTTTCGTGCTGCTGAATAGTTGCGCCTGACCGCCGATCGCGCCAATGCCGTCGCCTTTCGGGCTGTGGAGCATCACCAGGGCAATCAGTCCGAGGGCTGATCCCGTCCAAAGAACTTGAAAAATGACAGAGGCGTTCATAGGTTAAATTCGCGAAAACGATCTAAAAAGGGATTCAGTGCTGGGATGCGGTCAGAATGCTTCAACATGGCAACGACTGCGTGGCGATCGCTCGCCGATTTCGATGCCGTTATCCCTCATGGATTCAACACAAAATCTGACGTTAGCCCAAGTTTTGAGTGTATTAACTTTGTGGTAGCTTGACAAGCCATTCGCGCAAACAACGGGATGGAAGCAAGCCAGCGCGACTTAGATGAGCGTCGCTTAAGCCAAGGTGGCGAAACCAGCATGGCTTAAATAACGTTAAGCCATGCTAAACGTGAAGTGCAACCGGCGTCCGGTTTTGCTTCACGTCATATTCCGCCGGGACAATCATCGATCGGCCCGTCATCTCCACCGGCTTCGCTAGCCCGAGCAGATCGAGAATCGTCGGCGCGATATCCGCGAGGCGACCATCTTCTCGCAGCACGACCGCCGTTCCATGTCCCGGAATCTTGCGCCGTTCGCCCTCAATCAGGATAAACGGAACCGAATTGGTGGTGTGCGCCGTCCAAGGATTACCGTTTTCATCTTTCATGTACTCGGCGTTACCGTGGTCGGCGGTGATCAGCACCGTACCGCCCAGCTTGCCGGTACTTTCGATGATTTTGGCGACATTGGCATCAACGGCTTCGATCGCCTGAACCGCCGCGTTCATTTGGCCGGTGTGGCCGACCATGTCGGGATTGGCATAGTTAATGATCACCATGGCATACTCGCCCGACTCGATCGCCTTGGAGGCGACCACCGTGACCTCCGCCGCCGACATTGCCGGAACCGAATCGTAGGTCGCCACCATCGGGCTGCTGACCAGATGACGATCTTCGCCCGGAAATGGGTCTTCCTTGCCGCCGTTGAAGAAATACGTCACGTGGGCGTATTTTTCGGTTTCAGCGGTGCGAAATTGCTTCATGCCCGCATCAGAGACGACTTCTCCCAGGATATTCGTCAGGTTTTGCGGTTCAAAAGCGACGAGAACCGGTAGGTGCGGGTCGTATTGGGTGAAGGTGAGGAAAGCAAGATTTTCAATCGGCTGGCGATCAAATCCACTGAACGATCCGCTGGTAAAGGCTTGACTGAGCTGACGGGCGCGATCGGGGCGAAAGTTGAAGAAGATAACCGCGTCGCCCGGTGCGATCGTGTTTTCGGTCAGGCGAACGGGATCGATAAATTCGTCAGTAATGTTTGTCTCGTAGGCGTTTTTCATCACGCTGATGGGCGACTGATCGACGATCGGGGCATTTCCCGTCATCGCGTTATACGCTTTCTCAACGCGTTCCCAGCGATTGTCGCGATCCATCGCGTAATAGCGACCGCTGATGGTGGCAATCTCACCGATCCCCGTGCGTTCGAGGTGATTTTGGATCGTGGCGATCGTTTGTAGACCTTGAGTTGGCTGTGTATCGCGACCATCCGTGATCGCATGAATACTGAGGCGATCGAAGCCTTTGGCCTTAGCCATGTCGATCAAACCGAGGAGGTGATCGATATGGGAGTGAACACCGCCATCCGAGCATAAGCCCATCAGATGCAGTCTTCCGCCTGTTGCCGACAGGGTCTCGCAGAGTTTGACGATCGCGGCGTTATTGCAAATGCTGCCGTCTTCTACAGCATCGGAAATACGGACTAGTTCTTGTGGGACAACTCGCCCAGAACCGATGTTCAGATGACCGACTTCCGAATTGCCCATTTGTCCGTTGGGCAACCCGACATCTTTGCCAGACGTCCGAATTAAGGTTCGTGGGTACACCTCCCAGAGGCTATCCATAATTGGAGTGTTGGCCGTGGCGATGGCGTTATTCTCAGTCTCTGGGCGATATCCCCAGCCATCTAGAATCACGAGCACCACCGGAGAGACAGGTGCTTGACTCATAAGTTTAGGTTGCCTTTCGTGCATAGATTTCAGAGTTTCACGCACATGATACCACCGACCTCTAATCTGTCTAGATTTCGAGCTTAAAATATTGGGATTTGACGATATTTCTCCGCAGTTCAAGGATTTTGCCAAGCATTTTGATCGCGGTTTTACTTTTGCTAGAATCAACCGCTACAAAAGCCTAGGGTTTAATTGTTGACTAGGTCTTGGATTAATTCCATGGGAACGATCGAGAGAGTTAAACTGGGGTAAATCGCAAGTTTCTGCCTATCATATTCTCGTTGTCGAAGGCGATGGTTCAACCCTGAAAATCTGCGTAGAAATCCGGGAAAAACTCACGAATCTCAAAGTCTTTGCAATCTCGTTCAAAAAAAGTCCTCAAGCCCTGATAATAGGTCGCAGGATTTGACGGGATCGAATTGTCACGAAACATCCCCAGGAATTCGATCTTGTTTCTACCGAATTGTCGCGACCTCGTGTTTATGTTCTCACTGTGCCTTTAACTTTAATCGCTCTCTTGCTGGGGCTTGGTCTCTTTGTCGGAGCGCTCTCGGGCTTGCTCGGAATTGGTGGAGGGCTACTGATGGTTCCGGCGTTAACGGCGGTGGGGTTCGGTGTGCTTCCGGCCACGGCTACGAGCTTGGTGGGGGTGATGTTTAGCTCGATTTCGGGGAGTCTACGCAACTGGTGGGCGGGCAAGCTGGATCTACGTCGATCGTTTAGCTTGGCGATCGGCGGTATTCCAGCGGCACAGATCGGCGCGATTTTAGCTGAGAACTTATCTCCGTCCGCGTTGGCGTTTTCCTTTGCTGGGCTTCAGTGCATCGCCATTTATTTGATGGGACTACGGCAGAAACTGTCGCCGAGTGCAGGAGAGGCAGAGGGTCGTTACGAGGCCGATCGCGATTCCGAATCCTGGTTCGATCAACCGTCGATCGGCATCGGGGTGATTGCGGGTGTTTTGTCGGGTTTGTTCGGTGTGGGCGGCGGCGTGATTATGGTTCCGCTACAAATGCTGGTGCTCAAAACGCCGATTAAGGATGCGGTACGGGTGAGTTTAGGGGCGATCGTCGCGATCGGAGCATCGAGCCTCATTCGTCATGCACTCTTAGGGAATGTGCTGTGGATTCCGGGGTTATGTCTGGGGATCGGTGGGGTGATTGGTGCCCAGATTGGGGTGCGGCTATTGCCGTATCTGTCGGCAGCATTTATCAACTTTCTGTTTCGCGGACTGCTAATTTTAATGGCGGCCTTCATGATCTTCGAGGGCTGGGTCTCGCTGTCATTTGTGCAATCATCGCTTCTATAGCTAATTCGAGCCCCTTCAACAAACACAAACATCAAGCGCATGGATTTAATTCTCTACACTAAACCGGGCTGTCACCTGTGTGAGGGACTGCTCGAAAAGCTCGAAGATATCGCCACGCAGCGGGGGGATGTGACGATCGAAACGCGCGACATTACGACCCGCGAGGATTGGTTCGCGGCCTATGAATACGAGATCCCCGTGTTGCGATATCGGGACGCCGATCGGGCGGAACATCCTATCCCGCGTCCGTCGCCACGTTTAGGCGGATCGCAATTGGAAAAATGGCTACAGAAATCGATCGGCGCTTTGTAGCTAAATCGGCAAAGAGTGCAACAACTCCATAAACGTTCCTGGAGAGGGCGAGAAATCCGACTTTTTAGCAAAGTTGGACTTCTGGAATGGGCGATTTTTTCGGGTAATACTCCAGGAGCCAAGACGCGACGTAGACTCGTAGCCCAAGCTTCTAGCTTGCCTAAAACTTAGGATGCTTGAGTTCGGCAGTTTGTCGTCACTTCCAGTTTGCTTGGATGGCTTAGGGCTACGGATCTCGGCAATTGGAATGTCTAGAGCCGCCGAATTCGCGCAAAATCTCGTAAGATCCGGCACAATCTGACACGTGCAGATCGCTCCTGGGTTGTTGCATCTCAGGCGTCACCCACTATGGCCGTTACTGAAAGAGAGGACTCGATCGTGAACTTGCGCGACTTACTCAAGGCTATTCCCGCATTCGATTGGGCAACGATCGCCGATCGCCCGGAAATCCAAGCCGCTCTCGATGCTGAAGTCAAAGGCTTAAGCCCAAACTCGCAAACTTGCCAAGCCGGGGATCTGTTCCTGGGGATGCCGGGGACGCGGGTCGATGGCGGTGAATTTTGGCCGAGCGCGATCGAGGCGGGAGCGATCGCGGCGTTGGTGTCACCAGAGGCCGTGACGAAGGTTCCTGCGGACAGCCAGTGTGTGATCCCGGTTGCAGATATGGCCTCAGCCTGTGGTCTGATTGCCAGCACGTTTTACAGCCAGCCCAGCGACGCTCTGGCGATGATTGGCGTCACCGGCACGAACGGCAAAACCACCACGACGCATCTGATCGAATATCTCCTCCAGGTCGCCGATCGCTCTGCGGCGCTATTCGGCACGCTGTACGCTCGCTGGCCGGGATATGAGCATGTCGCCACCCATACGACACCGTTTGCGATCGACCTGCAAGGCCAGCTTGCGGCGGCGCGAGATGCTGGGGCAGCGGTGGGCGTGATGGAGGTTAGCTCCCACGCGCTCGATCAAAAACGGGTTCTCGGGTGTGAATTTAACGTCGCGGTCTTCACCAATTTGACCCAGGATCACCTCGATTATCACGCCAGTTTCGATGATTATTTCGAGGCCAAAGCCAAGCTCTTTGCACCGCCGTACCTGGCGGCGACGGGTCGCGCGGTGATTAATCGTGATAGCGAATACGGACGTAAATTAATCGATCGCCTTGGCGATCGAGCCTGGACCTATAGCCTCGATAATCCCGACGCCGACTTCTACGCCAGCGATCTCGAACTGACGCCCACCGGCGCAAGCGGCACACTCAAAACTCCCGCCGGAACGCTGCCGTTTACGCTGCCCCTCGTCGGTCGCTACAACCTGGAGAATATGATGGCGGCGATCGCGTCTGTGTTAGCCGTTGGCGGTGATTTGGAAGCGATCGTGGCCGCTCTGCCGAATTTTTGCGGCGTGCCGGGACGCATGGAGCGCGTCGAGATTACGCCCGATCAAGATATCGCCGCGATCGTTGATTATGCCCACACTCCCGACAGTCTCGAAAATGCCCTCAAAGCCTTTCGACCGTTCGTGACAGGGCGGACAATTTGCGTCTTTGGCTGCGGTGGGGATCGCGATCGCACCAAACGCCCGATCATGGGCAAGATCGCAGCGGAACGATCCGACCTAGCCGTCGTCACTTCGGATAATCCCCGCACGGAAGACCCGCAGCAAATCCTCGATGATGTAGCCGCCGGTATTCCCGAGGGAACGACGGCGATCGTCATTGCCGATCGAGCTGAGGCGATCCGACGCGCGATCCTCGAAGCCCAACCCGGTGACGGCGTGCTGATTGCAGGCAAAGGCCACGAGGATTATCAAATCCTCGGCACCACGAAAGTCCATTTTGACGATCGTGAACAGGCTCGCGCCGCCCTAGAATTGCGTCTCAAAGGCCGTGATTAGAACCGCGATTAGAACCGATTAATCATGGGCTAAACTGCAACATCCGGTGCAAATTCTGCCTAAACAATCCTGTATAAGCATGGCCGTGATTATTCGTAGATTAAGGTTTGCAAGGCGAAATGGATCAGCTAGAATTACGCGACGCGAAGTTAGACGATGCGACCTAAATTAGGGCGACGTTAATGATTTCAAGCCCGGTTGCTGTCCGGATCGCCTTGCACCTTGCTAGGATGATCGCTCCATTGCATCACCCGTCATCGCCACCGCACCGCCATCTTGCGTTATGCAAGTCATTAGACCCGTGGATACCCCTCCCGATCTCGATACCCTTGCTTCGTGCGCACTCTTTGAGGATGTCGATCGATCAGTCTTGCAATCTTTGCTGACAAAAGGAACATTCCGAGACATTTATGAAGGCGACATTCTCGTTAAGCCCGGAGATGAAAATCACGACCTTTATTTGCTTCTCAGCGGTAGTTTAAAAGTGTTTCTCGATAGCGATCGTGGCTTGCAAGTCGCGCCAGATCTGGGGTTTCCGATTTCGCCCGGTGAATGTATCGGTGAGATGTCGATCATTGAGCATAAGCCCGTTTCCGCCTACGTGCGAGCCGAAACTGACTGCCGGTTACTCGTGATCAACGAGCAAATTTTTTGGGATGAGCTGATCCCAATCCCTGGAATTGTTAAAAACTTGTTACAGGATTTATCGAGCCGGATGCGGCGACTGGACAAAGTGGCGCTACAGACGATCGAAGAACGCTTAAAGCTCGATGTCTTGCGACGCGACATCGAAGCCGCCGCCCAAATCCAGGCCAACATTCTGCCCCACGCGACGCCGTTATTTGCCGATCGCCCCCAGGTCGATGTGGCCGCAACCGTCATACCAGCGCGAGCCGTCGGCGGTGACTTTTTCGATACGTTTTGCCTCGACGATCGCACGATTTGCATTGCGATCGGCGATGTCTCCGGCAAGGGCATCCCGGCGGCTTTGTTTATGATTCGGGCGATTACGCTACTGCGATTGCAGGTCTCAAACCTAAATCGATCCTGCGTTCGGGCGCTGGGGACGATCCTCGAATCGATTAACCGCAATCTTTGCGACAGTAACGAGCGCGGCATGTTCGTCACGCTCTTTATTGGACTGCTGGATCTGCCCACCGGCAAACTCACCTACGTCAACGGTGGCCACAATCCGCCCTTTATCCAGCGAAATGGTGAACCTTTCACCTTGCTTGACGTGTTGCCGGGAATGCTGCTCGGGGTTAGTGAGGAGGCTGACTATACCATTTCAGAAACCGTGCTTCAGCCCGGAGATCGGTTGGTCGCGTACACCGATGGCGTGACCGAAGCTCGCAACCGTAAGACCGAATTTTTTACTGAAGTGAAAGCGCTCAATATCCTGAACCAGACCCCCCACGATGCCCGATCGCAGGTCATCCTCGATACGCTCCAGCAGTCTGTCTTTGACTTTGCCGAAGAGGTACAACAGTCGGACGACATTACCATTTTGGTTCTGCGCTACTGCGGTGAGGTCGGTTCTGTGTTGCCGTTGAATTCGCTCTAACCAACCGCAAATCGGCGGGCTAGATCGAATTAAGGAGTCGCAGGTGCGGTCTCCTCCGGTGCGGGTGGGTTCGCTGGAGGACGATCGCTGAACGGTTTGAGACTGAACCAGACGCCAAGGCTAGCCAAAATGGCGATCGCGATCGCCACACTGAGCTGCTGGGCGCGGGTCGGTTTCGGGCGGCGACGGCGGGGAGGTTCAGCAGCGGTTTCAGGATTGGCGGGGATCGAGAGCAGAGCGCGGGAGGATTCGGTGAGACGATCGAAGGGATCGATCAATTCGGCAGCGGCGCGATCAGGTGCGGTTTGCGGATCACGATCGCTGGCCTTGGGATCGAAAATTTCCAGCGGGCTCGGCGCGGGTTCCGACACGCGGCAGTCAATCAGCACGATCGTCGCGTTGTCATGACCGTTGTAGTCATTCGTGACTTCGATCCAGTCTCGCGCCGTGGCCTCTAGGGTGGTCGAGCCTTCCAGCAGTGGCGGTACAAAGGCTTTCCAAGATTTTTCCACCCAGTCGTTATCACTAACGCCGTCGGAACACAGCAGCAAAACGCCGTCTTCTTCGATCACAATTCGGCGCACATCCGGCGCGATCGTTGCACCGTCGCGCGTGCCGATCGCCTGGGTCAAGGCCGCAGCCTCTTCGTACTGGATCGCTTCACGATAGAGGCAGTTTCCAGCGGCGACTTCCTGGGTGGCGAGGTCGTCATCGACCGTGAGTTGTTGACAGTAATGCTCAGAAATCCAGTAGGCACGGCTATCGCCGACGTTGGCAATAAACAGCTCGTGGGCGTTGGAATGATCGGGCAGTGGAGCGGTGCGGGATGCCGTGGCGATCGATACCACCTTGGATGTTTGGGTTGGTGGTGGCGCTTGAGCAATCTGCCATGCCATGACGGCGGTGGTGGCCATGCGCTCACGATCGAGCCGATCGCGGGCGTCGTTTTCCTGGGCGATCGTGTTGTTCGTAACGCGTACCATCGTGGCGAGCTGCTGGCGAATAATTTCCGCCGGAACGAAGGATTTAGTCCGAATAATATTACGAAAGGCTTCGACCTGAAGTTTGAGCGTTTTAACGGCTAACTGACTGGCCACCTCGCCGCCTTCGTGACCGCCGACGCCATCGCACAGGATCGCGAGATTGGCCTGCTCCACTCCACGCTGTTCGCCCGCGCTGCCCATGTCTTCGGCGATCGGATAGCAACTATCTTCATTTTGCAAGCGACTCGGCCCCGAATCGCTAATCCCAAAGCTGGTGAGGCGCAGCGGCTGGTGAGCAGCGGCTTCCAACAGGATGTGATCGAGCCGATCGCGAATCGCGTCAAATTCGTCAGCTTGCGATCGCATCTGTTGGCAGAGGTCGAGGAGCTGTGCCAGGGTGGGATCGTTGGCGTCGGCGCGATCGAGCCAGCGTCGCCAGTGGTAGGCCAGGTCGATCGGCGTGGGTTTGCCGATCGTTGGTTTGAGTTCGATTAGCCAGACGCGCCAGCCCTGAACGCGGATATTGTCGGGGTCGAGTAGGCTGGCGGCGAGTTTCTGCGGTTCGAGGATCTGCCAGAGGTCGAGAATTTGTGAGAGCCAGTAGGCACGACGGACGGAGCTGGCACGCGACCACATCGCTTCGATCGTTGGGTAGAGCTGTCCGTGTTCGTCGATCGGCGCATTTTCCAGCAGCATCACGTCGCCCATGCCCTGAGCGCGTCCGTCACAAAAGCCGTACACCTGGGGAATATGCAGCGGTTGGCGGATCTGTTTGAGGTAGGTCAGCGATTCCGGCGGCAGGGTTTTGGGGGCATCGGGGGCGCGATCGGGGTAGCGATCGATCCAGATTCGGGGCGCTATGACTTGATAGCGATCGGCGATCGTCGTTCCGATGGCGGCGTTTTCAACGTGGCTACCGATGACCCACAGGTAGCGCACAAGCTGGACGGAACTGAGGCGATCTTCGAGGGGGGGCATGGCACGCAGACGAAGGGGGCGACGGTGGGGGTGGCGATCGTCGTTTAAATTCGCGCGATCGTGGCGTTCACAGTATACGCAAGCTTAACCTGTGGGGAAAATGGGTGAGGTGTTTTAGAGACGAGACCGAGTTTCCGGTTCCGTTAGACGACGGAACTAAAACTCACGTTAGCTTTTGTTCGATGTCTACTCCTTTTTTGTACAATTACCCATGAAGCGTTGACTCTTTTCCCCTTGTTGGGCGCGTTACCATGCAGCTCTCCCTATTCAATCAAACTTACACCGCGATCGAGCTGTGTGCTGGAGCGGGAGGTCAAGCGCTCGGGCTGCATCGTGTCGGATTCCAGCATCATGCGTTAGTCGAAATTGATCGCCATGCGTGCCAAACCCTGCGCGATAATAATTCGCGTCACGGCCTATTGTGGGGCGAAATCATTGAGGGGGATGCACGGGACTTTGTCCGTGAGCGATCGGGAGAATTTGACGGAATTGACTTAATCGCGGCGGGTGTTCCCTGCCCACCCTTTTCTAGGGCCGGTCAGCAACTGGGCGCAGATGATGAGCGCGACTTATTTCCCACCGCGATCGCCGCAGTTGCTCAGATTCAGCCGAAAGCAGTTCTATTCGAGAATGTGCGCGGTTTATTGGATCAACGCTTTGAACCCTATAGACAGGCGATGGAATCCCAGTTAAATGAGCTAGGCTACACCGTCTTTTGGACATTACTGGATGCAGCCGATTTCGGCGTTTCACAACATCGGCGACGCTGTATTCTTGTGGCGCTCAAGCCCAGCTATGCCTCCCATTTTTCCTGGCCTCATCCACTCAAAGCTCAACCCGCGACTGTGGGTGAGCGGCTTTATGATTTGATGGCGGTGGATGGTTGGCCAGGTGCTTCAGTGTGGCGAGATCGGGCGAATCAATTAGCTCCGACGATCGTCGGTGGCTCGAAAAAGCACGGCGGCCCCGATTTAGGTCCGACTCGTGCCAAACGGGCATGGCGAGAGCTCTCCGTGAATGCTCACCGTCTTGCCGATCGGGAACCAGCGGCAGATTTCTGCGGTGAAAAAGTGGGTTATGAACAGATGCCGCTGTTGACCGTGCGGATGGTGGCACGTTTGCAGGGTTTTCCGGATGAGTGGATATTTTCGGGTCGTAAGACTAGCGCCTATCGTCAGGTTGGCAATGCTTTCCCGCCACCGGTGGCGCAAGCTGTGGGCGATCGTATTCTGCGGGCGTTAATGCTGGGTGATTATGGTTGGTCCTCGGTTTCGGAGCCTTCCGAGACTGCGCGATCGCCACTGTCAGCAGTATCGAGATAATGATCGACAGCATCATTTGTAATAGCATCGCGATCGCCTCGTGTGGCTTGGACAAATCGATCCAGTCGGCGCAAGGTTGATTCACGAAAGGCGATCGTTGTCCGAATTCCCACTGTTTCCGGGTATGCCCACACGCAAGACTCACAGGGAAGATCGCAGCCTTGACAGGCCCGACGTTTGGCTACGTTACAGTCTTGACAAAGGGGTTGCCAGTTGTTCAGGTCGCGGCGACCACCGCGCGAAATGGGAACTTTATGATCTGCTTGCAATCCTCGCTCTTCTGCGGCAATAGTTACACCACAAATCGCGCAGGAAAAATCATGACGTTTAAATAAATCGACTTTCTGACGAACGGTCAGGTAACTACGGGGTTTTGGTGGCTGCAAGGTTGGTGATCGTAACCGCCATGCATGGTCTTGCAAGGTGCTCACATAATTGGTTTCGAGGTCGCAGCCTAAATCATCGCGCAGTTCACGAATGCGGCGATCGAAGTATTTTTGTTGTGTTTGTTCGAGCAAAGCCTGGGAAGTGATCCAGGGTCTTGGGAAGGTGTTACCGTTTGTCCCCCATAGAGTCTGGAGAATAATACGTTTAACGCGGCTCAGTTTTTTCGTGGGCAGTTTTTGGATATAGCGCTCAAACTCCATTTATTTCAATTAATCTCTCGAAGTGGTTGTCGTTTAATTTCGCGTGATCGTGGCGTTCACAGTATACGCAAGCTTAACCTGTGGGGAAAATGGGTGAGGTGTTTTAGATCGTGCAATCTGCTTCGCTTGAAATCTCAACATTACCAAATACTCTAAAATTCTTGATTCTTGCTAGTCTTTTAAAGACACATTACATTGGGTTATCGTTGTAAATCTTCAATGCTTTTGTCTCTACAATTCTAAGCATCTTGACTGAATGGTAGCAAGCTATTTTTTTGCTACGACGCACTTTTCGGTAACTTCAAACCCAACACCTGCGTATACGCCCCCCGCGCCTGCGTCACCCCGATCGTCCGCATCGACGCCTCGATCGTCGGACGCCGCAAACTCACCACCAAAAACTGCGCCTGCTCCGCCTGCCGCCGAATCGTCTTCGCCAACCACTCCACATTCGCCCCATCAAAAAACATATCCACTGCGATCGTCGGAGTTGCAATGCTTGGCGAAAACGAAAGCGCTATAAACTGATCGATGTGCATTGCTGCGGGCGCAATGAGGTTTAGCCGCTATGCACATGATTTTGTAAATGTTGGCGAACGATGATGGAATTAGAAACGGTGAGGCTACAGCGATCGGGCGATCGTTGGTGGTTCCAGACGGAGGCGGATTTAGAGGAGTTTTTATGGTTGCGGGGTGAGGAGATCTTTGGCTGGCGGTGGTTGGCGCGACAGCTGGCGATCGATGGGCAGTTTTGTGATTTGGTGGCGGTGGATCGGGATGGGGCGTTGGTGGTTTTGGAGCTGAAGAATGAGGAGGAAAAGTATATTGTTCAGCAGTTAACGCGCTATTTTCATGCGTTGATTGAGGCGAGGCCGTTTGCGGATGTGGTGGATTATTCGCTGCCGATTCGTCTACTGGCGATCGCGCCGTCGTTTCATCGGCATAGTTTGACCGATCGGCTTTATTCAATCTTAAACTTTGAATTTATCCAATTTGAAATTCTCAAGCAAGAAAAATTTTTCTGTAGCTTTACTAATATCGAGTCATTGTACCAGTTCACAGATACATTAGGTTTTATTACTCGCAATCACTTAAAAACCATCGACAACGAGGCTTTCTCACCACCGCTAAAACTCAGGAGAAGAATGAGCAAATTAAGCGAGCATCACCAGTCTAGAATATTTGAAATTCGCAAACTTATTCTTGCTTTTGATGATCGTATTCAAGAGTTTATTGAACCCTCTGCCATCGTATATGGTAATGGAAAGTCTAATCGATGTGCTGAGTTGAAAATCAACAAAGCTAACGAACCATACGTATTTCTCTGGCTCCCAAACATTCGACTATCTGGTTCACGAGCAATCAGCCGCATGAAAATAACGTCGCAAGATCTTGTAACCGTGCAACAGTTTCATCAGCACTCAATTAGAGGGTATGCAGTAAAAAACTTCAGGGGTGGTAAATGGAGTCGAGAATTGAATGAAAAGTCTCCAAAAGATTTTGTTGACTATTTCATTAAACATAGAGGTTGGGATAGGCCATTAGTTGAAGAGGTTTACGCAAAGATTATCAAAAATCCAGAACGTGCAAATTCCCTAGACTTGCTGATTGAAATTTCTCTAGATGAATGGCTCAAGCGTATCAACAAACGCTAGAGTCATGACGCACTTTTCGGCAACTTCAAGCCCAACACCTGCGTATACGCCCCCCGCGCCTGGGTCACCCCGATCGTCCGCATCGACGCCTCGATCGTCGGACGCCGCAAACTCACCACCAAAAACTGCGCCTGCTCCGCCTGCCGCCGGATCGTCTTCGCCAATCGCTCCACATTCGCCCCATCCAAGAACATATCTACCTCATCAAACGCATAAAACGGTGACGGGCGATAGCGCTGTAACGCAAAAATAAAACTCAACGCCGTCAGCGACTTTTCGCCCCCCGACATCGACGCCAACCGCTGCACTGGCTTACCTTTTGGGTGCGCCACAAGGTTTAGCCCGCTCTCAAAGGGATCGTCCGGATTCGTGAGCTGAAGATAGCCATCGCCTTGGGATAACTCCGCGAAAATGCGAGAAAAATTCGCATTCACCGCATCAAAGGTTTCCATGAATGCGCGAACCCGCAGGGTCGTGAAATTCTCGATCCGCAACATGATTTCCGTGCGCTCGGCTTCCAGTGTCGCCAGCTTTTCGCTCAGACCATCAAGCCGCGCCTGAGTCTTGTCGAACTCCTCCAACGCCAGCATATTTACCGGCTCCATCGCCTCGATCCGCCGCGCCAAACTGCGGATACTTTTCTGTAACGCTTCGATCTGGCTCGGATCGCGAACAGCCTGCGGTAATTCCGGTAACGGGTCGGGTAGCTCGGTCTGGCGTTCCTCTAGCTCTTTGCTCAGGGTTTCGAGCTGCGATCGCCGTCCCTCCTGATTTTCGATTTCCTTTTGCAAGCGCCACTCGATTTGCTGCTGGCTGGTTTGCCGATCGCGAAGCTGGGTTTCGGCCCGATCGCGTGCCTGCTTTTGTTCGAGCAGTTTTGTGTTCACGAGGCCGATCGCGGCGCGGGTTTGCTCGATCTGTTGGGTGAGACCGGCGAGACGATCGCGATTGTTGGCGAGCTTGATTTTATCGTCGGCTTGGGTTTGCTGGAGGTCGTTGATTTGGCTGGTGGCGCGATCAATTTGTTCGCGCAGACGGTCTTGACGATCGATCGCGTCTTTGCAGCGCTGGCGAGCTTGCTGTAGATCGGTGTCGCGCTGCTGTAGGTCGGTTTCTTGCTGGCGGATCGCGGTTTGTAACTCTGTCCATTCGCTATGATTTTGCGAAGCTTCGAGTTCGGCGAGTTGGGTTTGAAAGACCTGAAGCTGGGCGGTGAGAGTGGGGAGGGTTTGATCGAGTTCGGTGAGGCGGGTGTGGGCGGTGTCGCGATCGATGGTGGTTTGGTTCAGTTGGGCGATGGCGCGATCGAGCTGGGTTTGGATCGAGTCGAGATCGCGATCGGCGCGATCGATGTCGCGATCGAGATCCCGCGCCGTTTGGGTCGCCTCCATCAGCGCCCGCGCCGTTTCCTTGACGCGAATTGACCCCTCGGCGATCGCCACTTCGCCGCGATCGAGCACCGCCGCAATTTGCCCGAGGCGATCGCGCAAATCCCGCAACTCCTGCGGTTCCCCCGCCCCAGCTTGCCCAAAGCGCAACTGGCTTTTATGCTGACTCGCCCCACCGGTCATCGCGCCACTGGCTTCGAGCAATTCCCCATCCAGCGTGACGATCCGCGCCCGCCCCAACACCAGCCGCGCATTACTGAGCGAATCGAACACCACCGTGCTACCGAACACGTAGGCAAAAATATCGTCGTAGCGCGGCTCACAGTCGATCAGATCCAGCGCCAAATCGACGAATCCCGGCGCACGCTTGATTTCGGGGTTGAGGTTGATTCGCGGCGATCGGATTTTATTCAGCGGCAAAAATGTCGCCCGTCCCGCCCGCCGCTCCTTGAGCAACCGAATCGCCGTCGCCGCCACCAAGTCATCCTCAACCACAAGCTGACCCAAACGCCCACCCGCCGCCGTTTCCAGCGCCACCCGAAACTCATTTTCCACCCGCCCAAGCTGCGCCACCAGCCCGCAAATCCCCTCAATGCCGGACTTGAGTAAAAGCTGGGTGGTGTGACTGCCGGAGGCTTCCTGCATCGCCTGGGCGCGGGCTTCGAGTTTGTCGAGGCGGCGCTGTTTGTCGCGCTGTTCGTCGAGCAGGCGCGATCGCGTGTCCTGTTGTACCTGAAGATCGCGTTCGGCGTGGTTGGCTTCGGTTTCGAGCTGTGGTTGCGACTGTTGGGCGGCGTCGCGTTCACGGGCGATCGTGGCGCGTTGGCGGCGTGCGGTGGAAAGCTCGACGGTGAGCCGATCGCGGGTTTCGTCCAGCTCGGTGAACTGGCGATCGGCTTGGCTGAGGCGTTCTTGGATCTGGGCGCGATCGGTTTGCTGGGGCGCGATCTGGGCTTGCAGTTCGTCGGCTTGACGACGTAACTGCATCTGTTCCCGCACCCAAGCATCGGCAGTCGCGGCCAATTCGCTGGCGGTTTCGCGCTGCTGTTCGAGGTTGGCCGCCGCCACATCGCGGATCGTTTGCTGGCGATCGATCTCGGCTTCAAGCTGGGTTTGCTCGGTGGCGAATGCGTCAATTTGGGCACGATCGCGACCCATCTCGGCCTGAAGTTGGGTGATACGAGTATCGGCATCGGCGATCGCGGTTTCCAATTCCTGACATCGCTGGGTAACACGCTCCCCGTCGGCTTCGTAGCGAGCCAAGCGTGTTTGCAGCTCGATCGCCTCATCTTCTCCGAGCGCCTTCACCTGGGCGTTGAGGTCGTCGAGTTCCACCATTTCACGGGCAATCTGCTCGGCTAATCCGGCCAACTGTTCCTTTAAATTAATCCGCTCGCGATCGCCCGCTTCGATCTGCTCCCGCAGCCGCACCGTCTGCGATCGCACCTGTTGCCACTGCAAAATCCGCTCCCAGGTTTGCTTTTCGAGCTGCTCCGCCTTCAGCGCCTTATATTTTTCCGCCTTGATCCGATCGTCGGCCAGCTTATCCCGCTGCGCCACCAACTCCCGCTCGACAATCCGACACTGATCTTCACGCTCCTGCACCGCCTCAAATTTACGCTTGGCCTGCTCAATTTTGCGATCGAACGCCGCCACTCCCGCCAGCTCGTCGATAATCTCGCGCCGCTCCCGCAAATTCATCGAAATAATACTCGTCACATCGCCCTGCAACACGACGTTATAGCCCTCGGGGTAAATTCGCAGTTGGCTGAGTTTTTCGTGCAGTTCGCCCAGGGTCGAGGCGTCGCCGTTGATGTAATAGTTCGAGGTGTAGCTACCGGATTGGGTGACGCGCAGGCGACGGGTGACGCTCCATTCGTCCGCGCCCTGGCCGATTTCAGCGATCGCCGCCGCGTCCACCACATTCGCGGGCGTACCATCGGGCGCGAGGGGAAATTCACTATTGAGATCAAACGTCACCGTCACGCTCGCTTCGACGGTTCCCTTGCGTGTGGCCTGGTTTTGATTGACCAAATCCGGCAGGCGATCGGCTCGCATCCCCTTCGAGGACGAGATCCCGAGGCAAAACAGCAGCGCGTCAAGAATATTCGACTTACCCGATCCATTCGGGCCAGACACCACCGTAAACTCCGGCGTCAGGGGAACATGGGTCGTGCCGCCGAAAGATTTGAAGTTGGTTAGGTCGATTTGTTTGATGTAAACCAACGGTCGATCAGGGTGCAGGGGTTAAGGATCAAGAGTTCTTGACATGCCTAGATTATCATCTGCGAATCGCGGCGGAGTTTCTAAAGTGTCTAGCGATTAAACGTCTCAATCAACCAGCGTGTAATTGCCGCATCGTCATTGTCATCCGTACGCCGCAGCGCTTCCTCGACGATCGCCAGATCCAATCCCGGCAACACCTCCGACTGGCGAATCACACCGCTACGACCATCGGCGATCGAAAACGCAATCAGCGATCGTTTTCGCGTATCGATCACCCAATATTCCCGCACACCCAAATTTTCGTAGAGCATTCGCTTGACACCGATATCATCCGCGATGCTACTGGCCGAAATCTCCACGACGAGACTCGGTGGATCGGATTGATCGAGATCAATCACTTCATTTCCGGACGGTGGTAAACAGGCAACTTCGCCGATATAAATCGAGACGTCGGGCTGACATTCCTTTTGACCTGTTTTGCGTAAGGTGGTGTTGATATAGCGCACGATGCGTAACTGCTGAAAGGCCGCAAATAGGCTAACCACATCCAGCGGCGCGTTGTTAAATCGTCCGTGATCTTTGCCGAGAGGATTCATTTCAAGTTTGATCTGAGACTGGTAAAAGTAAGCTTGGGTTTGGGGTAAGCCGTCGGGTTCTTGCTCGCCTGCGATCGCCAAAAAGTCATCCCAGGTCGCCGCCGTCCAATCCTGGTAGCTTGCCCGCGCGATCACGGCGAGGCGGGGCGATAGGCGGTCGATCGCGGCGTCGATGGCAGGCGATATCGCGATCGGGGTCGCGATCGGCTTGGCGATCGCGGCGGGCGAATCTGATCCATCGACAGCATCAGCGGCAAGATTCTGGATCATGGCGAAGTAATGAGATGTGATAAAAAGGCTCTGAACAGAAGTTAGAAAAAATACCGATATTCATCAAGATTAAATGAATGAATTATCGATAAATTAATATCAGTAATACCAAATCCGACTGTGTATAAGTTTAGATCGTCGATCTAGGCGGACACCGCACTTCGACTCCGCTCAGTGCTCATAGACGCTTTCGTCTTTTTCCTAGACAGAACCGGATTTCGTATAACTTAATGAAAAACCAAAATCGGAACTTGAGTATGGCGCAACATTTTCGCGGTCGTATTGCCCATCAGAAATTCACGAATACGGTTATGACCATAGGAACCCAGTAACATCATATCGATGTGATGTTGCTCGGAATATTTCGCCAATTGCGCTTCCGTTTCGCCGTGTAGAACCGAGATTGTCGGCGTAAAACCGGAGGCTGTTAGCGACTTATTGGCATACTCTAAAAGGGACGTTGCCGCCACTTCGCGCTCGCTTTTTTCGATCGCCACCACATGTAAATCGAGATCGGTAAACACAGCAGAATCGCCTAAAAATGCGAGCGCTTCCTCACAGCTATGGCTCCCATCAAACACAAACAAAACAGTTTTGATCGGGCGAAATTCACGCGGCGTTACAAGGCAAGGTTTCGCACTCGATCGCACCACCTGCTCCATATTTGACCCTAAATGATCCGAGGCAAACTCGGACGCTTCGCCCCGTTTTCCTAAAACAATCAGATCACATTCCGTCTCGAACTCATGAAACGAATCCGCCAGCATTCCCGTTCTGTGAATGGTTAGTGTGTCGTCAAGGCCGTCGTTATGCAAGAATTCTTTCGCCTCACGCAAGATGAATTTTGAACGCTCGTGTTCGAGTTTGGCGCTCTCATGTTCATTTTCAATAAAGCGATCGAGCAGTTCCGTATAGGCTCCGATGCCGATACTTCCGGTCAAGTCGCGTTTATTTGGTGCGATCGCTTGCGTTCGATCGGAAACGTATAAAATCTCGACTTGCGCCTGAAGTCGTTTCGCAAACCAAGCCGTGTATTCGTAACACACCTTGGAGAAGGCCGAGCCATCTGTACAGAGAAGAATGTGTTTCATGCCTGGAGCCGTGCGGTTAATATCCACGGTGTTAAAGTCGGTTTAAAAGTGGGGTGAAGCCCTACGTTTACTATAGTGATCGTCGCGATCGAGTTGTCCGATCGTTGCGATCGTTTTTGTCAATTTATGACGCTTTACAACTGTTCAACGAGGGTTAGATCATGACCGCACCGATCGAAAATCAGGCTACGCGATCGCATTCACGCTTCGATGTCGATCCACCCCCCAGACCGCAGACCCCGCCCGCGATGGATATGCTGGTGCGCGACCTGCGGGAGGCGGTGCGCGATTGTGCGGTGGTGTCGCCGTGGCGGGGCGTAACGCAGGTGGTGGTCATTGGTGCTCTGTGTCTCGGCTGCGTGGCGATCGCCTGGACGTTCCCGATCGGCTGGGCGTTTGCAGGCTGGAGTGCGATCGCGGCGATCTTTTACACCTTTTGGCTCACGCTAACTCATGAGGCGATACATCGTACGCTGACGGGTTGGGTTTGGTTTGATGAGACGATTGCGCGGGTGATCGCTTGGCCGATCCTTTGGTCTGTGGGGACGTATGCCGAGCTGCACAAGCTGCATCACAGTTGGAACGGTCGCAGGCTCGATGATCCCGAGCGCACCGAGTGGACGCAGGCGGAATATGATCACGCCGGTC
The DNA here is from genome assembly GCA_964518905.1 of uncultured Geitlerinema sp. Taxonomy (GTDB): domain Bacteria; phylum Cyanobacteriota; class Cyanobacteriia; order Cyanobacteriales; family Geitlerinemataceae; genus RDYZ01. The sequence goes on along the minus strand of CAZFJL010000002.1, from coordinate 63,453 downwards.
GCCTAACGCGCTGGTATGTGCGCCACCAGTGGGCGATCGATATTTTTCTATTGGGCGCGATCGGTCTTGTGCTCAAAACCTTTCGCGCTGGCATTTATCACGGCTGGTTTGCGGCCAAAACCCGATCGCGTCTGCGCTGGCAGTTGGCGGGTGATGTGGCGGGGATGGTGATCTTTCATACGATCATTCTGGCCTGGGTGGTGGCTCATGGGGCGTTGCTGCAATATGCCCTATTTTGGCTGGTGGTTGAGCGGGTTGTGGGGGTGATGACGCAGTGTCGCGAGCATATTGAGCATTATGGGCTGTGGAATGCTGCGTCTGACGGGTTAAGCTCGCAGATTTTGACGCAGCTTTATACGACGCGCAATCTTCAGACAACGCCTTTGGTGAATTACCTGATGGCGGGTTTGCCCTATCACGCGGTGCACCATGCTTTCCCAGAGATTCCGTCCCATCGTTTACCGATCGCCTTTGAGCGGATTGATGCCATCCTCCGCGATCGGGGACAGCCTGCCCTCGTTCGCGATCCGGGCTACTGGAAAACCTCGTTTCAACTTGCCGCGCAGTTCAGCACGATCGAAATAGATCAAAACAAGCCCACGTAGCGCAAGCTTCTAGCTTGCTTGCAACCAGGATGGTTGCGCTACTTGAATCCATTGGATCTATTCAGATTTTTTCCACTCCGCAATATTCCAGGTCAAGCGATCCCACGGCGTCGGGTTAACCCCCTGAAGCCGATCGCTCATCCCAAAAGCATCTGCCCGATGCACCAACGGGACAATGACAAACTGATCGGCCAGCAGATCATTCATCTGGATAAATAACGCCGATCGTTTCGCGGAATCAAGCTCCTGGCTAGCTGCATCCCACAGCACATCGAAGGCCGGATCACAGAACCGAGAAAAGTTATAACCGCCCCAGCCCAACTCCGGTTGCGAAATCTCGCTACAGGTGAAGGTTTTCATGTAAATCGCCGGGTCAGGATTGGAATTTCCCGTCGTGTACATCTGCACATCCGCCGAAAAACGCTGAAGTGTATCGGTGTTACTCGGATCGCCCGAAAACAACACGCTCGCATCCACACTACGCAACTCCACCCCAATCCCGATCGCCATTAACGCCTGTTTGATGATTTCCTGCGTTTTTTGGCGCACCGGTGTCACCGACGTTTGGAACACCAACGTTAACTCCACCCCGTTTTTATCCCGCGTCCCATTGCCGTTACTATCCGTCCAGCCCGCCGCCTCTAGCACCGCGATCGCCTGGTCTGGATCGAACGTAAATTCAGCCTTAGGCGATCGATACTGCACCGGATCGATCAAAACCAGCCCCGTAGCCTGTCCCGCTTTACCGTAAAGCTGGGTCGCGATCATCTCACGATCGATCGCCAGCGAAATCGCCTCCCGAACCGGTGCTTCCGTTAAAAATGGATGGGGAAATTTCAGCGTAGAGGCAATTCCATCCTCATTCACCTGATTTGGATCGGTGTAGTTAAATTCCAAGCGCTCGGACGACGGGCCAAAACTCGCCACCACCTGACCCCGGCCACCGGCTTCAAGCTGCGCCAGCACCTGCGGTTCCACCTGCAAATTATCCGCTAAATCCGCATCACCCGTTTGCAACACCGCCCGCGCCGCCGACGTCGCATCACCACCACCCTTAATCTCGACCCGCGTAAACGCCAGCACGTCCGCCTCGCGATAATGCGGATTCGGCTCATAGACCACCACATCACCGGGCTTAAACTCCACCACACGATAGGGCCCTGTCCCGATCGGCATCAGGTTCGCCGCTGCCTCGCGCAGGTTCGCGCCGTTGTAGTCCGCGAAAATATGGGCAGGCAGAATCGACCCCGCCGCGCCGACGAAGGGCAACGACCAGGCAGGATTCGGAGCTTTAAAGTGAACTTTGACGGTGGTGTCATCGATCGCCTCGACGCGATCGACCGTCTCATACATTCCGGCATTGGTCGTACCCGTCTCTGGATTGGCGATCAGCTCATAGGTAAAGACCACATCCTGCGCCGAAAATGGCTGACCATCAGACCATTTCAGATTCGGTTTTAACGTCCAGGTCACCGATAAGCCATCTGCCGCAACTCCGCCGTTTTCCAGCGTGGGAACGTCCGCCGCCAACACGGCGACCATTTGTCCCTCTTGATCAAATGTCGCCAGTGGTTCCAGGGTGATCCGACTCGCATCCCAGTCTTTAAACCCAACCGTGAGATGGGGATTGAGGGTCGTCGGCGCTTGCCAGGACAGGAGTTTCAGGGTGTCAGCACCGATCGCCGTCCCAGAGGTTGATCCCGATCGTAAGGCATCGCGATCGCCGCAGCTAGACAGTAGCGAAACACTTAACAGCGAGAGCAGCAGCGATCGGTAGCGAAACATAGCACATTCCTAGAAGACAAAACGGCAATCAGTGAAGTGTATCTCACAGGTTCCGATAAGCCAGCAAAGTGAACGGTAGGGCATGAGCTATTGATCACAAACTAGAAACAATCATCATTCCGATTCAGTTGAATCGAACCCAACAGACTCGTCACTGCCAGACACCGGCGCTGGTCGTCATTTGCTGAATCGCTACGCTGAAATGTAATTCGGCCCACCACGTTATCACTAACCTTCGCTTGCTGATCAAGCCATTCACTGTCTAGAATGCCCCGGTCTTCAAACTGGATGCAGTAATCAGCGATACCGCAGCCTGCGCTGAGTGTACTGGTAGCAGGATCAATCACAATCTCCGTTGAGTTACCGTCTAAAAGTCCTTGCCATACGGGGTTTGAGGTTGTTCCTTCTGGATGTACCCAATACTGCGTCGCTCCGTCACTCTCCCGAAAACTAACTTGCCAGGTACGATGTTGCTGCTTCGCCTTAAATTGGGCTTCCCGAGCTGCCAATAAAGCACGGTTACTAGCCACCTTGAGGCGCTGATTGCTCACAAAGGTTAACCAACCTGGCCCCGCGATCGCGCTCAAAATGCCGATCATGACCATCACGACCAGCACCTCAATGATCGTAAAACCCCGATCGGATCGATCCATTCCTTTCGTCCCTAGCATCGCCGCAACACCCGACAATCTTGATGACTGCAACGATCGTAGCTGTCTGCTTCGATTCTGATACTGATGAATCATGATCCCAATAATCTCACGTGTGGATTGCGATATCCAGATAATAAGAAGAGCCGCGATACACCCGTCCTTTGTCCGCCCCTGTAACAGAAAATCAAGTCAAATAAGTGTTGAGGCGACCTAATCAGCCAACTCCGTTATTGGCTCCTTGGCACTTTATTGGCGACACCTCGATTCAACACCTGCGTCTGGATCGCAGGCATAAATCCTTCGTTAGCACTCTGAATTCCGGGCTTGCCTTCCGCATTTCCCCGAATAAATAGAATCACCTTCTGATTAAACGCACTGACTTCTTCACTCTCTAATGAATTCACGTCCGGACGATTGGGCTCCCGAATACAGGCATAAAAATTACGTACCCCCGAAAACCCAAAATTTTCCAAGGTGGCATCACTGGGAGTTAATTGATAACCGCCCGGACACGAAACCTCGGCATCCCCTTCCTCATTCAGCTCATCAATCTCCTCCATAGGCCGAGAATCCACAAAATCAACCAAGGTTACCAGACCACTGAGGTTCGTGATTCCGCCCTGGGCTGTACCGTCAACCTCAGGCCAAGACTCAAAACCGGAATCACCCGGATTGACGTAGCCCGTCACCTCTAATCCTTGATTGTTAAAACGTGGAAATGCAAAGCGCTGGATGCGCGCCTTCCCAGCCCAAGTTGGATCATCATCATTCCGCGTTAAGTAATACACCACCAGCGTATACGCACGTCCTGACACGCACGGCGGCGCTCCGTCTTCGTTAATGTCGATCGTGGCGCACTGTCTTTTGACGGCATCGGGTAGATCATCGAGCTTCCAAAATGCAAGTACTGGCGTACTGTTGTCCGGTACGGCAACGAGAGCTCGAGATGAAAATAAGGCAGTGCAATCGGTTCCTTCAGTCCGCTCCGCCAGACATTTTCCATCATAAACATAGACGGCCTCACGCAGATCCGTACTGATATAGTCCAGCGCGAGCTGCATTTCTCGCTGCGTCTCGCTACGTGCGGCCTCCCGCGCATCACTGGTCAGTAGCTCGACCATCACCGTAAGCAAACCCGTAACAATCAGCGCCCCGATGATCGTCGCGACCAAGACTTCGGTCAGCGTGAAGCCTCGATTCAGTTGCGGGCTTTTTCTGCTGCTCCGGCGCAGGGCTGCAATCAGATTTAGCAGCGTTTGGGCACGGAGCGATCGGCGTAAATAGGAACGGAATCTCATTCGCAATCACCAAAGTAGCATCGGTATTTCGTCAGCGAGGAGTCAAGATCGCCCTGCGCCAAACTGGTGTAGGTTATGGTGATGTGCATTCACCACCAAGGTAGCATCGGTATCGCTCCAGCGAAGAGTCAAGATCGCCCTGCGCCAAACTGGTATAAATCACCGCCAGGGGATACCGAGTTTGTTGCCCTTGGCCGCTGGTGAGTTGGAGTGAAGCAGGCTCGACCTCGACGCCCTCGCCGCCAATCTCAGCATTGCGGTAATACACTCGCACTCCCATCCCAAAAACGATCGGGACTCCCTCCTCAGGATTCGAGGGTTGTTCATTCACCCGAAAGGATTGTAGGTAAAAATCGAAGTCACAATCTCCGTTTACATCGACTTTTAAGGCGGAGTCTACGGGAACCTGTGGAGGTGGATTTTCAGGGTCATTATCGTACCCATTAGGACAGGAAAAGTTCGTTGACTGTAACGAGTCAAAAATACCAGAAGGTGCTGGAACATCTCTCAGACTACCGGAACCGGCGAGGGCAGGCAGTTGACTAATATTCTCAGCGTTGATGCCTTGCTCCATCAGAACTCGCACCTGATCGATGTGCCCATTCGCAAGCTGGGTTGCTTGCTCGGCACGTCGATTTTGGATGCGCGTGGCGACGGAGAGGAACATCGGCGGTGTGATCAAGACCGTGACAGCAGAGGCGATCAGGATCGCCACCAGTCCCTCAATCAAGGTCATGCCGTGCGCGGATGGCACAGGGGATGATCGGGTGCGCTGGAGATAGAGATAGTAGTTCAGTAGTGAGGGCTTCACAGGACTTTCTGAAACATTCAGAGAGAAGTTAAGGCGAGCTAGGGAAGGTATCAGGTAAGGGCTAAACGTGAGAATGTGAGGGATGGAGACAACGCAGGAAAAGAATCGTCGAGCTTACGGACAGTCAACCGATAGCGGAGCATTCTCATCGATCCGCGCCCCCTTAAACGATGCACAGCGTAAGTTCGCAATGTAAGGATCGTTGGCAGGAAGCTCGCGATAGAACTCTGCACGCGTGTTACCGACCGTTGTTAGACGCGAAGAGACCGGGCCGGGTCGGGTGAGCTGCAACGCGACATCATAACCCCAGTTCCGACCGGGCGGCTGGTAGTACGGAAGCACAGCATTTCCCCCACCATCCTGGGGTGTGCTACCAGGCTCCCATGAATCTTGATCGAACGATGAAGTCGCTTGACTGCTAAATTTCAGATTCAGGAACGAACCCGACATGTACAGTGGTTTGCCTGCACGAAATTCTAGGAAGCGTGGGAAGTTATGTAAGCCACCGTAGCTTTGGAACTGTCGTGATGGGGTTAAACCGGCAATAATGACGGCGTTTTGGGTCTGTCGGTCTGTTGATGGTGTAATGACGGTTGCTTTGTAACTAGCAACAACGCGATCGTCTGTGGTTAGGTAGGTGCTGTTGTATTCACCATTTCCCACACCGAGAAACATGGGTTGGCCGTTGGGTGAAATTTGAATCGGTGATGCCACATCGGAGGGATTCTCTCGCTTCCAAACCGAATTGGCGATCGCTACCCCTTCAGAACTGGTCGCGTTCGGAACAGCCTGATTGAGGAAGGAGGTGGTGTTCACCCCAGAGTTGGCGCAACCATAGACCTGTCGGACGGAGCCGCTTGAACTCCGATCGAGGTCGCGGAGACCGGTCTGCAAGCTACCGCTAGGCAGTCGGATGAAACTATCTTCGATGCTGCCATCGCAGAAGTTATCGGACAGAACGGTATAGGCATCAACGAGGAATTCGCTATAGCGCCAGCTATCTTCGTCTGGATTAGCAAAGCGATCGTCTTGGCTTCTTTGGTTACTGCGCCGGGAATAAAAGTCCTCTGGCCCCCAATCGCCTTTATCGGCCAACGTGTAGTTAAACTCCTCGATCGGGCTGTCGCAACTGTTATCCCCCGGTTCCTTGTGGCAATTAAAGTCGCCCTGGACATAGGTCGGATTGTCCGAAATGAAGGTCAAGCCATAGTTTGCGAAACCACCCTGATTTGGACGCGCAAGGTCGATACCGTCCATGATGCGGAAACCATGAGTGCGTCGCGCCGGGTCTGGAATGAAGTTGACGGCTTTGGCGCTGATGCCATTGTCAGGATCAACGGCGGGATCTTCGGGTGTCATGGCATTTTGGTCGCTACACCCACCATCACTAAACTTCGTACATGTTCCACCAGCGGGGCGGGCGACGCCATCTTCGCGCATCGCGTCTTCGCGGAAGGCGAACACAATGCCGCCATCTTTCGAGACATCAATATCGTTATTTCCTCCCGTTAGCCAGGTGTTGCCCTCGATCGTGCCGTTTGTGACGGACTCATCGGTATTACCGGCCAGCATCCCCACATCAAGGTTCAAAGCACGGGTCACGAGTTGTTCGCGACCATCGAAGAAGGCGGTGTCTTTGAAGGCAACCCGATAGTAGGCATCCGAGTCGCCTGAGGTTTCTGCCATATCGGCATAGAGCAAGCTGTATTTGCTGCAATTTGGATTGGGGTTATCGTCGGTTGCATCATTGTCACAGCCTGTTCCTGGATCGGAGCCACGATTGACGTAGGGCAAAGACCAAGATGCGATCGGCTTCGGCTTCAGGGCAATCTGTTCGAGCGTGGCGAGATCAACGGCTTCATAGCTTGCTGTATTAATGCTGCTGATGTAGCTCTCCGGGTCTTTGGCCTCTAGATCGTAGTTTTGCTCACTCGTGTATGACAGCGGTTCGCCATCTAGGACTTTATTTTTGCGAGCGTTCAAGGCCGTTTTCGGGGTTCGCAAATCGTAGCCATCTTCACCGGGATCAAGACGTCCGTTTTTGTTGAGGTCTTCTGTCAGGGCAAAGAGTGGCTGCTCGTCTAAATTGCTAACAATGCCGTCACCATTTAGATCAACACTGGATGCAAGGTATTCGTGCTCGTATTTCGGGAAGAGATAGTAGAGCGAGGGATATTTGGCTTCGGTGGAGCAAAGGCTGCTGGCGAGGCGAATAAAGCGAGCTTCTTCTGCGGCATTCGTCGGTTTGCCGAAGCCGAAGTAGTTATTGCCGGTTTGTTTGCCAACGGGAGCCCCAGCTTCATTGGGGTCGCTAAAGTCGCAGCCCACATGGAGTACAACACCGGGGTAGTAGGTCGCGCCACGGTGACGGAAAATATCGAGTTTCCCATTGCCGTTGATGTCCTCGTTGAAGTCGGAAACGTCCGTATCTTCCGTGCCGTTACCGTTCAAATCCCAGAAGGTTTTGCCATCATAAAATTCGGACGGTAGAGGTGGCTCCAGATCAGCTTCGTTTAACGTGCTATTGAATTCACCATCGCCATTAATATCCTCGCTGCGCGGCGTGAAACCGTAGCGAGGGAACGGAGCTTTGGTTGCGGGCGAGTTCACTTCATAGTTGTCGCTGTTACCGCCATCTTCCGGTTTTGTAAATTCATCGAGTCGGTTGTTACCGTTCCAGTCTTCGTTAATGTCATGGGTTTGACCATCTACACCGGTAATGGTGATCACACCCAGTTGTCCGTCGCCATTTAAGTCTTCGGAGAAGAATAAATCTTGAATCCCATCTCGATCGAAGTCCTCACCGAAGTCAATTTCGCCGTCATCATTGCCTGCCCAGTCTTCGACCTGGAGATTAGAACCCGTGACCTCAACTTCACCGAGCGGATCGAGATCGCCGCTCGCGTTGTAGTTCCCCTCCTCTAAAACTTCGACATCTCCAGTTCCGGCGGTGTCGCTATCGAATTTCAAGTTGCCGTTATAGTCTTCATCGAGTAGATACTTGACGTAGTACTGATATTGACCGATCGGGGTTTGTTCGGTGATGTCGATGGTGTTGTCGGCGATGGTCTTATCGTTGGTGGTTTTGTCAAAGCCAAACCGTGACGATCGGAAACCAAAGTGGCGATCGCGATCGACCTGCTCTTTTTCCATCACAAACCGCGCAAACTGTAAGACCGTTTTACGGTCGGTCTTTGCAGTGGCACTGATACCCGTTTCGTTTACCCGCGCTTCGAGACCCGCAATGTACGCATCCGGCGAGGGTGGAACTCGGGCGATCGACGTGTAATTGTCGTTCAGATTCGTCGGCGCATAAATCACCATCGTCGGCACAGCAGGAAGTAACTTACCGTTCCCATCAAAGTCTTCTCCCGGATCGACGGTACCGTTGTGGTTTAAGTCTTCATTGGGATAGTAAATAACTTCCCCATCTTTCAGTCCGTTATTAGCTGAAAGACAGACACCGTCCGTCGTCAAAGCATCGGCTTTGATCGCGCCACTGGTTGAGGAATAATTGTCAAGCTCACAAATTCGATTATCGAGAGCTTGCAAAGCTTCATCGAGCTTCAGGAGTAGATTGTCCGTCGTTAGCGGTGCAATTTGCTCATAGTCGATACCGTCCAAAAAGGTGATCTGATTGGCTAATGTACCGAGCGTAATGGCTGCCGTATGTTTGTTGGTATTGTCCGCAAAACTATCGATATCATCGGTCATCGATCGCCGCAGATTGGAGAAATCACCCCACTGTGTAATCGAAGGATAAGGATGCTGCACATCGTTCTGTTGGGCGGGGAAAGCACCATCGGGATCGCCTGCAAAATTCGCTAGACGCGCCAAGGCTTCATTGACTTCCGTTGCCTCAAAGAATCCCTCTTTAAGATTCAGTTCCCAACCGTTCGTACCCCGTCCCGCGAGGAAATCGATCGCCAGTTCTTCACTAGAGTCGCCAAAGGTCGGCCCGAACCATGCGCCCAGCTCTGATTTCATCGGTAACGGTTCAAGCGGCATCTCAAAGATAGAGCTGCGCTTGAGGGTTTCGCCGGTTCCTGGATGCACGGTCGAGACGATCGCGGCATAGGGCGGTGTTTTTTCCACACTGCCTTCACTGCGCGGATCATCGGAATGATAAATCGCTGTCGTCTGCACTGCCGCTAGGGGATCGCGCAACGATCGCCGTTGCAGTGACTGGTGTGGCTGATTGTTCGTGAGTTTATCTTCGTCGATCGTCTTCAGGTCTGGAACCGTGGAGAGCGGATCTCCGCCCAGTTCGAGCCGCTGACCCACGATCGCCCGCATTCCCTCACGCCATGCGCGACGCTCCCAATAACCATCTAGCCCGAGGTCTAACGGGTCGGAACCGACCGGCGCGACATTTTGGGTCAGTTCAGTTTTATCGCCGGTAATTTCATCACCCGTTTTGGCCTTCAATGAGGAAAGCAGCAAACTATCTCGACCGGCATAGCCTGGATTTGGGCCAAAGCGATCGTCCGCACGATAAAAGTCATCAATGTAAGGACGGCTAGACGAGCTATTCAGAATACGCCCAGTTGTAACAAAATCACTGTTTTTCCAGTTCGGGTCTGTCGTCGCGCCACGTCTCCGGCTTTGGGTCTCATCTTTTGTGAACAAGAGAACCGGATCGAGCAAGAGGTCACTAACGCTTGAGAGCGACGATACCGAGTCATTCTCCGGCGTGATTTTGGTATTGTCCTCATTAAAATCAGCCGTCACTTCATCTACCCACCGGTGAAAAACAGCTCCCCCAGTCTGACTATCAGACGTCGCCCGCCCAATCAGCATCTGACCACGGAACGTCTCAGTCCCGTCAGCACCTTGCAGCACATTGATTGTGTTCTCGGATGTGCTAGCACCGGCGCTGAATAGGCAAGAACCCGGTCCACTCACGAGATAGCTTTGGAATCGGTTATCGAAACGAGCGTGACCCACCACCAGGCTGCCCTCGGTGTGCATCGCACCATTCCATTTGAAGGCTGGGCCAGGGAAGATTTCTAGATCGTTCCGGAACCAGGCCGCCCATTTGTTACCCCGATCGGCTTGTCGCTCCTGCTGTAGTTCAAGCGTGGCTAGCGTACCGAACTCGGTATCTGGGATCGCGACGGCTGTAATCTGAAAGTTTTTACGCAGAATCGAGGTGCTAACTGGGTCACGTAGCCAGCCGGATTCAATACGACTGGTCGTGTCACTGGAACCACAGCCCGGAGTTGGATCGCCCGATAGCGGGCCTTGCCGCACTTCGAGTGCCTGGGCTCGCTCTTGTAGTGCGTCCTCGGTTTGATCCGCTAGCTGCTCAACATCACCATCCGGCGTGTTCCAGATAATTGAGTAGGCCACGATCGTATCGGGGCGACCATTCTCATTCTCATCATCGGGTTCGCCGTCACCGTCATTATCAACTCCAAACGCCCATGCATTTGCAAGCTCTCCCCCGATCGTCAGACGTTCTTCACCGGGCAAGGTATAACCATTAGCTAGCGGCGGCTCTTCACCCTCTGGAACTTCAATATCGGGATCATCCAACATGATGCCCTTGAGAAAATCTTCCGCTGGAATCCCCGCTGGAATACGCTTATCTGCGAACAATGCTTCTAGCTTGGCTTTGGCGCGATCAACCGCAGGCGTCGCATCGTTAAAGATCTCGACCGACTCACGCTGAGTAATCGCCTGCTGCGTGCGATTAAACGTCCGAATTAAGATCCCCCCTACCACGAGAGACATCACCAACAGCAGCATGATCGCCGTTGGCAGTACAAACCCGAACGGGCGATTTGCGAAAGTTAAACGTCGATTTTGGCCGCGCCGCATACCTCGCTGCCGCAGAATCCGAGTGCGAATATATGACGAAAGCGTGGCATATAGTCGCTGGAAGCGATTACGGATTTGACGCTTAAGCTGTGTAAGGAGTTTGTACGGCTTCATCGGTTCCGGGCAAATGCGGACATTAAAAGTGGTGGTCGTTGGGATAGTAGAGCGTTTGAACCAGGCAAACAGCCTTGGACCTGTTGGCGAAAAAAAGTGCTTAAATGCTTGGAGCTAAAACATCGACGCACCAAGAGGCTTTAGCCATGATTGTGAGAAGTCGTGAAGTCGGCTAAACCCAGCGAAAGCGGCAAGAGATCGAGCTACAGAACGGAGAACCTCGAACCTCAGAGACTGACGACAGTAACTCGACTGATTCTGTCTTAGCCCATTCACAAAAGCCTTGGCAAGCGTGGAATATACGGAGACGCACCATAAAAACAGTGCATCATGCTTGAGCCAGTACGAACACGGAAGGGGTCAGAACCGGCACCAACCATGATCCTAGAGAGACGTTCCACAGGAAGGAAACATCACGAGAGTGCAACCGTTCCTAATGGACATTGTGACGTTAGTTCATACCCAAAGGTTACCCAGATTTGCTGCCAATCCGATCGGCTGCAATAAAGTAACTGACACTGAATTCCCGCATTAAATCCGTCTAGCCTATAGTTCATAAACGTTACGGCGATTTGCATTGAGTTCAATTTGGCTCCACACATTGAAATCTGCGGGCGATCTTTTGGATGTTCTTAGAGAGACCCGCAGATATTTGGTGTTCGGATAGGTTCGGGGGAAACAGCTATGACGCTCAAGTTTCTGCTAAGTTAGCCTGAGTATTCATCGATTATCGCGTTCTGCGCTGCTTAACACTATGTCAGAGGAGCTGCTCTACAAACCCGGTCTCGAAGGCGTTCCAGCCGCGCGATCGCAAGTCAGCTACATCGACGGTCGGCAAGGAGTGCTGGAGTACCGGGGATATGCGATCAGCAATCTAGCCGAACATGCTAGCTTCCTCGAAAGTTCCTACCTCTTAATTTGGGGCCAGCTTCCGACCCGCGACGAGCTTGATGCTTTTGAGTACGACATTCGCTACCACCGTCGCATTAAGTATCGCATTCGGGACATGATGAAGTGTTTCCCAGAAAGCGGTCACCCGATGGATGCCCTGCAAGCTTCCGCCGCTGCTTTGGGATTGTTCTACTCCCGTCGCGCCCTTGACGACCCCATTTATATCCGCAATGCTGTCGTCCGTTTGCTGGCGAAAATCCCGACGATGGTTGCGGCATTTCAGCTCATCCGCAAGGGAAATGACCCCGTACAGCCCCGCGACGATCTCGACTACGCGGCAAACTTTCTCTACATGTTGAGTGAGCGCATTCCTGATCCGCTCGCGGCTCGTGTGTTTGATGTGTGCTTGACGCTCCATGCTGAACACTCGATGAATGCTTCGACCTTTTCTGCGATGGTGACCTCCTCCACGCTGACCGATCCCTACGCGGTGATTGCCTCTGCGGTCGGAACCTTGGGTGGCCCCCTTCACGGTGGAGCCAATGAGTCCGTGATTGAGATGCTTGAGGAAATCGGTACTGTTGAGAATGTCGAGTCCTATGTCGAGGACTGCATCACCAACAAGAAAAAAATCATGGGGTTTGGTCACCGCGTGTACAAAGTCAAAGACCCCCGAGCCACTATTTTGCAAGGGCTAGCGGAACAGCTCTTTGAGAAGTTTGGTCACGATGAGTATTACGATGTTGCTCTCAAGATGGAGCAAGTTGTGACTGATCGATTGGGCGGTAAAGGAATTTACCCCAATGTTGATTTTTACTCGGGTCTGGTCTACCGCAAGCTCGATATTCCCACCGATCTGTTCACACCATTATTCGCGATCGCGCGTGTGGCGGGTTGGCTAGCTCACTGGAAAGAGCAGATCGGCGAAAATCGGATTTTCCGTCCAACCCAAATTTACGATGGGTATCACGATCGTCAGTACACGCCGATCGAAAAACGTCCGTAATCGTTAATGCGCATCTATAATCAGGAAGTTGTATCCTTAGGATCACTACAACTTCCTTTTATGTTTATTATTTATGTTTATTAATGTATGTCGATTATTCAGTCTATTGCGAAGTATAGAAAATCTTCTCCCCTAGTTTTTATCGTTGCGTGTCCACGCTCAGGCACAACACTATTACAAAGCCTTCTTGCCTCACATTCGGAAATTATATCGTTCCCAGAAACAAAGTTCTTTGCAAGAGCTGATCCTCGCCGGGAACCGCGTCGTAAATCCCTCGGTATCGTCTCGCGTCAGTTATATCCTCAACTGCAAAACTTTTTTATTAAAGATCTCAAAAGACCAGACCTTGTAAAACACTTGCCAAGGAATGGTCTTTATGCCTGGTATACATGGCTTTTCTTTGATTTACTCAGTCAAATAGCCCAAGAAGAAGGCAAAACAGTTGTACTAGAAAAGACACCAGATCACATAAACCACTTAAAAACAATAGACGAGTATTTGCCGCAAGCAAAAGTTATTCATATTGTTCGTAATGGCCCTGATGTTGTCGCATCTTTATATGCTTTAGCTCAGTCTTCACCATCCATTTGGGGGGATTTTCAAGATCTAAATATTTGTCTTGAGAGATGGGTAAATAAAACTAAGCGAAGTCTAAATCGAACGCGAATGAAGGAAAATCACATTCTTATACGCTATGAACATTTAACAGGTAAGCCAGAGCAAGAAATGCATCGATTATGTGATTTTTTGGAGATTGATTTTGAAGATCACATCCTAACAAAGTATCGTACTGTATCTCACTCTCTATCTCGCGACCATGAATATTGGAAAGCAAGGGTCTCAGAGCCAATTCAGCGTCAGTCCTGCACTCAATTTGATCGAGCGTTAACCAAAGAACAGCAATCCTTTGTTTTGGACTTTATCGACAAAGCTGGTTTAAGTAATACCTACATTGAATTAGCTCGCTAGTTCTTTAGCATTATACGAAATCCGCCTATGTGTAAGCTTGGATCGTCGCTCTGGGTGGACACCGCACTATTTGCTTCGCAAAGGCTACGCCAACGACTCCGCTCAGTGCTCATAGATATTTTTGATTTTCCCCATACAGAACCGGATTTCGTATTAGAAGAAGCCAAACTAGTTTTTCTCTAATCCTCCTCGTAAAAAAACAGTGAGGCACTACCCTCACGATTTTTTGTCCCGGTACTTAGCCATCTTGGTCGTCGGCAAGCTAGAAGTTACCGTTGTATGAGCTATTCACTCAGATCAAAGGAAATCGCCGCAGGAGTTTCAACCTGTTGTGTTTGATAGAGGCGCTGAAGTTGTAGAGCGCGGAAATCCGAGGCGGCGCTTTGGATTTGCGCCGATTGACCATTGATAAATTCAGAGAGGCTACGACCGCCACTGAGATTGGCGCGATGGATGAGTTCCATCATGTCGATATCAGAACCGCCGAGGAGTGGATCGCGCTCATTGCCTTGGCGCACATCGTCGAATACGTTGGGATTATCGAAGGTGGTTTGCGCGGAAACGATCGCGCTGTTGCCCGCCCAAACGACGATCGTGCTGACCAGAAGGGCGAGGGAGGCGCGAAGTTTGGGGGAGCGTAGGTAACAATGAGAGGTCATGGATCTTTTGATAATTTGGGTTGACGGGTATGAATACTGTGGAGCGTTATGATGACCGCACGATCGCGATCTGAAAGCTTGAAAAGAGTCGCGATCACGCTCGACACAAGGATATAGAACTAGGCAAAGCGACGACGTAACAACGGCTGCACGATCGCCAAAGATACCGCAGCAAATCCAGCCAGGATCAACAACGCCCCGCCAAAACTGACATTACCGAAGGGACTTGCCATCACGATCGCCCCAAGTGACCAACTGTCATGGAGGTAGAGATAACGAATCGGCTCGATCGCGTAACTCAGAGGGTTGAGGCTCGCGACGACTTGCATCCAACTCGGCATGAAGGCGAGGGGAGCCAGAGCGGTGCTAGCAAACAGAAGCGGTAAGTTAGTGACGAAGATCGCGGCGATCAGTTCCACGTGGCCGGGGAGTGCAAAGGTCAGTCCGAGGCTCAGGCCGGTTACACCCAGCACGAGTAGCAGCAGGATTGCCGTAATCATAAGGAGACCGCCGACACCCGGCAGACCCGCCCCCCAAAAGGCTCCAGCAATGACGATCGTTGCGGCCTGAATCAAACTCAGCGTCACGATAAATAAAGCTGATGCGGCCACGATCGAATAGCGCGACACCAGCGGCGCGACCAGTAACCGATTGAGGAAACCAAATTCGCGATCGAACATGACCGGCAGACCTGCATTTAGCGCCCCACCAAAGGCCGTAAAGACAATCACCCCAGCACCCAAAAATTGTGCGTAGTTTTGGCTTTCACCAAACAAGCCCTGGGGTACATTTTGAAACAGTGCCCCAAACAAAAACAACCACATCAACGGCTGAATAATTCCTGCGGCCAGCGTAGATGGACGGCGCTGGAGCTGAATGAACAGCCGTTTTGCCAGCGCAGCGGTTTCCTGCACGAAGTCTGCAAAATCACTTTGAGCTGGTGACGAACTGGCTCCAGTGGCACGAGATGTAACAGCGCTACTCATCGAACGAAAACCCCTACAAAACCGTAGAACTTAAATTCAAGAACATTGAATCAACTCAAATCAAATCGATTCTACCCGCATTGTAACGGTCTCTTTCGCTAGACGATCAATCCGGCGGAATTGTGCTGCACGATCGGGACTACTCCGTTGGCTCCGTGGCGGGGGCGATGTCGGCGGTGGGTGCAGCGGGCGGCATCATGGGCGGTGGGGCGATCGGCTCCGGCTCGACCGGGGCGGGCGCGATTGGCTCTTTCGCTGATGGTGCGGGCGCGATCGGCTCCGGCTCGACCGGGGCGGGCGCGATCGGCTCTTTCGCTGATGGTGCGGGTGCGATCGGCTCTAGATTAGCCGGAGGGGAAGTATTCGGTGTGGGGGCGCTGAAGGGCGCGGGGTTGGTGATGGGTTCATTTTGGAATGAATTGGGATTGGGATTGGAATTGGGATTGGGAGTCGCTTGCTCGCTGGGCGCTGCGGGTGTGTTCAGTTGACGATCGCGAGGTGTGGCCTCGCTGCTTGTTGCCCCTGGAGTCGTCCGACCACCGCGTTCACGCACCCAGCGGGTGATTTTATCCTGGGCTTCGCGGTAGAGCGGGCTATCTTTGGGAATGTCATCAGCGACGTTGATCGCCTCGGTGAGCTTGCCCTCTTTCGCGAGTTTAATCGCCTGTTCAAGAATCGGACGATCGCGCTCGATCAGCTCGCGCTGGCCGAGTTCGAGGATGAGCTGACGGGCATCGTCATAGAGGGCGCGTCCCGAGGGAATTTGCTTCAGGAGCGCGATCGCATCGTCAATCTTGCCGTCCACGATGAGCTGACGCGCCCGATCGATAATCGGCTGATCTTCGACGGCCTCGATCTGGCGCTGACACCAGGCGATCAGGGCTTCTGCATCCACCCACGATCCCCGATCGCGGGAGAGTTTTTCGGCTTGGGCGATCGCCGCTTTGTAGCCGTCGATCGTATTCAAACGTGCCAGAGCGCGGGCACGTTCTATTAGTGGCTTATCTTCAATCCGCTCTAGTTCTCGCTTCCAGCCTGAAATTAGGGTTTGGGCGTAAATCCGACCGGGACGATTGCGCTCAATCTCCTCAGCCTGGGCGATCGCGAGCCTGAACGATACCGGCTGACCGAAACTAGCCACCCCGGTCGCAATTTGCAATTGCAGTAAATCTTCGAGATAGAGTTTCCAGGGTGACAAGAGCGCCTGGGATGATCGGTAAAGTGGATGTTTGGGGGACATTTCCGCCGTGACGGTTTGGGCGTCCATGATGAGCAGGATTTGCTCATTGAGCGGAATTGAGAGGGGCGAAAAATCGCGTCCGATCATCAATTCAGATTGGGTGAGCGCTACCAGATCACGGGCTCGCGAGTATAGTTCTGCCTCCTGGGGAATAATCTTGGCTGCTGCGAGGGCTTCCTCGATTCGGTCTTCACGTTTACGCTCGATCGCCCACGCCAGTAATTTCTGGCTCCATTCGTTAATTTCCGGCGTGCTGGCCGCGCGGGCGTAGGTTTCCCGATTCATTTGGCTGATCGACTCTAAGGCGCTGTAGACCGCTTGGGGATCGTCATTCGCCTCCTTGACGCGTTGTTTCGCTTGCTTCAGCTTACGGCGTCCCTCTTTTTCAGCGGCAATGCGGGTCGTGGCATCTTTGTAGCGCACCTCATACCAGTAGAAATCGGTCATAAAAGCCAATTGATCGGCCTGGTAATCTGCTTCGTACCAGTTCTGATCTTTGAGCGCCGCTAGCATACGGTCAAAAATGGCCGATCCCTCGCGCCAGCTTTGCTCCCAGCGCAACCGTAAATCCTGAGCTGTTGCGTAGCTGGGGCTGTCATCCGGAATGCGATCGAGCAAATCGATCGCCCGGTCGAGTTGACCCGAATCAGCGGCTTGATTGGCAATATCAACAATCTCCCTCGACCAGCGCTCGATTAGTCGTTCACCTTCGCGCTGGAGCGGATGATCCTCGGGCCAACTGGTCACGAGGTTGATCGCCCGTTCGATATCGCGCAGTTCGCCAGACTCCGCCTGCACTTGAGCGCATTGCAGCCGCTCGCGATCGGACACCAGCAGTTCGGGACGATCGCATTCCGGCACGGGCGGCATCGAGAAGAGCCACGCCAACGCGCCCACCGCCGTAAAGCCCACCCCGAGTAGCATCGCCAACCAAAACAGCGGCCAGCCCCACAGTGCATTCATCGCCCGCTTAGAGCTATCGAGTACGGAGTTGATCTGGCTGTGTGTCTGAGCCGATCGCGTCTTGCGGGTCGGCGCTGCGGCCGGAGCGACGAGATGGCCAGAATCGACACGTGAAATTTTCGCGACGGGTGAGTCGGCGATCGGTGCGATCGGTTTCACGGCCTGAGGTTTCACGGCCTGAGGTTTCACGGCCTTAAGCTTCGCGGCTTTAGATTTCGCCGCATCCGATTTCTTTGGTGGCGGTGTCTGGCGCTGCGGATCGGGAGATTTTGGCGTATCGATCGATTTCGTCATGGCAAAGCGCTGGGTCGGAAGAGCAAAAGACGAACGCTAAACGGTGTAGATTGCAGACCGAGGACTCATCACCCGCAGATAAAGCAAAAGAGAGTATCGTTGCGTGCGAATGTCATGGCGGAGAATTGGGCGAGAACGATCGCTATTAACCCCTAAATTACACGAATAGCAGAGTTGACAGCGTAGCAAGTCGAATCACCTTACGTCATGATTCTGGCAGATTCCAGCCATTTCCGAAGTCAGAAATGTAACAGGTGCGAGGCTTTATTTCGGTTCTGACACCACAATTCGACCCGTTTTTGTACGGAGTTGATCCTAACGTTCAACCTCGGATGACCCTCATGAATTCTACCGATCGCACGATCATCTTTACCCGCTATCCCCAACCCGGACACACGAAAACGCGCCTAATTCCGGGAGTGGGATCGCGGGGGGCGGCTCTGTTGCAGCGTTGGATGACGGAGTGGATGATCGATCGGGCGATCGCGTGGCAGCGTCGCGCGAATCCTGCGGGGTGTGGTGTGGCTCTAGGCGACGATCGCGATCTCGCATTCATCCATGCATCACCGAATAAATCGACTATAGATATAAACACAACCACAACCACAACCACAACCACAACAATCAACCGACAAATCGAGGTCTGTTTTAGTGGCGGAACAGAACGCACGATGCGCTACTGGCTCGGGAATGTTCAGGGCGATCGCCAAGCGGATCATCAACAGGATCAAAACCATCATCAATATCGCTATCACCCACAGGCCAGCGGTGATTTAGGCGATCGCATGGCGCAGGCATTGGCGCGGGCGTGGGCGGAGGGGGTTGATCGTGCCGTGATTGTGGGGATCGATTGTCCGTTTGTGACGGCGCAGGATTTCGATCGCGCCTTTGCCGCGCTCGATCGCGCCGATCTCGTTCTCGGTGCAGCGCGGGACGGTGGCTATTACCTGATCGGCGTCACCCGTCCGCGCAAGCCGCAAACTGCCGAAACCCTGGCTCAGATTTTATTTGATGACATTCCCTGGAGTACCGATCGTGTCTTCGATCTCACCGTCGCCGCAGCCCAGCGTCACGATTTGCGCGTCGCCACCCTGAATACTTACGACGATATCGATCATCCCGAAGACATACCGCTACTCCAACACGCGACCGCCTGGGATCAGCAGCGCATCAGCGCGATCGTCCCTACCTATAACGAAGCGGAACAGATCGCCGCGACCTTGGAACACCTCGCCACAGCTCACAACGTCGAAATTATTCTCGCCGACGGGGGCAGCACCGACGAGACGATCGCGATCGCCCGATCGCTCTCCCTCCCCTGCCCGCTGCACATCAGCATTACCCCCGGCGGCGGACGCGCTCGTCAGTGCAACGCCGCAGCTCAACAGGCCAGCGGCGAGATTCTACTCTTCGTCCATGCCGATACACGACTCCCGTCCCACTTTGATGTATTTCTGCGGGGGGCGTTGCGCGGGTCGAGTCGGCGATCGGCGGCGATCGCGGGGGCATTCGAGCTGCG
The DNA here is from genome assembly GCA_964518905.1 of uncultured Geitlerinema sp. Taxonomy (GTDB): domain Bacteria; phylum Cyanobacteriota; class Cyanobacteriia; order Cyanobacteriales; family Geitlerinemataceae; genus RDYZ01. Next base: position 43,837 of record CAZFJL010000002.1, on the reverse strand, counting down.
GACGGATAGTGATCGGGCGGGGATGCGAATCATTGAGCGGTGGGCGAACTGGCGATCGCGTCGGCTGTCGTTGCCCTACGGCGATCAGGCGATCTTTCTCGCGGCGTCTACGTTTCGCGACATCGGCGGTTTTCCCGAACTGCCGATTATGGATGACTACGCGCTGGTGCGACAGTTGGCCAAACGCGGCAAAATTGCGACCCTGCCGCTAGCCGTGACCACCTCGGCGCGACGCTGGGAACGGATCGGACTCTGGAAAACCACGGCGATCAACCAGGCGATCGTCATCGCTTACGAGCTGGGCATTTCGCCCGATCGTCTTGCCCGCTGGTATCGCCGCCAAGTTTAAGGAGCGATCAGGAGCGACCCGCGCTTGATGTTACCGCGATCGCAAATCCAGGTCGAAATCGTCACCCATTGCTGTGGATCGCGATCGTGATGCATTCCCCTCATCTGACCCCTCGCTCAACGCAAAACTCGGCAAGCTGGGCAATGCTGCTTGTCCCTCTTCCGAAGCTGCAAACGCGGGTAAATCCAGCCCTTCGATCGTTCCGGCTTTCATTTTTTGCGCGAGGCGATAGTTTACGCTCTGGAGTTCAGCATGGAGCTGACGGTTTTCGCGCTGAAGTTGGGCGACACGCTCTTCGACGGGCTGGAGACGTTCGGAGAATTTTTCCTTATAAATCTCGGGTAATTCTTGCACCACGCGCTCCAGGGTTGAGGCGCGATCGGTCAGTTCCTGCACCGCCTGACGCTGGGCGTACAGTTCGGTATCGCGCTGGTCAATTTGCGCTTGGTAAAACTCGACTTGCTTTTCGACCTCTTCGAGCTGAGTTCGCAACATTTGTACGTGCTTTTGCTGACCGGTGGACAAATCCGCCGACGGTGCAATCTTGGCGCTACCCTCTACAAGGCGAAACAGCTCTTGCGATAGCTGCTCGACCAGGCGATCGCGCATATCGATTTCTTCTTTGAGCCGACCGATTTCGGCCTGAAACTGTTGTGGAGAGAGTGAGTCGGGCGTATTCACAGAACAGACCTCTGAGGCGCAGACGGCAGACGGCTTGGCAGCGATCGTGACGGGATGGTTGACACGTTAGCAGGTATTTTGACATGCTCCCCGGACTTAAAGTCCGAGGATTCTAAAGCTAGGCGAACAGGCTAGGCTGCTGCTCTACTTTGTGGCTTAACGCTTCAACGGGCATGGCTAGCAAGCTAGTCTGATGCGCCCTCCACGTTCGTTTTGAGTCTCCGAGTATCCCCCGGCGACTTCGTATACTCTAACAAAACAGAGGCAAGATGCGGACTCAAAGTCCGGGGCTTGAGACCCACCCTAGAATGGTCATTTAGACCGCCAAGTTAGACAATGGCTTTTAGGGATATTGCGCTACTAATTACCAGGATCACAATCTAGCACCCGACCATTCTGAAATTGTGTCTGGCTGCGCTGCGTTGCTCTCGATGCCTTCGATCAATCTAATTCTCCCTTTGATTTTCTGCCATTCATTTTGTTAACCCCCTTTAATCCCCCCCACCATCCCGGACTGTTTATCGTCTTCGAGGGCGTTGAAGGGAGCGGAAAAACGACCCAAATTGATCGACTAGAGGACTGGCTACCTACGGTGCAACCTGCGCCCGTCGTCCGTACACGCGAGCCGGGGGGGACGGATTTGGGAACCCAGATTCGATCGCTCCTGCTCGACGTCAAAAGCCGCGACCCGATCGTCGATCGTGCCGAACTGCTCCTATTCGCAGCCGATCGCGCCCAGCATGTGGAGCAGTTAATCCGCCCAAAGCTGGACGCAGGGGCGATCGTGCTGTGCGATCGATTCACGACATCGACGATCGCCTATCAAGGCTACGGGCGCGGGCTGGATGTGGACATGATCCAAAATCTGAACACGATCGCGACGGCGGGTCTAGTGCCGGATCTGACGATTTGGCTCGATCTTGATCCGGCGGTGGGGTTACGGCGAGCGCACGATCGCGGCGTGATCAATCGGATGGATGGCGAAAGTTTGGAGTTTCACCGGCGGGTGCGCCAGGGATATTGTGCGGTGGCGGCGGAGTTGGCGCAGCGGGGCGATCGGCTGTGGCGGATTGATGCAAGCGCGACGGTGGATGCGATTACGCGCGATCTTCAGGCGCTAATTTTGCGGCTGGTCAACCACAAGCAAAATCCCTAGTACCCGTAGGGTGGGCATTGCCCACCACGATCAACCCGAAGCCCATCGCGATCAGTTAGCAAAAACGTATCCGTTAATGGTGGGCAATGCCCTACTCAACGTGCGTTAGTTAAACTCCGCAAAATCATCCAGCTTGTGTTCCTCTGGAATCGGCCAGTCGGGATGCTCGCCGCCGATCGTCAAACTGATGACCGGCACAAAATCTTTGCTGAGTTGACGCATTGCATTAATCAACATATCGATCGCGATCGCGTCACTCGTCCCCAGATCAAACCAACAACGCCCAAGGGTTCCCTCGTATTCGATCTCGCCCATGTTGTGCATCAATGCCATCAGGCTATCGTCAGCAATATCGGCGTTGTAATCCATATTGCTGATTTCGAGACCCTCGTCTTGCACCTGCAAATTCTCGGCATTAAATCCGCCCAGCTTCCCGAGGAAAAACCACGAATCGAACAGCTCCTCAATATATTGCTGCTCCGTCGCCGAGGGAATATTCTCTAGCTCAAACCAAAACCAGACATTAAACGGGTTGAATTCGCGAAACTGAATATCCATAAACTCGATCGGACTCGCTGAGAAAGACTGGACTAAACAAAAAACAAACGGGATGAAATGCACCGATCATTGCTGATCATCAGATCAATTAATCCAATGACAGATAATTCCGCAAACATCGAACTATCAAACCGGCGACGGCATCCGATGACATGCCACCAGGCTTGAAAAATGGGCTTACAAACATGCGTCCGGCAAATCGCCATCTACCGTAGCACCATCTCGCACCGCCCGTTCCGCCGCCTTGCGCCGCTCCCGGCAGATTTGAGACACCGTCGCCGGTAACAGCCGATCGTCCTCTTCCAGCGCCTCATCGAACCACTCGACTCCGGTGGCATAGTCGCGCTGTTCGACGAAAATTTGCGCCTTGAGATATTCCAGTTCGGGATTGCCCTGCGCCGCCGCGATCGCCTGATTGATCGCCGCCATCGCCTCCTCTGGGCGATCCAAATCGCGATAGCCCACCGCCACACCCCGCAGCGACACGTAGTCGGGCCCGCCATACTGCTCCAGCCGCTCCAGCGCCGGGGTCACATTGGCGAACGGCAACGCCACCGCCAGCATCAAATCCATGTAGCCCTTAATCGCGTTCAATTCGGGATCGGATGCGTCCTCAATGCTGGCCAAATCCAGATGATCAAAGGTTTGCTGCAACTTGGACAGAGCCGCAGGCATTCCGCGTAATGCTCCGTCTGTAAGGAATACGTCAGCGGCTTCGAGAAAGTAGCCGACCCCCATGTAGAGATTGCCGCGCAGGGGGTCAGTGTCGGCGCTAACGAGGGCGGCTCCGGTTTCGCGCGTGAGGCTGGCATAGGTGCGGAAGCTGGCGGGTAAATCGCCGTTCCCGGCTTCGAGATAGTCGATCGCGGCGAGCATGGCATAGACTAGCGGCTCGTCCGGCGCTTGACGGACGGCATCGCTCAGAGCCTCTTTCGCGGCGGGATAGTCAGCCTCTTTGAAGATGGCCTCGAAGGCTTCGACGGCTTTGTCGTTCAGGTCGCGCGGGTTGCGATCGCGGAACGGATCAGCGGCGAGGGCAGGGGCGATCGTGCTGGTTAGAGCAAGGCCGAGGGTTGCCAGGGTGGTGATGGCGGATTGAGCTGAATATTGAGTGATTGATCGAGCAAGATCAGACACCCAGGCGCGAATTGTATCTCTCTGCATGATTGATAAATCTCTTGATTAAGCTTGGAATCGGGGACGGATGAGGCACGCCTACGCCAGTCCCTCAAATAGTTCGGGAACACGATCGCGTAGTGCAGCATTCAGCTCCGGCAGGCGATCGCGCATCTCCAGATACCAATCGTAGCGCTCGCGATAATGGTGCGAAATTAAGCGACGATCGCGCACATGAGCGTAGGCATTCGCCGCAATCTCACGTCGCCAGTCATCATTTTCAATCACCTGATGCAATAACACCTCAAACTCCTCCGGGGTCTGAAACATCAGCGCCGTTTTGCCATGCTCGATCGAGCCCTTGTACACCGTCGGACTGACCAAAGTCACCACCCCCCGACCTGCACATTCAATGAACTTGAGGTCGGATTTCATGCCGTTAAATTCGGTGGGGTTGAGCGGCAACAAGGCCACGTCGCATTCCCGCAGGATCTCGTGGTAGCGATCGTAGGTGCAGGTCGCCTCGAAGGATTTATGCGGCGTTTCGAGGGCGTTATAGAAGTGCCGATCGTGTACCACGCGCACATGAATGCGATCGCCGAAATCATTCAACGTACGATTCAATCCGGCCATCAGCGGCTGCCAGTCCGGTTCACGGTTGAGCGCTCCGAAAAAGATCGTCACCGGGGCGCGATCGTCATACACACGCGGCGGCGGCAACTCGGGTAACTGGTTGGGTAGGACTTTGACGTAGGGGTTGAACTGGCGGAGAAATTCGGCTAGGGGTTCGGTCGAGGTTTGGACACAGTGGCAGGATCGAAAGGTGAAGAAATCCGATTCGATGTGACTCGCCCAAAAGCGCGGATCGTCATCGATTTCCGCCACAGTGAGATAGTCGTCCCGCAGGATGCGCTGCTGTCGGGCGATACCTGTCTCCAAATCAAGCTGGGCGCGTTGCCAAATAAAGACTTTTTCCTCATTGGGACGCCCTGGCAGCAAGGTCAGGGCGTGGACGTTGGAGTTGATACGAACGCCGGGTACGGTCTGCAAGAGCCGATCGGGCTGATAGACCCGGACGCGATCGGAGGCCATCTTCGAGATCAGTAGTGTTTGCACCATCAGCAGGCGCGGTTTCGCGGGCGCTTTCCAAACCCGGAAAATATGGTGTGATGTGCGAGCGGTGACCTTGAACATCGCGGGATCGAAGCGAAACGCTTGGGCGGCGTCATCGAGACGATCGTAGAGCCAGGTCGCCAAGGTCTCGGGCGGCTCATCTCCCGTTTCATCCAGCACGCGCACGTCCAGACTCGTCAAGCCCGATCGCCCGCACATCTGCTGCGCTTCCTCGATCGTGTAGCCACGCGGACGCCGCTGACCGGAGAGAAAGGCGACGATTTCACCCCAGTAGTTCGGGTTGGGCAAGGCGAACAGGACAATCCCCTCGGGGCGTAGCCAGGGCTGTTGCTGGGCAAGGATCGCCTCGAAGTAGGACGATTCTGCTGCCTCTAGGCGATAGACAATACAGTCGAGACTACCGGGCGCGATATCGCACGGTTCAGCATCGAGCTGGGGCAGAGCTGCGATCGGTTCAGCGATCACGCGGTCGATCTTGGTGGCCGCGTGACGGGCATCTTCGGCGGTGAAGGCAATGCCGGTGTAGTGACAGGCGGGGGCGACGCGCTTAAACTGTTCGCCCATCGCGCCATCGCCGCAGCCGACTTCTAAGACCCGTTTGGCATCACCGGGAATCAGGCTCAACAGCATATCGGCGATCGGCTCGACTTCGATCGTCTCCACCGCTTCGACTAATTCGAGCTTGTCCGGATATTTCTGCGGCGGTTTGTCGGGTTTTGCGGCGCTGGCTTCGGCGGCGATCGCCGGTTTGGTGTCGGTTTCGGCGGGTTGTGCGGGTTGTGCGGGTTGTGACGCTGGGTTCGCTACACTCGCGGGGTCTTGCGGAATGGGCAGCCCGGAAGTGCGGGAAAGGTCAAACTCGCCCACATCCCCTTCGCGACCGTTGAGGTAAGGCCAGACTTTGGGGCGATCGGCCAGACCTAGACGCTCGATTTCGTGGCGATGCCTTTGCAAAATAAGGCCGCGTGTTCGGCGTTTGACCGCGTCGCCTCCGCGCTGATTGAAATGGTCGGAATAGCTGTCGGGGCGGATATCGCAGTGTAGGCGAATGTCGGGGACAAGCTGGCCGCGATAGCCCGCGAAGGCCAGTTTGAGGAATAGATCGTAATCTTCCAGGACGCGCAACTGGGGCGTAAAGCCATCGACACGATCGAACGCCTCGCGGGGAACCAGCGAACAGACGTTCATAAATGGACTATCGACCAGCCGCTCGATCGACCAATTCGCCCCACCAATGGATCGATCCATCGCGCCCTGTAAACGAATCGGCGTATAAAACGGCGCGACCTTCTCCGGCGCGGCTTCCGCGACGCGCACGAGGGTTTCGATGAAGTGAGGCTCGATCGTGTCGTCGCAATCGAGAAAGAGCAAATATTTTCCCTGAGACGCTTGCACGCCGCGATTGCGAGCAGGGCCGGGGCCTTGACGCACATCGGATTCGAGGAGCTGAAAGGCGTAATCCTGGGCGATCGATCGCAGCGTGGTTACACTGTCATCGATCGACGCATCGTCAATAATGATCTGCTCGATCGCGGTGTAGGTCGAATTTTTAACGCTATCGAGTACACGCTGAAGAAACGGCTGACCGTTATAACAGGGCGTAATCACGCTAACGAGGGGCTGACTCATTGACTTAGGGGGCGACGCGATCGGAACACTTCAGCGCGGACGGTAGCAAGACACCGCAAGAAACTCAGACAATGCTACAGCCTCAAGGTCGCTCTTGCCGGGTTGCTGAATCGTCATCCTGTGGCGCAACGCGATCATCAGGAGAGCGATCGCCATCATGGGCAACCCCTTGCGACCCGTCCAGACCCCTAACGGGACGCGATATACTCGAATATCGTTCCAATCGATCGCCCTACAAGCACGCCAAAAATCATCATGACCACCCACTTCATCACCGCCGAAATCGATCTCACCGCCTCGCCCCAAGACCTCCCGCAACAAATCGAAGCCGAACTCGAAAAGCGTGGCGAACCTCTGCGTTGGGCAGTCACGGAGGTGGACGAAACCACCGGTAAAGCCCAGGTCGAAGCCGTGGTGACGCAGCCGACTCAAGCCTAGATGTTTGGCCTAGATGTTTGGCCTAAATCATTGGCCTTGCTCAAAACTTGAACATCTTGGCCAAATTTACGGCTTGCCTCAATCTTTTCGCCTGCTATCCCTCAATCTCTCGCCCATCCCCTGACGTTTGCCACCATGTCCCCAGCGGAATCCTCCACCTCGCCCGATCGCGATGCCAGCCTTGACGCGACCCTCTCGCAACTGTTCGCGACCATCTGTGATCGGCGCGATCGTCCCAACGATAGCTCCTACACCTGCAAACTCTTCGCCGGGGGCGACAACACAATCCTCAAAAAAATCGGCGAAGAAGCTGCGGAGGTCGTGATGGCCTGCAAAGACGATGCGCCGGATGAAATTGCAGGCGAAGTGGCGGATTTGTTCTATCACGCTCTCGTGGCGATCGCCCATCACAATGTTGATCTCGATGATGTCTACCGCAAGCTCGAAGCCCGTCGCCGCTAACGTGCCATAACAGAGACTTATTCGCTGCTTGATCGTGGTGGGCAATGCCCACCTTAACGATTCAGACTACCGATCGGACGACTATTAGACCTCTTGCACGAATATCATTCCCTCTCCCTAAATCCCCAGAGCGGGAGAGGGACTTTGAAAGGCAATATTTTTGATTTGGCTCCCCTTCTCCCTGCTTGGGAGAAGGGGCTGGGGGATGAGGGCGATTCATGCAAGAGGTCTATTGATTGCGCCAAATCCGGGCAAATTCTGCCACCTGAGCGCCCGATAGCTGCTTTTGTAACCACTCAAACGCCTGTTGCTGCTGCGGCATTCCTTGGTAATACTTCGCCGCATCGATCAGCTTCAGCGACGGCGTCACCACCGGAGCAATATCGCGCCAGCGCCGCGTAAACTCGGTCATCGTGGCGCTCGATAGCTGCGCTTGCAGCCAGACCAGCGCCTGATTTTGACTGGCGAGCCCTTGGTAATATCGCGCCACATTCACCAAGCGAATCGGGTCGGTCGTCGTGGCAACATTGCGCCAGCGGCGAGCAAAATCGAGCATCACAGTCGCCGACACTTGCTCTTGGAGCCAGTCCAGCGCTTGAATCTGATGTGTCAGATTTTGGTAATACTTCGTGACATCGATCAGTGAAACGCCGGTCGCCGTTTCTGGAACACTAATAACCGGAGTAACTCCACTTCCAGGACTTCCCGGTGTGCTTGGATTCGTATCCTTCGCTGGGTCTGTGATGATCGGCGTAAAAATAGGCGGGCTGACCGGCGGCGTTCCCCCCGTATTTCCTGTGCCGCCTGTGCTGCCCGTGCCGCCAGATACAACGCTATTTTGATCCAGCAAATACGCCCAAGTGCGCGGATCAACTTCTCCCGTTGATTTCAGACCCGCCTGTTTTTGAAACGTCTCGACCGCCGTTTTTGTGTTGCGCCCAAACACACCGTCGATAATTCCTGGATCGATACCGCGATCTTTGAGACGACGCTGCACGATTTCGATATGGGAACCGACTTTTCCGGTTGCGGGCTGGTTATAGCGATTGACATCGACGCCGCCCACGACGCCGTTAATGCTGCCGCGATCGGTGTACTGCCAGAGCGTCCAGGTGTCCCAGCCGCCCGTCACCCACGGTTCGGGATCGCTGGTGTAGTGGGCAATCCAGAGGGGATAGTCCGCAAAGCGCGAGAGATTACCAATGCGCTCCCAAAATCCTGGGTAGGTATAGACGATCGGGCGACGCTTGGTCGCAGCTTCGACGATATCGAGCCAGGTTTGCATCCCGGCGGCCAGACTGTCGGTGCTGACGTTGTCGGTGCTTTCGATATCCAGCACCGCCGGGAAATCTCCCGGTTCAAACTTCACTGTATTGAGGAAATTTTCCGCCTGGGCAACAGCATCAGTGCGTGGTCGAAAGAAGTGATACGCCCCGCGAACAATCCCGACCGATCGCATCTCGCTCCAATTGCGGTCAAACGTTTCGGCAACAAATGTTGCCCCCTCGGTCGCCTTGGTAAACCCGTACCCGATGCCTGAGCTGGCGACGGCTTTCCAGTTCACCTGTCCCTGATAGTCCGAAACGTCGATTCCGCGTACGTCCATAGTCTTTTCGAGTCTTCTCGGCGATTCACGCGATAGCGGAATAAAGCCCTGCTATCGATGGCTCGCATCATGCTAGCATTTTCGACTCTGACGACGATCTGGTCTTTATTAGGGATTCGCTTCAAAATTGGCTCAACTCAGCCCAATCCAGTCGCTCAAGTCCCAGTCGCTCAAGTCCCAGTCGCTCAAGTCAATCAGTGGACACTGTGCGTAGCCCAAGCTTCTAGCTTGCTGACAAACCGGATGGTTGAGTGACATGAGTTTAGAATCACTTTAATTTTTTTGGGAGACTTAGTCTGCTGCGGCCTGCAATTCTTGTTGTGTGTTCAGCATGTCATTGTCGATCGCCAAATAATCATCCCCTTCCTGAACCGCGTAACGACGATCGCGCGTTTCTAGCACTGGGAAATCCACAAATCCACTCAGATCTTTCGCTTCTCCGACAAGATATAAAACATCGTCTTCTTGACAAATTGAAACGTAAAAATCATCCGTTTCAAACGTATCCACATCCTCCCAGCCCATTTGTCCGCAGGTGTCCCAATATTGCGAGATCGTCGGTGATGTTGCGGGGGCGATCGTGTCAGCTATGGCGGGACTCATCACGATGCTGCCGAGTAAGGCAACAAGTGGAGCGAAAACAGTACGTTTCAGCATGGTGGTAGCTCCCGTTCTCTCTTTCTCTATATATTTATTTTATCGCACCCTTTCTCGATCGCGAATTAAGAATCAATACGTTAAAAATAAACGAATCTAAAAATTAAATATCTATCTTTCGTTCTTTTTTGTATGCGTTAAAGATTGAAAGTATTGAGTTTTTTTACTGTGAGCTTTAGACGGAGATTGATTCGCGGGGTGATCGTGGTGGGCAATGCCCACCCTACGGAAGCTGCGATCGAGATCGCAGCTTCCAGCTTCTAGCAGCCGAGACTATCGCGCGTGGCCACGCCGGTGACCGGGTTCACGCCGTCGGCATATTCACACAGACGGACTTGCTGCATTCGATCCAAAATCGTGCCGGAAAAATCCGCGCCGTCTACCGTGGCTTGATAAAACGACGACCCCGAGGCGATCGCGTCGGTAAACACCGCGTTGGTCAGATCCGCTTGCTCGAAGTGAACTCGATCGGCAAACGTCTCCGCCAAGTTGACATCGCGTAAATTCGCGCCAATCAACACCGCTTTCGTTAAAAATCCGCCGTAGAGATTCGTGCCGTGGAGGTCGGCCTCCTTGAGGTTGGCGGCGGCGAGGGATGCACCGGTGAGATCTCGATCGGAGAGATCCGCGCCCGGTGTGTTGGCGTAGGTGAAATCTTCGGTGGCGATCGCGGGAGCGATGCCGCTGCCCAGGCTCAAAAAGCTGAGGCAGGCAATCATGACGCTACAGGCGATCGTCAGTACCGCACGAGCAACACGGGAAGGTGTGATGAGGGGCATGAATAGTTTGGATTTTAGAGTTTAGATTTTAGAGTTTGAATTGGGGATCTGCTTTTGTCGCGACAGGTCAATGTTTTTAGCTCATCGATTGACCTAATCGCGAATAGGTTGATCGGTTACAAAACGTTACATCTATTCTGGCATGATGCTCCGATTCGCGATGCTTTTCCCTTCTCTCGTCCTACAACAAAAAACGATTTGCTTAGGACGTATCAAAAAAAGCTGAGAGCACTGAGCGGAGTCGAAGTGCGGTTTTCAACTTAGACGAGAGTGTCCTAATTTAATCGGCTTCTGCTATACAACAAAGGATCTCGATCGACAAACGCGATCGAGATCCTTGGCTGAGTCTGTAACTAATGCAGCTTAGGCTGCGATATCGCCTTCGAGATTGGTTAGATATTGGAAGGCTTGCACGAAATAAGTGGCGCAGCGGAACGGTGAGGTTTGATAAAACTCGCTCCAGGCGTGGGCTTTATCTTCGTCATAACGATCGTGTCGATTTGGATGGGTGTCGAGCCATGCAACCCGGACGGCGTGACCGATGAGGACGTCTAAGACAATGTAGTCGTCGAGTACGAGGTACGGGTTGCGCTCGAAAATGGCCATCAGTTCGAGGAGAGCCTCGATCGTGAGCTGGCGATATTGGGGCGCATGGATTTTGTTGAGCAAACGCTCGACCCGAAGCGCAAAGTTTTTCTCGCCCGGTGTCATTTCGGAGACGATCGGATCACTATCGAGCCGGTTCCGACTTTCGAGCTTGTCACCAATTACCAACCCCTTACAGTTTTTCAGCAGCTTCCAAACCCCCGGATAAAAGTCCGTCGGAACGCGACCCGCCGCGCCATCGTGCTGCCGCTGACGCTGCCAGTCGGTATCGCGGGCGTTATCGTCCGACTGCTTAGGGAGAACCCGCCAATCTAAGGCGCGATCGGTGGTTTGGCGCGGGTGGAGCGTTTCCTGTTGTTGCAGGGTGCTGCCAAGGCCGCCGTATCCGGCGATCGCATTCCGCAGGCGAGTTTTAATCTCGAACGGCGAGAGGAACATCAGTTGGTTATAGGCTTCGTCTTGGGTGAGTTTCTGTTCGAGGGCAAGTTCACCGGTCAAGAGCAAAATTAGGTAGCCAATCCGTAGGGTTAAAAATCCATCAAACAGAGTTGGTTCGGTTTTAACGATGCTGCTGAGATAGATCAAAATCTCCTGAGTCAGCACGCGATCGCGGATATCCTCGCGACAAAAATGAGCAATTTTGTCGGTGATCTCTTCCAGAGAAATTGGCTCGGTGATCAGCGAGTCATCACTAAACGCTTTCCCGATCAGGATTTGTTTTTGACGCACCAGGATATCGGTCACGGCGTCGGATAGGCCGATGTTATAGCGATCGAGCAGGCCAGCGGTGTAGCGAATGATCGACCAATAGGCGGCGTCTTCTTCCGCCGCCTGATCGGAGTGCACCAGGCTCGCTTTGGCATAGAGCTCTTCGAGTAGATCAGCGACGGTGACCGGCTGTCCGGAGCCAAGACCCGTATCAAAGTGGAGGTGCTCTAGGGTCGTGAGCGTATGCAGGATTTCGGTTTGCTCGTAAATGTTGGCGGTACTTTGCAAGCGTTGAACCAGTGCGCCCACATTGCGCTCATTTTCCAGATCAAATTCTTGACCGGGCGTTAACGGTTGGCTCTGAGCGGGATCAAACGGTAGCCGCTGGAATTGGCGTGTGGCTTGGGTGGTATCAGCCGAATCAAAGATATGGCCGTGGATGAAGTCAATCCGTTCTGAGCCGGAGGTTTGCACAAACTGCGGCAGGGTTCCGAGTTGTACGGGAATGTTGCCGCAACTGCCGCTTTCGAGCTGACGAATCAGATCGAGGATGGCATCGCGCCCCGTGTCGAGGAGTTGACGTGTGAGCATGAGGGTCATCGTCGGGCGTCCGAGACCTTGCCATTGACGGTAGACGTAGGCGAGCTCGCTGCGGATTTGCTCAACGAGGAAGTGGTAGTCGAGGGTGAGGTAAAACTCGCGCTGGTTGATGAAGGAGGGCAAAAAGACGATCGTCTCGCCACGCACGTGAAACAGGCGTGAGGTACTGAGGCTGCGTAGTCGTCGTCCGGGACGTCCGGAGAGGCCGAGTTTATCGTTACGGCCAATTTGGCCGTAGATTTCGGTGAGGTGATGGGCGGGACGAATTTTGATCGGGGCGATCTGTTCAGGGGTTTGGGTTGCGATGCCGTAGGTCGCAAGGTCGGTCTGGAGTTGGGCATCTTCGGCGAGGAGGGCGATTTGAACCAGGGGGCGGGCGGTGACTTGCGATCGCTGGTGGCGTCCGAGGGGATCGAGATCGCCGAGTTCGATCGCGCCATCGTCGAGTAATTTACCGACCCAGTAGAGGCTTTGCGCCCAAACAAGGGGAAGATTGTCGTTCGGTAGCCGGTCTTGGCTGTGGGGATTTTGGCGTTCGGCTTCAACGCGATCGGCGGGCACGTAGTACACCTCGGGCAAGAGATCCCAGCCGTTGCGATTGACCGTGACGGCATCCAGCTTTTGGCGGTATTTATCTGCTAGGTCTTGCTCGCCGCGAAATAGGTGAAATAAGTACTGATAGGTAAAGAACAGCGGCCATTCGCACTCAATATCGGCGAAACGCTGAAGTTCTTGGGGATCGTAGTGCAGGCGCTCGCTGTCTTCGATCGCCGTTTGGTGGCCGTCCCGCAAAAAGCGCTTGCAGCCGTAGCGGCCTTCGAGTTTTTCGACAATCTCTTGATAGGTACGATCGATCAGCGCCTGATCTTCGATCGCAAAGGCCGGGAAGCCGATCGTACTCAACACCGCCGCGTCAACTTCCTTCGAGGCCGATTCACGGGGTAGCAGGGTTTGCAGCGTCACCCGCGATCGGGCGATCTCATCGGGTAAAACGTGAATCACGGAGGCTTGACCGCCCCGCGCCCCGAATAAATTCAGCCCGTCGATCGCGCCCAGTGCCGCCTTCGCCATGCCGATCGAGCTAGCATTTAGCTCCGGCTTGCCGTGGTTGATCTTATTGCCCCGCTCCCAGATGCCATAGTCCGGCGTTCGGTAGGCGCGACCGATGTAGTACACCAGATTCTGGATAAAGTTCACCTCATCGAGGTTATGCACGATCGACAAGCCCGACGCCGTCATTTGCGACAACATCAGCACAAACAGCGACGTAGCATCAACTTGCAGATGTCCCCACTGATCATCCTCAACGATTTTGTTGCCCGTGGGCGTGTCGTATTTGGCATGCAGCGCATCGAGGGGCGCCTGGGTGTACTTGAAACGCTCGACCTTGTGCGCTTGACGCATCATCGCCAAGAGCAAGCCACGCATTAGCTTAATCGTGCTGTGTTCAAGCTCGTAGCTGCGTCCCTGATGGTCGTCGGTTTTGCGGTAGGCCAGTCCGAGCCCCCAGACGGCCAGAATGCTGTAAACGTTGTCACGCACCCAGGCATCGGTGTAGTCGCCGTGTTCATTAATGGCGGTACTGGCCGGGAGCAGGCCGCTAACCGGATGCTGCTTGGAGAGGATTACGCCTTTGATTTTGTCGTAATACGTATCCAGGAGGCGATCGCGGACATCAGACGAGGCATTACCGAAAACGGTGGTCATAAGTTGCGGGTCTACAGGATTTTTGTGAATCGAATGCGGTAGCGGTGCAGCGACTCGACGATTTACCGTGCGTTTTGGAATATTGCATCGGTAGCTCGTCGATCCTAGCTCAATGTTTGACGGGTACTAACGTGTTTTCTCTGCGTATGTCAGAGAATTTCGACCTGCGGAGAGTCAGACTCCAGCCGCGCGGTGAGCCAATAGCAACGCGATGATCCGGCAAAGACAAAGCCCCTTCTTGGCTGTGGCGGAGAAGAGGCTGGGAATATGAATTTGGGAGCATCCCATTTGTGTCACCCTCACCCTAAATCCCTCTCCCAAGTTGGGAGAGGGACTTTGAATCGGTCTCCCCTTCTCCCTTTTTTGGGAGAAGGGGCTGGGGGATGAGGGGCAAGTTGCATAAACGGGATGCTCCCATGAATTTAGATCGGCTTTGAAGATCCGTAGGGACTAATCAAGACCCGTGATCCGACACACGATCTCGGGTGGAATTGTGTGAACTCCACTCACAAACCGATTCGTTCACCCATTCATAAATTTTAATTAAACAGACTGCTCACAGAACTATCCTCATGGATGCGCCAAATCGTTTCACCCAGGACGTTAGCCACCGACAGCACGGTTAATTGCTCAAATTGACGATCGGCTGGAACCGGGATCGTATTCGTGACGATCACTTCTTCAAACGCACCGCTCGATAAGCGTTCCGTGGCCGGAGGCGAAAACACAGCATGGGTCGCACAGGCGTACACCTCGCGGGCTCCTTCACGACGTAGGAGTCGCGCCCCTTCGGAAATCGTGCCGCCGGTATCGATCATGTCATCGACCAAGATCGCAGTTTTACCCTTGACGTCACCAATGACGTTAAACACCTCCGCGATATTATGCGCTTGGCGGCGTTTGTCGATAATGGCCAGCGGCGCATCATCGAGCTTTTTGGCGAAGGCACGCGCCCGAGCGACACCGCCCACATCGGGCGAAACCACGACGATATCCGATAGTTGTTTGGCGCGGAGATAGTCCAAAATCGCCGGTGTGCCGTAGACATGATCGACGGGGATGTCGAAGTAGCCCTGGATTTGAGACGAGTGGAGATCCATTGCGAGGACGCGATCGGCTCCTGCTTCCGTGATCAGGTTGGCGACGAGCTTGGCGGTGATCGATTCGCGTCCGGCGGTTTTGCGATCGGCGCGGGCGTAGCCGTAATACGGCAAGACCGCCGTGATTTGGCGAGCCGACGCGCGACGGCAGGCATCGACAAGGATCAACAACTCCATCAAGTTATCATTGACGGGATGGCAAACGGGCTGCATTAGATAGACATCACAGCCTCGGATCGATTCTTGGATTTGAACGTACAGCTCGCCGTCGGCAAAGCGCTTCGAGACCATCGGCCCAAGATCGATCCCGAGATAGCGGGCGACTTCTTTCGCCAGCGGAATGTTAGACGAACCGGAAAACAGACGTAGCCGGTTATCGTTAACGACCGTGGGGAAAGAAGGTTGACGAGTCAAGGTTGCTGTGCGGCTCATAGACCCTCGGCGAGCGTTTTGGTTATGGCAATATTATCACCACTTTTCAACACCGTAATAGAGAAATTTATCAAACATAATCGAACAACTATTTTTTTTTATTAATATTTATCGTGAATAAAATCTCATACTGTCTTTTGAGGTGATTCACAGTTGGTTTTTGCAAGTATTTTTATTTTGTATGAATTAACGATTACACCTAAACGATAAACTCTCTTAATCTTTCTCTGGTCAAGGTCTTTAGGCTGGTCGATTTTCTCTCATGGTCTGATTCGAGCTGGTGTTCTTGTTGCGAATAACTCTGATTGTTACAGATTGACCATTATCATGGAAATATTTCCAAAAGGCTAAATTTCATGAGTTTAAAAGATCGTATCGGTGATGAGATCAAAGCGGCAATGAAAGCCCGCGATAAAGTCCGACTCGAAACCGTCCGGAGTATTAAGAAAGCCATTCTAGAGAAAGAAATTAGTGTTCGCCCTCAGGGTCAGGAGGTGCTGAACGAAGAACAGGAAGTTGAGTTGTTGACGCAGTTGGCGAAACAGCGTCGAGATTCGATCGAGCAGTACACCGAAGCTGGACGTCAAGAACTGGCCGATCGCGAGGCGCAGGAGCTGGCGATTTTGGAGGAATATCTCCCCGCGCAGATGGGCGATGCGGAGATTGCGGCGGCGGTTGAGGCGGCGATCGCGAAGGTTGGCGCGACCTCGCCGAAGGATATGGGCAAGGTGATGGGGCCGATCATGCAGGAGCTGAAGGGTCGGGCTGACGGCAAGAAGATCCAGGCGATCGTCAAGGAAAAGCTGGCGGGCTAGGGTTGCGGAATCAAACGGGTAAGAGGGATTCTTAGATTCTTAGATTCTTGAGTTCTTGAGCGCGATCAACTCCGGATCATGACGGCGATGATGACCGACGATCGATGATCGCCTCTCCCCGAGTGATGAGATCCTCTAGCTCAAAGTTCCAGAGACGCACGCTGTGATCACGATCGCCGGAGATGATGGCGCGTCGCTGGGGGATGAGCTGGAGGTGATCGATCGAGTGGGCGGAGTCAGAGATGGTGTGCAATAGTTCGCCGGTATCGCTGCTCCAAAACCGAATGGTGCGATCGTAGCTGCCGGACATGAGTACGTGGCCGCTACGCGAAAAGCAAATGCTATTAATGGCGGCGGCGTGACCTGCGAGGCGGCGACTTTGGCGCGTGGTGAGATTCCAGATCGAGAGGCCGCGATCGTAGTCGCCGATCGCCAAGAGCTGATTGTCGGGGCTGAAGGCTAAACAGCCGATCGCGTGAGTGTGGGTGACGATCGGATATAAAAAAGCGGCGGTGTTGGAGTCGGGGTTAATCGCCCAGAGTTCGACCGTACCGCTACGGTGTCCGATCGCCAATTGGCGGCGATCGGGACTGATGCAAATGTCGCAGATATCTAGAACGGGTTGATCATCTTGATCGGTTGCAGCGTCACGGATGTGGTTGAACGTATCCGTTAGAGATGGGTGCTGTTGATGGCTATGTTGACAATTGAGCACCAGCCAGACCTGACCGTCTCGATCGGTGAACCAAACTTGACCCGTGCGACTGGCGTAGATCGCATCTTGCAGCGTGATCCCCGTCCAGGCTAACTCAATGTCGATCGGTGGAGGTATGACGGTTTTGAGCTGACCCGCGAGTGTCCAAATGCGGGTAATGCCAACGCGATCGATCGCGGCCACTTCCCAGCACTGCTCAGGATTCGGTACGATCGGCAGCGGTCGCAGGATCGCGCTGCGAATCGGACGATCGAAGCCCTGCCAGCGGTAGAGGACGGAATGCTTGATCTGAACGGTGCAATTGGTCGAGACGATCGTCTCCCAAATCGCAATTTCGCCGCTCCCGTCCGCCGAGAGGCCGTAGCGCCCGTCGCCCGAAAGCGCCATGCAGGCAATCCAGCGATCGTGTTGGCAAATTGTCCCCGGTTCACAATCCACAAATTGCCAGAGGGAAATCGTCCGATCGTCACTGCCCGACATGATCGATCGGCCATCGGGCGATAAACACAGCGCCCGAACGGTGCTGCGATGGGCTGTAAAATTTTCCAATTCACGCCCGCCGAAATCCCAAACGCGGACGGTTCCACTAGCTTCCCCGACGGCGATGCGCTGCCGCATCGGATCGACGGCAAAGCTGGCGATCAGCTCGCCCTGACGATATTTCACCCCGTCGGGATCGGCGAGTCCCGATCCATCCAGCGGCCAGCGATAGATACTGCCGTCGCGACTGCTAGACCAGACGCGATCGCGATCGATCGCCACATCGACAATTTCCGCGTCGTGCTCGCCGATTACGCGCCAGCGATCGCGCCCAAACTCCCAGTTCAGTACATCGCCATCGAGAGTTCCGAGCACGAGATGGCGATTATCGGATCGAAAGGCTAGGGCTTTGATGGCGCTATCAGGCACGGATGAGGAGTAGATTGGATCGAAAATCGACGGGGGATCGCGATCTCGATCAGGTTCGGGATCAGCCTGAGTTGTGGCGGTTAAGGCAAAAAGACTCACCTCTCCGTCATGACAGCCGATCGCCAGTTGACGGTTATCAGCAGAAAAGGCGATCGATCGCACCCAATCTGAACGATCGCCGATCGTCCGACTGGGCTCTTCTAAATCGCGATCCCCAGCCGCCTCGAAGCTCCATCGATCGATACCCCGCTCAAATCGCCACAAAAACACCGACCGATCGCCCGCTACCGCCAACCAGCAGCCATCCGCACTAAATGCCACCGCCTCCACCCAATCACAGGGCGGCTTCAGGATGCGCAACCGTCCGGTGTGCAGCGACCAGAGCCGCACCGTGCCATCGCTGGCTCCCGAGGCGAGGACGTCACCGGCGGGCGACAGGGCGAGACCGTCGATCCAGCCCTCGTGGCCGCGTAGGCGATCGATTTGTTGCGCCCCGTAGACCGCGCAGCGCAGGGCATCGAGCACGGCAAAATTCAGCCCGAGCGCAACCTTCACGTCACGCAGTCGCCGACCGGCCTTGAGCGCTGCGATCAGGGCTTCGCGACGATCGTCGAATAAAAACAACACCTGAGACGATCGCACGGCGGCCTCGATTTGTGCGACTTCCGCCTCGTGACGCGCCTGGGTTTCGCGATCGAGTGCCGCTTGCAGCTTGGTCAGGGTTTGGCGTAGCTCGCGTTCGGTCAGGTTGCGTAGGCTTTTTTCGCGTTGAAGTGCCTCAAAGGGCGTGCCAAAGCGGTCAACGTAGTAATGATGAATCACCTCGGCGAGGTAGTCGTGGGCGAGCTGGTAGCGCTGTTCGAGGTCTGCCGGAATCTGAAAGACGAGTCCAGAACCGACGAAGATGCTGAGGATCAGGTCGATGGCTTCGGCGCGATGGTTTTGGGAGGTTGGGTTTTGGGGTGTTGGGGCTTGGGCGGTCGGGTTTTGGGTCGATCGCGAGGTCTGGCGGGTTTCGGGTCGGGTGGTGTTGATTGAGGATGGAGAATTTGAAGAGGTTGAAGAATTTGAAGAGGTTGGACGATCGGGCGAATTGGGAAAATTGACAGTATTGGGGGAGCGATCGGGAGTCGTTGGGCGAATCGTACTAGTTCTGGGGTCTGTGTCTGGACGTGATAAACGATCCAGGCGATCGAAGTTGTCCAGGCTGTCTAAATTCGACCAAAGGCTATCGGCTTCGAGATCATTGGTGAGCTGCACATGACCGCGTGAGACAAATAGCTCAATCTCTTTTTCAAGATCGGTACGGGTTTTTATCGGTCGCTTGTTGGATTTCTCGGCCAAAAGGTATAGCACCAGCTCGGCCAGGGCGTGATGTTCGGGGCCGCAATCATCAACGGCGCGATCGAGGTAGCGCTGGATCAGAGCTGTTTTGCCGCCGGTGCGCTGGTAGGCCGCGAGGGTCGTGACGCCGTCCTGCTGAAGCTGTGCGCCGACGATTTGTAGCTCGATCGGCCTGATTTTGCCGTAGTCTTGACCCAAATCGGCGATCAGCATGTCCAAGAGGGCGGGCTCGATCGTGAAATTTGCAAGGTTAGCAAGCTGCTGCAAAATCCGACGGGCGGCGGGGTGGTCAAAATTGCCGAGACGGTAAAGCACGCGCTTACTGAGCAGATCGCCATCGATGCACTCAAAGCCGGGACGGTTGAGTAAAAAGTAGAGATAGGTACGACGCAGGGAAAAGATCACCCGTAGCGAGGGGATCTCTAGGCACTGACCCAGAAAGCGAAAGAGGGCATTGCGATCGCGCTTATTCACATAGCGAAAGAAAAATTCCTCAAACTGATCAAAGATCAAAACCGATCGTCGATTGTTGGTTTCGTTATGTTGAAGTTGAGCCAAAATGCCATCACAGGCCAGCTCAAGCGTCAGATTAAACGCCAGATCAACGCTTGAACCAGGAGCAGGATCACCGTCGGGACGCGGCAGACGATCAGACAGCGCGATCGCGTCTCGTAATTTTCGCAATAGCTCATTCCACCAATCTTCATACAGACGGATCACGACCGGAATGATCGTTTGGGTTTCGATCGTTTGCGATCGCAGCGCCGGGACTAAACCCGCATGAATAAACGAGCTTTTTCCTACCCCCGAAAATCCGTACAGGGTCGTCACTTTTAAATCTTTGCGAGAAATCCGCTCGACTAGCTTGGTCACGTCGCGTTGTCGCCCTGACGCGATGATCTCGGGGGCGATGCCCAGCCGAAGACCCGATCCCGCTGATCCCGCCGATCCATTCGAGGCATCACGGGAAGATGGGGTTGATTTCGGCGATCGCAAGCGTGCGGCTCCGATGAAGGCACGGAGGCCATGTTCATGCTCGAAGGCGTGACGATCAGCGCGTACTGCAAATGCGAGTCGGTATTGCCGACGCCGAAAGTAGAGCGATCGGAGCTGTTCAAGCAGGGTGATGTAAAGGCGAGGATGGTCGGCGCAGGGCTGATATCGCTGCTGTTCGAGCAGAATGATCGCGTCATCTTCACGCTTCAGCGCTAGTAAAATGCGGGCGCGGGTTAAAGTCAGGCGCACCGTGAGCGCGTTTTGTTGAGCAAGGTTCGAGCCCTCGACGATCGTCGCCAGATCCGTTTCTATGCGCTCAACCCAGGCTTGCGCGGCGACGGGATCACCATCGGCCAAGGCTAGATCGGCCAGCAAACTGTAATCGCGGCTGAGTTCCGATCGCGCCCCATTGATCTCATGGAGACGCCGCGCACCGGTCGCCACAATCCGCAGTGTCTCCCAATCCTCAAGATCGCGTAGCACCTCGCCGCTGATGCCGATGAACCGGGAGACGATCGCCCATGCGCCCACCTCGGCGCAGTTTTCCAGGATGTCAAGCAGGAGCGATCGCGCGGTGTCGAGATCGGTACTGCTGCGATTGCGGAGTACCGATCGGCGGTAGTAGCAGAGGCCAATGTGCAGCGTAACGAGGTTGGACAAGGCGCTAAGATTTGCCATTAGCGCCGCCGTTCCGATTGCTGGGGTCAGGTCATCCGCTAAGGCACGTAGTCCCGGATACGTTTTTCGGGCTCGGGCTTGAGGGTCTGGTTGCAGTGCGGGGTTTGAAGGTGAGGGTACTGGATTGGATCGACGATCGCGACCGCGCTGATAAAACGCGATCGCCTCGGTCAGCCGATCCTGTTCATAGGCATCACGACCGCACAAAAAATCATAAAAACTCAGAACATCCGGCTCGATATCCCGTGATGGCTGCACCTGCTGGAGGTCGCGCAGGGCAGCAGTGACGTCGGATAGCTCGCAGGTATCGAGCAGCGGCTGATCGATCGGCGGTGCGGTAACGTCAATCAAGCCCATAAAAAGCTGATCGCGCTGCCCAGTTAACCAGGCTTCAATTCGCTGGGGATCGACTTCCAGCACGTCGATCGAAGCCCAGGTTTCAAAATCTTTGGCCTGTCGTTGAAACTGACGAATAAATTCGGCTTCGACCAGGAGAACGATCGGAAACGGGCAATTTTCCCGAAACGTTTCGCGCATTTGATTCAGCGTTCCGAGGAACCCATCGAGATCCGCGATCGCGTCTAACCCCGTTACGAGCACACCATTGGGCAACGTCGCAGACGGGTGATCGTCGCTATCTTCACCGTCCAGTGCGCCGATCTGCTGTGCCAGAACCGAGAAGAGCTTGGTGGTCTCTGGGGCGAGGGATAGCGTCAGCAGCGGCTCGACACAGGCGGCGTGCAGTTGCTCGATCGCCGTGGATCGCAACGTTGTGTAATCGCAGCGCAGCAAAAACAGGCGAAATTTACCCCGTGAGCAATCGATCGCCCAAGCCAAGCTCGCGAGCATCTCAAGGTTTTCCGCCGAGAGTTCAAGTTGTTGTCCGTGGGAAACGGGTTGGGTCTGTTTACCGTCCATGGGCCTGGATCGTGCAATTGGTGACTCGCCCTAGAAAATGCTCCCTTTTCGGTCACCGATATCTTGGGCAATCGAAGGATTATTCTGTCCTGGAGGATCTGCGATCGTACTCTAGCGCTCTGTTGATTGAATCGTCCGTATTTTTGCGAATTCTCTGGTTCTAGGTCGTACTCCCATCATGATCGGCGATCGCCCTAGAATCGCCAAACCGATACACTAGAACCATTCAAAAATCGTCCCTACTCTCATCCTGTCAAGCCAGCTCAGACGGAATCTAGACGTTGTTTGATTTTCCTTACGGTCAGCGTCGTTGTTCTACCTGTTTAGCTGTCTTGGTGTGGCCTTAAACTCGAATGCCCCAGCCCGAACGCCCTTGCTTGAGTCTAGCGATCAAAGCCCTGAACCACTCAGAACCCGGTCATTTTGCCATCTGGGTCGTCCGTGCTCCGGTTGCGAGCGGTTATGTCCATGAAGACACCCGCTGTACATCTGAGATCGCCCAGAGCTGGCAGGATTGGCAGGATTTTTTTTCGATCGATGCATCATTGCCCGCTCTGCAACACATCAACGATGATCGTGACCGGGTCAATCTTCACCATGACGCCGTGGTTCTCGATCCGGCCACGGCGATCGACACCAGCCCCCCCGCCGGGTACGGCAGTGTCTTAATGCAGGATTTGGGCTTACAGCTCTGGCGCTGGCTATTTTCGGCCAGCTTACAGCGTAGTTTTGCCCTCAGTCAGGGTCTCGCCCTTGGCCAACGTGAACAACTGCGCATTTCCCTCGATGTGCGCGACCCGAACGCGATTAACCTTCCCTGGGAAATCGCCACGCCCCAACCCGGCCAACCGGCGATCGCCCTTGATCCCCACCTGGCCTTTAGCCGCACCTCCAGCGACGTTATGCCCCTGGCACAACGTAGGGCGAACAAGCAGCTTAGATTGGTGATCGTCATTGGCGATGATACCGCCGGTCGATCGCTCCTCGATTTGCACACCGAGGCCTTGGCGCTGTCACAAGCCTTTAACCCGCCCCGCCCTGAGTTTGATCTGCACAACCCGACGATCGACTATCAGATCGACACCCTGGTTCAGCCCAGCCCCGAGGAGCTGATCGACTGCCTCAATCGCGGGGACTATCATGTTTTTCTCTATCTCGGTCATGGCCTGACGGCTCCCGATGGTGGCGAGCTGCAATTGAGCCCGGAATATCGCCTGAGCGGGGCAGAATTAGCGCAGGTCTTGGTGCGATCGTGCGTCTCGCTGGCGCTAATCAACGCCTGTTGGGGAGCGCGTAGCCACTGTCATCAGGGACGTGCGATGCGTCGCAGCAGTCTCGCCGAGACGTTGATTCATCATGGGGTTCCCGCCGTGATCGCGATGCGCGACGCGATCGCCGACGACGAAGCCCGCAGCTTCACGGCGGCTCTAGCTCAGGCGATCGTCTCGGGCTTGCCGATCGATAGCGCCGTGGCGATCGCCCGTCAGCAGCTCCTAACACTGTATAAATTCAACCAACCGGCCTGGACGCTGCCAGTGCTGTACATGCACCCAGAGTTTGACGGTCACCTACTGGAATATCGCCAGCCGATCGTCACGGAGCTACCGGACGAAACCGGCTTCGGGGATGGGGAAACGGAATATGCCTATTTACACGATCGCGAACAGGGTCAGCGGCTCACGATTCGGCGTGGCCTCATGCGGGTCGGACGCACGGAAGACAATGACATCGTCGTGCCAGAGCGCTGGGTCTCATCACAGCACGCCGAAATCTTTTTCCGTCAGCCCCAGGATCGTCTCGGCGAGCACAGCTACGTTCTGCGCGATCGATCGCGCTACGGAACCCTCGTCGCGATGCGATCCAACTGGCGCAAGGTACACCATCAAGAAATTGTCCTTCAGTCCGGAATGCGGCTCAAGTTTGGCAGTTCCCACGGGCGAACGCTGGAATTTTTGATCGAGATGCGATCGGCTACGGGATTTTAAGTGATTGTGAGCGATTGGGGCTGGGCGGTATGCTGATGGGCGAGTTACTCGTATTTGCCTCGTTTTTAATTCTGCTTTGTCGGCTCTCGTGTCGGATTTGCATCGCTCATGACTGAAACATCCGTTCCTCCCATCACAGTGGCGATCGTCGATCGCGATCGGATTTTCAGTCTTGGGCTTCAGGCTTGGACGAGCGAATGTCTCGGGCGCGATCGCGCTGTCAGTGTTGAACTGTTCGATCGGGTGGCTCCATTGCTGGAGCGCTTGGAGGAAATCCCGATCGCTTTGGTGATTGTGGGGGATCTTCCCGCGCCGAGGCGAGCCTGTCAAAAGCTCTGCGATCGCGATGTGCGAGTGTTGGCGCTGGTGGAGACCTTAACGCCTGCGGTACGCGATCGGCTACAGGCGATCGGCGTGCGCGGAGCCTGCCACAAAACCACCGATGCGGATCGGATGGTGATGCTGATGCGGGAGATTTTGGCCGATCGGGAAGCTTGGAATGATCTCGATGCGGCATCGATTCAGGGTGATTTGGATCTAGATCGGCTGACGGGTTTGGCCTATGTGAACGTGACCCTGGCGAGAATTGATCGACGTTTGGAGCGATCGGGATTATCACGGCTCGAACGCTGGTTTCTGGAAGGGCAGCGCCGCGAAGTGTTGGCCGCACGCTGGATTGTGCGGCAGGTATTTTCGTCGCAATCTTCATCAGCTCCCAACGCTATGCCGGAGCCGATCAGCGATCGCCCCACTGCTAGCCCCTCCAGCGCCTCTGACCCGGCTCGATCCGCCGCAATATCATCGCCCATCCCGCCCGATCGCGCCCTCGATCGGCTGCCTTCAAAA
This sequence comes from uncultured Geitlerinema sp., assembly GCA_964518905.1. Taxonomy (GTDB): domain Bacteria; phylum Cyanobacteriota; class Cyanobacteriia; order Cyanobacteriales; family Geitlerinemataceae; genus RDYZ01. The sequence continues at coordinate 18,913 of CAZFJL010000002.1, read as the reverse complement.
CAAGCCCTGACCACTCCGTCTGAACTTCGCGCCCTGTGTATTGATCGAGTCTTAACGCAACTACAAGGCGAGACGACAAACCTGTCCGGTCATCCCCTCGAAATTGACATCCTCAGCCCGGAGAAACGACGCGAGCTGCTGGCGATCGTCCTGCGGCGGTTTGATGATGCACTTTCGGAAGCGATCGCGGAAGCCGTCACGATTGAGCGGCTCTACGACAATCGCGATCGCATTCTGGTGGACCTCTGGAATGAAGCGGCATTTTCCTTTTTCGGCTATTACCGCACCGTCGCGATCGATGGTCAAACCGTTGCGATTATCGACGCCGTCCTCGAAAGTCGCGACATCGCCCGTCAAACCATCCTCGATCGCATTCCCTTTTTCCCGGAATTGCTCGCCTCGCTGGTCTGCGGTGCGCCGTTGGTGGTGGACAACACGACCTACGCTGCCGGTAGCATGGAAGCCTGTTTTCGCGCTCAAATGCTACTTGAAAATGTTCTGGTGCATGTGGCGAATGCGATCGTGCAGCCCCTACTCGAACGGTTTGGCGACATCGAGTCGATTAAGCGTGATTTTTACGATCGTCGCCTCCTCAGCACGCGAGAAATCGAGCGCTTTCGCAATGACCTCTCCTGGCGCTACCGCTGGCAAACCTACATCAGCGACCCGACTGCAATCTACGAAAGTCGCCATCAAATTTACGTTTTTGGCGATCTTGGCCTTCGTCACCTATCAATCTACGCTCCCCGCCGCCACGAACTCGACGAACTCGGCAACCTCCAGCAGGCCGTAACGCTGCTGCTAGAAGGGCGCGATGCCCTCGCGCCGCGTGTACGTCAGGTGGTGTCGATCGTCGGGACGGGTCTGGTGTATGTGTTAACGCAGGTGGTCGGGCGTGGGTTGGGTTTGATCGGGCGCGGCATTTTGGACGGGATTGGTAATGCCAAGCTCGATCGAGCGGTGCGCAACGGCAATGGTCGCCGCAATTCGTCGTGATCGTAACCTCGATTTGTTTCGTCTATTTCGCCACTTGATACACCCGATCGTAATACTCCTGATAATCCGCCGACAGCAACGGCTTCCACCAGGACTCATTCGCCAAATACCATTCCACCGTTTGCCGTAACCCTTCCTCCACGGTCACCGACGGTTCCCAGCCCAGCTCAGTTTTGATCTTCGTCGCATCGATCGCGTAGCGGCGATCGTGACCCGCCCGATCCTGCACATAGGTAATCAGCGACTCACTCGGGCGCGTCGGCAAATTCGGCGCGAGTTCATCCATCAACGCGCACAGCATTTTAACCAGGTCAATATTGGCCACCTCGTTATTACCGCCGACGTTATAAGTCTCACCCGGTTTACCCGTGTGAATCACCGCATCGAGCGCACGGCAATGATCCCGCACAAACAGCCAGTCGCGCACGTTCAGCCCATCGCCATACACCGGCAGCGGCTTCCCGAGCAGGATGTTGAGACACATCAGCGGGACGAGCTTTTCGGGAAAATGGTAAGGGCCGTAGTTGTTGGAGCAGTTGGTGATGATCGTCGGCAGGCCGTAGGTATGGAAGTAGGCGCGGGCGAAATGGTCGCTGCTGGCTTTCGAGGCGGAGTAGGGGCTATTCGGGGCGTAGGGCGTGGTTTCGCTGAAGGCGGGGTCGTCGGGTTCGAGGCTGCCGTAGACTTCGTCGGTGGACACGTGGAGAAAGAGACCCGATTTTCCGGCATCGGTCAGGCTCGGGTAATAGTGGCGGAAGGCTTCGAGCAGCGTAAACGTGCCGATGACGTTGGTTTGAACAAAGGCGTCGGGGCCGAGGATGGATCGATCGACGTGGGATTCGGCGGCAAAGTGGGCGACGGTGTCGATCGCCTCGTCCCGTAGTAGAGTATCGACGAGGCCGCGATCGCAAATATCCCCTTCAACCAAGCAAAACTCGGGTTTGACTTCGAGGTCAGCGAGGGTCGCCGCGTTGCCCGCATAGGTGAGCGCATCGAGAACGATGACGCGATCATCGGGATAACGCTCGCACCAATGATGGGTAAAATTCGAGCCAATAAATCCGGCTCCGCCCGTGATTAAAATATTGCGCGACGATCGATTGCTGTTGCTCATCTGTCTTGTCGATATCTATTAAAGAATCTCTGCGATACGTGACTAGCCATTTCAATCCATTACAGCTCTGCGCCCAACGACGCCCCGTAATGTCGTTTGAGAATACCCTAAACCCAGTGTGTTTGGGGGGAGGCACGATGGCGTTTAAAGCTAGAGTTACGATTCACACGAGGCCGGAGAGTAGGGCTGAGGGACAAGCGGATTGGTGCTCGATGAGATTGATAATCCGCGCGGGAGGTCACGCATGAGCCTATCCACGATCGAGTCAGCCGAACGCGGCCATCCCCAGGCGATCGCGGCGGTGGTCAAACATGTCCTGACCCAGAAAAAACTCGCCGATCGCTTCACCGTCCGCGCTCTTTACAAAGTTCTGCCGCCCCAGTCCGATCGCTCCTCCGATCAGGAGTCCGACAGCCCCTCGGACGCGCATTCCGAAACTCCGCCCGCTCTCGTCATTTTCATTCGCACGCCGACGAAACCCGATCCCGCCCTCTGCCTCAAGGTTGTTCGCCATCTCCTGCAACGCTTTACGATTCATCGCTTTGTCCCCACTGTGGTCGTCTGCGGCCAAATCGACGGGCGTAAATCTCCCGTTTGGTCGAAGCGGATCGGCCTAAGTCAATGGTCGGCAGAGACGGCGATCGCGCCTCTGATCCCCGAGAATTCTTCCGCCAAGCCAGCGATCGCCCCCAGCCCGCCCGCTGCTCCTTCTTCGGTTTCATCTCGCTTCCACTGGCGCAACCTGGGGATGTTACTCGCGGTTTTGGTGGCGATCGGAGCCATACTACGAATGCTAGGCGGCTTGCTGAGTGGCGGCATGGTGGGCGTCCCCAATGGAGTCGCGAGCGTTTTGCGTCCGATGACCCGCTTCGTTTCCCAGCGAGCGAATGTAACACTAGCAGGAATGCAGCCCCCGCTCGAAAAATCCTTGCCAACGGATTGGAGCCGCCTGTTGCCGGTAATCGATCCGCCACCGCTACCGGCCAATCTGACGATCGAGACCGTAACGATCGCGGCGGTGGGCGATATCGTTCCCGGTACGGATTACCCCGAAACCCGTCTACCGAATCGCCCCGAGGATCTCTTCGTCCCGACAGCGGACGCCCTGCGATCGGCAGACCTCACCTTCGGCAACTTCGAGAGCGTCCTCACCGATGCTGAAACCTCGACCAAAGACGTCAGCCAACCCACCACCTTTGCTTTTCGAGCGCCGCCATTTTTTGCCGAAGCGTTCAAACTGGTCGGTTTCGATGTGTTGAACGTTGCCAATAATCACTCGTTCGATTTTGGCGATCGCGGTCTCGATGATACCTATCGCTATTTCAACGAGGTTGGTATTGATCTAGTCGGCGATCGCACGACGATTTTGGTGCGTAATGTCAACAACGTTAACGTCGCTTTCCTTGCCTTCAGTCCCTACGCGGCGCACAATTCCGTCAATGATCTCGATCGGGCGCGTGAGATCGTACAGGAGGCGGGCGACTATGCCGATCTGGTGGTGGTGTCGATGCATATCGGCGCGGAGGGCAGCGACGCCCAGCGGGTGACGGGCGAAACGGAAATCTTCTTTGGGGAAAATCGCGGCAATCCACGCGAATTTGCCCGCGCTGTTGTCGATGCGGGGGCGGATCTCGTCTTGGGTCATGGCCCCCATGTGTTGCGGGCGATCGAGGTTTACAAAGGCCGCGCGATCGTCTATTCCCTCGGGAATTTCATCGGTTACGGCACGTTATCCAATCAAGGCGATACGCAATATTCCATGATTTTCAAAGGTGAGCTGGCCAAGGATGGCGAGCTCCTTGATGCTCGTTTAATTCCGCTGTCGCTGGCTGGCGACGGGATTCCCCGGATTGATCCGCAGGGCGACGCGATCGAGCGGGTGCGATCGCTCACGCAGGCCGATTTTCCTCAAACTCCAATCCAGATCCACGACGACGGCCAAATCTCGATCGTGCCTTAACCTTTCACAGATCTGGCGAAAAATGGCAAGAAACGATCATAGAGGATATATTCGGCGAGTGCTTGGAGGGTTAGCGATGTAGAGAGCCTGGAGAGGCGTTATTCACATAGAGCGTGAGAATGACAAAAAGTCGTGATGTAGCGATATTGCGGGAAAAACGGACATCGCATCCGGTGGAAAATAAGAGAAGGCCGGTTAGAATCTAAGGGTCTGGGGAAGTACCATGATGAATCAATCGCAACAAACAATATTCACTAAGTCGCCCGAGTAAAATATTGTGACGTATGTTGCGACTAAATTAATAGCCTGGGCACGACTCACAAACGTGCTTTCTATTCTCTTTAGCTACTTAGTCAATAAATAAAGTATACAATTCAAGCTTCCTGCGAGGGTTTAAGCATGAATCAAAAAATCGAGATAAAGCTTAAGGGAAGTGATATTACACCTGGTTTTGTTAGATCTGCCGATCTTGCAAAACTTATGGATTCATTTGAATCTATGGTCTCTTATCATGTATTTCAGAATCATAGAGAAGATATTGAAGAATCAGATATTTTCATTGGGTTATCTAACATCAAAAAAGGAAGTCTCATTTTAGAGTTCATACCGAACATGGAAGACCATGTTACGCAATCTTTACAAGATATCTTCAAACATCTTGAATCTTGTGAATTCAAATTATTGCCCAATAAAATCATTAGTAAACTTCGTGATATTCGGAGCATTAGCAAACACCTGAATGCTTCTATTTCCTTCTCTCTGGTTGGAAAAGTTAACACTGAGCTGGGCGAAATAGACGCAGAGACAAAAATTGATGAACCTCGTCTCGTTAGAGAATTCCAAACCATATATGGGGAAATAACCCGAGTGGGTGGCGTAAATCCAGACAAATCAAAGATTCAATTTAGAGAGTCTTTATCAGGTCGGCTTATATACGGTAATGCTAAAAGAAAAGAAGTTGAAAAAGCAGGAAAAATGCTTTATCAATTTGTTGGCTTGCGCGGTATAGCATCACTAGATGCGTTTCAATGGTCTGTTGAAGAATTTGAAGTACTCTCAATTATTGATATGAATCAAAGTCAATCTTCACGCTCTATCCAGACAATGAAAGATAAGTACGGAAAGTATTTTGATACAATCACAGATGTTGAAAAGTTCTGTAAATCTCTGCGTCAGAACTAATATATTTTTTTGATTTTGCTATTCAAAAACAAGCCATGAGACTTATCTGCCTCGACACTAACATCTTAACCTGGGGATTGAAAAAAGAGTGTACGCCTGGTCAAGAAGAGAACCTTGAAAAAGCTGAGTCTCTTATAGAAAGATTATTTCAATTAGGGGATCATATCGTTATCCCAACATTAGTTCTTTCAGAGCTTTTAGTTACTATTCCAGAAGAAAAACATAATGAATTTTTATCAGATATAGCAAAAAACGATTTGGTTAGGACTTCTCAAAAAAAGCTGAGAGCACTGAGCGGAGTCGAAGTGCGGTTTTCAGCTTGGACGAGAGTGTCCTAATACAATCGGTTTCTGCTATATTTGCCAAGATTATCTTGTTGCACCTTTTGACACCCAAGCTGCTAGAAAATTTGGCGAGATTTATCCGAATTGGAAAAGAATAAAGCGTGCCAATGGCTCTCTTACTCAAGATATGACTAGGCAAGAGATCAAGACAGATTATATGATAATTGCGACAGCTATATCAGTTGGATGTGAATGTATATACAGTGAGGATTCTAAATTTCAAAAATTTGCAGAGGAGTCTGGCATTCGATGCAAAAACTTACCTAGCAGCGAAAAGCAGTTAAACCTTGATCGACTATAAACATGAAAGTTCAGCAGTGTATCGTTCCCGTACTCTGATATGAGAACGATACACTGCCGCTGGGTATAAACCCGCTTAATTTGAGTCGCTAGCCGCTGCTTCACCCTCTTCCTGCGGCCAAATCTCCAGCTTTTCGCGCACCATGCGATCGAGCATCGTCGCAAACTCAGGATTATCTTCGAGATACTTCACCGTATTATCACGACCCTGACCTAAATTATCGCCATCGTAGCTGTACCACGCACCCCGCCGCGCCACGATGCCTTCCGACTCCGCCATATCCAAAACACAGCCCAGGCGCGAGATCCCTTTACCAAACAGCACATCAAACTCGGCGATCCGGAACGGCGGCGCAACCTTATTTTTCGCGACCTTAACCTTGGCGCGGATGCCGTACTCTTCCGTGCCTTTTTTCAGAGTTTGAATCCGGCGAATATCCAGACGCACCGACGCATAAAACTTCAGCGCATTACCGCCCGTCGTCACCTCAGGGTTACCGTAGCTGATGCCGATTTTTTGGCGGAGCTGGTTGAGGAAAATCACCGTGCAGCCCGATTTACCAATGTTGCCGGTAATTTTTCGTAGGGCTTGGCTCATCAACCGCGCCTGCAAACCCACGTGGATATCGCCCATCTCGCCCTCGATTTCCGCACGGGGAACCAGCGCAGCCACCGAGTCGATCACCACCAGATCGACCGCCATCGATCGCACCAGTTGATCGACAATTTCCAGCCCCATCTCGCCCGTATCCGGCTGCGATACCAGCAGATTTTCCACATCAACGCCGAGTTCAGACGCGTAAACCGGATCAAGCGCGTGTTCGGCGTCTACAAAGGCAGCAATCCCGCCCTCGCGCTGCACTTCGGCGATCGCGTGGAGCGCCACCGTGGTTTTACCCGAGCTTTCGGGGCCATAGATCTCGATCACGCGACCACGGGGCAAACCACCCCCCAGGGCGAGATCTAGCGTCAGCGCTCCACTCGAAATCGTCTCGACCCGCATTTGCGGCGCATCGCCGAGACGCATGATCGAATTTTTGCCGTAGGTGCGTTCGATTTGGTTTAAAACAAGGTCGAGCGCCTTTTGTTTGTTGGGATCGTTAGCGTTGAGCTTGGCCATGATTGCTTCTGTAAGGGCGGCGGGGGAAGGGCGTGATGGGAGGATTTGATCGATGCAACGTGTCAGGGCAACGGGATCAAATTGTCGGCGTCAGGGTCTAAAACGGTGGAGATCTGATCGAGGTAGGAATATCGATCGGTTGAACGCAATCGGTCGCAATGGTAGCTGATTTTAACAGTCTCGCTTGTGGATGTTGACGAACCATTGACGATCGTACAGGCGCACAAATTTTAGCGGTGACCCAGGAATAAATCCAAAAAAGAAATCCGTACTTTATTCTATACTATGACAACGACAAGACAACAACAAACTGTAAACCCTCTATAAACCTGATGTTTAGAGCGAGAACGACGGAGAATTGAGATGGGATCGAGTGATTTACCGCCAAGCATGACCGATCGCGGTGTGGTGTCGGTTGCGGGACTGACGGATTATCTCAAGGCGCTAATCGAGGAGGATGCACAGCTCGCGGCGATCGCAGTTTTTGGCGAAGTATCGAGTGCGAATCAATCCGGGAGCGGCTTGTTTTTTACGTTGCGCGATCCAGAATCCGACGCCAAATTAAACGCGGTGCTGTGGCGCTATCTGATGGCGGCACAGCCCGTCTTGCCGCAAACCGGCCAGCAAATCCTCGTTTTGGGCAAGCTGCAAGTGTACGCGCCCCGCAGCGATTACAAAATCATCGCCGATCGCATTTTGCCGTTGGGCGATGGCTTACAAGCGCTGAAGCGGCAACAGGTGCGCGATCGCCTCCGCGCCGAAGGGCTATTCGACACGGATCGTAAACGCCCGCTCCCCGGTCATCCCCAAACGATCGGCGTTATTTCCTCGCCGCAAGCTGCCGGTTGGGGCGATATTCAGCGGACGATCGCCCAGCGCTACCCCGGTTTTAAAATCATTTTTTCGCCCGCGATCGTTCAGGGGGATCTCGCCCCGGCGTCGATCGTGCAGGCATTTGCGCGGCTAAAAGCGGATGGCCGATCGCAGGTGACGATTTTGGCGCGGGGGGGCGGATCGAAGGAGGATCTCGCGGCGTTTGATGATGAGCGGATCGTGCGGGCGATCGTCGAATCGCCTGTGCCGGTGGTGACCGGCATCGGCCATCAGCGCGATGAGTCCCTCGCGGATCTCGTGGCAGATTGGTGCGCTCACACGCCGACCGCAGCGGCAGAACGGGTCGTGCCAAATTTGGCCGATCTGGTCAGCGAGCTTCAGCACCAACGATCGCGCCTCCACCGTTCCAGTCAAGCCCAGCTCGATCGCCAACATCAGCGCCTCGATCGCGTCAATACCGCCTCGATCGTCCGACCAATGCAGCAACGCCTTGATCGCGAGCGCACGACGATCGACGGCCTATCCGAGCGGCTACAGTTTGCCCTACGAACCCGCCTTGATCGCGAACAGCGACAGTGTGAAGCCCTGGGCGATCGGCTCGCGGCGATCGATCCGCGTGCGGTATTGCGGCGGGGTTATGCCTTGGTGCGCGATGGATCGGGGTCGATCGTTCGATCGGCGCAGACGGTGACACCGGGCGATCGGCTCGCGGTGCAAATTGGTGAGGTCGTGGTTCAGGTTGATGTGGTTGCGATCAATCCGAAATCACGCGACGCCTAACGTCGGTCGATTAACAACCAATAGGCATTTTTATCGATGATCAACGCCGGTTTTTCGTTACGATCGCGGTATTCTCGTGATCCTGAAACCGGTAATCCTGTTCGTCATGCCCCAAGATATCCCCCAAGACACCCCTCAAAACCTCGCCGACGTTCGCACCATCGAACTCGGCCAATTTATCAAATGGATGAACCTCGCTGATACCGGTGGGCAGGCCAAATATCTGATTCAGTCGGGCATGGTGGAGGTCAACGGCGAACTGGAGACGCGACGCCGCCGGAAGCTCGTAGCGGGTGATTTGGTCTGTCTCGACGATCGCGAATTTGTGGTGGAATTTGACCAGTTTTAAGCCATCTTAAAGCCTACTTAAGGCGCGATCAGGTGAGGCATTTTTGGGAGCGTCTTGGGATCAAGCCGATCGAGGATTTGCCCGATCGCGATCGCCGTCCAGTCAATATCGGCCTCGGTCGTATCGCGCCCCAGGGTTAACCGCAGCGCCCCGCGTGCTGCGCGATCGTTGTATCCCATCGCCGTTAGCACCGCACTGGGCGCGATCGTGCCGCTATTGCACGCCGAACCCGAACTCGCGGCGATCCCGGCCAAATCGAGCTGTTTCACCAAGCTCTGACCCGTGATGCCCGACTCCTGTAACGCCGGATCGGTCAAACAAAAACTGACATGGTGCGGCAACCGCTGATCGCGATCTCCCGTGGGCTGTAGCTCGCGACGATGCGCCAGACGATCGAACAGCCGATCGCGCAATCGCTCCAAGCGCGGCACTTCGACCGCCCGCTCCTGCATCGCCAACTCCGCCGCCACCCCAAACCCCGCAATATTCGGCACGGCCTGCGTCCCCGATCGCAAGCCCGACTCCTGCCCGCCGCCCAGCAACAGCGGCGCAAGATCGCAGCCCGGACGAATGTAGAGCGCCCCGACCCCCTTTGGGCCATAGAGCTTGTGGCTCGACATCGACAGCAAATCCACCGGCAGAGATTCCAGATCGATCGCCACTCGTCCCATCGCCTGCACCGCGTCCGTATGGAACAAAACGCCGCGCTCACGGGCGATCGCCGCCAATTCAGCGATCGGCTGCAACGTTCCCACCTCACTTTGGCCGTAGATCAGCGACACCAAGACCGTTTCCGGCGCGATCGCCGCCGCCAGCCGATCCGGATCGAGGCGTCCCGTGCGGTCAACCGGCAAGCGCGTCACCCGCCATCCCTGCTGCTCTAGCGCCAGCGCCGGACGACTAATCGCCGAATGCTCGATCTGCGAAATGATTACGTGGGGCGCGGATTGATCTGACGTATTCGATCGCCTGACCTGGCGCTGAATCCCGGCAAACACCCAATTATTCGACTCCGTCCCGCCACTGGTAAACGCGATCGACTCCGGCGGCGCATTCACGCTTGCCGCCACCTGCAACCGTGCCGTTTCCACCCAGGTTGCCGCCCGCTTGCCCCAGGCGTGCAGACTCGACGGATTGCCCCAGTCGCTCACGAGCGCCTGCTGCATCACCGCGATCGCCTCTGATCGAGGCGGAGTCGTCGCGCTGTGGTCTAAGTAAATCTGCATAGTCGATCAGAGTGAACCCGCTGATTCCGTTTGCTAACGATCGTAAAACGTCACGACCATTTGCGCTCATCATCGAGCGGGTTCGCCCCAGCCTCCTGCACCCGAAGAACGGGCTAAGACACCCTAAGCACCCGGTTTCGTGCGGTTGTACTGCTCATGGGACACAACACTCTGAGGGGTGGGTTTACCGTCAACATCATGACAAATCATCCGATAATCGCGATTGAGCGGAATGCTAATCACCTGGCGATCGTAGTTGAGCCGCTTGCCGCCAAAATCCCGGTAATCCTGACCAGAGTCGAGGGAGTCGATAATGTTTCTGGCCTTCATCACCAAATTGGGCATGAGTCCCGTCAGGTCGATCGGATCACCCTCAAAGGTTTCTTTCCACAGTTGTTTTTCAAGCTTTTTCTGCTCCTTTTCAAAGGTTTTACTTTCCTTTGCTTTCCGCTCATCTTCACAGCGATGGCAAATCTGTCCGTAACCTTTGTGGCCACAGGCGAACAGCTTCTTTCGTTTTCGAGCCATGGTTTTTTCTCTCGTGCGTGTATTTATGGGGATGTGGGATCACGCGGGATCACGTGATCCCATATCCCCAGTTGTGCAGACGTTGTGTATGGAGAGAGCATCATTGACAAACAATGTTGAGCTCTCTCTATAGGCAAGATAGCCTAAAGATCACTTTTTGATCACTTTTTGAGACAAGACGCTCCTCTCCTTTGAGATTATCGAAATTCATTTTGATTTCAGCCGAATACCAACATTCCTGAATAAACAAATATTCACCTAGGCTATATTAAATCAAAATCAGGCTTCAAATAGTCATATCTATTCAACACTGTATCGATCCCCATAATTGTTTTATTCAAAGATAAATCTGGATTTTCGAGCAAAATAGAGTTGAACGGTTAGCCATTCCCAAACTTCATTGAGTGCAACAAGACTGATGTTCAGTGTACATACGTGTTTTTGCACAATCAAAGTTCTAATACAAGATTTATTTGAAGAATAAGGAAATACCTTAAAAGCGGCCAAGTGTCAAGCCGACTTTGCGAAAAAAGTATTGGTGATTTGTTAGTTCAATCGATACGATAAAGCTTACTTCGCATATTTCCCATCATAATGGATACATTACAATTCTTTGTCTATCTCCTTGAGATAAATTTTATTGATAACGAATTTGTCGTTTTATTCATTTCTGTTTTGATCAAGCTTATTTTTAAAATAGATAAAAGCAGTTGAAATAGTTCTGCTCGAAGTTTATAGAACTTACTAAGCTAGAGTGTTATTTTTTTAATTAATCTTCTCAGCGAAAATATAAATAGTTCAAAAAAATAACTTGAAATTTATGAAGATATTCTCGCCTACATAGACTTTTTTTGTTGTCAAGCTAAATATAATTAATTCGGTTTTCTGAGTTAATTTTTACTTTTGATTGAGAATATTCCTTCTCCTTAAACCTGAAGTATTAGAGAACTGAATAAAAGTTTTTCATATTGTGCCTATTTTTCAAGTTACTTGACATAATATTTTGTTCCTATCTTGATTGTCTGATTTATGAAAACATAAAATTAATCAGACAACATCTCTTTGGAATGGATGTCCCACCTCACGATCGCTAATTGTAGTTTTGACACATGATAGTTTTGATACAACGAAAAATGAAACCTGACTTGATGTTTGCTTGTAGAGTGAGATCCCACAGTTAAAGCTTATCCCTGATGAGAATATTTGAGTGCTTTGATCTTCAAAAACAGTCAAAAATAAAGCTGTAAATTATGGAGAAAATATCTAAAAATTCACGCAACAAGAAAATAGACTCTTAACGTCTTAAGAATGAAAAACTTATACTTTAGGGTCTAATCTCTACCAGTCTTACCCCATAAGCATCCCCTGGCTCACCAAGATTTAATGTATTTCAATCAAGAAGCCACCCGTTTTTTGACCATAATCGAAAGTGTTAAGCTTGATTGTATGAGGTCTCATTCTGCAATGGCACGCCAAAAAAGATCGAAGTAAAGAAAAAGCTGAGTTTAAAAGATAGGAAATATAGTAATAGAGATAAACTAATTTTTTGGTTTATCTGTAATGAATGACTGGATAGAGTATGGGCCATAATCGACCCTGTTATGATCATTTGAAGACTGAGCTGAAGATTTTAATATGACTCGATTCTTTGCTGTATTTATCCAAGCAAAATTGACGCTTTCGTGACTATGTGTAGGCAACGGTCTGGATTGGGGAGGCTCATCGAAAATGGTGACCTAGCCGATCGAGACTCTTCTTCTGAATCGCCTCGCCTAGTTATCCCGCCTTCGACGTATGCTAGGTTCGATCTCCAGACGTTTCTCCCGCCATCGATCGCACGCCCCGTCATTCAACGAACTACCCGTGGTCTTTTCCATCTCCCGCCCGCAAATCCCCGCCCAAGCCTGGAGCCGCGCGATCGGTCTCGGCTGGGACAAGCCCTACACCGTCCGCTACGCCAGCAACCTCGATGATGGCCCCTGGCATGGGATGCCGCTCGGTGGCTTCGGTGCGGGCTGTATTGGCCGATCGTCTCGGGGCGATTTCAATCTGTGGCATCTTGACGGGGGCGAGCACGAATTTAAGACGCTACCGGGCTGCCAGTTTTCGGTTTATGAAGCGACGGATGGTGAGAGTCAAGCCTACGCGATGGCGACGATCGCGCCGGACGATGGCACGCTTGGCGAATGGAACTGGTACCCCGCCTCGACCGAGGAGCATTCGACGGGAACCTATAGCGCTCTCTATCCGCGCAGTTGGTTTGATTATAAAAATGTCTTCAAGGCCGAACTGACTTGCGAGCAGTTCACGCCGATTATTCCGCAGAACTATCAGGAAACGAGCTACCCGATCGCCGTATTCGAGTGGACAGCACACAATCCTACCGACAAGCCGATCGAACTGAGCATCATGCTCACCTGGGAAAATATCGCCCGCTGGTTCACCAATACGATCGCCTCGCCGGAGATCACCGTCCGCGATGACGGTAGCCCCTACTACGACTACAAATCCCGCTGGGGCAGCAGCGAGGGCAACCGGAACCGTTGGGTCGAGGATTTTTCGCGCCTGGGATCGGTGTTGCAGGGGGGCGAGTTTGGGTCGGAGGCGACGGAGGAGGGCGATGGTCAGTGGGCGATCGCGACGGTGACGAATCCGATCGTCAAGGTGACCTATCACAACCGCTGGAATCCCGTCGGCGATGGCGATGATCTCTGGGCGAATTTCGCGACGGATGGCACGTTGCCGAACGAAAACAGCGAGTCTCCGGCGGGATCAGACGAGCGGATTGGTGCGGCGATCGCGGTGAAATTTACGCTTAAACCGGGGAAAACGCGCAAAATACCGTTTTTCCTGTCCTGGGATTTGCCCGTGACTGAGTTTAAACCGGGAATCAAAGCCTATCGCCGCTACACGGACTTTTTCGGGCGCGATGGTAATAACGCCTGGTCGGTGATGCGAACGGCGCTCAAACATTCCGACACCTGGCAAGCGGCGATCGAGGAGTGGCAAAACCCGATTTTGCAGCGCGAAGATTTGCCCGACTGGTTCAAGTTGGCGCTGTTTAATGAGCTGTACGACCTGACGGCGGGCGGCACGCTGTGGACAGCGGCGGATGAAAATAATCCGAAAGGCCGATTTGCGGTGTTGGAAAGTCTCGATTACCGCTGGTATGAAAGCCTCGATGTGCGGCTCTACGGTTCGTTTGCGCTGCTGCAACTGTGGCCGGAGCTGGAGAAAAACGTCATGCTCGGATTTGCGCGGGCGATTCCTACGGGCGACGACACGCCGCGCGTCGTCGGCTACAACGGAGATGCCGCCATCCGCAAAGCTGCCGGAGCCACGCCCCACGACCTCGGCGCATCCAACGAACACCCCTGGGCGCAAACCAACTACACCAGCTATCAGGATTGCAACCTCTGGAAGGATTTACCCAGTGATTTTGTGCTGTTGGTGTATCGCGATTACCTGTTAACCGGTGGTGTGGATGGAACCGGGGATGTGAATTTCCTCTGGGATTGCTGGCCTGCGATCGTCGAAGCTCTGGCCTATCTCAAAACGTTTGACACCGATAACGACGGCATTCCCGAGAACAGCGGCGCACCGGATCAAACCTTCGATGATTGGCGATTGAAAGGCATCAGTGCCTATTGTGGTGGGCTGTGGATTGCGGCGCTGGAAGCGGCGATCGCGATCGCCGACATTCTCAAAACATCCACACCACCGGTCATCTATCCCAGCGAACTCGACCCCGACCCCACCCCGATCGCCTATCCCGACTGCGACACCGCGATCGACACCTATCGCACCTGGCTGACCCAAGCCCGCGCCCTCTACGACACCACCCTCTGGAACGGCGAATATTACAAACTCGACAGCGAAAGCGGATCGGATGTCGTGATGGCGGATCAGCTTTGCGGGCAGTTTTATGCGCGGCTGCTGGGCTTGCCGGATGTGGTCAGCGATGAGCGGGCAAAGTCGGCGTTAAACGCGGTGTTCGACTCGTGTTTTACGCGCTATAACGCGACCTTAGAGACGCCGATCGGGGCTGTGAATGGCGTCATGCGGGACGGTTCGCCGGAAGATCCGAACGCGACGCACCCGCTAGAAGTCTGGGCGGGGATTAACTTCGGGATTGCGGCGTTTTTGATGCAGATGGACATGCATCAAAACGCATGGCAGATGACCGAAGCGGTGGTCGAGCAGATCTACACCGGTGGCTTGCAGTTCCGCACACCGGAGGCGATCACGGCGTCGGGCAAGTTTCGCGCGATTTTCTATCTGCGAGCCTGTGCGATCTGGGCGATGTACTGGATGGTGCGCTAGGGCGGGGGAAAGCCGATCGTCTGGATTAATCTGCATTCAGACGATCTGGAATCTGAAGACCGGAATACAGGCCGATTGCCTTACAGAGATCGCCGCCCGCGTGAGTCCGTGCAGGCGGAACTGATCGCTAAACCTCAACATCAATCGCTAACTGATACAGTTCGCGCCGGGATTGTTGCGTATGTTGGGCGAGCTGCTGGCACGCCTGCGATCGCGATAGTCCTTCATCTCCGATCAGGCGTTGCAATTCCGCTTTTAGCTCGGCCTCGGACAGGATCGGCGTTGCGGCTGGCAGCGCACCGGCGATCGTTAAGGTATATTCCCCCTGCGGCTTGCGGGTGTCGTAGAGTTCCACCGCGTCCGCCAGCGAACCGCGCCAAATTTCTTCGTAGCGCTTCGTCAACTCTCGCCCGATCGCAATCTGGCGATCGTCACCACAAACCCGCGCTAAATCCGCCAGGGTCTGACGCATTCGGTGCGGCGCTTCGTACAAAATCGTGGTGCGCGTCTCCCGCGCCAGCGTTTCGAGGCTTAACCGTCGCGGTTTCGTTTTTGTCGGCAAAAATCCATCGAAGGCAAAGCGATCGCTATCGAGACCGGACACACTCAGGGCTGTAATGCTGGCACTGACGCCGGGAATCGGTACGACCGTGATCCCCGCAGCCGCGCAGGCCGCGACGAGATCACCACCCGGATCGGAAATCCCCGGCATCCCCGCATCCGTCACCACCGCGATCGACTCACCCCGCTGCAAACGTTCAATGAGTTTGGGGGTTTGCTTGGTGCGGTTGTGTTGGTGGTAGCTCAGTTGTCGCGTCGTGATCTGGAAATGCTGAAGCAGTCGAGCCGTGTGGCGAGTATCTTCGGCGGCGATCGCATCGACCGCTTGCAAAATCCGCACCGCGCGAAAGGTCATATCTTCCAGGTTGCCGATCGGCGTGCCCACGACGTACAGCGTGCCCATCAGCGAGTTTGGCGAGTTCGATGCTGACACCTCTAAAGTCTCCGTTGAGATCTCGTCAGGCATCGTTGAATCAGGGTTTGGGGCGATCGTCACGGTAAATTTTGCAGCATCATAGTTATCTGCCTTTGATTTTCTCTTGTATTTGGTCTCGGATTGTCAGCATCGTGCTATCCTGTTTCAGGTTACGGGATGTAGCGCAGCTTGGTAGCGCACTTCGTTCGGGACGAAGGGGCCGTGGGTTCGAATCCCGCCATCCCGATTTATTGCGGTTGATTGCAATCGATCAGAGACATTAAGGGCACGGTCTAGGGCATAACGATGTGACCTAGACCGTGCCTTTTTGATCGCATTCTCGGGTGACGATCGCCGTACCATTACTTTTGGCGTGACGCGCTAGCCCTGCGATCGCGGTCATCGATCGGTTGCATCGCTCATCAATAATACGAAGGCTCGAAATTGGCGGGATCGTAGAGGAAGCGTGTCGCCGTTTCCTCTAGGCGATTAATCTGAAATAGATCGATCGTATTGCTGCGGCGCAGCGCCGCCAGGTAGCCGTCAAGATACATTCTGAGGTCGTCGGCGCGGTAGCCGCGATCCCAAAGGTTGGTGAACGTATCCGTCAGGTGTTGGTAGTGACGTACGGTATCAGGATCTTGAAGCATGATCGTGACCTCGTGGTGGGCGAAACAGTAGGGTGCGGCGCGGAAAACCGAAAACGAGCGGGAGATGGCCGGGATTGCCAGCAAACGAAATCGACTTCAGCCCCTATTTTAGGGTGATGCTAGCTACAGCTTCAACGTTTGGGCTTCCTGATTTCTCCAATCATGGAGATTAGAATAAAGATGTTCGAGCTCTTGTCCGGGTGTTATGTCAGCGATCGCGCGACGTAGATTGCAACAGTGGCATGAGCATCCATTCAATTATCTAACTGCGTTTTGAGTGATCACAATGAAAAAATTACTACTAATAGCCTTACTCGGATTGTACGTTGGCGGTAGTGTCAAACTCTGGAAAGGATTTTCGCGTACGAATTTCAATCAGGATTTCACAACCCGGTTATTATTGTCTGCAATTTGGCCAGTATTATTTGCGGGGAATAAATCCTTTCGAGGAAATTTTCAAAAAGCTTTGAAAGGCAGTTGATTTAGTCAAAATCATCAACAATGACCTCAGACCTTTGAGGTCTTGAAAACCTCAAAGGTCTCACGCCCCATAGTTCATCCAGCTTTCAGGTTGGGCTACGGAGAACTGATTCTGAGTGTCGCGTGTGTTTGGCCTGATTTGGCCTGATATTTAGCCTAGTGCTTTGTCGATCGCGGCACGCAAATTCGCGTCATCGGGTGCAGTTTTCGGATCAAAACGTTCGACAACAGCGCCATCACGTCCGACAACAAATTTCCCGAAGTTCCAGGAAATATCGTCACCATCTCCAACGAGGAATTGATAGAGCGGGCTACGGTTTGCACCATTCACATCTTGCTTTTCGAGCAAGGTGAAATTCACGTCATATTTGCTGGTCGTGAACTCTTTGATTTCTTCCGGACTACCGGGTTCTTGTGCCCCAAACTGATTGCAAGGAACACCAATAATCTCGAAGCCGCGTGCTTTGAACTCGTTATATAGCTCTACGAGTCCTGAATATTGAGGAGTGAGACCACAGGCGCTCGCAACGTTAACAAATAGCACCACTTTGTTGACGATTACATCCTCTGACAGGGGAGTCCCATCGAGGGTTGCAAGGTTGGTTGGTAAAGGCATGATGACGAAATAATTGATGAACAACAAGTCTTATTATTCAGTATTTTCCTGGCTGCGTGCATTCGTGATCGCCCCCCTAGCAAAGTGCAAGACTTGTTGAATCGATCGGTTTAGCCAAAGACGACGGTACGGTTGCCGTAGGCGAGTACGCGGTGTTCGAGGTGCGATCGCACGGCACGGGCGAGCACGACCCGTTCGAGATCTTTGCCTTTCCGAATCAGGTCGGTGACTTCATCGCGATGACTGACGCGAACCACGTCTTGTTCGACGATCGGCCCTTCATCGAGATCCGCCGTGACGTAGTGAGAGGTCGCGCCGATGATTTTGACGCCGCGTGCGTAGGCGCGATGGTAGGGCTTGGCTCCGGCAAAGGCGGGCAGGAAGGAATGGTGAATGTTGAGGGTTTTCGGAAATTGCGAGATAAATTGATTGCTCAGGACTTGCATGTACTTCGCGAGGACGACGAGATCGATGTTGTACTGCGCGAGGAGTTCGAGTTCGTGGGCTTCTTGGTGCGCCTTGGTGTCGGCGGTGATGGGGACGTGGTGGAAGTCGATGCCGTATTGGTCGGCGATCGGCTTGAGGTCGTCATGGTTGCTAATGATCAGCGGAATTTCGGCCTTGAGTTCGCCCGATCGCGATCGCCAGAGTAAATCCAGCAGACAATGATCTTGCTTGGTCACCCAGAGCGAAATGCGCGGGATTTGGTCGGAAAAGTGGAGTTCCCAGTAAGCGCCGAGGGGATCGGCGATCGCGGCAAAGGCAGGGCCGACGATCTCGCGCGGTAGGTTAAAACCGTCGAGCTGCCATTCGATCCGACTGAGAAATAAGCCCGCTGACAGGTCAGTATGGTGATCGGCGTGGATGATGTTGCCGCCGTTGGAATAGATAAAGTTGGCGAGCTTGGCGACCAGACCGGGCGTGTCGGGGCAGGAGAGCAAAATCGTCGCAGTTGCAGCGGTCATAGGGTGTTGAACGCAGGGAAGTTTAGATTCAAACGTAAGGCGTATGCCGTCGTCAAACTTAACAGGTTCGGCTTGATTGTGTTCGCTCGGGCGGGTGCGATCGCAGGGCAAACGTATACTCTCGGTTAATGCCCTCATCCCCCAGCCCCACTTCGACACGCTCAGTGCAT
>CAZFJL010000001.1:0-190592 GCA_964518905.1 uncultured Geitlerinema sp. | reverse complement strand
AACCCACCAAAAGCCGTCCTAGAAGGACGGGGTTTTAAACCCAGTTTTTCGATAATATGCGATCAAGTGGGAAATTCTCTGGATGAGCGCGGCTCTAAAATCGGCTGTGAGATTCATCCGATCGCCGATCAACCAAGGGGTCTCGATCGCCATGCTTGTCGGAAAAATACTTATTCTGCCCTTTCAGAACGACAATCTATGCTTCGTTACTCGATGTTTCGCCTGATGTTGCGATCTGCGTGCCTCGCCGCGATCGCGACCGTTCTCGCGACTAGAACGCTGCCGCCACGTGCTGCCTCAGCGCTGCCGCCTCCCGAGGATACGCCGGAAGAAATTTTACGTAACCATCAGATTTTTGAAGCCCGATCGCCCGTTGATGGTCAGCCCCTCTCGATTGGGGAATATGAACGTTTACAGGCAGAACTCAGAGCCCTCGAAGATGATCCTTTAATGAGTTCAAACGTTCGGCAGACAATCTTTTTGCTGCAAATTCTCAAAGCGGTGCGGGTATTAACACCGTTCTAGGTCGATCTGTTTCGTCCTCGTGGGGCTATCGGAGTCGCTCCAGACAATCGCGACCCAGATACACTGTCACGTCCGATCCGATCGCACCGGTTGAGCGAGCCGCGACTGAACCACAGCCGATCGCCTCCCGGATCGCGGTCGCCGCCTCAAGCTTGCCCGTTTGAGCCACGATCGTCGTTTTGCGCTGCACCGTATCACCGGGCGAAAGCTGCATGATCGTCAGGCTGTTATTGGCTTGGAGCTTGGAAGCTAAGGGGCGAAGGTTAACGGCCTCTCCGGTTGCATCTTGCAGGGCGACCCGTAGATCCTCGGTCGCGATGATTTGCCGACGTGCGCCAGGATCACTAACAAAATCATCATCGTTTGTTGTCGCAAAAAACTGGCTGCGAACGCGATCGAGCTCTGCGGTATCCGGGAGCCAATAGCTACTCGTGTAGCCATCGTCGGGCTGACTAAAGCGACCCGGCAGCATCACGGCCTGCACCGTCTCCGCCGCGATCGCACTCTGAGCCAGCGCCAACAGTTCACGCGGGCGCAGGTTGGTATCGATCGCATCCTGGACGATCGCGATCAGGCTGGGCAGCTCGCGCATCATCGCGGGGTGGCGTAAACGCGACAACATCGCATCGAACACCTGCTGTTGTCGCTGCACTCGGCCAATATCACCAAGCCCATCATCGCGATAGCGGGCAAACTGAATCGCCTGGGAACCGTCGAGCAACTGCCATCCCGGCTCAAGATCGATCGTTAAACCTTGGGCGCGATCGACATACTGCATCGGGCGATCAACGTGCAGCTCTAGCCCGCCCAGCCGATCAATCACCTGACGCGCCGCCGCAAAATCGACCCGCAACACGCGATCAACCTTGACCCCGCTGAGTAGGTTCTCCAGACTCGCGATCGTCAGGTCTTGCCCCCCGAGGAGATTGGCGCGATTCATTTTATCGAAGCCGTAACCGGGGATCTCCACGCGCGTATCGCGGGGAATCGAAAGCAGATGAATCGATCGTGCCTCTGGATTGAAACGGATCAGAGCCAACGTATCGCTATGGCTTTCAAACCGTTGGGGCGAATCTGCATCAAGGTCTGGTAATTGATCGACACCGAGTAGGGCGATCGTCACGGGGCGAGCCAGGGTCGGACGAACGCGATCGACGATCGCCCGTGACATATTGGGCGTCTCGGGCGTCACGACATTGGTTAATGACGTTGGCAAGGTTTGGGGCGCGATCGAGGCCCACAGAGCACCGGCTAACGCCGAACTGAGCGCAACACCAATCGCAAGATAGATCGAACGCTTTCGTAACCGGCCAAGCGTTGTAGCGTCCGGTGTCGGCGCTGGCGAAGAATCTGGCTCAAACATCATCCAAAGATAGCGCGATCGTTTATTCCTGATCTCACGAGAACCATGACCCGCAAACCGATGCCCCGGTGTGGACGAATCGCAAAGCCTAGACCCGCCAAGTGAGTGTTGTATGATTGATTTGTAACGAAGTGTTGCGTTTTCTTACAAAAGTTTGTATAGTGTAAACACAAGCAAGCCAAACCTATCTCAATCGGAGGTTCATTCATGGCTTTCACTCTCGCCCTAATCGCCCTATTCGTCGTTGGCTCGGTTGCCGCGATCGCTCTAGGCTCACAAGCATATTTCAAAGGCGAAATCTCCAAGCCTATTCACGAGCGGAACTGGAACTCTGAAGGGTTTAACCAAATCGCCCTAACGGTCACCGCCGAAGAACCGAACTATAACGAACGTGTTCCCGGTTTTACAGTTAACTACTAAGCTGAATCGTCTGATTCAAGTTTAACTTCAGTTAAGTCGGTGTTTTGATATCTCACTTCAAACATCAAAATAAACTGACTTAACTTCCTTTCGTTGACATCTCAATTTCTCTATCCAGGCCAAGCCGGTAGCACTTGCTACCGGCTTTTTTTTTGCCTAGTTGCATGGCTCCGTCGCCCAAGTCATACACAGTGACTTCAAACCTTTGAGGTTTTCAAAACCTCAAAGGTCTCGCTTCCTGAGATCCATTCAATTTTTGGCTTGGGCTACTTCTAAGCAGAATGGTCACGTTACGCGGATCGCGGCCTCTCGCCATTGCCTTGAATTACTGGCTTGTGCAAACAGAGTTCATTTCAGCGATCGGCATTGGTAAAATTTCGACCAAAATCAAAAGTCCTTCAGAGATGTTCTAAAGGACTTTTTTATCTGTATTCAGTTTTTTCTACTATCTGAAGAGCTTGTTTGCAGTTCGTTTTATCATCCTGCAAAAGCTAGTAGATCTACGACTGGGTCAGATCATACCGCGAGATTTTTTGTTCTAAGCAACCGCACTTGTTGCGAAAAATGCGATCGCCATCACCGTAGCGATAACCAAGGCGCCACCAATTCCGAGAATGACGTAGTTACGTTTTTCTGTGTTTGTCGGAGGTTCTGCCATGTAAACTTTGGGCTCGACAGCGTAGTTATTGAGGCGGCCACCGTCTTCGTTGATATAAGGCATAAATATTCTCAAAACTTTCTTTACTTTGTTCACACATTATATCACACGGAACTACATTTTCTGTATTAAAAATTTACAAAGATCCAGAGAGAGGCTCTGTAAAGTGCTGTCTATTCATTAAAATGAGTGGCCTCTACTGTATTGCGATGCAAAGACTTGGGTTCGTTTTAGAAATAGGTGATCGCGGTCTTAATCTTCCTGGCCGTCACGATTTTTTTCGGTCACCCTGTTTCTATTTCTTGATGTTAGTTTTCTTTTTTTACCTGCGGGTTGATGCTCTGTGATCCATGCCTTCGTTCGATTTTGGCAAATGCTGACAAATCCAACGACAGAAGCAGCATCACGCCGTGTCGCCCTGATTGAGGCGTGCTCGATCGGGGTGGTGTCCGGGCTGGCAGCGTTTGCGCTCAAGCAGGGCATTGGCTGGCTGGGTGGGGTGCGGATGCAAGGCGTTGCACTGATGCCACCGTGGTTGTGGTTGCCGCTGGTGGGGACGATCGGGGCGGGGTTGGCGGGGTTGATGATTGCGAAGATCGCTCCGCAGGCGACGGGCAGCGGCTTGCCGTATGTCAAGGTGGCGCTGACGCCGCGTGGGCTGATGCAGTCGAAGGTGGTGATGAATCTGCGAACGGCGGTGGTCAAGTTGGTGGCAACGATCGCGGTGGTGGGGTCGGGGTTAGCGCTGGGGCGTCAGGGGCCGACGGTGTATGTGGGCGCGACCTTGGCGGCGGTGATGACGCGCTGGTTTCCGACGTCGCCGTCGTTTCGCCGTCAGACGATCGCGGCGGGGGCGGCGGCGGGCTTGGCGGCGGGCTTTAATGCGCCGCTGGCGGGGGTGTTGTTTGTGATTGAGGAACTCCTGCATGACATGTCGAGCCTGACCCTGGAGACGGCGATTTTGGCGTCGTTTATTGGGGCGGTGGTGTCGCGCATTCTGGGGGGGAGTACCTGGAATCTGGAGGCGGTGGTGTCGTCACCATCGGCGGTGACATTTACGGCGATCGATATTCCCTTTTTATTACTACTCGGGATTTTGACCGGTATTATTAGCGGCTGGTTTAACCGCAGTATTATTGCCAGCCTGGAGTTTAATCGTCGTCTGAAGCTCGATTTACCCTGGCGGATGGCGATCGCTGGTGGACTATCGGGGGCGATTGTCTGTGTGCTGCCAGTGATGTTTCACGACAGCACAGGTTTACGAGAGTTGATGACCACGGGAGAAGCTGGGGTGGGTGTGCTGGCGCTGGCCTTTGTGGTGAAGTTTGCGATGACGACGATCGCGGCGGGGTCGGGAGCGTCGGGCGGCCTGTTTTCTCCGGCGCTTACCTTGGGGGCAGCGCTGGGGGCACTGGTGGGAAATTGGAGTGTTGCTTGGTTTGATCTGGGTAACCCGACGACCTATGCGCTGGCGGGGATGGGCGGCTTTTTTGGGGCGGTGGCGAAGGTTCCGATTACGGCGATCGCGATCGTCTTTGAAATGACGATGGATTTTAACCTAGTGCTGCCGCTAATGATTGTGGTGGTGGTGTCCTATGTCGTGGCGGAACAGATTTCCAGTGGTTCACTCTACGATCGGCTGCTCGATCTCAGCGGGTTGAAACTCGAACTCGATCAACAAGAGCGCGAACATCTCGGTGAAATTTTGGCCGGGGAGGTGATGCAGACACAGGTGGACACGCTGAGTCAAAATCAGACCCTAGGCGAGGTGCGTCAAGCCTTTGCCCGATCGAAGCATCGCGGTTTTCCGGTGTTAGATGCGGGAAAACTGGTCGGCATGGTGGCTCAAAGCGATCTCGTTGGGCAAGTTCACATCAAGGACGCTAGTCCCCTTTCTCAGGTGATGACTCATAATCCGGTGTCGGTGCAAGCGAGTGAATCGCTGGCCGATGTCCTCTATCGTCTCAACCACCATAAAATTGGCCGCTTACCAGTGGTAGAAGGGCGGCGACTGGTGGGCATCATTACCCGCAGTGACATTATTCAGGCTGAATTTCGTCAGCTCGATTTACCGCAGGAAATCGACGATCGGATTGATCCATCCTATTTGATCTATCGAACCCAGGCCCCATCGCAGGGACGGGGGCGGATGCTGGTGGCTTTGTCGCAACCGCCCCTATCGATGCCGCTGGTACGCCTTGCCGCTTCGATCGCCCGCGATTGTAACTACGAACTCGAATGTCTCCACGTGGTCACCGTGCCGCAACATACTGCCCCGTCAGAAGCCGAAATCGACCTGGACTATCACCGCCACTACATCGAAACCGCGATCGCGATCGCCCAATCCTACGGCGTCCCCACCCACGCCCAAATCCGGATCGCCCACGATATTGTCCCGACTATCCTCGAAACCCTTCGCTATCGCAGCATTGATCGTTTAGTCATGGGCTGGAATACCGACGATCTGCTACCGAGCCAAGTGTTTGGCGCACGCACCGATCGCATTTTGCGGCATGTGAAGTGCGATGTGGTGCTGGTTAAATGGGGCAAGCGATTGCGCCAAACCATGAACAGCCATCAAGACGCTGAACCGCTGCTAAATCGTTGGCTTGTGCCGGTTTCCGGCGGACAAAATGCCAAGCTGGGGCTGGGGTTACTCTCGGGGTTAGTCAGTCTGGGAACTCAACCGGCAGTGCGATTGTGTCGTGTCTTTGATCCCGAATGTGTCGATTTACGCGCGAGTGAACTGAAACAAGTTGCGCGAGAACTCGGCGAACAGTTGGGATTACCCGTGGCGGCGACTCCGCTCGTGGGTCGATCCGTAGTCGATCGGACGATCGACCTGGCACACCGCCATCACTATGATGTGGTGGTGCTCGGGGCTAGTGAACAAACGCCGCTTCAGCAGGTTCTGCGGGGCAATATTCCGTATGAGATTGCGCGTGGCTGCAATGCCACCGTTATTTTGGTGCGTGGAGCGAAGTTTTAGGGCTTGATCGCAAAAAAAGGATGTTTGAATGGTTTGCGATGGACGTCCTATCAATTCATGTCGATATATCATAAGAGTGATCCCGTGTATCGTTATGTTTAATTAAAACTTTTCGCTATTTGTGGTGGGGGATGTTGTAAACAGTTACCGTTCATTAACATCTTTATGATTTTTTAACGTTCGTGAACTCTTTAAAGATTAGATCGCGAATCTTAAAAATCGCGGACTAACAGACTGCGGATCGTTGAATTTTCCTTTCGCTCCCTTGATTAAAATCCGCTCCTAAAATTTAGAATCATCTATCTACAGCCCATGTCGCTATCCGATTCTTCAACCGAGTCCACCGTGGGTTTGACCGGACGCCAAGAACATATCCTGCGTGCGACCATCCGCCACTATGTCGCAACGGCGGAGCCCGTCGGCTCAAAAACCTTGGCGAGGGACTACAACCTCAGCGTCAGTTCAGCGACGATTCGCTCTAGCATGAGCACTCTAGAACGGGCTGGTTTGCTGTATCAGCCCCATACCTCAGCCGGTCGGATTCCTTCGGATTCGGGCTATCGAGTGTATGTCGATCGCCTACTCGATCCCAGCGATCGCTACAGCCACGCGATCACCCAAGCCTTGATCGAACAGCTCGACTGGAACGGCAGTATTGACGCGACCTTGCGTCATGCGGCGCAGATTTTATCGCGCCTGAGCGGTTGTATCACCCTGATCACGCTGCCCCAACCCGACGGCGCACGGCTGCGTCATTTGCAGTTGGTGCGGGTGGATGAACACAAAGTGGTAGCGATCGTCGTGACCGATGCCTACGAAACACAGTCGGTACTGTTTTCGTTGCCGAACAATGCCAGCGCGGCGATGAGCGCCAAACAGCGCAAGCAACGTAACGAGCAGCTCGATCATGAATTAACGATTCTCTCCAATTTTCTGAATTCCCATTTGCGCGATCGGCTCGTCGCTGAGTTAACCCAGCTCGACAGCCAAGAACTCGGACGAGAATTTCAGAAATATACTGACGGCATCGCCTCGATGTTGACCGAGCTGGTGCAGCGGTTTGCGACCGTGACCCATTCGCACATGACCGTCAGCGGACTGTCCAAAGTGCTGGGTCAGCCGGAATTCTCGGAGACGATGCAGGTGTTGCCGTTGATGAATCTGATCGAAGAACAGCCCGATCGGCTCTTTCCCTTCGTGTTCGATCCCACGCCTGCCCCGGAAACCGCGCCCAAACCGCGCGTCACGATTCGCATTGGCGCTGAAAATAGCCTGGAGCCGATGCAAAGTTGCGCCCTAGTGTCGGCCTGTTATCAACGTCGCGATCGCCCGGTGGGGAGCGTTTCGGTGCTGGGTCCGACACGGATGCTGTACGAAAATGCGATCGCAACGGTGGAAACGGCGGCGGCTTACCTCTCGCAGACCCTCACGGCGATCGCGATCTAGCCTCTGGGTTTGAGCCCAAAAAAATAGAAAACCGGGAAGGGGGAAGCCGTCGCGATACAATTGCGCGAGTTACAGCGTGCAAATTTTGCGCGTCTCAAGGCCGCTCTTAGGCTCCATGGTTCGTTCTGATATTTTTTCCCAAGCGCAACGCGGCGATCCGAAGGCGATCGCGGCGTTGATGAATCATTCGCTACAGCGCAAGCAGATTACGGTACGAGCTGCGCTGGGAGCGGGTTGTTTAACGATTTTAGCTACCAGCCGAGAATGCCCAGACGCTCGCTTTATGGCGAATTTTGTGCGGCGCGGCATTGATCGACTTCAGCCCGGACAGATCGATCGCGTCGTGATTCGGGGCTACGCGATCGGCACGATCGGCTCGCTGTGGACGGCAGAATTTGATCCGAAGTCCAACGCACCCCCGCAGATTTCCAACCTTCCCCAATCAGGTCTACCTCAAACGACACCAGCTCCACGAACGCAACCTCCCAGATCTGCCCCCCCCAAGCGAGGTCGCGATCGTTCCTCCTCACTGCCGCGATCCGCGCGTCCGGGTCGGGCCACCGCCACCCAAACTGCGGCTCGCCCAATCAGTAAATACCCCACAAAAAACACCTCAAAGTCATCGCGATCCGTTCAGCCGAACACTACGCCAAACACTAAACAGGCGCGATCGTCCAAACCCAAAACCGCACTCTCAATTTTTCTAGCGCGTCTCCTAAATGTGTTGGCGTTGCTGACCTTTATTGTACTGTCGATTACGATCGTCATTTTGGCCTTTGTCAGCAAAATATGGACAGCAGAGTTTGCAGAAAATACGATTTATCAGATCCAATTTTTAGGCGATCTTTTGCGCGGTCTAGAAGCCGCAGAAGTCTTTAATATTTTTGTATTTGCGATTTTAGGTTTAGGGCTGGGTCTAGCAACGGTACTTGCGCCGCGATCCTTTGGAGTTCGTGTAACGGCTGCGATTGGGCTGATTGTTCTTCCCTTTATTTTCAGTATTAGCAGTCTGATTCGCTATCAAAGCTGGATTCGTGAATTTTCAGAGACTGAAAAACTAAGTCCGGATCAGGCGATCACTCAAACGGACATTTATCTACAAAATAAAGTCGATCAAGCGGGATTTTTGGGCTTTTATCTACACACAGCAAAATATCCCGGCTTACCCACAACGCGGATACAAATGGAACAGATCGACACGCTCGAATCCCAAGCTGCCGATCGCTTGGAAGATGCGTTTAGCACGCTCTTGGTTTCCTTACCTATCAAGCTAGAACTGCCGCTAATTTTCGCGCTCTGCATGTGGGGCATTCGCATCTTTTATTTTCTGTTATCGTTACTGACGGCGATCGGGAATTTCCTCCAGGGTGTTCGCTGGGCCGATCGTTTGGCGCAGCGTGATGAGACCGGAGAGCGCGAAACGCTAGGATAAGTGATCATTGGTCATAATCACCAATGGCTTAGGATCTGGGCAAGTAGAACGACTAATCGCGTTTTGCCTGTTGCTTCGCCATTCTTCCCCCAGTTCCTTTGCTATGCTTCGATCTTTGTCGTTGGTTGCGGCTACATTCGTCGCGAGCTTGGCCGCGATCGGCTCGATCGCACCCGCCCGATCGCAACCGATCCCCGATGCCACCTTGCCGATCCCGTCCCAGGTTGACGCGATCGCGCCCGAGATTTTTCGCATCACCGGCGGCACTCAGGCCGAAACCAATCTCTTTCACAGCTTCACGCAATTTGACCTCGATGCGGGCGAGATCGCACAGTTTAATTTCAGCAATTTCGATCGCGCGATCAACCATGCCATCATCCGCGTCACCGGCGGTAGATCATCCCAAATCGACGGCGCGATCGTCTCCACCACGCCGACCAATCTCGTTTTCGTCAACCCCCAAGGCTGGATTTTCGGTGCAGGCGCACAGCTCGATGTTGGCGGCGCGATCGCCTTCTCCAGCGCCGACGCGGTGGTCTTCGCTGATGGTTCCGCTTTTCCCAGTTTTGCCACGCCGGGATTAGACACGCTGCTGTCGGTGGCCGTACCCGTCGGCCTGCAATTGGGGGCGGGTTCGCCCGATCGTGTCGGCAATATCGAGATCACCGGCAACGGCCACGACCTCAGCGTCACGAATCCGATCCTCGCGCCGATCGAGCGCAACGGCGCAACCGACGGCCTACGGGGAGCCCCGGCAAATTTGTTGATGCTGGTCGGTGATACGGTCTCGATCGATGGCGGCACGGTGACGGCGGCCAGCGGTCAACTGTCGATCGTCGCGGGACGTAATGGGTTTGTGCCGCTGGGTTTGACGATCGATCAAGTCGGTCAGCTCAATCAGCTCAATCCAGCCTTTGAATTGGGTGACATCTCCCTCACCAATGCCGCGCTGCTCGACGTGACCGGGCCTGTGTCTGGGCGGATTGACTTGATCGGCGATCGTATCCACCTGACGGACGGGTCGATCGTACTGGCGCAACAATTTGATGACAGCGTGCCCGATTTTCCGGGAGCCGGGTTATTTGTCTACGGCGATCGCGAGATTTTCGTCTCGGGCATGACGGCGGACGGACGTTTGCAAACGCGGATCAATAGCGCCACGCTTCAGGGTTTGCGACGCGGTAGCGATGTGGTGATTCGCACGGATGATCTGATCGTGGCGGACGGTGCGGCGATCGTCACCCGTAGCTTTAGCCAAGGACGCGGCGGTGATTTGATCGTCGAAACGGCGAACTCGGTGCAGTTGCTCGATGCCAATCCGATCGTGGCGGACTTCTTTTCCAATCTCACCGCCACCAGTTTGATTGCTGGCCGCGCCGGTGATTTAAGCGTGACGACCGATCGCATTTTTGCTCGCAATGGCGGCACGATCGCTTCGTCTACCTTTGGGCTGGGCAATGGCGGCAATGTGTCGATCACAGCCCGCGATCGCATCGATCTTACGGGCGTCGATCGGCGTCAATTTAGCCCCAGCGTGATCATTGCCTCTAGCTTTGGTCAAGGCAACGCGGGCAATCTGAACATTAACGCTCCCGAAATCACCCTAAGCGCAGGCGGGCGCATCGATGCCTCCAGTTTCAATTCGGGAACCGCCGGAAGCGTCACGGTCACTGCCGATCGTCTGACGGTCGAGGGTACGGTTCCCGGCTCGCTCAATCCCAGCCTGATTGTATCAAGCGCCAATGTGATCGACCCCGAACTGCGAGCCTTGTTAAACGTGCCAGAAGTTCCGACAGGCGACGCCGGAGACGTACGGCTATTCGTCGATCGTCTCGACGTGCGCGATGGCGCGACGGTGACGGTACGCAACGACGGCGCAGGCGATGCGGGGCGCTTGCAGATTGTGGCCGATCGTCTCAATCTCAGCGATCGCGGTAGTCTTTCCGCCGCGACCAGCTCGGGCGAAGGCGGCAATATCGCCGTCAGCGTGCGTGACTCGCTGCAACTCCGGCAGGCAGGCGCGATCTCCGCCACCGCAGGCGGCACAGGCAACGGCGGCAACCTCGATCTGTCCGCCGCAACGATCGTCGCCCTAGAAAACAGCGACATCACCGCCAACGCCATCACCGGACGCGGTGGCAACGTCGCGATCGCCACCCAGGGCTTATTCGGCGCGACCCTGCGATCGTCACTCACCCCCGCCAGCGACATCACCGTCAGCTCCAACTTTGGCTTGGCGGGCAGCGTGAACCTCGAAACTCCAGATCTATCCAGCAATCAAGGCGCGGTCATTCTCTCCACTCAACCCCTCAACACCGAAACCTTAGTCCAGCCAAACTGCCGCCAGCAACCGCGCGGCCAGTTTACGATTACAGGCCGATCGGGTCAGCCCCTCGACCCGATCAACGTCTACGGGCAAGCCATACCGACGGCCATTTCGCCGCCCACAGGTAGACGTCTCCCGTATACTCCTCCAGCTTTTCCCGGCGATTCGAGCAATTTGGGCAATTTGGGCGAGAGTGCAGATCAATTCTCAATCATCGAAAGTCAGGGATGGCAGCTTCGCGAAAATGGCACGGTTGAGCTGGTGAATGTCCGATCGCGATCGACATTAGCCTCCATCTCAGCCTGTCAACCCGTTCATCATTTTGTTAATAATCTCGATCCATTGTCACGCTCAGGACTGACGCAGAAGTCCGACTTCTAAACGAGCCGTCGCCGTTCCAGCTCTCAGGACAATGCGAGAAGTTGAACTTCTAATACGAAATCCGACTGTGTATAAACTTAGATCGTCGATCTAGGCGGACACCGCACTTCGACTCCACTCAGTGCTCATAGATGCTTTTGTCTTTTTCCCAGACAGAACCGGATTTCGTATAACCCATCGTGCAAGCGTCCAGCTTGATCGCAACCAGGATAGTTGCGCGACCAAAAACAGAAACAGCCCCCCAAAAAAGCCGAAAGCTGGCATCGTCGGTGATGCCAGCTTTTCGCTCGATCGCATTCGATCATATTTTGGCTGTCTCGCTTGGTGTTGCTCAGGGCAATCGTTCAAACTGACGGTCTGTCTCAGAGGGTTAATCGAAGCTAAAAGCTCGGACTAAGCCAAAAGCTCAGATCGGACTACATCTTGTTGAGATTGAGACCTGCTGCTTTGGCCATCGCCTGGAGGCTTTGGTTGTTCAGGGTTTTGAGCGCTTTGGTGGACAGCTTAAGCTTGACCCAGCGGTTACCTTCTGCCCACCAAATGCGTTTGGTTTGCAGGTTGGCTTCTTGCAGGCGTTTGGTGCGACGGTGCGAGTGCGATACCGCAAAAGCATTATTGGCTTTTTTGCCCGTCAGTTGACATTTACGTCCCATGAGATCTCCTTTTGTCGTCGTTGCAGGGGTTGCACAGAAATTCTTCGATCGAAACCACTCGCTCGGCGGCGGGAAAGTTTCGCCACGATCGCACCTGCTGACGGCAAGCCGAAATGGGCAGAGCGAACGCTGAACGAAGGCAATTGTGTGTGAACTTTGTATAACCTTTGTCCGGTTGATTATCATATCACCGCACAAATGCGAAATTTAAGCGCACAATTACGATCTGATCATCAATGATTAGGTTTGCGTCGTCGCGACACCGCGATCGCGAGGCGAGGTCAAGGTCAATTTACCGCAATTCTTGGCGTAGATCTAGCTCGCAAAACTGCCGATCGTCATCCAGCATCCAAACGCGCACTTCGCTTGGATGACCCCGCCACACCGAGACGATCGGATAGACATATTCCGCCCAGGCAAATTTGCGATCGTACTCGGATGGGATCGCCGGATGCTCGGGATGCGAATGATAAATGCCGACGATCGCCAAGCCACGATCGCGAGCGATCTTTTGCACGTCGAGCATGGCGCGAGGGTCGATCGTGTAGCGCCGCTCGGCGGTTGGCAGCGTTTCCGGCACGGTCGCGTTCATCGCCGCTTCAAAATCCCGCCCAGTCTCCGGGTTCCACTGATTCGCCATCGGATACACCTCGATCGCCGCAACCCGATCGCCCTGAACTTTGCCCACCAACAAACCGCAACACTCCTCGGGGTGGGAATGTTCCGCATGTTCAATCATGGCGGCTAAATCGTTGGGGTTAATCCATAGGTGGGACAAGGTCTGGGGCAAAGTGGTAAACCGAGGTATTGATGTGTGGCAGGAGATTACAGGGTATTGATAAGGCCGACGTGTTAGTTGACGAGATACGGCCAGACGGACGAGTCAACTACACCATCTGGAACCAGACCGAAATCAATCTGAGCCTCAATCACAGCGGATTGGGTCACCGGGCCAAAATCACCGTCGATCGCGCCGCTGTAGTAACCCATTGCAGTGAGCTGCTGCTGTAGGTAAGACACAAAAGAGCCGTTGCTGCCCAGTTGTAGGGTCGGCAAACTGGTCTCGTTGCGATTGTTCGTGCGAACGCGATCGGGAGCGGGGACGGTATTAGAGTTGTTGGCGTTACGGGTGTTGGTGATCGCTGTCGTCGCCGGAGCTTGGACGATCGTATCGTCGAGAGCGATCGGCAGTAAGCGGCTCCAGGTGACCGGCCCAATTATGGCATCGGCCAATAGACCTGCCGAGGCTTGAAAGTTCCGCGCGGCTTGAGCCGTCGCCGGACCAAATCGCCCCGTAATCTCGCCCGAATAGTACCCGAGCAGCGCTAACATCGCCTGAAATTCGCGCACGTCTTCGCCCTCGCTGCCGAGTCTGAGGGTGTCGCGCTCCAGGGTGCGTGAACTGGGGGCGGGAATATTGGCGGTCTGGGCGAGGCGATCAGCAGTTGGGCGACGATTTGGGCGATCGCTCGCTCGCGTGGGGGGCGCGATCGCCAGGGTCATCGCGCTCAGGATCGAAAGCCCAAGACCAAGGCGGACGAGGGAGCGTAGGGGAGAAACGTTCAGCGGTTGTACCATGACTTCAAATTCGCACAAAATCCTATCTAGAGCATCTTTCCAGTCGATTGGCAGAGAAGCATCGGGAACTTTTTCGGAATTCTCTGATTCCCAGTGTTAAACGATCTCGTTTTTTAACTTTAATTAACGAGCCAATTGAGAGATCCTATAAAAATTTGGATCTGAATTCCATCGGTGGACTTGATGTCACATTGGCGACAGCGATTGTCCCCAATGAATTATCAAGCATTGCTAGCTAGCTTCTGGCATGACGCGTCACTAGCGGCTACGAGTATACTGAGGGACAACATTCCCATTAACCCCCACGAACGCGATCGCATCATAACGCTCCTCCCAGCTTCAATTTCATGAGTAGCTACGGTGTGTCTAGCAGCAGCGCATATTAATTGTGCATTATGCTCGACTCCTGTGTTCAGCCCTTGTGTTCAGCCCCTATGTTCAGCCCCTGTGTTCAGCCCCTATGTTCACACCCTGTTTGCACTCTAAGCTCTAAGACCGACGATCAGCATCACGACGGATCATCATCCTGATGGTCACGGCTGGCTCGTCATCGTGCATTCTGGTGTGTCCCAGTTCCTAAATCCTCTTTTTTTTGTTGCTTCTTCCAGATGTCCGAACGTCCTAACACTGTCGATCAGTCAGCTCCGAACCCCAGCCAACACGAAGAAAACCCCTGGGTTGAAACGCTTAAAACCTTTGCTCTGAGCGCTGTCCTGGCACTTGGTATTCGGACGTTTGTTGCGGAAGCTCGCTACATTCCCTCGGGATCGATGTTGCCAACGCTGCAAATTAACGATCGCCTCATCATCGATAAGGTCAGCTATCACTTTAGTCAGGTTCAACGCGGCGATATCGTCGTCTTCAATCCGACCGAAGTGCTACGCCAAAAATTCAAAGATGCGTTCATTAAGCGCGTGATTGGGCTGCCCGGTGACACCGTCGAGGTGCGTCGCGGCACGGTGTTCGTCAACGGTGAAGCCCTCAGCGAGAACTATATCGCCGCCGAGCCAGACTACGTTTACGGCCCTGAGACTGTCCCCGAAGATCAATATCTTGTCTTGGGCGACAACCGCAACAACAGCTATGACAGTCACTATTGGGGCTTTGTGCCGCGAGATCTGATTGTTGGCAAAGCCGTGGTGCGATTCTGGCCACCGCAGCGACTCGGGCAACTCGCACCAGAGCCGACCTACCGCCAAGATTAAGGCCAAGGCCAAGGCGAAGGCGAAGGCTTTCGGGGTTTTCTATCTTTATAAATTTCTATATGACCTCTGTGCTCGCGATTAATGGCTCGCCGCGAATGAAGGCGAGCAACACGTTTGGATTGCTAGACCCCCTACTCGCTGGAATGCGTGACGCCGGAGCCACCACCGACATCATTCATGTGCGTCAGCTTGATATGTCGCCCTGCATTGGCTGCCTGAACTGCTGGACACGCACGCCGGGAGACTGTTTTTACAACGATGGGATGAATAGCGTTTTCGATCGCTTCACCAACGCAGATATCATCGTGTTCGGAACGCCGCTCTATCACTGCTCGATGTCCGGCCTGCTCAAAGGATTCATCGATCGGCTCTTGCCCCGTCTCGAACCCTGGTTTGTCCCCCATCCCGACGAGCCGGATCTCACCATTCACCCGACCCGCCTCCCGAAACGTCAGGGCATGGTCGTCGTCTCCGCCTGCGGTTTCCCGGAGTATGAGCACTTTAATGCGCTGGTGATGACATTCCAGCAAATCGCCAAAACCCAGGGCTATCATTACCTCGGTCATGTGCTGCGCCCCTGCGCTGATGGGATGCGCGATCCCGCCAACCGCGAAAAATTCGCGCCGTATCTCGATCGGGTACGGCAAGCGGGATCGCAACTGATTTTAGACGGGGTGATCAGCGCTGACGTGAATCAGGCGCTGTCAGACAACCCCTTGCCGGATGGTAAGGATGGGTTTTACGCATCAACGCAGGCGTTATGGCAGAGTTTGCTATCGAGCCAGCTTTAGGGGTTTAAGGTCGGGTTTAGGGTCGGGTTTAGGGTCGGGTTTAGGGTCGGGTTTAGGGGTGTGAATCGTTGGTTTCGGCTTGTTTCACGGCGGCGATGAGCGATCGCACCTCTGCCGTACCTTCAGAGGCGTCAAAGTGGGTCGGGAATTTGCCCCGCGCCACGACGCGCAACCCGACCGGCGCGAGACTGAGCAAACCTTTCAAATCTTTGAAGTAGTTACCGATTACCTGGACGCTAAATTTACGCTCATCAACCCAGCCGCCCTGTTCCACCAGTTCGAGCAATACTTTGCGGTGGCGCACCGGACGGCTATCGTCTTTCGTCGTGCGATCGAGGATTTCGCCCTTGATCTCGCTGATGCGATCGAGCGGCGCAACCTCCATCGGACAGACCGAATTGCAATAGAAACAGCGCGTACAGCCCCACACGCCGGATTCCGTGTTGTTGAACTGTGCGAGCCGTGCTTCGCGTTGGTCGTCGCGATCGTCGGCGATTAAACGTTGTGCTTTCGCGAGCGCATGGGGGCCGACAAATTCGGGATTCACTTCCTTGGCGTTGCATTCGGAATAGCACGCACCGCACAGGATGCAGTTTCCCGTAGCGTCAAATTTGGCACGATCGTCTGGTGACTGTAAAAACTCGCGCTCCGGCAACTGACGCGACGCCGTGCTGACGTAAGGCTCGACCTTTGCGAGATCGTCCCAAAACGGCTTCATATCGACCACGAGATCCTTAATCACCGGCAAATTGCCCAGCGGCGCGATCGTCATCGTCGGTGTCTCGTCAGGCGATAAACCCATCCGCGCCATTTCTCCCGCAATATTTTCCTTGCAGGCCAGCGTCGATCGGCCATTAATCCGCATCGAGCAGCTCCCGCAAATCGTATTGCGGCAATTCTTACGAAACGCCAGCGAACCGTCCTGCTCCCACTTAATCCGATTCAAACAGCTCAAAATCGTCTCACTCGGATCAGCTTCTACAGTGAAGCGCTCGATCGTCGGCGCGGTTTCGCGAGTTTGACGGAGAATCTGAAATTCAATCTGCATAACAGCGACGGTGTGTGGGGCGTGTGGGGCGAAAATCGAGGGTAACAGTCGAGGTTAGGGATGAACCTCAACACATCTGACTCTTATTCTACGTCGCTTATTTGTTCTGCTGGAATTTAGGTTGATTGAGTCCACAGACCCAGTGATCGCAAAAATCAGGAACGGCGATCGTGAGCTTATCCCCATTCCTGACTTAAACCCACAAAAAGAGCCAGACACGAAAAAGCATCTGACTCTTTTATATTCATTCATGGACTGAAATCAGCACCGACGGAACCAGAACAGGTCAATGTCCTGGCATCAAAACTAGTCATTTTTGCGCTCAGACTCGATATTATCGGGGTCAACATAGTGACAACTGACGTCATCAATACAAATTAGCGCCCAGCCAGACTCATCGATTCCCATCAGCTCATATTGAGCATCCTGGATAAAGAACCCTTTATGGTTACGGGTCTCAGGCTTTACCGAAACATTTTTCACTGAAGATTTCATGACTGGGGCGACTCCAAACTGACGACACTCGTGTAAGACTCTTCGCGGGATTCTCACACATCACAAACGTTAATCTCTAACTTCACCAGATCTTATCACTAAGTTCGGGGATCATCTGTTAAGTTCTTTGATGAAATGTGAATCAGAGACATAAGATCGCTACATTCACCGGGTTTAATCATTGATCTAAGAAGGTAAAGTCGATACACCAATATATAAGGTAGACGATTCAATCTTGCCTACTGGTGCGTGATCCCCGCTTCGTTTTGTGTGCTAAATTCTGTACCCACTACACCGCAACTTCTTGATTGAGATCTCGTCAGTATGACCCTCTAGAAAGAAAGGGGATCACACCAGGGCAAGCATCATCGACGATAAACCGGATTAATCTATGGCCTTCGATTTAGAAAAAAGAAGGCATGAATGGTGTCTTTTAAAAGGATCTCTTGGGATGTAATGCTGATTACGTTGCTTAACATTGTTCAATCAAAATTTTTTGACCTATGCTTTGGTCAGCTTTAAGGATTTTCTTGTGGTGATCAAATTCTGTTGAATGACGGCGAATCAGCATAATTGCTTAATCATTGTTTCGGCGGGGTCGGAACTGATTTCGGCACTTTTTATCGATTTCGCGTACGATCGTACGTAACGCTATTCCGCTGCTTGGAGCATTTTTTGGGGCTGTCCTTGTGCAGAACGATCGCGATCCCATTTCGGCCTTACTCGATTTTTTTGGCGTAACGGACTTTACGAATACGCTGTTTGCCCCTACACAGCCAGATCCAGCCTCGGATGATTCGATCGTTCCCGACGAAGCGACTGAACCCAATTCGCAGCCGCCGATCCTGAATGATCATCTGGAGCCGCCCCAATCTCCCGATCCGCTAGCCCCGGAGCAAGATGCGGCGGGGGTGAATGAAGAATCAATGGCAACGACGGTCACGTCGCCCTCGAACTTGCTACCATCCGAGACGTTGACGATTGCTGTTGAGTCTGTAACGGTCGATATTTGTCTGGATGATCAGCGCGATCGCGACTCACGATCGCCTGAGCTTGTTGTCTTAGGAGAAGGTTCTATGAGCGCCCGCTATGATTCGGTGTACGACAGCCTGATTCGCAATCTCGCTCGCCGCAAGCGTCAGGCTTTGGCGGATGAGTTAGGCGACTTATTTGATGCGATTCAGGATCAGGGCTATACCTATGCTGATTTGTTGGGGGCGATGCGCGAGATCTTGGCAGTGCAGACGTCGGGGGCGCTGTGGGAAGACTGTTTAGGGGATCTCGATCGGGCGATCGAGCGGGCTTTGCGGGCGCAGGCGTCGGAGCCGGAGGCGTTCACGGTCAAAGTGGAGGAAGGCGAGATGGATCGCGATGAGCGCGATCGCCCGCGTCTCGAACCGGACAAGCTTGATCGTGGTGGGCGAGACAGCCGGGATGATCGCGGCGATCGCGGCGATCGTCAAACCTGGAACGATAGCCCAATCACCAGCTAAATCATCGGTTACATCATCATTCAGTCCTCAGCGACGATCAACCGGCTCAGGCTATTTGTCCGATTGAAACCTCAAACTCAAAACCCCTCCGCCGGTTACGACAGAGGGGTTTGGTGGCGAGGGATGCGCGAATTTTAACGAGACTTGCTGCTATAGGCTTCGAGCGGCTCTTTGATGTAGCGAATGTAGAAATGTTTGAAGGTCGATCGCAAAATACGCGGCGCTCCGAAGTCGATCGGCATTTGTACCGACGGGAGTTTCCAATCGCTGACCGCCAAGGTTCCCGGCGTTTCGAGCGGGAAGGTGATCTCATCGAGTTCCGGCCAGACGCCCAGGGCTTTGGCGGCGATCGCCGTCGGGACGAGGTCAGGATCGACATTGACGATCGCCAGCAGTGCCGCATCGATCGCGATCACGTTGGTAGATGCGCCCAGGACGCCGAGGGCTTGGGGTTCGCCACCGCTGGGGCCGTTGCCGCTATGGCCGATGATGCCGTCGATGATCGTCAGTTCCGGGGCGATCGTCAGCGCGGTTTCGACCAGCATCGTACCGAAGCGTTTCGCGTCTTTGCCCGCTTCGAGATGCCACCAGGCTTTCATTTTGCCGGGAACACAACCAAATAGGTTTTTGATCCCCAGGGTCATCGTGAGCTGAAGATGCGATTTCACCTTCGGCAGATTAATCACCACGTCCGCGTCCATCGCTTCTTTGGACAGGCGA
The DNA here is from genome assembly GCA_964518905.1 of uncultured Geitlerinema sp. Classification (GTDB taxonomy): domain Bacteria; phylum Cyanobacteriota; class Cyanobacteriia; order Cyanobacteriales; family Geitlerinemataceae; genus RDYZ01. The sequence goes on along the minus strand of CAZFJL010000001.1, from coordinate 171,069 downwards.
AAATTATCAAAATCATCACCCACCGACTCGAACCGCTTGCCGCTAAATTCGACGATCGGCAAGCCCAATTCTTCCGCGAGGGGCAGATAACCGTTGGCTTTCGCGACACCGTGGGCGCTACCAAAGGCGGGACTATCCCCCAAAAAGGGCTTGCCGCCCGCCTCTTGGACTAATTTGGCGACGCAGTAGACGATTTCTTTGCGGGTGACGCATTCCTTGGTCGGACGCGACCCGGTCAGCAGGTTTGGCTTGAGTAGGACGCGATCGCCGGGTTTGACGATCGCGGTCATTCCGCCGAGGGGTTCGAGGACGGTTTCGATCGACTGGCGCAGTTCGTCGAGATCGTAGGAGGTGGCGCGAATTAGGCTAACGGTACTCATGGGCACTCAGGTCACCAGGGCTAGGCAGATCAACAGCGGAATTATTGGCGAAGTTGGTTGACGAATCATCAACCAACGATCGGCCAATGGTCAGGCTGTCTGTGAGTGTAGCGAATGCTTACAAGTTACGCAGTTCAATGACGTTGAGGATCTTGGCCTACTGCATGGCGTTAACGACATCGAGCGATGACGCAACACAGTGCAACAATCAACCCAGAGGTATCGCATCACCCCCCAATCATCAACGTATTTTTACGTTTCGGACGCTTGATCGATCACAGATAACTTCGGTAAGTCTACTGTTGTACGGGGTTCTCACGATCTGATTTGATTAAACGCAATCAACACACCGCGCCCGACCACTATGGATTTCGATCCGGAGCTATTGCGTAATGAGAGCGAGGTCGAGAGCAAGCTGATTGTTCAATTCTTATTGCCTGCGCTGGGCTATGGCCCGAATGATTGGCATCAGGAAGTGGCGCTGGGAAATATTCGTCTTGACTTTTTGGCCTTTGCCGTCCAGCGTCAGCCGTTTGTGCTCGATGGCGAATCGCCGCTGAGTTTAACCATTGAAGCGAAGAGTCCGCGCAAAACCCTAGACGGATTCGAGCGGCGTTTGCGACAGTATCTTTCTTCGCTACATGCGCGTTATGGCGTGTTGACGAATGGGCGCGATTTTAGGATTTATTGTCTGCAAAATCGCGATCTTGTCCTGATCTTTCGCTGTGCCGGTCGGGATATCTCAGGCAATCTCGCTACGATACGATCGACGATCGGGCGTGAGGCATTACGCCATCGATCGCCGCTCTCTGCAAAACCGCCGCCGGATTTATCCGCGATCGCGATCGATCCCCAACCGCCGAAACAACCAACCAATACGACCATGAAAATAATCGCGATCTACCACAACAAAGGTGGCGTCGGTAAAACGACCGTTACGATCAACCTCGCAGCGGGCTTGCGTAACCTCGGTCATCGAGTTTTGCTGATCGATTTGGACTCGCAGGCGAATTCGACCTTTGCTGCGGGGCTGGTGAAGTTTCAATTTGAAGAAGATGACGACCTGAAAGACTGCAATGTCTCGCATATGCTCTCGTCGCGGACGGAATACCCGATCGAGCAAGTTGTGCGTAAATCCCAAGGGTTTAACAGTCCTGAAATAGATGTGATTCCCTCTCACATCAACCTGATCGAGAAACAATACAAGCTCGACAGCATTGCCGCGAGTCGATCGCGCTTGCTCGGCAAACTGGGTCGCGTTGCCGATCGCTACGACTATGTGATCATCGATACGCCACCATCGCGCAATTTTTACGCTCAGGTCGGTGTGATTTCGTCACAGTATTTGATTATCCCCTCTGACCTCAAACCGTTTGCCAATCAAGGATTAGCGAACGTCTGTACATTTTTACAAGAGGCTAATGAATACCGCGAAGATAAAAATCTGGAGCCGTGTAAACTGCTGGGAGTTTTGCCGTCTAAGATTGCAACCAATGCGCGTTTTCTAAAAAATACGTTTCCTAAACAGAAGGCTGCGATCGCCAATATTCATCATTTGCCCTTAATGGACTCGATCGTCTACGAGCGCATCGCACTATCGAAGAGTTTGAATAACACCGAGGAAAGCGGCGATTTTGATATTCCCGCACCGCAGTCCATTTTTGAATTTTCTAAATCTGACGTATCGGCGAACAGCTCGGCGTCGGAGTTTGAAGCGCTAATTCGTGAAGTTGTCGAGAAAACCCAGTAGGTCAAATAGGTCAAATAGGTCAAATAGGTCAAAAATGCCGAGATTTTATACCGTTGATGTTGTGTTGATTACGTCGAATATTCCCCGATCGCGCTTTCCTGAAGCGGAGATCGACGCGGCTGCCGACCAGATTTTGGCAGCGGATGGATTGCTGAAGCCGTTGATTTTGGAAGAAACGGGACTGGAACAGTACGCCGTAATCGACGGCCATTTTGAATTTCATGCCGCCGCCCGTGCTTACGAGAAAGATCGGCAGGCGGGTGAGATGGTTAACGCGATCGTGGTTTCGCCCCGCGAGAAAGATCGTGCTTTGGCGCAGCTCGATCACTTCGCGAATTCTGTCAGTCAAACCCGATCGGCACAATCCGAACAAACACAGCCTGGAAACTCACAACCCGAACACACACAACCCGAAAACTTACAACTCGACAATCTTGATCGCCGCCTCGAAGCCATTGCCGCCCAGCTACGCGATCAGCGCACGGACTTAAACGGCTACGTGGCCGACCTGCAACGCGCCAACCGTGAAGCGCTGGCCAATAAACACACGTCGCTCCTGGCGGAAATTAACGCACTGACGGGAAAAGCACTGGAAAAACGACTGCGCTGCTATGACTTCAAGCCTGCGGTGATTACCAAGCTGGTCGCCGCGCGGCGTAATACGAAAGGGTTTGCCGACTATAAGGAACTGGAAAAATGTGTGGACGGTTTGGGGGCGGCGGGTCTCCTGAGCGCGATCGCCAAGTGGGAGCGCATCAACCAACCCGACGACATCGCCTAGGTTCCTTCTAAAAATCGCAGCAATTCCGCCGGGTTGGCATCGTACCCGCGACGAGCTTTTTGGGTCAAACACGGGGATGTATTTTCCCTGCCCAGGAATACTCATAAATTCACCCGTCGATCGGCGTCTGCGATAACCTGGATACTTAGCGTTAGACGTAGGATTTGAACGAGAGCCGCCATGCTGAAATATGCTTACTTTCCCGGTTGTGTTGCCCAAGGTGCATGTCGCGAACTCGATCGCTCCACCAAGGCGCTCGCCCGCAAGCTCGATATTGAACTCATCGAACTCAAGCGTGCGGCCTGCTGCGGTTCCGGCACGTTCAAAGAAGATTCACAACTGCTCGAAGATACGGTTAACGCGCGAAATATTGCCCTCGCCGAAGACCTCAATCTGCCGCTGTTGACCCATTGCAGCACCTGCCAGGGCGTGATCGGTCACGTGGATGAACGGCTGAAAGATGCGAAGGAAAACGATCCAGCCTATTTTGATCGCGTCAACGGCCTACTGGCTCAGGAGCATTGCTCGCCCTATCGCGGCTCGACGGATGTGAAACATTTGCTCTGGGCGATCGTCGCGGATTATGGCCTAGAAGCGGTGCAGGAGCGCGTCACGAAAAAACTGGCGGGGCTGAAATGCGCCGCGTTTTATGGCTGCTATCTACTACGCGGCGAAACCCATCTGGCCTACGACGATCCGTATAATCCGCGATCGATGGAAAATCTATTCGAGACTGTGGGCGCAACGCCGGTGATCTACGAAGGGCGGACGAAGTGCTGCGGTTGGCCGCTGTCGAGCTATGCCACCGATCAGGCGTTTTCGATGGCGGGGATGCATCTGCAAGCGGCGATCGATGCCGGTGCGGATTGTCTCGTGACGCCTTGCCCGCTGTGCCATCTCAATCTGGATTCTCGTCAGCCGGAAGTCGAAAAAGTTTGGGGTCAAAAGCTGGGCTTACCGGTGCTGCATTTGCCGCAACTGGTGGCGCTGGCGCTGGGTGTGTCCCCGGACGATCTTGGCCTGAGTAATCATGTGGTTTCGACCAAGTCGGTACTGCAAAAACTCGGGTTTTAATCCTTTAGTTTGGATTATTGATCGGTTATCGCGAATGCCACCGTTGGGCGGCGCGATCAGCATCAAGTATTCCGACTTAACCAGGCGATCGCGGACTTAATCCAAATCTCCGAATCGAGACTGTCACTCACCTCAGCTTCGATCGCGATCGCGCCGATCGCCTGGATCGTTTCATCGACGCTATAGCCCAGGGCGAGCAACGTCATTTCCACGTCTTCGCGCAGAGCTGGAGTGATGCCAGCAGTGGGCGTGTCGTCGAGGTGGGCTTGCGATCGCCATTCGGCGAGCTTGGTACGCAGTTCGAGGGAAATCCGTTCGGCGGTTTTCTTGCCGACGCCCGGTGCTTGGGAGAGGAGGCGGCTATTGTCGGTGACGATCGCCTGGACGAGTTCGGCCAAGTCGAGCGTATCGAGTAGCGACATCGCGAGCTGGTTGCCGATGCCGCTGACGGCGGTGAGCTGACGGAAGAGATCGCGCTCGGCCATCGAAACGAAGCCGTAAAGATACGGCACATCGTCGCGCATTTGGACGTGGGTAAAGATTTTGACGGTTTCGCCCAGGGCGGGAAGCTGGGCGATCGCGCGGGGGAGGATTTGGATTTCGTAGCCGAGGCCGCCCGCTTCGATGATCAGCAGCGTCCGGTTTGCGGTGTTTTTGGTCGTGGCGATCGCTTCGCCTCGAATGTAGCCAATCATTTAGATCTAGAGTCTGAAGACTTTGCGTTTAGCTAGGGCGTGTCATCAATTAGCACCAGACCCCTTACGGGGTAAGCGGTTGAACGCCCGACCCAACAAAAAATAAAAGGGGCTGAAACCCTTGCTGAATAAAGGCTACAAATTTAATTGATGGTATAGCAAAAAACGATTTGCTTAGGACGTATCAAAAAAAACTGAGAGCACTGAGCGGAGTCGAAGTGCGGTTTTTAACTTACATGAGAGTGTCCTAATTTAATCGGCTTTTGCTATAGCCCCTAGGTTTTATCGCCAGTTCAAGAAAGAACAGAACAGGCTGGCCTAGCTCGTGTTTCCAAAGATCGCACTCCGACTCCGCTCAGTGCTCACTGATATGCATATGTATCGCTCATTCTTGGACTGGCTATAGAGTTTTTTTAACGTGAGTTCGGGTTAAGAAAATTAGCTGAGATCTAGATGCTGTAAGGTTTCCCTTGAGTCGGACCATGCCCTCATCCCCCAACCCCTTCTCCCAAAAAGGGAGAAGGGGAGCCAGATTTAAAGCTCAAAGTCTCTCTCCCGTTCTGGGAGAGGGATTTAGGGAGAGGGAAAAGCCCTGAACGCAAAGGTTTCTTATCCCGTACTCACGTTTTTTTAGCTGATTGAGGTCGGAAAATCCTGAGCTTGACGTAGATATTGGCGGGCGTCATTGGCATCGGCGATCGTGGCGGCTTCAAGCTGTTCGCGCAGGTCTGGCGTCACGGCAAGAGCACGAGTCCAGTCGGGAATTTGTGCGCCGGTGGGATCTTCGAGGTAGGCTCGCCCTGACTCTAGGATGAGCTTCTCGAACGTATCGACGATCGCCTCTTCTTTGTGGCGATCGTAGGGCAGATTATTAAACACCGCATCGACGAAATATTGCCGCGTATAATCCTGCGCCTTGCGTCGAAACTTGACCCGCAGAGCGCGAACGTGATCCATGGTCACCACGACCTGTTCCGTTTCTGTCAGCGTCCGCAGCACCGAGCTGAGGATATCGCGGCACATTTTTTGCAGACCCTGATCGTGGGTTGCGCCGACTAGCTGATGTTTATGGTCAAAAATGCCGAGATCCACCTGAGCGACCCGCTTTTCGGCGACGCTGCGATACACCTCGGCGAGCATCCCGATTTCGAGCCCCCAGTTGCCGGGGATGCGCGTATTCAGTGCCAGATCGCTGGTCAGGGCGAATTCACCCGAAAGGGGATAGCGAAACGAACTGAGGTAGCGCAGATAATCCCGATAGCCGAATAGTTCGATCAGGGTTTGCAGCAACGGCGTGACAAACAGGCGGGCGACACGACCATTCAAACGGCGCGAACTCTCGCCAATGCGGGCGTAGTAGGCTTTGGTGAACGACAAGCCGAATTCTTTTTCGAGAATGGGAAAGAGTAATTTGAGGGGATAGGAACGATCGTAGGTGATGATGTCGGCATCGTGTAGGGCGATCGCCTCTGCCTGAAGTGAAGCCACCCCGAGCGCCAGCCACACGGCTTTACCTTTGCCTTTAAAGCCGGTCAGATCGAGCCCACTATCCCGGAGCTTTTCGAGCAAGCTGGTAACGCGGCTGCCGTTTTCCCAGATGACGATCGCCTTCTGAGGCAGTACATCAAAAAAATGCACGGCGTGGGCGTATTGCTGAAAGTTCTGGGCATAAAGGCTGACCACAACGCTGCGAACAAAATCGCACTGGCCAAGGTGTTGGCAAATCCGAGTCAGAGCCGGACGTTCTAGCTCTTCGTATAGCGCTGGGATTAGAACTGCGGTGGGCGATTCTTCACTGAGTTGAATGGTCCGTGCTTCGAGAAATTCGAGGTTACAGCCAAAGTCATGAATGGTCGCGATCTGTTCTTGCTTGTAGTCCATGCTGACGATCGGAGTGCGTCGTGGTGAATAAGGTCGTGTAGTAACGGTTCGATCATAGGAGGTTACGAAGCGTTACACCGAGATTCGATGGGTCTAATGCACACAAAGAGAAATCGACAACCTATGATCAGTGGGTGTACGGGTAAAACAGGCTTGAAACGTAAAGATTTTGTGTGATTTTGAGTTAAAAAGTCGTTTCCGTGATGACTTAGCTAGTCTCAGATTGGCACACAATTGTCATCTTCTGCGCTGTCTGCGATACAGTCAGCGACCTGAGACTATGATTCAAGCGTTCGGCACCAGCGAGACGATCTCAAATACCGGCCAAAAATCAGGGCGCTCGTTTTGATCGGAAGGTCATTTGCACAATTCGGTACTGTTCCACATGGCTGTCTCTTGTCGTTATCTTCTGTTCTATAAGCCCTACGGCGTGCTGTGTCAGTTTAGCGATCGATCCGAATCGCCTCGCCCAACGCTGAAAGATTATATTGACGTGCCGCTGGTGTATTCCGTCGGCAGGCTCGATCGCGACAGTGAAGGCTTGCTGTTGCTCACCGATAACGGATCGCTCAAACATCGCTTACTCGAACCCCGCTTTCGTAAACCGAAAACCTACTGGGCGCAGGTGGAGGGCATTCCCGATGCCGCCGCGATCGCTCAGTTACGCAACGGGGTCACCATCCAGGACTATCGCACCCGACCGGCGGGCGTCACCTGTCTCGATCGCGATCCCGATCTCCCCCCTCGTGAGCCGCCGATCCGTTTCCGTAAAACCATCCCGACGACTTGGATCGAGCTGGTATTAACAGAAGGGCGAAACCGTCAGGTGCGCAGGATGACGGCTGCTGTCGGCTTGCCGACGTTACGGTTGGTGCGTGTCGGCATTGCGGATTTGACGATCGCCGGACTTGTGCCAGGTCAATGGCGCGACCTCACCTCCGAGGAACAGCAAACCCTACATCAACTGTGCGGTTTGGGAAGTCGTTCGGGAGCCACGCCCCGCCGAGGATACCGCGTTTAATCTCTCCTCGCTAAGATAAAGCTGTAGTTTGCTCCCATCCCAGAACTTCAGTTGATGACGTCAAAGTGTTTTTCTGACCGTTTTGATCGTTCTTTGAGGTTGACATCTCACTAGAACGTTTGACCGATCAACCATCAGAGTGTTTGCTGCTTCATCCAACTATTGTGCTGCCCCTGACTGCGGGCACGTTGGCCTATGACTGCTTCCTCTGACCCAACATCACGCTTTCCCCAAACCTCAAGGCGGGCGTGTCCCCATTGTCAGACCAGTATCACGACCCCAGAGTCTGATATGTGTCCCCATTGCGGCGTCTTGCTCGATCGCCGAGTGTCACTTGTACAATCCTGGATGAGTGCGATCGAATCGTCCGAATCGCCACGGCGTCAACTGGACTGGATGCATCAAATGCTGGATTTGTGGGTCGGACTCGGGGCGTTGGCCTGTCGCACCAGTGTGCTGGTGGTCGATAACATCACAATTGAGGATCAATCCACCGTCTGCCTGGAACGCTTGATTCGCGATCGACCTTTAAAGCGATCGGCCCCCCCATCGACACCGCCAGCGGCTAGCTTCGATTTAACTCAGCCTCACACGCCATTACCCGCCTTAGCTAAACCCAAGGCCGATGTCCGCGAATTGGTTCAGATCTGGAAGACGCTCGATCGCTCATGGACGGAAGGGTCTGATTCGTTACAGGCTGAGGATCAGACGTTAAGCCCACCTCGACCTGAGAGCAGTCGCCCGCTGCCACTGACGACGATCTTTGCCGAAATCGATCGGACACCGAACCTCAGCGTCGATCGCCTGCGCCATATCCTCGACAAACACTACTACGACACAAGCTTCGATCCGCGACTGATCTCAGCCTCGATCGATCCCCAGCTAACGGATTCGACGCTCGCCCGTTCTTCCTCTGCGACTCAGAAAAATGCAGAGGACGATGCAGAGGTTACCGCAGATTTATCAACCTCAGCCACGCTCCCCCAGGTGTCCTATGCCGCGATAACCGATGTCGGTTTACAGCGATCGCACAACGAAGACACCTTCGCCATTTGGGAACGACGCGACCATCAGATTGACCCCGATCGCGATCGTGAATCCATACGCGGGCTGTACGTATTGTGTGACGGCATGGGTGGCCATGCGAGCGGCGAAATTGCCAGCCAGCTTGCGACCCAAACCCTGATCGATTTTTTCCAATCTCAATGGCTGGGGGCAATGCCTGATGCCGCCATGATCCGGGACGGTATTATCGCCGCTAATCGTGCCGTTTATGACATCAATCATCGCGATCATGCCCAAGGATTCGGACGCATGGGAACAACCCTCGTCGCTCTTTGGCTGCACAACACGCACGCGATGATCGCCCACGTGGGCGATAGCCGCATCTACCGCTATACCCGTAGCGGCGGACTCGAACAACTGACGATCGATCATGACGTGGCTCAGGAATCCATTCGCAGCGGTCTGTCGCCCAGCCGAGCCTACCGTCTGCCGAATGCGTCCCGCTTAACGCAGGCGATCGGCCCCCATGATGAAACCGAGATTGAGCCAGAGATACAAACCGTGGCGATCGAGGAAAATACGCTATTTCTGCTGGCCTCTGATGGGCTGACCGATAACAACATTCTTGAGCGGCGTGACGCACCTCCCTTCGATCCCCTGCTAGACCCACAAACCAACCTCGATGACGCCACCACCGCCTTAATCGACTTCGCCAATCGTGAAAACGGCCACGACAATACAACCATCGTCCTCGTCCGCGTTCTGGTGGATTGATTGGCTTGGATTGTCCGTCACGTCACTATTGAGGCTGGCATTTTCCCGCTCGGATCAGCCCGACTCGTTTGGCGATCGCCTCTTGGGGCGAAGCGAATGGCCCCCAGTGCTGACCGTCAGGTGAGGTCGAGAGGCGATCGAAGGCTGCAATCTCGCGGATTTCGACAATCTCACAGGGCGCAACATCCGCAGGCTTGACGATATACCAGCCAGGTAGAAAATCCATAGGTCTCGCTTATTCGGCATCCTCCGACGTACTCGTCGGCGGCTTGGGAATACCGAGCTGAACCCCGCGCACAATCCGCGATAGCTCGCTTTTCTCATCCACCGACACCCGCGACGGCGAACCGCTAATGATGCCTTCATAGTTGCGGAACGAATCCTTAATCTCGGGGCCGTTCGCACTGATGGTGTACTCGCGAATGCCGGTATCGTGCCAGGAGCCGCGCATCTTGAAGACGTTGATCGCCCGCGACATTTCGCCGCGAATCTCGACGTACTGCAACATGATGATCGTGTCGGTAATTGTCGAGATATGGGAATCGGTAATCGAATTCGACCCCATGAACTGATCGGTCGTATTCGTAAAGAAGCCGGTGATTTCTTCCTGTTTGGCGTAACCGGTCACGCCGATGACAAACTGGCGGAAAGCGTTGTTGCTGACACCGCGAGCTAGGGCGGAAAGCGAGTCGATCGCAATTCGCGACGGCTTGAAGTTCACGATCTCGGTTTTGATGATCTGTAAGTGATCCTCAAGTCCCGCCGACTCAGGATAAGCACACAAAATCTTGAGCAACCCTTTTTGCTCCATTTCCTCGAAGTCGATGCCCCAGGAATAGGCGTTACGCAAAAGCTGCGCCCGCGATTCTTCGTAGGCAAACAGGATCGCCCGCTCGCCGTTGAGACAGGCTTCTTGGGTGAACTTGCTGACCAGTAACGTTTTCCCGGTTCCGGTCGCGCCGGTCGCGAGGATAATCGAGTCCTTGAAGAAACCGCCGCCGCACATTTTGTCGAGGGTTTCGACACCGGATGAGACGCGCACATTCGACGATCGCTGAGTCAAACGCATCGCCCCCAGTGGGAAGATGTTGATCCCATTACTCGTCATCGTGAAGGGATATTCGCCCTTCATGTGGGTCGTACCGCGTAACTTAAGAATCTCGATCGTCCGCCGCCGCCGCTCACCTTCGAGTACGTTCCGCGCGATCGCCACATTATCCGAGACAAATTCCTCCACGCCAAATCGCGCCACCGGGCCGTACTCTTCGATCCGCTCTGTGGTCATAACCGTCGTGGTGTGGAGCTGCTTGAGCCGAGCCACAAGGCGATAAATTTCACGCCGAATCACCGGTGCGGCCTCGTACTGCTGAAACACCGCCGTAACCGAGTCGATCGACACCCGTTTCGCCTTGTACTTCCGAATCCCGTACTGAATCCGCTCAATCAGCGCCGACAAATCGAAGTTACCCACCACATCCTGACCTTCCGGATCAGGCGAGGCATCGAGAATAAACAGCTTACCCTCATCGATCAGCCCTTGCAGATCCCAACCAAAACTCTGAGCATTTTTGATCAGATCGGCAGGCGATTCCTCAAAGGTAACGAACACCCCGGCTTCATTAAAATAGGTAATGCCGTTATAAAGAAATTGAATCGCAAACAGCGTTTTACCGGTTCCCGACGTTCCACTCACCAGTGTCGTCCGCCCTGCTGGTAATCCCCCGTGGCTGATGTCATCAAATCCTTCGATCATCGTTCGGATTTTCTGTACGCCCCAGGGTGCTTGTGGGTTGCTACGATCGGTGGTGGTTTCCATCAATTTTTATAAAACTGTGCGTGCTAACTACGGCGGGTATCGTTTTTTATGAGAAGTATTTGATTTAGGACACAAAAGTGAAATTTTTTAAGAGTTGAAAATTAACCGCTAATCAATTTGAGTTACTTTAGGCTAAATAGAAGACAAGATCACTAGTCTTTTCGTCGAGTTGATGCCTTCTGACCATTGATCATAGGCAAAAGCACACGACTCATCAAGGGAACACCCCAAAGGAAAGCCCTATAGTCCCAGCGATCAATCTTAATCCATGCTGAGAATTCAGGGTTGAATTTATGACCATAACTACCACAGCTTTGGTATCGCCGGGAGAGTAGGGTGCAACCTGAAAAAACCTCTAGTCTTGGGGCGGCCCAGCGAACACCCCCCCCGGCGGTCATGCGACACAGACTGCATCATGACCGATCGAGGTTGCATTGAGCGACATATTGGGGGAGCATCCCGTTTATGCAACTTGCCCCTCATCCCCCAGCCCCTTCTCCCAAAAAAGGGAGAAGGGGAGACCGATTCAAAGTCCCTCTCCCAACTTGGGAGAGGGATTTAGGGTGAGGGTGACACAAATGGGATGCTCCCCATATTGGATTATGTACAAAAAAACACGATCGTCTCTCTAGTACAAATCTGCACCATGTTCGGTCAGCTCTTCATACAGCAAATCTAAGCCGATGAGGACTTTTTCGCGGTTCGAGAGATCGCCAATGATTTTGCGAACGGGCGGAGGCAAAATCTTGGCAAGCGTTGGTGTCGCTAAAATTTTGTCTTCCTCGGCTAGTTGAGGGTTTTTCAGCACGTCGATCACTTTAAGCGCATAAACCCCCTGAAACTCTCGTTCGAGAATATGGTTGAGCGTCTTGAGCGCACGGACTGAATTGGTGGTGTTACCCGCTACGTATAACTTCAGAACGTACGTTTTTTTGGGAGGTGTCATAGAAGGTTGAGACCAATCTGCGGTTTTTCGGAGAGTAGACCTCTTGTACGAATATTATGCCCTCTCCCTAAATCCCTCTCCCAGAGCGGGAGAAGAACTTTGAAGGTCAAGTTTTTTGATTTGGCTCCCCTTCTCCCGTCTTAGGAGAAGGGGCTGGGGGATGAGGGCAATTCAGGCAAGAGGTCTAGTAATGTTGATGGGTGGTTGCCCCAGCGCTGGGCGGAGGCGGAGGGATCGATCATGATGACAATGGGCATCTAAATCGAGGCGAAGCTTGAGGCGCCACGCTATTTAAGCGTTATTCAGGTTCTCGCGGAATCGATCGTCGATACATCTCGCAAAGATGGGCAATTACGTCGATTAGGGTCAGGCGATAATCCAGTAATATTTCTTCGCTGCGTCCTTCTAATTGTAGCTGTTTCGAGAATTGGTCCATCAAATTCATGTGTAGTTCGACCACTCGGGTGACCGAAATATCGGCGAAGAATGCTAGGTAAACAAATTCATCGATCGCTTGATTGACTCCCCCTCCCTTCTCAAAATACTGAAGCACAATATCTTGGTATAGAACTTGAAGCTGTTCAATAAGGTCGATCGCGTCGGCGGCGGATAGGTTTCGTAAGAAACGTTGCGAGTTGCGTTTGTAATACACACCGAGGTATCCCAGTCTTTCTTTGAGCTTTTCGGTGAGCAGCCGCTGCTTTTCTTCCAGCAGGGTGATTTTTTGGCTACTGCGAAACGATGGCGGGCTGGCCTTATCGGACGGGGTAAGCTGCAAAAATTGCGCGAGGGCTTGGGTAATGGCATCCTCCAGATCAACGTCAGAAGACAGTTGGAGAGCGACCTCTGCCTGATGATAGTAATGAGACCGGCCCGATGATGCCTTGCTATGGTTGCCTCTCGCTGATGTGACTCGGTCCGTTGGAGCCGCCCCCTGAGCCTGAAGGCTGTCGTGATCGTTCAACGGGTTCACAATGATGGCAGGCAACAAGAGTTTGGCTTGATGCAGATTGCGGACTAAATCCGGGAGGTCATCATGGATTTCTAGAATGATGCTATCGAAATGAGACCAGTCGCTGGACAGAGTCTCGATGAACTTTGTGGGCGAATGGCATACGGTCAAGGCGAAACGATCATCATCAAGCGCAGCACGAACTTGATCGATGAGGCCGACATCGAGTGCGAATAGGCAAATTGTTAAGGTAGGCGCGACCATCACGGGGTGGACTCACAACGAATAAGCTTCGTCGAATACAGTCTTTGGATAGTAACACTTTGTATCAATTATTTACGAATAGACTTGATTTCCTTTTTGTTTTTAGAGAATAGGAAACAATTCTTTATAGTTCGTTTGAAAGTTTATCTGGTGCTTCTTGCTAATAGGTATATATTTCTGCAATAAGCACTATTAGATACACAAACTAGAGCCTGAAACGTTTTTATCAGTTCGTCATAGTCTAAAGAAAAGTCTTGATCGAGTTGCGTCATTCGCCCGTTTTTACGATACATATTACGTGTGGCCTCCTTTTCCTTTCCTGTCCCCATTGAGTCCGTCCCGTTATTCGACGATCGCCTAACGGTGGGGGCAGCCGCACGTCAGCTAGCCCTGGCGGGCGGACAACCAGCGATCTTGCTCGATCGTGCAACGCACCCGGTCGGCCTGTTGTTTCCCCATCGTCTCCTTGATCCGGATTTACCCCCCGGTCGTCTGCTTGGGTCACTCTCGACCACGCTGCTAGAGGTTGTCCCTCTGATTCGTTCGACGATTACGCTAGAGATGCTGCATGACTGCGCTCATGCCCTGCGTCATCCAACGGCTCGTTATGTGATCGCGATCGAGGAGGGGGGGCGAGCGATCGGCGTGATTGATTTGGTGACGTTGCCTGCTCTGGAGTCTAACGATCGCGATCTGTCGATGATTGTGGAACGTTTTTCCCACGAGGTCGCCTCTCCACTGATGGGGGTCTTGAGTTTGGCCACGCTCCTCAACGATGAACGGCTGGCATCTCTTTCCGAAGGGCAGCAGAAACAGGTTCAGGCGATTAGCTACGGCGCTGATCGTATTGCCTATGAGCTCGAACGGCTGGATTTGGTTTCGCGGATTCGTATGGGCAAAACGATTCTGTATGACGAGTTGACGACGTTAATCTCGCTCTTTGGGCAGGCGATCGCCCAGGCGCGGGATCGGTGTCAGCGATCGCACCCAGAGCCAGAGGAGAATCTCGCAAGCTGGGATATTGCATCGACGACCATTTCAATTGATCGTCGTTATAGCCTGCATCTTTTTGCTGCGGCGATCGAATGCGTGCTGGGTCGTTATGGATCATGGCAGGATTTACATCTCTCGGCTCAGGTTCTAGAGGGGGATTTAATGGTGTCATTACAGAGTCTTGACCCCATGCTGGGGCGGAATTTAACGCCTCTATCTCTGCTGAAGATGATTCCAGCCGATCGCACGGAAGTCCTGATTTTTTTGCGTATACTCGTCCACTTTTTGAAAGGTGACCTGAGTCTAAAGCCGGTTGCGGGAACGGGCTTTCAACTAACGCTGTTGCTCCCCAACATTGTTGTACCTGAGTCCGATTTAGATACAAAAATTTCAGTATCAGATCGAGATCGTATAGAGACGTTTGATGCTGACACGTTAAACAGCAACACATCCAGTCATAAAACTGGATTGATCGAAACTCGCGACGGAGACAGTGTTCCTTCAAGCCGAGCGATCGTCTTAACTCGGCATTTACAGGGTCAAGATCTCGCCCTACTCGATCAACCGGGTTGGTACATTGCGATCGCAGTATCGATTGACGATCTGCTCGACAAAGTAGCCCGCCTTTCCCCAAAGTTGGTGATACTCGATTGTGCAACCTACGACGATTACCATAGCGTTACCCAACACCTGATACACCGCCTGGATAAACGGGCGATCGCGATCGCGACACTGCGTCACAGACCCACAAGGATCAATCCATCATCGCTCCTTGAATCTCGGCTGACTCCGGAGCCTTTTGGGCTGCACTATCCCCTACGGCCTTCAGAAATATCCTCTTGCTTTGAGTGGGCACGAGTGATGCGATCGACCATCGTTTTGGTTGATTTACGCGATCCTCTATCACCCAAAATTAATTCCTGGCAAACGAATACAAAGGGTTCGTCGATCGCCGATCAACTCCGCCGTCACCATTGCCGAACCATCGAGGTCAACGATCTTGATCGAGCGCAGCTATTCGCAGAAATTTGGCGGCCCCACGCGATTGTGCTGCAATTCTTGCCGGATTCCGCTGTTGCCGACTGGCCGCAAAAAATCGAGAATTTGGCCGATCGCGTCGGAATTCCCTGTCTGATTTTTCATTTTGGTAACTGGGCAGGACAAGCCTGTCGGCTGGATCGTTCGATCGTCTACTGGCCAGAATCCAGCCAGTCCAAGACCTCGCGCAAACCGGACGTTATCCCAGCGTTGCAGTGGCTACAGCATCAACATAAACTCCTTCGATAGACGCCGCAGAGCCGAACATATCAAGCGAT
The DNA here is from genome assembly GCA_964518905.1 of uncultured Geitlerinema sp. GTDB lineage: Bacteria > Cyanobacteriota > Cyanobacteriia > Cyanobacteriales > Geitlerinemataceae > RDYZ01. The sequence continues at coordinate 155,421 of CAZFJL010000001.1, read as the reverse complement.
CGCGTTACTGTATCCCATACCAGGGAGCGATCTCGATCACGCCGCTGGGCTTAAAGACGACGCGGAATTCGACGAGGGGTGAGAGTCTGACACGGTCATCACTGACGTCGATCGCAGCGGCGGGGTCGTAAAGATCCGGCAGTGGTGTTTCACCATATAAGTTCCGCGCATCGCCGGTGAGCGGCTCGACCTGGGCGAGTGTGCCCTCGGTGGTTACCCCGAGGCGATAGGCCAGTGAGCGATCGAAGCTTGGATCATCTTTAAAGTTGTCGTAGAGCACATCGCTGAGGTCATCGAGGCTCTGTGTAACGGTGGTTGCATCCGTCAAGCTCGGCGGATCGCTGGGCGTTGTCGCGTAACCATTCCAAGGGCTAACTTCGATCGTGCCGGAGTCTGCAAAGACCACCCGAAAATCAGCTTGTGCTTCCACCTGGGCGCTGCCCGCCTGGGCTGGAACGTAGAGCAGATCGGGGAGTGGGGTCGAATCTACATAGGATTCAGATCCGGCACTACGGCCAATGTAGCCAATAATGGCTCCGTCGCGACCGACACTGACGCGGTATTCACGATCCGCTGGCGGCGCATCATCGGAATCCCAATTAGCGCTGAGGTCTTGATCGAGTTTGAGGTTCAGGGCATAGAGTTGATCGCTATCGGAGATGATTTCGGGTTCGGTGTCGCTATCTGCGTCTGCATCTGGGGTGGACGATCGCTGGGATCTGGCATCAGCCGCCGCTTTGGTGTCGTCTTCTGGTTCGTCCGTGTCTTCAGATGTCGAATCGGTTCGATCGGTGCTGTCGTTTGCTTCGTCCGCGCTGCTGCTTAACTGAGCAGCATCAGCCTCGGCGGTATCGCCATCCGGATCGATCTCGTCGGATTCCTGATCCTGCGGTGGCGCAGACCCAGCCGTTTCGTTTGCTTCCGTTGTCTGCACCAGCTCATCGGCGCTAACGGGAATGGGTTCCGTCGGGCGGCGCACTTCGGGGATCGGCAGGAAGAATAACGCCAGTGCCGCTACGGCCAAGCTGGAGAAACCGATCGCGGCGGGAGCAGCACGCTCGGCGATCGGCGGATCGAGACGAGCCTGATGGCGCGTCAGCGGTTTGAGGTCGAGTGACCAGCCCGGTAGAGTGCGGGCATCGGCCAACATTTGATCGAGGCTTTCGAGTAGGTCGAACAGTTGTAGGGTGCTGAGATCGAGCGAGACGGGCGCTTCGAGACCGGGATCGGTGATCGTCAGGCGATGCTGCAACGGCGGCAGTGGCTCGATCGCAATGTGACTTTCTGGGACAACCGGAACAATACCGCTCAGGATACTTTGGGTGTAAGCGCTCAGAGTCTCGGTGAGTTGTTGTAAAAAGCCCTGTCCTCCGGCCAAAATTTGGGCTTGACCCAAAATATGACACTCGGCATTCACAACGGCTGAAATCGTTGGCCGTCTACCGGTCGCTTCTGTGGTGACCCCTTCGAGAATCAGGGTGCATCCCGGCAAACTGTACTTGCGTCGCACACTCATGAAATTTCTCCGTTAAACAGACTGACCCAAAAGCGTTGCAGGCCGGACGTACCGGTACAGAAGAGCAGTTTACTCAGTAGCTCGATCGCCAGGTCGTCGAGTTTCTCATCAGTTTCGTAGAGCATGATGGTGGCACGGCGCGGGTTCATGCGGCTCCGAAAGTGAACACGAAACCGTTCGAGATAGCGAGCGAGGTGGGGATTATCGCTGTAGGGTTTGCCGCGATCGCGCAGTTTGACCGCTTCGGCGAGCAGTTGGCGAATCGCGAGATTAAGGCGGCGGGCAATATGGCAGGCGATAATCGTCAAGGCTTTGGCTTCATCGATCGTCATGGCACGACGGCGACTCAGACGACGCAGGGGATTGGTATTCCGCACCCGCCAAAGCACAACCCGATTGGGAATAATACGCGTGAGTTCGAGCTGTTGGGTCAGGCTCAAAATATCGTGCGTACCTTTCAAGTTGAGCGCTTCGATCGCCAACAGCGTCAGGTCAATCTGCGTCCGAGTGCGGCGCGGGCAGCCTCGATCCGCCAGATCAAAATCTGGCAACCGGTCGAGCGGTGAAGTGATAGAGGTTTCGGCGGTAGGAGTCGGGGGCATTACGCGCTGGGGCTCGGCAGTAAACGTGGTGGGAAAGGACAATAGGGTGGAGTCGGGATCGCAGAGGCTACAGTGTTTGGGGCTTGCGGAAAATGGTAGAGCGACCTGGACACCGGATAGCAGTCGATCGCGAAAACCAGAGTTAACGATCTGGAGTGATCTCTCTGGACAACTTGCAGGAGACCACAGTTAAATCCTCCGCCAACCACCTAAAAAGCATAACTAGTGTAGCAGTGACGATCGCGAGTCTTTCACGTCTTGAAGCATTCGCAAATGAGTCAGATATACCAAGCCGTTTACGAAATCCTAGTCAGGGTTCAGGATGCCTCAAGATTGAGTGCTAATTTTATGTCGTGCAATAGGGGCGGCTCGGGCATTCGATCATGTTGCCTCCGACGAAGACACCGTTTAAGCAACAGCAGAATAAATCATCAATCGAGATCCCCGAGGGTGATAAGCCGCCCCATAAATCACCTACTGAAGTACAAAGCGTTTGTCATTGACGACCATTAATAGACTTTCAGCGTCAGGAGCAACGCGAAAGATTTTTGCCACGTTGAATGCACCGCCGGGAAAGATATCGGTATTGGTATCGTCTAAGCCCTGAGCTTGTGACCACACCCCAAAGGTTGTGAGATCGTTGAAGTCGCTGATCTCGTCGTATGATCGCCCTTGGCTATCTTCCAGCTTGAACTGAGAAAATATCATGTTGCCAGATTCTTGGCCGGTGTTTTTGACTGTCATGTGAACAATGACAAGCTTGCCGCCCTTAGCCTCGATTGGCTGGGTGAAATCATTACCCTGTAAAGAGTCCAGCATCTCACTCTTGGTGATGGTGATTTCGCGATCATCGCGTACAGCTTCAGGTGTACCAAGGGGGATTGTGGCAACTTCAGTCTCACCAGATTCTGCGGTACTGGTTTCAGTACCACTGTCTGCGGTGGGAGGGGTACTTGGTGGGGCAGAACATGCCTGCGCTAGAACGAGCAATCCAATAGTTAATAGAAAACGTCTCATGTAATTAAGTGAAATAAAGGGTGTATTTATCCTAGGTGGTTTGCGCTGCATGATGGAGGTCTCAATAGACACAGAGCAGTATCGACCACAGTATCGAAGTCAGATTGATCGAGATCGAGACCGTCCCCTGGCACAATTTACAGGGATTCTCCCCTTTTGATCTAGATTTATGACGGCATCGACCTTCGACCTGGCAACGCTAATTCGCGCGATCCCTGATTTTCCGCAGCCGGGGATCTTATTTCGCGATATTACGCCGCTACTCGCCGATCCCCAGGGATTGAATGCGGTTACCGATCAGTTCGTTTCAGCCTGCGACACGCTAGCTCCGGATCTTATCCTCGGCATTGAATCCCGTGGCTTTATTTTTGGCACACCGCTGGCCGCTCGCTTGGGGATCGGCTTCATCCCAGCACGAAAACCGGGCAAGCTACCGGCGGCGACCTATAGCGCCGAATACGCCCTGGAATACGGCACCGATCGCCTAGAGCTACACCAAGACGCGATCGCCCCCGGTCAGCGGGTTTTGATTATCGATGACCTGATCGCGACGGGCGGCACAGCGGCGGCGGCGGCGCAGCTCATCGAACAGGCGGGCGGTACGCTGGCGGGGTTTGGCTTCCTGATCGAACTGGCAGGACTGGGCGGACGCGCCAAACTGCCGGACGTGCCGATCGTCTCGCTGCTTCGTTACGACTAATGGGCTGAACGGGCTGATTTGTCTTGCGTTTTATCGATCGATAAAACGCAAGATAAAACGCTAAAGCGTAACAACGCGGTAATCCAATCGTGCTTGCGAGGTGCTGACCTCAGCGGTCTGATCCAGTCCAGCAAGGATCGCGTTCGCTCCAAATCCACCCAAGCGATCGAGCGGCCAAAACCGAAAACAGGCGCGACCGATCACCCGATCGGCGGGCAAAAAGCCCCACACGTGCGAATCATTGCTGTTGTTGCGGTTGTCGCCCATCACGGCCACCGACCCATCCGGCACGATGAACGGCCCCCAGGTATAGTTCGGCGGCTCGGCAATGTACGCCTCGGCGATCGGCGTGCGATTGACCACGAGCTGACCGCCAAACACCGCGATCGTGTCGCCCGCTACGCCCACCACCCGTTTAATAAAGGCTTGATTGGCCGTAAAGCCCTGACGCTGGAGCGAATCCGGCGGGCTGAACACCACGATGTCGCCGCGATCGGGTGTATGCAGGTGATACGACACTTTTTCGACAATCAGCCGATCGCCGAGGTCGAGCGTCGGAAACATGGACGCGGACGGGATAAAGCGCGGCTCGGCGACGAAAATACGTAGCAGCAAGGCGATCGCAAAGGCGACGGCGAGCGGCTGAAGATTATTTCGCGCAAAAACTCGCCAACTGGATTGGGGTTGGGGTGTCGGGGTTGGGGTTGGCGTAGGGGCGTCGTCGGGAGGAGTCATAGGGGCGTGTGAAGACGGACAAAGTGGTTTGGAATTGCTTGAAATCGGGGCTTAAGAGCTAGCTAGGGACTATAACCCTGGCGGGATAAGCGCTAGAAGGTTGATCAACGACGGGCACTAGGGCGCACCGACTCGGCTATCATCCGCCTCGCGATCGGCGTCATCGACTGCCGCGTCATCCGCATCATCAAACTCATCGGCATTGTCAAATTCATCGTCGCCGCCATCATCATCCGGCCAGGTGAGATAGCTGCCGATAATCGTTTGGCTGTCGTCGAGAAAGGCATCGTAGGGGCGATCGATGCCGTAAACATTGAGGATAAAAACCGTGTCGTTACGCTGCTCGATGTAGCTAACGGCGTCTAGCTCTTTGCCCTCGGGCGTCGTACCGCGCCAGTCAAGCCGGACACTACCGTCGGGTTGAATTTCCGAAAGCTGCCACGATGCGCCATCGAGCAGTTCGTCATAAATCTCTTTCAGGGCATCTTCGAGGTCGTCGGCATCGAGCGGCTCTTCTTCTTCAAAAAACACCACCTCGCCACCAAACCCGCCGTCACTGGAAATAAATGCGACTCCATCGCGCTGCGGCTGGATGTCATATTGACTCGGTAGTGTGACTTCAAATTCTGTATTGCGTGGTCGATAGGTATTATCCGGGTCTACTTCCCCATAGTTCCCGTCGGCGAATTCGTCTTCCTCCTCCTCCTCTTTCTCGCTGTCCCCATCCTCGGTTTCGTCTGTTTTGTCTTTTGGTTGATTGGTGTCGCGGGTTTCGGTGGTCGCGTCGGCACTACGAGTCGGATCGGGTTGGCCGGTCGTGGTTTGGGGAACGATCGAATCGGCGGGATCGGGTTCGTCGGATTGGCAGCCGATCGCCGTCAGAGATAGGCCGATCATCAGGAGAATGGGCAGTAAACGCAAGTTCGACATCGCTCGATTCGGAAGAGTGGGCTAAGGGGCTGTAGGTAAGGTCACGATTCTGGAGCCAACGACGGACGGGATCACGATCGCGTCTCCAAATCCTAGCGCTCGATCGTCGTGCTGTCTGTCATCCCTGGCGTGGAACTATGCGGGGCGGTTGGAGTATGTTGAGTGATGACACTCCTTTCAGACCGTCGTAATGGCCTCTATGGTGAGTCCCCCACTGAATCCGTAACTATTCAATCACCGTTTTAAAAACGATCAAAACTATGACGTTCGAGCTGTTCGACGAGCCACGTGATGTAGCGCCAGTAACGCCAGTAACGCCAGTAACGCCAGTCATGCCCAATCCCGCGAAACAGCACACCGAGGCTAGATCAGAATCTCCGTTGATGACACGCCTTGCCCTAACGATCGGCGGTTCGCTCTTGGCGATCGGCGGCGCAGTGGGGGGAGCCACGAGCGCGATCGCCCTGGAAGAGACGATCGAACCGAAACAAAACGAGCCCGAACAGAACGAACAAACATCGCTCGAACAAGCGCCGATCAATCCCCCGGTCTTAAGCAATACCAGCACCCTCGGCGCGATGTTGCCCGCCGACACGATCGCCACAGTCATCGTCGATACGGTCGGTGATTGGCAGGCCATCAACCAGTTTGATTTACTTGCAGAACCGATCGAAGGGTTTAACGCGGATTTCTTTAGCCTTTATATTCCGAACTTATACCGCCCCGCAGCGCTTGACGGATGGTCGGGCGATCAAATTGCACTGGCGTCGCTACCGTCCGATCGGGCGGAGAACGGCGGCTATGGCATTGCGATCGTCCCCCTCGCGGAGGATGTATCGGCGGCAGCCAATGCCCAAAGCTATCGTGACGAGCTCGCCACTCTCTGGAGCAACCAGAACGCCGCCACAGGGACTCAGATCTATCGTGGTATCGATATTTTGGTGTTGTTTAAGCCTTCCCCCGTTGAGCCTGAACCGCTCGACCTGCCTGTGTTCGACATCGACAACCCCCCCAGCGAGATCACACCCATTTCGCAGGTCAAGCAATCGACAGCGGTGGATCGACCCGACCCCAGTGCGGCAAATGATCCCGAAATGATTGATCCTCCCAGCGATCCGGAGACGATCGAGCCGATCGCGCCCGTCCTTGAATCTGCGCCCCAGGTCGAATACGCGATCGCCCAGCTCGACGATCGACTCCTGTTTGCATCCAGCGTTGACGATCTCACCTATTACATCGATGCGCTCAACTTGGGCGACCCCCTCGCTGCGACGCTACCGCCGCTCACGTCCCCGCTTGACACCGATCTGGATACCGAACTTGATACCGAACTTGATACCGATCTCGATGCCGATCTCGATGCCGATCTCGATACACCCTCCGAAGCGATCGCCGCTGAAATCGTCGATGCCATTGACCTAGAAACCGTAGAGAACCTCTCGAATCTGGTCGTCGAACCGCTTTCCTTGAGCGACGTACCTGCATTTCAGGACGCGATCGCCCGCGAGCCTGAAAATGCCGCCGCGATCGTCTATGCCGATATGCCTCGCCTCCTTCAAGCCCTCGGCAAACAGCCCCTCTTTTCGATGCTGCCGTCGGGGGATATAGAGACAACTCTGACCCCGGCAGAGATTTTGAACACGCTCGATACTGGCATTTCGACATTGGATGGATTTTTATGGTTCGATCCGTCCGGTGCGCGAATGCAGTTCCGAGCCAACTACACCGATCCGCAGCCACAGTTGGCCGCTCTCGCGCGGGCGGATGATGAAACGCTGCGACACATCCCCGCCGCCAGTGCAATGGCGCTGACCACACGCGGTTTTGACGTGATTTTGCCGGAGCTTTTGGCCGTTTATGACGCGATTCCAGAGTTTCAGGAACCGCTGAATCAGGCTCGCGAAGAGATTCGTAATGCCGTCGGCTTTGATCTCGACGCTGATATTTTGCCGCTCTTGGATGGCGATATGTCCCTCTTCGTCTTTCCGTCCGATCGCGGCTTTATTCCCGGATTCCCTGGTGCGTTTCCCCTCGTCGTTGGCATCACGATCGAAACCAGCGATCGCCCCAAAATGGAAGCGCTCATGACTCAGCTCGAAACTCTGTTGCTTGAACAGATCAGTGGGGAGGACAACATCAATCTTGCCGCGATCAATGTCGAAGGATTTGACGTGGCGAGTTGGGAGATTACGTCACCGACGATGCAGGGCGCAATCAGCCTGATGGGTTATACCTGGGTCTCCGACGATACGCTGTTGGTTACAACGGGTGCGGGCTTGATGGCGGATCTATTGCCGACCCCGTACCAATCACTTTTGGATAGCTACACCTATCAATCGGCGATCGAGCCGTTCCCACAGCCGAACATCAGCCTCTTTCATATGAATATCGGCTCCATTCTCTCGCTGCTGAATGCCTATATTCCGGCCTCGATGTTGGCTTCATCCGACGAGACCATCGATTTCGCTCGCTTCGTGCAAGCGTTCCGCAGCATCAGTTCATCAACGACGGCCACCGAAAACTACGCCCAAGATGATATTCACATTCAGCTTGCGCCGCGCCGTGCCGAGTGATCGTCGATCGGGGCGTATGGCAATGCGCCCGTTACCGCTGATGACGGGCTGATGATTGACGATCGTCGATCATCAATCCGGCGGCAAATCAAATAACACCGTCGTCATATACCGTTCCGCCCATTCGTCACCAAACGCCTTTTCCAGCACGCGGCGCGTTTTGTCATTTTGCTGCTGCTGCGAGCAATATCGGCGCTGTCCCTCGATCGCCTGCCGCTCCAGCTCGCCGCTGACGGGCTGCATCGCGATCGCCTGCTGACAGTGAATCGAAAGATACGACACCACCCGCTGCAAGAATCGCTCCTCTTCCGCCGGATCGGCTGGACGAACAAACAGGCAAAACTCGGAAAAAATATCGCCCCAGTCGGGAAGCTCGCGCGGCTGGCTGTAGTCGGGCGCGGGGAGTTGACCGAGGGCGGTGCGATAGGAATCGGAGAGGGTGCGATCGGGCATGGTGGGCGAAAGATCGACGATCGCCGCGCCGATTTGGCCGCGTCCGCCGACGAGATCCGTGCCGAACATGGGCAGCGGATAGGCCGATCGGGGAAACATGACGCAGTGCAGGATGTCTAGGCTTTTGCCCACTTGCGCCAGTTCGAGGTGCAGTTTGCGAAACTGCGGGGTTTGATGGCAACGGTTTTCGATCGTCAGTCGCTCGCCTTCAAGTTTGCCTTCGACATAGCCGAGGTCGTCCGGCAAATGGTAGGGCGAGAGGTCGAGATATTCATCCCACACCGCTTCGATCGCGTCCGCGAGTTTGCGGATGAGGGGATATTGGCGATCGCGCAACGATGACGATGTGGCTACAGACATGATGGATACAGAGTTGAAACAGATAGAAAAGGCTGGGATCTTTTATCGAAATAATCCCGTTTTTTAATCTGACCATTGTATCGCCAAGTGTTCGCGACCTTCGCTATCAACTAATCCATTAAGCCCTTAAGTCCTTAAGCAACAGCCGCTTTTGTAGATTCAATCGCGGATGTATCGGCAGATTTGCTGGCCGGTGTCGCCGGTTCGTAAAGATACTCAAACCAGTTGTTATCGAGATCGCGACCGTAGAACGAGGCCGTGCCGTCGCGATGTTCGTGAATCTCGGTGACGTGAATCTCGTCCGCTTTGAGTTGAACAAAGGCGGCTTCCATTTCGGCGCGATCGTCAAAGACAAAACCAAAATGCGGCCCCGCTTGATCGTAGCTCGGGTGCAGCAGCGCCAAGCCGTCATTGCCCGCTTTCAGGTACGCCCAATCGGTATCTTGCCACGCCAATTCGAGGCCAAGATTTTGATAGAACGCGACGGCTTTGGGGATATCTTCGACGCAAATCGCGACGTGGCCTAGGCGTTTGATGTTCATGGTTTTTGTATTTTTTGTACGTTCTCGTACCTAACTATTTTACGGCTATTACCCTCGAAGAGATCGGTAAATTGATCGCCATGACAGAGATGCACAGGTTCAGATCTAATACGAAATCCGGTTCCGTATGGGCAAAATCAAAAATGCCTATGAGCACTGAGCGGAGTCGTTGGTATAGCCTTTGCGAAGCAAATAGTGCGGTGTTCGCTCGGAGCAGCGATCTAAGTCTGTACACAGCCGGATTTCGTCTCAGATCTCGATCGTAATCTCCCCCTGACGCAATACCTCCCAACTGCCCGCCTGCCAGCGCACCACCGTCGAAGGTGTCCCAGATTGTGAGCGAGTTGGCATCGTCTGACTAACTTCATCCAAGACATACGCCTCTGGAAACGCCGCCGCGATCGCCTGGGGATCAGCTAACGGCTCCTCGCCCGATCGATTGGCGCTCGTTGTCGCCAAGGCTCCAGTGGCTCGCAGCAGATCGCGCGTGAGATCGCAATTCGGGATACGAATCCCGATCGTGCCGCTCGCGATCGGATTCATCGTGGCCGGGACACGATCGCTCGACGGCAACACCAGCGTCAGCGCCCCCGGCCAGTACCGCATCGCGATCGCCCGCCACACCGCCAACTCCGCCTCTGTTCCCACCACATATGGCCAAAGCTGATCCAGATCGCCCCCCATCAAAATCAGCGGCTTATCGGGCTGGCGCTGCTTCAGCTCAAAAATGCGATCGGCGGCATCGGGTCGCGCCGCAAAGGCCGACACCGTATCCGTCGGAAAGCTAACCACTGCACCGCGTGCCACCGCAGCGATCAAATCCAAACGAGAAACTAGGGGCATAACATCAGCCATTGAAAGCGAGAACGAAACCGATAATAAGCCAGCAAGCCAAAGAAAAACCTCCAATTCACGATCGAACTGAAGGTCAATAAACTAGGGCGAAATCTAAAACCGATCAACCTGGGGATCAGCTTGGGGATCAACATTAAGGAACGGTTGCCACAATCTGGCCGTATTGCACTGCAACCTCTTCCAAGGCGCGAGTGAGAGGCTCACGCCCCTGGAAACCTTCCCAACGGCGAACAACTTTGCCTTGATCGATCAAAAGTAAAGTAGGGAGCGCTGATAAGCGGTATTCGCTAGCCAGTTGCAGACTTGCATCCGCATTGATATCGACTAGGCGAATGCGACCTGCCGATTGCGCTTCAAATCGCTCTAGAAGCGGATGAATCTGGCGGCAGATCCCGCACCAAGGAGCCCAAAAATTAACGAGAATCGGACCGTGTGACGTTAATAGGAGTTGTCTGAAATCATGTTCATTGACCGATGACATCATGAAATTAAAGGGTTATAAATCTTCCTTTTATTCTATGGGATCACGCTACCAGGGGACGCGGCTCGTCGCTCGCATTAGGAGCGGGTGCGCCCACCAAAAGCCCAGAACAAAAGCCGTCACCCCAACATAGGCCGGACGCAGAAATTCCGACCAGACAAGGGTTTGCTGGCCACGAGCGATCGCGGCAAACGGCAAAATTGACGTTCGCGCTTTCACAACGGCAAAGGCTTCACCGAAACGCTTTGTCAGGCGTCGATCGCCATGCCACACCGCGAAGGCATGGTGCAGGATCAATCCGATCGATGTCAGCAGCGTAAACGACGTCCCCAGCCACAGGGTATGCGCGACACACCAGATCACCTGACCGACCATTTGCGGATGGCGCGTAATCCGAATGATCCCCGTTTCGTAGAGATGCACCTGGGGCTTGGCCACGGCAGCCACTTCTAGCAGGTTAAACGTCGCGGGATAGAGAAAAAGAAACGAAATAAACGACGCAATCCAGACAAACGATTGCACGCCGGGGACACCTTGCACCATCCAAAGCTGCGCCCCGTCGTAGCGATGATTGAAAAAGTAAATGATCAGGATCGTCGCAAAGGGAACACTGACGAGGGCAAACAAGACGCGGTACAGTCGAGCGCCAATTTTTCCCTCACCCCAGGGACGCAAGGCCGCAAGGCCGCTATGGGCGATCGCAAAACCGAGGATTAAACCGGCCATTACAAAATGGCTCGGGGTCAACCAGGTGCTCATGATAAATAATTCAGCTTGTCCCATCTTCTCAGTTCTTCACAATACCGGAGATCGAGACGTGCCGCTCTAAAATGAGGGGCTAGGCGCTGCACAGGTCGCGATCGCGCGACCGACTTGACGATCGTTTGAAATGTTAAGGCATGACCAACATCGTCACAGCAGCAACCCGTCAAAACAATTCTGATAAAAATCTGTAATTATGTACAACTTGAATACGGCCAACACCAGCTCCGCAAGCACCTACAATAACCGCATGTTTGTCTACGAAGTCGAAGGACTCGGCAATAAATCCGTTGCCGGTATCGACGCCGATGCAATCCGTAAAGTGGGTCGATCGTTTATCTCCGTTTCCTACAGCCGTATGAACCAAGAGATGCAGCGCATCCTACGCCTCGGCGGCAAAATTGTTGCCATTCACCCGGCAGCTTCCTTTGCCACATCTGATGATGCTTAGTGACAGTTGAGCCTCGATAAAATCAAACGCTAAATACCTGCACGTTGCGATCGCGGGAAGTCCTCAATCAGACTTCCAACGATCACAACACACCCGCGAATGCGATCGCCTGACGATCGTCTCAGCTTGGTTATTCATACACACGCCCGTAGAATAAGTGACTGTAAGCTGCGCTGGCGTAAGGCTACACATAACCAAACTCCAAGATTACCGCCCGCTCGGAATCGTCGCAGCGAACAGTTAACTAGGGCTCTGATAAAAACTGCATATGTATTACTCCAACGCCGTCGGTGTCGGTGCAACGACCTACGGTAGCCGCCTCTTTGTTTACGAAGTCGAGGGTCTCGGCAACAAATCCGTTGCTGGTTCCGATGCTTCCAAAACTCGGAAGAGCGGTCGTACCTTCGTGACCGTCGCTTACAACCGCATGAACCAAGAGATGAAGCGCATTGCGCGTCTCGGCGGAAAAATTGTCGGCATCTACCCTGCTGGCGAAGAACCGGCAATGGCAATGGCCTCTTCTAGCGCATCTAGCACTCCTCCCGCTCCGGAAGCGGCTGCGGCTCCTGCCAAGAAGAAAAAAGACGATGGCATCCCCGTCAACATCTATCGTCCGAAAAATCCCTACGTCGGCAAATGCCTGAGCAACGATGAACTCGTCGCAGAAGGTGGCACAGGTCGCGTCCGTCACCTGAAATTTGACATCTCTGGTGGTGACCTCAAATACGTTGAAGGTCAGAGCATCGGTATTATTCCGCCCGGTACAGACGACAAGGGTAAACCCCACAAACTGCGTCTCTACTCGATCGCCTCAACCCGTCACGGCGACGACGTAGACGACAAAACCGTATCGCTCTGCGTCCGCGAACTGGAATACAAAAACGAAGCAGGCGAAACCATCTACGGTACGTGCTCGCGCTTCCTCTGCGAAATCAACCCAGGCGATGATGTTTCCATCACCGGCCCCGTCGGTAAGGAAATGCTCCTGCCCCCAGATGAAGACGCCACCATCATCATGATGGCCACCGGAACCGGTATTGCACCATTCCGCGCTTACCTCTGGCGCATGTTCAAAGAGCAACACGAAGACTACAAATTCAAAGGTCTCGCGTGGTTGTTCTTTGGTATTCCCTACTCGGCGAATATTCTCTATCGCGAAGAACTCGAACAGCTACAGCGTGAGTTCCCGGATAACTTCCGCCTCACCTACGCCATCAGCCGCGAGCAACAAAACGCAGACGGCGGCAAAATGTACCTACAAAATCGCATCCAAGAAAACGCGGATGAGATTTGGAACCTACTGCAAAATGAGAAGACTCACGCGTACATGTGTGGTCTACGCGGCATGGAAGGCGGTATTGACGAAGGTTTGAGCGGTGCAGCCGAGAAACAAGGTCAAGACTGGTCCACGTTCCAAAAGCAACTCAAAAAAGCGCATCGCTGGCACGTTGAAACGTACTAACTTATTTTTACTTGAGTAACGCGGCTCAAGAGTGGCTTGAGTACTGCTTGAAGACATCGTCATTAGAGCCTGTCACTTAGTACGAACTGAAGAGGTCCGAACTGAAGAGGGAGGACATTGCATAAGAACTGCAATGTCCTCCCTCTTTTTCCGTCAAATCACTTCTTTCCAAGCCTTCAAAGGACTCAGGTAAGATATCAAAACAGGGTAAAAATAATGGTTATGACAATCGTTAGGTGCAAAATTCAAAACCCAGCTCCTCATCCTATATCATTCTCAGGCAAAGCGTAAGAACGAAAAGAAAGAGGGTTTAGTCTCAAATAAATTCCCTCAAATAAATTTCCTCAATTCTTAGTGATATCTACAGGATTAGGCATTAGTGTTACTATCGACTTGACGCAATGCGTTACAAATGGTAATATTCCTAAAAATATCGATATTTAACTATGTGATGAAAGCTCAAACGTTTTTGACTGCTGCATCTAGGTAATATTAAATTTCAGTCGGTTCTCAAATCATTTTAGAAAAGCCCTAAATCCTTTGCGGAAATGAGCAAAACCTTAAAAAAAGGAAAGGAAACGATCCTCGTCGTCGATGACGATCGTGCCGTCTGTCAAATGCTCGAAATCCGCTTGCCGATGGCGGGCTACAGTGCTTTGACAGCAAATGACGGTGTGACAGCCCTTGAAATGGCTGAACAGAAAACTCCTGATCTCGTTGTTCTCGATGTTATGTTGCCGGATATGAGCGGTTATGAGGTGTGTCGCCAACTGCGCGATCGCCACCGTATCCCAATCATCATGTTGTCGGGACTCTCTGAAATTAAAGAGCGGATCATGGGGCTCGAAGCGGGAGCGGATGATTACATCACCAAGCCTTTCTCGCCGCGAGAGCTAGAGGCTCGAATCGCTACTATTTTGCGCCGCACGAAAGATGCGTCGTCGCTGTCGAGTACTCCGCCAGGAACGATGCGTGTGGGTCAACTGCAAATCGATACAAATCGTCAGCAGGTTTACAAAAATGACACCAGGATTTGGTTAACGTATACCGAATTTAAGCTGCTTGAATTGTTGTTTGAACAAGCGGGTGAGGCGGTGTCTCGGGCGGATATTCTAGAGCAGTTGTGGGGATATGCACCGAGTCGTCAGTCTGATTTGCGGGTAATTGATGTCTATGTGGCGCGTTTGCGATCGAAGATTGAAGATGACCCGAAAAACCCGGAGTTAATCATTACAATTCGTGGTTTTGGCTATGTGGCTCAACGCTATACGAAACTTCAGGAAGCGATGGGCGCTTAAAATCACGTAATACCTTTTGGTTTGATCAAATAGTTTGAACAAACTCTTCGACTAAAACTGTCGTTCAAAGATGAGCGGCAGTTTTTTTTATTCAAATTATTTTCTAATGCTTATGATCTGATTTTTTGGAGGTGTGAAACTGCTTGAGTTGAGGAGGATCGATCGCAATCAACAACAGGCAAAAGATACCGATATTAATCGCGATGTCAGCAATATTGAAAATAGGAAAGTTAATTAGGCGAAAATCGAGGAAATCGACAACTTCACCGGTTCTGAAGCGATCAATACCATTGCCGATCGCGCCGCCGAGAATCGCACCATAGGCAATTTGCTCCAGGCGGCGTAATCGTTTTGCCTTTAAGCCGAAATAGACCAAACCGGCACTTACCAACAGCGAAAGCCACTTAAGCCAATCGCTTCCGGCGAAGAGGCTAAAGGCAGCACCATTATTGGTGACGTAGGTGAAGTGAAATATGCCATCGATCAGGGGGACGCTGTCGTATAGCTCGAAGGTGGTGGAAACCCAGAATTTGGCGAGGTGATCGAGGAGGATGCCGATGAGGGCGATCGACCAAAACCAACGGTTACGCAGGCGAGACAGAATCATGAAGGCGACGAGCGAATACGCGCACGGATCGAGAGCAGCTTTCGGAATATATCAGCTCTTGCGGTTGATGTGCTTCGGTTCGATCGTTATTTGACTCCTTCGGAGCGCTAAAGCGCAACAACTCGACGGCTTTGAGTGGTTTTAACTCTGGGGTGAGATCAGCTCAACGCCGTCGTGTCCGTCTAGATCTTGGACGTAGACTTTGACTTTTTCGTCTTTGGCGGTGGGGAGGTGCTTGCCGGTGAAGTTGGGATGAATCGGTAACTGGCGGTGGCCGCGATCGACCAGGACGGCGAGCCAGACGAGTTCGGGGCGTCCGTATTCATGGACGGCGTTGAGGGCGGCGCGGATGGTGCGCCCGGTATAGATGACGTCGTCGATCAGGATGACGCGCCGATCGTTGAGATCGAAGGGGATGTCGGTTTTTTCGGGGGTACGCATCCCGATGCGATCGAGGTCGTCGCGGTAGAACGTGATGTCGATCGAGCCGACGGGAACGTCGATGTTTTCGAGGGTTTGGATGCGATCGGCGATCATTTGTGCCATTGGCACGCCGCGCGTATGAATCCCGAGTAGGGCGAGGCGATCGGGTTCGCCCGAGGCTTCGAGGATTTGCGAGGCTAATCGAACCAGGGTGCGATTGATCTCTTCAGCGGACAAAATTTCGACAACTTTCATGCTCGAACCGAGTGCGGTGAAACGAGAGGGAATCGCTAAACCAGAAAATTCCCAAGATCGCCTTGGGCGGCTTGCCAACTGCGTAGATCGTAGTACAGCTCTTCGAGCGACACCGTATAAAGCGCTTCGTCGAGTTTACGACGTAATCGGCGGTGTAGACAGGCGATCGCCCAATCTTCAGCGCGTTCGGGCTGATCGCGGCGCGGCGTGGGCAATTCAAGGGTTTCGCCGACGGCTTCGAGGACTTGCCCAAGCAGGATCGATGCGGGCGATCGCGCGAGACGGTAGCCGCCGTGTACGCCGCGCACGGATTCGACGATTTTGGCGTGGCGCAGGGCGATCAGTAGCTTTTCGAGGTAGGGGGCGGGGATGTCCTGGCGATCGGCGATCGTGCGGACGGAGAGCGGCGCACGATCGGCCTGCAAGCTGAGTTCGAGCAGTGCTTTGATGCTATATCGGCTACGGGTTTTCAGTTGCATTCGATAATCCTGACCGCGAGGTGATGCTGTTAGCGTGACACCAAACCCGACCGCAGCCGATCGCGGAATTAACCCTTAAATTAACCCTTAAATTAGCCCTTAAATTAGCCCTTAAACTTACTCGCGAGCATCATCGCATCGGCAATATCGACATCACCGTCACCATCCGCATCGAGGAAGCCCGATAGTACGGGATTGTTACCACCGTCGCCGCCCGTACTTTTGCCGGTTTGCAAGAAATTCAGCACTAGAGGAACCAGGGTCGGCAACATCGATTGAATCGTATTGGCGTCGATGCCGGTTTTGGCCGCTGCCAGCTCGATCAGTTGCTGCTGTTGCGATCCGGAGAACAGGGCGGAGACCGCAGCGGCATTGCTGGCCGTGCCGCCAAATTTTTCGAGCAAATTGGACACGTCCGTGCCGCCTTCCTGTTGCTGTTTCAACGACGATCGCACTTGCGTTCCAACCAGAGATAGCAGTGCTTGGGTGCTATCACCGTCAAGGTTTTTCGCTTGTTGTACTTGCTGAAGGCCGCTGACGATGCCACCGATCTGGCCGACGCTGGCCTGTAGGTTTGGGTCGCTGACGGCTTTGGATACGAGGTCGAAAAGTCCCATGAGTTGACCGTAAATTTACGGGGCGATTTTTCTTTAGTATGGCGTGAATCGTCGTTAAACCCGTTAAACCCTTTGGGGCGATCGTTCTTTAATGATTGAGCGATCGGCCTGAACCGATGAACGTTGCAAGCATCACAAAAAAATGTCATCACGGAAAAACAGCCCCCAGGATTTAGGCATCAGCAATCTGGCTACACTTGGAATATCATCCGAGCGGAACGATCATGCCCCTTCAAGCCATCCTGCGAGAAATCCAAGCCATTCCCAAAGATCAATACCAACGGTTGTATCAGATGATCTGTAACTTCCGTCAACAACTCCCGATCGCTCAACCCAAACCTCGCACTCCAGGTCTGCTCCAGGGCACACTGAGCAATACATTTTTTGACCCGCTCCCCGAAGATGAGCTGCAACGTTGGGAATGAATTATCTACTCGATACTCACGTTTTTCTCTGGTGGATATTCGACGATCCCAAACTCGATCGCCAAAGTCGAGCGATCATTTCCAATCCCAAGCACATCATTTGGGTTAGCAGTGCTTCTGCTTGGGAAATTTCGACAAAATACCGTATTGGGAAACTACCAGAAGCTAAAACAGTGCTTGAGAACTACACGGCTTTGCTCGATGAAGCCGGTTTTTGTTCGCTGAGTATCACAGAGGCTCATGCCCTACGAGCTGGCAACTTGCCCATTCCTCATCGCGATCCATTTGATCGAATGCTCATGGCTCAGTCCGAACTCGAACAATTTCCTATCCTGACTCATGATCGTGCTTTTTTTCTGGACTTTCTCACGGTTATCTCGCCTTGATTTCGTTCTACAAGCTGGGTTTGATACGAAATCCGTTTCTGTCTAGGAAAAAGACAAAAGCGTCGATGAGCACTGAGCGGAGTCGAAGTGCGGTGTCCCCCTAGATCGACGATCTAAGCTTATGCACAGTCGGATTTCGTATGAGTTATCACCCTAAACTTCAAAATGGTGTGAGCCTGTTTCTTCAACCTGATACACAAAAACTCCCCGCCTGCATCGATCGCAGCGTCGGGGAGTTTTCGGTTGGGGGGATCGTCCGGGAGTGCCGGGAGCTGGGCGCGGGGTGGGCGTAATCGTCGGTGGGGTGGGGGACGGCGAGATACGATCGCGGATGAGCGGTGTGATTGCTCCCGGTTAGGGAAAGCGGCATAACGGCTGTAACTTCGGAGTTGCGATCGAGGTTTGCCGAGAAAAATCAGAGGATTCATCGTTAACATCTAGGCGTTACGGGCTTCCCAGGCGCGATCGAGCAGCTTCGTCCAGCGTTTTTGGGCTTGCTTGAGTGTGCAACCTAGCTCAGAGGCGATTTGCTCATCGCTGAGTTTTTCTTGCTTGAGGGTGACGAGCTGACGTTGTTTCTCATCTAACGAAGCGTAGAACTTGTCCCACTGCATCGGCGACATGCCAAGGCTTTGGTCAAGGTCAGCGCCGAGCCATTGGTGAACCAGTTCCCAGTTGCCGGTACGCGAGAATTTTTCGACGTGATACTTAAAGCGCTGTTGCAGATAGTCCCGTTGGCGTGAGGTGAGGTTGAGGATTTCGTCGATTTCGTGCGCCGGGAGATCTTGCAGTTTCAGGGTTAGATAGTCGATGCAGTCCTCTTGGTCTTGGTCGCGGAGGTAATCGATCAGCTCTTCGACGACTCGACCGCGAATCACTGATTCCGACAGATCGACACTTTCCGACACCATATGCTCACGCACTTGACGGGCGGCAGAGCTGCGGTTGTGGCTTTCGTCCGCTTCGGATTTGGCCGAGTCGATCGCCATTTCCACATCCAGCGACATTTCCGGCGGTTGACCCTTGGCATAGCCTTGAGCGCGGAGAATCACGAGCTGTTGGCCTTTACGACCGGGGAGCGAAATGCGACGTTTGGCGTACTGTTCAGAAAAAGCCATGTATTCCGCCAGTTCGACGCGGGTTTTCGGCGTGTAGTCCGGAGCGACATCGTGTTCACGGCGAAAGGCGCGGAGCACTTCGATGTAGAACCCTTGGAGAAAATCTTCGATGTGGTTGTAGCGACCTTGGAAACCGAGTTTGGCGTGGCTCGGCGCGATATGACGGTAAACCATCATGCTCAGGTTGCTGTGGAGTTCGACGCGGCCACGGCGTGATCCGAGATCGAAGTAGGCGTGAATCTTTTGGATGCGGTGGCGTGCGAGCGCCAGTTGCCACATTTCGACCTTGCCCGAGGTTTGGATGCGATCGCTCTTGGTGCAAATCCGCTCCACTTCGCGGGCAATCCGTTCGGCAACGTTAACGCTGCTGCTGGATTTGTTATCGATCGCGGCTTGCAGTTCGTCGAGGATGGCACGATCGAAACTCGTATTACGGTTTTGGAGTTCGTCGGCCTGGGCGGTGGCGGCTCCAACGGAAATACTGTTGTAGGGGTGAGATGCGTTAAAGGTTGTGGCGTTGTTGGTGTTGGTGCGGATGAAGGCGGTGTCGAGTTTGGCGTTCATGGTATTTCCTGAAGGTAGCGCACGGACAATGTCGAAGAATCGAAGATTGGATACCGCTCAAAACCTTGATGTCTCTCGGTTTTGGCGTCCTCTGTTCTCCATGCATTCACTGTATTTCGATCGCCCATGCCGCCCGCCTTGCGTCTTGCCACTATCCCAACTGATTGCCGCTCAACTGTCCGGACGCGCAACCGGCACGTGTCCGGATAGCGGGAACGGCAATGCGTAAAATCGCGCAAAGTGTTGATGGCTAAGGGGTTGAACGGCTAAATCACCCGGAAGGCCGAAACCGCGATCGCGCGTTCCAGTTACCGAACCGGCGCGGCCAATTTTGGACAGTTGGCCGATTGTCATACGATCGGCCTCGCTGCACCCATCCGCCGCAACCGAGGAATCCTTTACCCCGCTTGCCGATCGCGAAGATCGACTAGACCCAGTTCAGGGCTTCCTCAATTCCCGCACCTTCCCGCACAATCTGCGGCTCCCCTGCCGTGAGATCAATAATCGTCGAAGCACGAATCCCGTCATCCTGGCCGTCATCAACGATCACATCGACCATCGACTCCAGCCGATCGAACAGTTTCGCCTTATCGATCGTCTCGCCGTCCTCCGCATCCAGGCTGAGACCGTCTTCACCTAATAGGTGGGCTGACGTGGAGGCGATCGGGTTGCCGAGTTCCCCTAGGAGGAGCTGACATACGGTGCGATCGGGGACGCGAATCCCAGTGGTTTTACGCTTGGGCGACATGACTAAGCGAGGAACGAGTTTTGTTGCGGGGAGCAGGAACGTATAGGTTCCGGGAATCAAACGACGAATAATCCGGTAGGCCGAATCGGAAACATGGGCGTACTCCGCAATATTCGACAAGGACTGACACATAAAGGTCAGCGGTTTGTCATTGGCGAGCTGTTTAATTTGGCGCACACGCTGGACGGCGGCCTTGTTGTTGATATCGCAACCGATCGCGTAAACCGTGTCGGTGGGATAGAGCATCACAGCCCCGCCCGCAAGAGCCTCTCCGATCTCTTTTATTCGCCGAGCCTGGGGATTATCCGGATGAAGCTCAAAATAAGTAGACATGGCGCGTTGAAACGGTAGTAAAGGAACAGTAATAGAGTCAAAACGTGCGCGAGCTTTGCGGCTCGCGGTCAGATCTTGCGATCGAGCTGCGACCCCTATCGATCGCGCAGCGCAACAAGCGCAACACACGATTAATCGAAATACGCCACACAAGTAATGTCAGCAGAGTTGAATTAATCGACTCTTATCATCGCCCGAAGGTTCACCTTGGACAGTTCTTGTGTGACGCCTTCGCCCTAATTCGCTGACGTTTGCCCCAGCCTCTGATCCATCCATTTTGTAACCGCGCAAATCGGGAACATTGTCAACCCCGATCGCCAAAATGAAAGGCGAGCTTTACCCAAGATTAAATTTTGTAAACATTAATTCACATTTTCTTGTCAAAATGTTGCACTGCGAGGGCTAGAAACCGTGTGGATTCACGTTTTTTGGTAAAAACACTGCATACGCTTTTACGATTGATATAGCCCGTGGGAATGTTCACCACGTCTGCCCAATCAGCAACTCAGACACGCCGAAGGTAAGGAGCCAGACTGTATGTTCACACAAGTGAATCCAGCCGTTCGACACATTAAGCCGGACGACCTCAAGGGTCGCAAGCTGTTAAAAATCGTTTATGTCGTGCTGGAGTCGCAATACCAAAGCGCTCTTTCCTCGGCGGTACGTGCAATTAATGATCACAATCCCCACATCGCGATCGAGATCAGTGGCTATCTGATCGAAGAACTACGCGGCGAGGAGAACTACGACAACTTTAAGCGCGATGTTGCAACGGCCAATATCTTCATCGCGTCGCTGATTTTCATTGAAGATCTTGCCGATAAGGTGGTCGCAGCGGTGACGCCGGTGCGCGATCAGCTCGATGCAGCGGTCGTGTTCCCCTCGATGCCCGAGGTGATGCGCCTCAATAAGCTGGGCAGCTTCTCGATGGCGCAGCTCGGCCAAAGCAAGAGCGCGATCGCGCAGTTTATGCGTAAGCGCAAGGAGCAGTCCGGCTCCTCGTTCCAAGATGGAATGCTGAAGCTGCTACGCACGCTGCCGAAAGTCCTGAAATATATGCCGATGGATAAGGCACAGGACGCCCGCAACTTCATGCTCAGTTTTCAGTATTGGCTCGGCGGTTCGTCGGCCAACCTGGAAAACTTCCTGCTGATGCTGGCTGATAAGTACGTGTATCCCGATCAAGGTTTGGGTCAAAACGTCGATTATGCCGAGCCGGTGGTTTATCCCGATATCGGTATCTGGCATCCCTTGGCTCCAGCGATGTTTGAGGACGTGAAAGAGTACCTCAACTGGTTCCAAAGCCGTCCCGATATTTCTGACGAGAATAAGCAAGATCCGGTGACGATCGGTCTCGTTCTGCAACGAACGCATTTGGTTACCGGCGATGACGCGCACTACGTGGCGATCGTCCAGGAACTCGAATCCCTCGGCGCTCGTGTGATTCCGGTCTTTTCCGGCGGTCTCGATTTCTCGATTCCTGTCAATACGCTGTTCTGGGAACAGGGCGATTCCGACTCGCCGACCAATCGTCCGCTCGTGGATGCGGTGGTTTCCCTGACCGGTTTCGCCCTCGTCGGTGGCCCCGCACGTCAGGATCACCCGAAGGCGATCATCTCGCTCAAGCGCCTCAACCGTCCCTACATGGTGGCGTTGCCGCTGGTGTTCCAAACCACGGAAGAGTGGGAAGACAGCGATCTCGGTCTGCACCCGATTCAGGTGGCGCTGCAAATCGCGATCCCTGAGCTGGACGGCGCGATCGAGCCGATCGTCCTCTCCGGTCGCGACGGCAACACGGGTAAAGCCCACGCGATGCAAGACCGCATCGAAACCGTCACCAAGCGGATTATGAAGTGGGCGAGCCTGCGTAAGAAGAAAAAGGCTGATAAAAAAGTCGCGGTGACGATCTTCAGCTTCCCGCCGGACAAAGGCAACGTCGGTACAGCGGCCTATCTCGATGTGTTCGGCAGCATTCACGAAGCGCTGAAAGGCTTGAAAGCCGACGGCTACACCGTGGGCGACTTTCCCGACACGCCACGCGAACTGCTCGAAGCCGTGATCACCGACGCATCGGCAAAATATGCGGGGCCTGAGCTAAACGTGGCCTACCGCATGTCGGTGAAGGAATACGAAAAACTAACGCCCTACTCCGAGCGCCTGGAGGAAAACTGGGGGCCGCCGCCGGGAACGCTCAACACTGACGGTCAGAACCTGCTGGTGTTTGGTAAGGAATTCGGCAACGTCTTTATCGGCGTGCAGCCCACCTTTGGTTACGAAGGCGACCCGATGCGTCTGCTATTCAGCCGATCGGCCAGCCCGCACCACGGTTTCGCCGCCTACTACACTTTCCTCGAACACATCTGGGGCGCAGATGCCGTCCTCCACTTCGGAACTCACGGCTCGCTGGAATTCATGCCCGGTAAGCAAATGGGTATGTCCGGCACGTGCTACCCCGACAGCCTCATCGGTAGCATTCCGAACTTGTATTACTACGCGGCCAATAACCCCAGCGAAGCGACGATCGCCAAGCGTCGCGGTTATGCCGAAACGATTTCCTACCTGACACCGCCCGCCGAAAATGCGGGTCTGTACAAAGGATTGAAGGCGTTGGGCGAACTCGTTGCGTCGTATCAATCGCTCAAAGATGGCGGTCGCGGCATCCAGATCGTCAACTCGATCGTTGATCAAGCTCGCATCTGCAACATTGATAAAGACATCGAGTTTCCCGAGTGCGATGCCAAGGATCTGACCCAAGATGAACGCGATACCGTCGTCGGCTTGGTTTACAAGCAACTGATGGAAATCGAATCGCGCTTGCTGCCCTGCGGTTTGCACGTGATCGGTAAGCCCCCCACGGCGGAAGAAGCGATCGCCACGCTGGTCAATATTGCCAGCCTCGATCGTGAGGAAGAAAACGTGGTCGGTTTGCCCAGTTTGCTGGCGCAAAGCCTGGGTCGTGACATTCAGGACATTTACACCAATAACGATCGCGGTGTCCTGTCCGATGTCGAACTCAACCAGAAAATCGTTGAAGCCACCCGTGCCTGCGTCGCGGCGATGGTCGCCGAAAAAGTCGGCGAAGACGGTCGCGTCCGTCTGAACAACATCGGCGGCTGGCTGCAACGCATCATCAAAGATGAGCCGTGGTTTGAAGCGCTCAAGGAAGCCGGTTTCCACCGCGTTGATAAAGAGCAGCTCGACAAGCTGATCGAGTACCTCAACTTCTGCCTCGTGCAGGTTTGTGCCGATAACGAACTCGGCTCACTGATGAAAGCCCTCGACGGCGAATATGTCCTACCCGGCCCCGGTGGTGACCCGATTCGCAACCCCGACGTGTTGCCCACCGGCAAAAACCTCCACGCCCTCGATCCGCAGTCGATCCCGACCGCCGCAGCGGTACAGTCGGCAAAAGTGGTGGTCGATCGCCTGCTCGATCGCCAGAAAGCCGACAACGGCGGCGCGTACCCCGAGACGATCGCCTGCGTCCTCTGGGGAACTGACAACATCAAGACCTACGGCGAATCGTTGGCGCAGATCATGTGGATGATCGGCGCGAAGCCGGTTCCCGACGCCCTCGGTCGCATCAACAAGCTGGAGTTGCTGTCGCTTGAAGAGCTGGGTCGCCCGCGTATCGATGTGGTCGTGAACTGTTCCGGCGTGTTCCGCGACCTGTTCATCAACCAAATGGCACTGCTCGACAAAGCTGTGAAGATGGCCGCCGAAGCTGACGAGCCGCTGGAGATGAACTTCATCCGTAAACACGCGATCGAGCAAGCCGAAGAACTCGGCATCGATATGCGCCAAGCCGCGACCCGCGTGTTCTCGAATGCGTCCGGTTCCTACGCCGCGAACGTTAATCTCGCGGTGGAAAACAGCTCCTGGGAAGAGGAGAAAGAGCTGCAAGACATGTATTTGTCGCGCAAATCCTTCGCCTTTTCCGCCGACAATCCGGGCGAGATGAACCAATCGCAAGATCTATTCACCTCGACGCTGAAAACCGCTGATGTGACATTCCAAAACCTGGATTCCTCGGAAATCAGCTTGACGGACGTGTCGCACTACTTCGACTCCGATCCGACCAAGGTGATTTCGGGTCTGCGTACGGATGGCAAGAAGCCGTCGTCGTTCATTGCGGACACGACCACGGCGAATGCTCAGGTGCGGACGCTATCGGAGACGGTGCGCCTCGATTCACGCACGAAGCTGCTCAACCCGAAATGGTATGAGGGCATGTTGTCCCACGGTTACGAGGGTGTGCGTGAGCTGTCGAAGCGTCTGGTGAATACGATGGGCTGGTCGGCGACGGCGGACGCGGTGGATAACTGGGTCTACGAGGATGCCAACGAGACGTTCATCAAGGATGAGGAGATGGCGAAGCGTCTGATGGATCTGAACCCGAATTCGTTCCGTCGGATGTTAACGACGATGCTTGAGGTGCATGGTCGCGGCTACTGGGAGACGAGCGATGAGAATATCGATCGTTTGCAGGAGTTGTATGAGGAGGTTGAGAATCGGATTGAAGGGGTTGAGTAATCGCCTAACCCTCAACTTGTAGCTCGTCCACTTGTCTAATTCGCTTTAGAAAAAGGGTATCCTGATCGAACGGATGCCCTTTTTCTTTTTTGCCTAATCTACTAGGCGACTGTTGTTTCCTAGATATCCGCAACAATTCATTTTCCCGAGCCTACGCTTAAAATGCCAGATCAAGAACTGAAGAGGAAAATACGACAGGAAGAGCTGAACGCCATGGTAGCCGTCCTACAGCACCAGATGTGTATCTCAAAACTTCAAAAGAGAAACTACCTGGTCGATTTTTTGTCCATAGCAGTTCCCGTATTCTATATCTTTCCAAGATTCCTTATAAAGGGAGTGGAATGGGAGATATTGGGCTTTGTACTTGAAGATATAGTAAATACAACGGGGGAAATCTTGTCAGCCCTGCTACTAGTAATGGTGATATTCAAGTTAGTCTACAGATGGCAAGATAGTGAGGTTCAACACTGGGCTATGATCACAAAAAACAGAAGCATAAGCCTTGAAGCAAACCAGCTCTTAACGAACAGAAGAACCAGCGGTGATGTAGTTGAGCAGTTCTTGAGACGAGTTAGTGAGATTGACACAGATGATGACAAGCTTTTAATAAGCATCACAAAGAAACAGGAGCAACAAACCTACAGAGAAGCCCTGAAAAAGCTGGATGGGGAGGCCGCAAGATGTCGGGTGTGTGGAGCAAATCCGTGGCGCTTCAAGGAAGGAGACTGTGATGCTTGTGGCGGTTCCCTGTGGAATAGATATCATTAGATAGAGCTTAATATGAGGGCGAAAATGTCTGTAGAGAAAAAGTTTGTAAGATGGTATCGACAGCTACCTTCAGAAGCTCGGAATGATCTTAGAGAGTTTCTTGCCTGGAGCGTACGCAAAGGCATTCCGTTTGAACGAGCCTTGCAAGACTATGGAATTCTGGAGTACGGCCGATATGCCGGTCCTGTAGAGACAGATGGTAGATATGCTGGCCCCAGAGATCGTACTAAATGCCCTTATTGTGGAAAGCGGATTTAGATTTTTATCGTTCCCACGCTCCGCGTGGGCAACGCAAACCCCAGACGCTCTGCGTCACGACTTCTCCACCGCGATTCACTAGACGCAGAGCGTCCAAACGGCATTCCCACGCAGAGCGTAGGAACGATTATTTTTTGTCCCCGTACTGAGATGGTTCCCACACTCCGCGTGGGCGTCACGACCTCTCAAGCGTGATTCACTGGATACAGAGCATCCAAACGGCATTCCCACGCAGAGCGCAGGAACGATTAATGAATCTGATGCATTGAAAGCAAGAGAACATTCTGAATGTAGGATGTCCTCTTGTTTTTGATGTTCAATAGAATAAAGATAGCCATTGCTCTGGACGTATCAATATGTTGAGCGCCGACGTCCTCAGCTTCCAAGAATTTATGAATCGCGAAGTTTTACCGTTAGCAACCCTGCACGGTGTGCTGTTGGAAAAGCTGCAAGAGCGCAATGATGTGGTGCTGTTTGGAGCGCAGGCAGTGAATGCCTATGTGGGTGAGCCGCGCATGACGCAGCATATCGATGTGATTGCAACGGATGCGGCGGCGTTGGCGGAGGAACTGAAAGAGTTTTTGAGCGATCGCTTTTTTATTGCGGTACGGGTGCGCGTGGTCAAGGGCGGGATCGGATATCGGCTATATCAAACGCAGAAAAGTGGAAATCGTCACTTAATGGATATTCGTCAGGCGGACGTGTTGCCCGAAAGCCAGGAGATTGAGGGGATTCGGGTGATGGCTCCGATCGACTTGGTGGCGAGTAAAGTGGTGGCGTATTTTCGGCGGCGGGGCAAACCGAAGGCGGGGACGGATTGGCGGGATTTGGCGATGTTGTTGTTGCGGTTTCCGGAGTTAAAGGTGGAGCGCGGTGTGGTTTGGGAGCGGTTGGTGGGGATGGGTGCAGATGAGGGAGTGTTTGGGCTGTGGCGGGAGGTGGTGGCGACGGCGATCGAGGTGGAAGATGAAGACGAAGATTTTTAACGATTTTCTCGTTCCCACGCTCCGCGTGGGCAACGCAAGCCCCAGACGCTCTGCGTCACGACTTCTCAACCGCGATTCACTCGACGCAGAGCGTCCAAACGGCATTCCCACGCAGAGCGTAGGAACGATTAATACTCAGGACAATAGGAATTCTGGGCAGCTCTTCACCGTCAGCAAACGGAAACTCCAGCATTCTAGACATTCCCAGATGCCTCACGATCGTCTTGAATCATCTGCATCAAGAGACTGGCCGCCTCCGTCGAATCGTAAAGCGAGACCACCGGATATTCAGATTTAGAAAAAATAAATTGCAGTTCTGCATCGGGAATATCCGTCGCCAGGAGTTTGAAAAGCGATAGCTTATCAGGCTGGCTTAACTCTTTCACGAGAGGGATTAACTCAGCGAGTGGCATAATCTTCGTCTCACTTCTTAGACTCTTATATTATCGTCCCAATAAGTGAGCAAACCTGCGATATCGAAACTGGCTACTTCCTCGACGGATTGGCGGGATTTGGCGATGTTGTTGTTGCGGTTTCCAGAGTTGAAAGTGGAGCGAACAGCGGTTGGTCGCTTCGCCGATGATGACCCGGTGCATGGCATCGCGCTCGATCGCAATATTTGCCCTCAGTGTAACCTCACGTTCAGACATCGCAAATCACGACAAATCATCGACTATTTCGCGGTCAGCTCAACGATCGGCGACCAACTCACGATGTCATCAAACAAACTTTGATAGCCCAACTCATTCGGATGCAAACCATCCGCACCGATACGATCGGCGATCCAATCCGAACCGCGTCCTGTCCACAATTCAAAAATATCGAGATAGGGAATGCGCCGAATTTGGCACATTTCGCGCGCAATTTCTTTGTAGATGAACTGATCGGCGCGATCGTAATATAAACAGTCCAAAAACGGCATGTTATCGGACACCACCGGAACCATACCGATAAAGATTGTTCGGCATCGACTCGCCGCATTATCCAACAGCAGCGTTAAGTCATGCTTAAACTCATTTTCGAGCGTCATCGGCTTACCATCCGGACGCCCTAAGCGCGGCGTATCATTCGTCCCGACCGAAATAATCGCCACATCCGGCACACGGTTACGCAGCTCACCCCGGCTGTTAAATTCCGCCTCAAACCGCGCCGCCACCTGCGAGGTCTTATCGCCCCGAACGCCCAGGTTGTATAGCACATTGCCGGAATTTTCCGGGTGCATCCACAGCCGCCGCAACCGTTCCGCCCAGCCGCCACCGGAAAGATCGCCGTAGCCGTAGACCAGGCTATCCCCGATCGCGATCGCCTTGAGGGGTTGCGTGACTGTCTGATGAGTCGTCATAGCGTTCCTAGGGGCGAAAGCAACAGTCATAGAGATAAGTAGGGGTTAGTTAGGGATGACAAATATCGGAGCGTCGATCGACGCAAGCACGGGTCAGTAAACGAGCCATTGCCCAAACTGTAACATCGACTACCTTGTAATGTTAGAGGCAATAATAAAAGCCAATCAAATCAGTTGAATTACTTATCGTTTTGGCGATTGATCCTCGTCAATTGGGATGCTCCAGTTCAATCAATTCACGACCGCTCTAGACCAAAAAACGGAGATGATTTGCATCCTGATTGTGGGTCAGGGTCTCCAACTTTTATCCGGTAAATAGCCTTCGATCGCCCAATCTTCGCCGACGGCATAACCACGAATTCGTTCCAGGGCAATCGCTTCCGTCATGAAGTTAATCCCCAGATTGCCGACCGGGTTGGGGGCATTCACGCCGCCGATGATTTTCGGGGCAATAAACGCGATCGTCTTTTGTACTGCTCCCTCAGCGATCGCCCGCGCGGCCAGAGTTCCGCCACACTCCCACAGCACCGACAGCGCCCCCCGTTCGTACAACAACTCCATCGCTGCCGCTGGTCGGACATGATCCACCTCGACGACCTCCACACCGCGATCGCGCAATCGAGCCTGAAACTCGGGACGTACCCCGGTTTGGGTTACCACCAGTGTTGGCGCTTGATCCACGCGCCAAAGCTGGGCTTCGTCGGGTAAATCGAGGGTGCGGCTGAGGACGACGCGCAGGGGATTCGGGGCGGTGTCATCGGCGCGACAGGTCAGGCGGGGATCGTCGTGACGGACGGTGTTGCCGCCAACGATGACGGCGTCGCAGGCGTGGCGTAGATGATGCACTTGCGATCGCGCCGGGGTTCCCGTCACCCAAGCGCTATGCCCGGTCTCGCTGGCGATTTTGCCGTCCAGGGTCATGGCATATTTCAAAATACCGAAGGGACGACGGTGCAAAATTCGATGGATAAAGCCTTCGTTAATCGCTTGACAGTCGGCTTCTTCGACGCCAACCACCACCTCAATCCCGGCTTCTTCTAGGGTTTTGATGCCGCTACCGGCGACTTTTGGATTGGGGTCAACGGTTCCCACCACAACTTTCGCAACGCCCGCCCGTACCAAGGTTCGGGAACAGGGCGGCGTACGTCCGAAGTGGTTGCAGGGTTCGAGGCTGACGTAGGCCGTGGCTCCCCGCGCCCGATCGCCCGCTTCGCGCAGGGCGAAAACTTCGGCGTGGGGTTCACCGGCTTTGGGATGAAATCCTTCGCCGACGACTTCGCCGTCTTTGACGATGACTGCGCCGACCATGGGGTTTGGAGCCGTGCGCCCGAGGGCTTGCCGCGCCAGGGTGAGGCAGCGCTGCATCATGGCGCGATCGAAGGCGCTCGAACTGGGGAAAGATGCGGTCATCGTTAACGATAGAAGGGAAGGGCAGCGGACAGTGTAAGGGCGCGATCGAATTCCATCACCAGGAATGCAAAGATCCACGGCGGATTCTTTAACTGAGGGGTCATCGAGTTGATGTGTGATCTGGCATCCAGCAAGATCTCAATGAGATTCCAGCTTTAACAAAGGCCTGCTTCTGAGTGTATCGAGCCTTGAGAGTGTCGCAAAATTCTTGCCAGAAATTCTAGAACTATCACGGCAGGATTGATCTGGCTTGCTATCGTGGCGATAGTGCGATTTTTCGGTGTTTTATGGCTGTTATGGCTGCTTCCCTCATGAGTTTATTGCTGTGCCGATCGCTCAACATTTTTCTACTGGCCGGGATTTGGGGAAATGTGGCGACACTCGGCGGAGTGGCAGCCGCGACCGAGACGGATCAGGCGCGATCGCAGCACGCTCAAGCCTTGGCGATGGTGGAATCGAGATCCATTGCGTCGATTCAATCAACGAAATCAATCAATTTCGCCGCCAGTACGCCAATTAAAATACCGGCTCTGGCGCAAGTGACCACGACCTCGATCGCGGCGGCGCGTGAACTCGAACGCGGCCTCGCGGCAATTCAAGCGGATAACCTGGAAACGGCGATCGCGGCCTTCCAGAGTGCCGCCGACCTCTCGCCCAACTTCGCCCCGGCGCACTACAACCTCGGTTTAGCGCTGCGCCAATCGGGGCAGTTTCAACCCGCCGCCGATGCGTTCTATCGCGCCGTACAGGCCGACCCTAACTTTGCGCTAGCCTATGCAAATCTGGGCGCGGTCGTCCTCGAAGGCGGCAATCTCGACCAAGCCGAATTGTATCTGGACTATGCCCTAGAGCTCGATCCGCAACTCGGCCTCGCCTACTACAATCTCGGCCTGGTTTACTACCAACGGGCGGATCTAGACCCGGCGATCGATGCCTTTCGCAGCGCCCAACGCTACAGCCCGATCGCGCCGGAACCGTCCTATTATCTCGGCACGATTTATCTGCAACAGGGCGACACCCGCCGCGCCAAAACCGCCTTCGAGCGAGCCATCGATCGCAACCCGACCTACCTCGAAGCCCACTACCAGCTCGGCATCGTCCATCTCGGCAACGGCGACCTGGACGACGCCCTGGCTGAATTTCGCACCGCTCGTGATCTCGCCCCCAATTACGCCAATGCCTACTACGGTGCGGGTTTGGTGTTTCTCAGTCAGGGTAAACCCGAGGAGGCTCGTGAGGTGTTGACCTATGCCGAGCGGCTCTATCGCGATCGCGGTCAAACGGACTGGGCGGAGCGGGCGCGATCGCTGCTCGATGATTTGCTGTCGCGACCTTAACTGTCTCTAAAACTTTCTCTAACCCTGAACCGACTCTTCGGGCACCGGATCAAGGCGACACAGCCCAAACACGGAAGTGTAGCCGTGTAAAAACGTGCTGCCCGCCACGGGGCCGATTTCGCCGTTACAAAAGCAGCCCCCGATCGGCGTATCCGGACAATATTGATGGAACAGGCGCGTATCAAAGTCCGGCGTTTCGTACAGGCCGCGCCCCCGACCCAAGCAGGCGAACAGGAACGCCCCGATCGGCTGACCTTGACCGGATCGATCGCGGCGATCGCCTTCGAGCAGCGCTTCGAGGTCATCGGCAGAGGCGCGAGCATCACGGAGATGAAACTGCACGCGCTGACCCGGTCGGACGCGATCGGCGATCGCCACGGCTCCCGATCGCGGATCAACCCCCATCAAATTCCGAATCAGAAAATCACCGCTGTTAAGCGTGAGTTTGAATTCGTCGCGCACCAGACCAATAAATAGCTCGTATTTTGCCAAGGTTCGATCTTCATCGGGGAGAGTTTCGAGCAGCGTTTGTAGAGCTTCGAGCGGTGAGGTGACCGCGTCCTCGTCGCGCTGATAGTCCTCGCTACAAGGTTCGACCTGCAAGATAATATTGCGCTGACCGTCCGCGACCCGAAACGTGGGGCCGATCGGACGACAGCCCTGAGCGACGATCGTTTCTAGCTCAATCTTGCCAATCAGCGCAAACCCAACCGCTCCACCTTTGACCAATTCCGACACGACCTGATCACTATCGCCGCTACGATCGACAGTACCGAGAAATAAACCCGCGTTATTCTGACCCGGTCGAATGCCGCTCGCGATGCCGCCCACCTTGGGCATACCCGGATAGGCGTAATCCAGCCCCTGAAGTAAATCGACGATATTCGGCGCAAAGGGATCGACCAACACGACGATTTGCGGGCGATCGGCAGGATCAAGACCGACGCAGTTCACCCAATCATCCGGCGAACCATCGAGATCCGGCAGGCGATCGCCCGCCAGTTGAAACGCTTGGGCGCGAACTCCGGGCAAACTCGCCACCGTTAAACTCACAGCGGGGCCATCTTCGAGTTCGCGCGTCATCCCCGTCGGGTCAGTGCCGATGACGCCGTTACTGCCGCAACCGATCAGCACCGGCAGCTCGATTTTTTCCTGGAGCAACGGCAACACCCGCGAAAACTCGCTCGCAAACGCCATCGAGACGAACACCAGCCCAAAGGTGGCCGATCGCCCGTTCAGCTCGGCAGTCACCCGATCAACCACTTCATCGATCGCCGCTTCGAGGGAAGCGCGGGTCGATTGAGCATTCGTCCAAATCGCGGCAGCATCAGTCATCGCAGTTCTCATCCCACAGACGGTAGTGAACCCGATCGTCGCAGGGCGATCGACGGACATTCGCAAGGCAGACCGGCGATCGGGGTAATACGACCATCATACCGAGCGAGACGAAGACCGGGTTCGCAGCTCAGTAAAGCGTCATCTGAGCGGAGTTCGACCCATACAGGGCAAACGCATACTCCCAATGAATGCCCTCATCCCCCAGCCCCTTCTCCCAAAAGGGGAGAAGGGGAGCAAGATTTTAAGGATCAAAGTCCCTCTCCCGGCCTGGGAGAGGGATTTAGGGTGAGGGTCATCCGAGTATGCGTTTGCCCTGCGACCCATACCCTCCGCATACCCTGTACCGCACCCTGGCGTTATAATATTCGTCACAACTTTTGCCTTATCCCAGCCTGGAAGCCGTGACAGTCACCCCCCTGCAATCCGCCCAAACCAACCCACAGACCTACAACCCCAACGTTCCCGACACCTTCGGGCGTTTTGGTCAATTTGGCGGTAAGTACGTCCCCGAGACGCTGATGCCCGCCCTCAGCGAACTGGAAGCGGCTTTTCAGAAATACAAGAACGATCCCGAATTCAACGCCGAACTCGATGACCTGCTGCGCGACTATGTCGGGCGTCCGTCCCCGCTGTATTTCGCCGAGCGGTTAACCGAGCATTACGCCGACGCCGACGGCAAAGGCCCCAAAATCTACCTCAAGCGCGAGGATCTCAACCACACCGGCGCTCATAAGATCAACAACGCGATCGCCCAAGCCCTGCTCGCCAAACGCATGGGCAAAAAACGCATCATCGCCGAAACCGGAGCCGGACAACACGGCGTCGCCACCGCCACCGCCTGCGCTCGCTTCGGCCTCGAATGCATCGTCTACATGGGCGAATGCGACATGGAGCGCCAAGCCCTAAACGTGATCCGGATGCAGCTCCTCGGCGCGACGGTGCAGCCCGTTACCGCCGGAACCGGCACGCTCAAAGATGCCACCTCCGAAGCGATCCGCGACTGGGTCACCAACGTCGAAACCACCCACTACATTCTCGGTTCCGTCGCTGGCCCTCACCCGTACCCGATGATGGTGCGCGATTTCCACGCCATCATCGGTCGCGAAACGCGTCAGCAGTGCCAGGAAAAATGGGGCGGTTTGCCGGATGTGCTGCTGGCCTGTGTGGGCGGCGGATCGAACGCGATGGGGCTGTTTCACGAATTTGTTCGCGATGAGTCGGTGCGGATGATCGGCGTGGAAGCAGCAGGCGAAGGTGTGACGACGAGCCATCACGCGGCGACGCTGACGTTGGGTCAGGTGGGCGTGCTGCATGGCGCGATGAGCTATTTGCTGCAAGACGATGATGGTCAAGTGGTCGAGGCGCATTCGATCAGTGCCGGTTTGGATTATCCCGGCGTCGGCCCCGAGCATAGCTACCTGAAAGATACGCAGCGTGCGGAGTACTACAGCGTGACGGATCAGCAGGCGCTCGATGCGTTCCAACTGTTATCGCAACTGGAGGGCATTATCCCGGCGCTGGAAACGTCCCACGCGATCGCCTATCTCGATACGCTTTGCCCGCAGTTGGCCGACGGTACGACGGTGGTGATTAACTGCTCGGGTCGTGGCGATAAGGATGTGCAGACCGTGGCGAAACATCTCGGAATGTAAGCCTCCATCATTGATTTGGAGGTTAATGAGTTGGAGATTAAATTTGATATTTCAGATCTAAGCCACTCAAAAATGGCCTAGATCTGGAATAAGCGATATTTAGACGTGATCCTGTCGTTAATGCCCAAGATTTCGAGTTTCCATGGGGTGATGATCTTCATGTACTACAACGATCACTTGCCGCCACACTTCCACGCCAAATTTGGAGACATGGAAATTTTGGTCGAGATTGAATCACAAACCGTGATTCGTGGAACATTCCCCAAGCAAAAAATGAAACTGGTTTTGCAGTGGGCGAAGCAATATCAGGACACGTTATCTCAGAACTGGAAACTTGCCCGTCGTCATCAGCCTCTCATTAAAATTCAATCCAGTAATTAGAGAGTTATGGTAAGTCCATTAATTGCAGCAGAAGTGCGAGGAAAAGATCGTATTTATTTAGATTTTAAAGATGGCACAAACGGAGAGGTCAATATTCGTACCATCACAAAATTCAAGGGAATTTTTTCTCTATTAGAGAATTATGAATATTTCAAACAAGTTTTTATCGACCCTGAATCTGGAACGATTGCATGGCCGAATGAGGCTGATATTGATCCAATCACGCTGTATGCTCGAATCAAAAAATTACCCCTTATATTTGACCGTTTAATCTTCTACGCAAGTCCTCTCTATATGCCCGAGAATCTTAAGTTAGTTCTCCGAATTTTAGAATGGATGGGCGATGCTTTAATAAAAAATAGACGCCGTAATGAAATATTGGGCCTGACAAAATTCCTGAAACCCTCTTTCAAGAGTCTAAAGAATCATACAAAGGTGAGTCTAACGATCAACAAAAATGATGCTTCTTTTGAAGATATTAAAAATGCTCGTGATTTGAGTATTGCGTTAGCAACATATCTTGATCGTCATTCAAAGCTAATGGGTGATTGTACAAAGCTAGTTGTACAACCATGTGTGTTAATCGACTGGCCTCAAAATATACCAACAGAAGTGAGACATGATTCTGATTAGCGATCGGAGAATCAGCCTAATACTTTAAACATGCCTCGATCGTCGCCACCACCGACTC
The DNA here is from genome assembly GCA_964518905.1 of uncultured Geitlerinema sp. Lineage (GTDB taxonomy): Bacteria > Cyanobacteriota > Cyanobacteriia > Cyanobacteriales > Geitlerinemataceae > RDYZ01. Next base: position 120,033 of record CAZFJL010000001.1, on the reverse strand, counting down.
CGATAATGACGGCAAGTTATACCCACCTTCCAACACAAATAAAACCTTCGGCGTTAATTCTAAACAAAACTGCGTCAGCTCCCCAAAATCTTCCGGCAATAGCTCGATCCCCGCCACCATATCGTCACGATTCGCATCATATCCAGCACTAACAATCAACACATCTGGCTGGAACTCGGTGAAAAAGGGTCGAACTTTCGTTTCAAATTGAGCGCGATAGTTTTGGATCGTCGCTCCTGTCGGTATCGGAATATTGAGAATGTTGCCGATCGAGCCTCGATCATCCGCCCGCCCCGTCCCCGGATAGTGGGGAAACTGGTGCAGCGAACAGAAGACGATCGCCGAGTTGCCATCGATCGCCGCCTGGGTTCCATTGCCGTGATGCACATCCCAATCGAGAATCGCCACCCGCTGTGCTTGTCCCGAATCTAGCGCATACTGAGCCGCGATCGCCACACTCGACAATAGGCAAAATCCCATGCCCCGAGAGGGTTCCGTGTGATGACCGGGGGGACGCACCAGCGCAAACGCAGGCGAATTGCGATCGCAAATTAGATCGATCCCGTCCAAACAGGCACTCACCGCCAACCGCGCCACATCATAGCTGGCCGTCGATAATAGCGTGTCTCCATCGAGCATTCCGCCCCCGCGTTCGGCGATCCCCGCAATTAAATCGCAATATTCCGGCGTGTGAACCCGAAAAATGGCCGCCATTGTGCGCTCCGTGGTCACCGGACTCGGCGATCGCCACTCCAGTCGATCCGCCCATGTTGCCGCCTTTAGTGCATTCACCGTCACCGTCAATCGCGAGGCTCGCTCCGGATGCATTCCTCCTGTTTGATGATCTAAAAAACGCTCGGAATAAAGTATCGGAAAAACCATCGTGATCTCCGTTTTGCTTGTTTCATTTCAACACTGCTCCAGAGACAGTTTAGCAACTCAATTCATGTCCCCCGACATGGTAAAATTAGGAGCCAAAAACAATTTAATCCGAAGCCTTGTTTAATCAAGAGGAACAGCACCTTTAACGTGCTGTGTTTTTGTTTCCTTAGGGCTTGAGTTTGTCGGCTCTTTTGTGGTTTTTTCTAAGTAAAAAGCCCGTCAAACAAAAGCCGATTTTTACGTGTTATGGAGAGCTTTCTCGTATGACCATTTCCGAAGAGCGGATCGTACCGACTGACCTACGGGGCGAGATGTCGCGATCGTATCTGGAGTACGCCATGAGCGTGATCGTTGGGCGAGCACTGCCCGACGCCCGCGATGGCCTCAAACCGGTTCACCGGCGGATTCTGTATGCGATGTACGAACTGGGTCTGATGGCCGATCGGCCATTTCGGAAATGCGCCCGTGTGGTCGGGGAAGTGCTCGGTAAGTATCACCCCCACGGTGATACGGCGGTCTACGATGCCCTGGTGCGAATGGCGCAGGACTTTTCGATGCGATCGCCGCTGATCGATGGTCACGGTAACTTCGGATCGGTCGATAATGATCCCGCCGCTGCGATGCGGTACACCGAGTGTCGTTTACAGGCGCTGAGTAATGCGGCACTGTTGCAAGATATTGACTCGGATACGGTGGATTATGCCGATAACTTCGACGGTTCGCAGCAAGAGCCGATCGTGCTACCGGCGCGGATTCCCCAGCTTTTCCTCAATGGCTCTTCGGGGATCGCGGTCGGGATGGCGACCAATATTCCGCCCCATAATCTCGGCGAATTAATCGACGGCACGATCGCCAAGATCCACAATCCCGAACTAACTGACATCGAGTTGATGCAGTACATTCCGGGGCCGGATTTCCCGACGGGCGGGCAGATCCTGGGACGGGCGGGCATTCGGGATGCCTACACCACCGGGCGGGGATCGATCACGATGCGCGGCGTGGCTGAAATCGAGACGATCGAACGGCGCGGCGCTCCCGATCGTGAGGCGATTATCGTCACCGAGCTGCCCTATCAAACCAATAAAGCGGCACTCATCGAGAAGATTGCCGACTTGGTGAATGAGAAGAAAATCGATGGGATTTCGGATATCCGCGACGAGAGCGATCGGGACGGAATGCGCATCGTGATCGAGTTGAAACGGGATGCCTATCCGCGTGTTGTTTTAAACAATCTTTATAAACAAACTGCGATCCAAAATAACTTCGGCGCAAACATATTGGCGCTGATCGAAAGTGAGCCGCAATTGCTCTCACTCTCGAACTATTTAGAGACATTTCTCAAATTTCGGATCGAAACGATTCGCCGCCGTACCGAATACGAAAAACGAAAAGCAGAAGAACGCGATCGGCTACTTCAAGGGTTGCTCATTGCCCTCGAAAATCTCGATGCCGTGATTGCCTTAATTCGTCATTCCCCAGATAGCGCAGCGGCCAAACATGAATTGGTCGAGTCATACAGTCTTGCGTCTGATCAAGCTGATGCGATTTTACAAATGCAACTGCGTCGCTTGACGGCCTTAGAAGCCGGAAAAATCGAGCAGGAACATGACGAACTTATCGAGAAAATTACCGATCTTAACGATATTTTGGCGCGGCGGGAGCGTGTTCTCAGCATCATTGAAGCAGAGCTCACTGAGATTAAAGCCAAACACGCAACACCGCGTCGTACTGAGATTTTGCAGGATCTCGGCTCGCTCGATGACATGGATTTAATCGCGAATGAACAAGCGATGATCTTGGTGACGGAGCAGGGCTATATCAAGCGAATGCCGATCGCGACATTTGAGGCGCAAAATCGGGCAACGCGCGGGAAAGCGGGAACGAAGATGAAGGAGGACGATGGGATTGAACATTTCCTCACTTGCTGCGATCATGATGATGTTTTATTCTTCAGCGATCGCGGTGTGGTCTACTCCTTAAAGGCGTACCAAATCCCGGCATCATCGCGAACAGCTCGCGGTATTCCGATCGTCCAAATGCTGCCGATCCCTCGTAATGAAAAGATTACGTCGGTGCTATCGGTGACGGCATTTACCGATACGGATTATCTGGTGATGCTGACCCAGAATGGTTTTATTAAAAAGACGGCTTTGTCGGCATTTAGTAATATCCGATCGAATGGTTTGATTGCCATTTCTCTCGAAGAAGGTGACCAACTGCGCTGGGTGCGTTTGGCACATGAAGACGACAGTATTATCGTCGGTTCCGGTTCGGGGATGGCGATTCACTTCCAGGCAAATCGCAAGCAATTGCGCCCCCTTGGACGGGCAACGCGTGGGGTTAAGTCGATGAATTTACCCGCAAAAGATTCGCTGGTGGGAATGGATATCATTTCCCATGCAACGCTGGTGAGTGCTGGTGTAACGGAAGAGGAACCGTCCGAGACGGAGGCCGAAACTGTTACGGAAAGCGCTGATAGTGTGGGGCCGTGGGTGCTGACGATTACGACGTCGGGCTACGGTAAGCGTGTGCCGGTCAGTCAGTTCCGCTTACAAAATCGTGCGGGTAAGGGCACGATCGCCACGAAGTTTAAGGGTCGCCAAAAAGGGGACAAGCTGGCGGCGTTGTGTGTGGTGAATGAGGGGGATGAGCTGATGCTGGTGACCAGTCGCGGGATTGTGATTCGTCAGTCGGTGTCGGCGATTTCGCAGCAGTCACGATCGGCGACGGGGGTGCGAGTGCAGCGTCTCGATAAAGATGACGCGATCGCGGAGGTGGCGATCGTTCCGCCAGTGGGCGAGGAAGGTCTGGCGGATGGCGTTGAGGATGATATCGAAGCTGTTGAAGCTGTCGAAGTGATCGTGGAAGACTAAAACGCGACGCCGATCGCTCAAGGAGCTAGGCGCTCCAAACTCAAAAAAAACGAACGTCTTACAAGCCTAAATTTCAGGTCGGTAAGACGTTCGTTTTTTACGATGCAATCCTAGCCCGTATATTTGCGGAATACGAGCGACACATTATGACCACCGAAGCCAAACGAGTTGGAGATAGCAACGTTAACCGTGTGGTCACGGCTTCCGTCGGAAACATAGTCGAGATCGCAATCCGGGTCGGGATTTTCGAGGTTGATGGTCGGCGGAACGCGATCGTTCTTGATCGCCAGAACCGTTGCTACGGCTTCAATACCGCCTGAGCCGCCCAACAAATGACCCGTCATCGATTTGGTGGAACTCACCAGTAAATTCCGGGCGTTGTCTTCGCCGAGCGCTGTTTTAATTGCCGCTGTTTCGTTCTTATCGTTGGCTGGGGTGCTGGTTCCGTGAGCGTTGATGTAGTTAACGTCACTGGGATTGACACCGGCATCTTTCACCGCCAAGCCGATCGCCCGCGCCGCACCTTCGCCTCCGGGCGGTGGTGACGTGATGTGATAGGCATCGCAGGTCATGCCATAGCCAATAATTTCAGCGTAAATTTTTGCGCCACGACTTTTCGCATGTTCGAGTTCTTCAAGTAACAAGACGCCCGATCCTTCACCCATGACAAAGCCATCGCGACCAATGTCAAAGGGGCGACTTGCGTGTTCTGGATCGTCATTCCGCGAGGTCGTGACGGCTTTCGCTGACGCAAAGCCAGCGTAGGACAGCGGCGTGATCGCAGCCTCCGCGCCGCCTGCGAGCATTGCCTGGGCATAGCCGCCCTGAAGCAGACGAAAGGCATCGCCGATCGAGTGGGAACCCGCAGCACAGGCCGTGACGGGGCAAGTGTTCGGCCCTTTGGCTCCCGTGTGAATGGCGGCCAAGCCAGATCCCATGTTGGCAATCATCATCGGAACCGTAAACGGGCTAACCCGCGACGGACTACGCGTCAACAGCACCTCGTTTTGCTCTTCCATGACCTTGAGCCCGCCGACGCCGCTGCCGATAATGATGCCAACTTGCTCGGCGTTGAGCTCGTCGATCGAGAAGTTGCCGTCTTTCAGCGCATCTTTACTGGCGGCCACGGCAAACTGAGCAAAACGCGCCATGCGCTTCGCTTCTTTTTTGTCCATGTACTGCGTCGGGTCAAAGTTTTTTACCTGTCCGCCAATCTTGCAGGCAAATTCTGTCGTATCGAAATGGTCAATCATGCCGATGCCATTACGACCCGCCATTAGACTGTCCCAATATTCTGGGTGGGTGTTGCCGATCGGCGTAATGGCCGCGATGCCGGTAACAACAACGCGTTTAGGCTGAAAGTTCGTCATGAGTCAGAATGGATCGAAAAAGTGGCGGAGCTGCGATGAACAGCCAAACATTTAGGCTGATTAAACGCAACATCTGGGGAGTAAAAGCGTTACGCGCGGCGTTCGGTGGGTCAGGCGTTCTCAGTCAATTAAGAGCTGGGGCAGAGGGTAATCTACTCCAGCTCTTCACAGGCAAAACTCCCGCGCCTATTGCGCCGAGCTGACGTAGTCGATCGCGGCTTGAACGGTGGTGATTTTCTCCGCTTCTTCGTCGGGGATTTCCGTATCGAACTCTTCTTCGAGAGCCATTACCAGTTCAACGGTATCAAGAGAGTCAGCACCGAGATCGTCAACAAAGCTCGCTTGGTTTGTGACCTCTGCTTCGTCAACTTCAAGCTGTTCTACGATAATTTTTTTTACTCTTTCTTCAATATTGCTCATTAGCTTTTGATGTTACTTAATTTGTGGCACGTCGGATTCTCACACAGTTTCTAGCGTTCCTCAAGTCACGACGTTACGCTCAGTCGTTGACAGAGTTACACGTGCCAGTTTGGGGGCGCTGCGCTGCTACCGTCCTATAGTATCGGAAAGTGTGACGAATTCTTGCTGGGAATCATGCCTGAGGCGACTCTAGCGACGGCGATCGACTCAAAATCTTGCTAGGCTATAAAGTCAGGGAAAATGTTGGTTTTCGTGACGCGGCTGGTTCGCCAAGGCTCTGGCATAAGATACTGCGGGCGATTCCAAACTTTTTGACTCTGCTATGCCTTTTTTACATTTGTCTCGAAATCGGGTTCGCGCGGCACTGGGGCTTGTCCGGCGATCGCGGCTGACACAAAGTCTATTGATCGGCGTTTTGGCTCTCAATTTGACGGGCTGTGATTTACTCGCCTCGTTATTAACCGCTATTTCTGAGACCTCGCCATCAGAACACTTGCTGTTTGGCAATCCGAGTGATGCGATCGCCGATCCCAGCATGGCGGATAACTATCTCATTGCGGGGAGCGATTATGCCCTGTCCTACAACGCGACGCGCGGCACGGCGAACTGGGTGAGTTGGAAGCTCTCGAAAGCAACCCTCGGATCGGCGAGTCGCCAGGATGATTTTCGGGCGGACGATCGTCTACCCGCAGACTGGTATCGCGTCGATGGCAATGATTATCGCGGTAGTGGTTACGATCGCGGTCACTTGGTTCCGTCTGCCGATCGGACGGCTAGTGTTGCGAGCAATTCCAGCACGTTTGTGATGACCAATATTATTCCGCAGGCCAGCAAAAACAATCGCGAAACCTGGCGCGAGCTCGAAGAATACTGCCGCGAATTGGTTGATCGTGGCTACGAGCTATACGTCATCGCAGGCGTCTATGGCGGCTCAAAACAGATCGCGGAGAAGCGGGTCACGGTTCCGAGCCACACCTGGAAGGTTGTCGCAGCGCTAACGCCCGGTCAGCGCCCCGATAGCGTTACGGAAGATGCGATCGTGTTTGCGGTCGATGTGCCGAACAACAATCGCGTCTCGTCTAATTGGCGGCGCTATCAGGTCTCGATCGATACGCTAGAGGCGAAAACACGTCTCGATTTGCTCGAAGTACTCCCAGATGCGATCGAAGCTGTTTTAGAAAGCCGGGTCGCGGAGCCACCGCGCTAGGGGCTGTCATCAATTAAATTTCTAGCAAGTAGGGTGGGCACTGCCCACCACGATCAGCCCGCGCATCAGTATCAGCAATGGTGGGCAATGCCCACCCTACAAAACTTACCCAGTAGGGTGGGCACTGCCCACCACGATCAGCCCGCGCATCAGTATCCGTGATGGTGGGCAATGCCTAACCCTGCAAAACTGAGACGCCAGTTATGGGATTAGGGGCGCACCAGCCGATCGGACTCGATCGGCTCGGCCTGTCCCGCCCAGACCAATGCTTGATACATCATGACGGCGACGACTTCACGAGTTGCAGCAGCGCTCGGGTCAAGCTGTTGGAGTTCGGGATCAACGACAGTAAAACCGGCCTGGGTTGAAGCTGCCATTTTGGGCTTGGCCCAGTCTGGAACTGTTTCGGCATCAGGGAAGATTGTCAGCACCGCTTCCGGCGAGTCCGACGGATTGAGTCCCAGCCCTGTCGCTAGCGCGATCGCGACTTCGAGTCGTGAGACCGATTTGTCGGGTGAAAAGATGGCGTTAGGATAGCCGTTCAGAAAGCCGATTTCGACCGATTTATCGATTGCCGCCCGTCCCCAGTAGTCGTCATCAACATCACTGAAGGCGATCAAGTCACGCAGGCGATCATCACGCTCGAAAATTTGTTGGACTTGGGCGGCGAGTTCCGCACGGGTTACCGGACGATCAGGGGCAAACGTGCCGTCGGGAAAACCGGAAATTAGCTTACGCTTCGATAATTCATCGATGAACGGCTTCGACCAGCGATCGTCGGCGACGTCGCTAAATTCAACGGGAGTTGAGGTCACCTCTAGATCCGTCGCGACGCTAGCCGATCCCGCCGCGACATCCGGCAGGCCGGCCTCGCCGGACGTCGCGGCAGTGGATGCCTTGGCTGTATCTGCCGATTCTGCACCCTCTCCTGTCTTTGACCCGGAACTGGTTTGATTGGCTGAGGTGCTGGCATTGTGAGACGTCTCTAGCGAATCCGCCTCCCCCGCCTGCGATCGCGATGGATCTGACGCCGCTAGCCCAGAGCCCAGCAGTACACCGACACCTTTGACCGTTGTATTCGTCTTGGTCGCAACGCGCTGCGTGACACTCTGATCGTCCCCCGCCGAGGCATTTGTGTTGTCAGAGTCTGTATTGCCGGAGTTATTGACAGAGTTTGCCCCAGAGTTATTGGCAGAGTTTGCCCCGGAGACCGCAACGGACACCGAAACCTGAGTGCGATCGCCCAAGCTCATCAGCGAGGACATCCCGCCCGGTCGATCCCGCATCAAGCTGTACGCCATGACCCCCCCGATCGTGCCAAAAGCAACGATGAGCGCAACCCACTCGTCGTTTTGCAGCAGTTTGCGGCGCTTGGAAACTTGAGGCGAAGCTTGAGGATCTGACACGGTATTCACTCCCGATCTAACAATTTTGACGTACGTGGTAAGGCAAAATAACAGGTCTTGATTCTAGCTTGAGTTCGCAAGGGGAAACCCTGGTGATTGCGGGTTCTCCCTGGTCTAGCAGGGATACGGACCATTTTGAACGTGATGATCAACTCAAACACGAGAACGGTCATAACCCCATGCGCCACCCGCTCGGCTCGATCGCCTCCCCCCGCAGATTCAGATCGCACTAAGATCGAACCACTGCACTCTAGCCCGCTCGTGACTCCATCCCCCGTTCCCGCTTCCCGATCGCCCGTCACCCTCTACGACACCACCCTACGCGACGGCGCACAATGCGAAGGGATTTCGCTGTCCCTCGAAGATAAACTCCGTATCGCCCACCGTCTCGATGATCTCGGCATTCCCTTCATCGAAGGTGGCTGGCCGGGAGCGAACCCCAAAGACGGCCAGTTTTTCGCCCAGCTCCAAGCCGAACCGCTCCAACACGCCCAAGTCGTCGCCTTTTGTTCCACCCGTCGCGTCGGACGATCGGCGGCGGATGAACCGATGCTTGCGCCGATCCTCGCTGCCGAAACCACCTGGGTAACGGTGTTTGGCAAATCCTGGGATTTACACGTAACAGAGGGTTTGCAGACGACGCTGGATAAAAATTTAGAGACGATCGCCGATACCCTGACGTTTTTACGATCGCAACACCGCCGCCTGATCTACGACGCCGAACACTGGTTCGACGGCTACAAACATAACCCCAGCTACGCGATCGACACCCTGCTCGCCGCGATCGACTCCGGCGCGGAATACTTCACCCTCTGCGACACCAACGGCGGCACGCTGCCCCACGAAATTAGCGCGATCATCACCGAACTAAAATCAAAACTTGTCCACCATTTGGGCGACGATCGCGCCGCCGCCCTGCAATTTGGCATCCACGCCCACAACGATTCCGACACCGCCGTCGCCAACACGATCGCCGCCGTGCTCGCAGGCGCGACGATGGTACAAGGCACGATTAACGGCTACGGCGAACGCTGCGGTAACGCCAATTTGTGCTCGGCGATCGCCAATCTTCAGGTCAAACTCGGCTACGCCTGTTTACCCGACGATCAGATCGCTCGCCTCACCGACACCAGCCGCTTCGTCAGCGAAATCGCCAACCTTGCCCCCGACGATCGCGCCCCCTTTGTCGGTCGATCGGCCTTCGCTCACAAAGGCGGCATCCACGTTAGCGCCGTCCGCCGCAACCCGATTACCTACGAACATTTGCCGCCGGAGACGATCGGCAACCAGCGCCGTATCGTCATCTCCGACCAATCCGGCACAAGCAACATTCTCGCCAAAGCCCAGACCTTCGGCCTCCAGCTCGACAAAACCGATCCCGCCTGCCGCGAAATTTTGCAGCGCATCAAAGATCTGGAAAATCAGGGCTATCAATTCGAGGGAGCCGAAGCCAGTTTTGACCTGCTGATGCGTCAAGCCCTCGGTGAACGCCCCCACTATTTTGATGTTCACGGCTTCCAAGTTCACTGCACCCAGCAGGGCGACGCGGCCAGCGATTCCCTCGCGACCGTGAAATTAACCGTCGGCGATCGCGACATCCTCGAAGTCGCCGAAGGCAACGGCCCCGTTTCTGCCCTTGATGCAGCCCTGCGCCACGCTCTGGTGAACCTCTACCCCGAAATCGAGCAGTTCCACCTCACCGACTACAAAGTCCGCATCCTTGACGGCAACTCCGGCACATCAGCGAAAACCCGCGTCCTCGTCGAATCCACCGATGGTCATCAGCGCTGGATGACTGTCGGCGTCTCGGACAACATTATCGATGCGTCCTATCAAGCGGTCGTCGAAGGGCTGGAATATGGCCTCATGCTGCACGACAGCCCCCCGCAGCGCCTGTGATTATACGCAGAACAGAACACATCCATCCTTAAATACTTGGATTGCAATCAATCCTCAGTTAATCCCCAGGCATCGCGATCGAGCGATTAATTCCAGACTTAGCGTCCTTGAATTTGCAGGAAAACATCATCAATTCTTCAAACTTGCTTAAAACAATGGATTTCTGACCTGTCTCAACCACTAAACGTTATCTAGGCTACACTCTCGATCAAGGTATTCCACTTAGGATCGCCTGAATCTAGAATCACGCTATGCGATCGAGCCTGACGATGTATCGCTAGCCTGGATCATCTCATGAGTGCAAACCGCAGTCAGAGAGCTAACTTCTAGATTAATTTTGGTATGAGGAGAACGTAAATCAATCATGACATCTAATTTCAGTCGCCGTAAGTTCCTAGTTCTAGGTACGGCAGCATTCAGCACCAGCCTGCTGCTCAAAGCCTGCACCACTCCCCCCGCTGAAGACGGCGCGACGGAAGACGGCGCAGCTCCTGAAGGCGGAGCCGGTGGCGATACGATCAAGGTCGGTATCCTCCACTCGCGCAGCGGCACGATGGCAATCAGCGAAAATACGGTCGTTGATGCTGAACTGCTGGCGATCGAAGAGATCAATGCTGCCGGTGGTGTGAACGGCAAGATGATCGAAGCGATCGAAGAAGATGGCGCGTCGGATTGGCCGACCTTCGCCGAAAAAGCGAAGAAGCTAATCGAAGAGGACAAAGTCGCCGTGGTTTTCGGCTGCTGGACATCTGCCAGCCGTAAAGCTGTGCTGCCGGTCTTCGAGGCGGCTGATCACATGCTGTGGTATCCGTTGCAGTACGAAGGTCAAGAGTGCTCGAAGAATATCTTCTACACCGGTGCGGCTCCCAACCAGCAAATCGAGCCTGCGGTTGACTGGCTGCTCGAAAATAAAGGCGACCAATTCTTCCTGGTTGGCTCCGACTACGTGTTCCCGCGTACGGCCAACACGATCATCAAAGAGCAGGTTGCAGCGAAAGGCGGCGAAGTGGTCGGTGAAGACTACCTGCCCCTCGGTAACACCGAAGTGACGGCCATCATCGCCAAAATCCAACAAGCGCTTCCCGATGGCGGTGTGATCTTCAACACCCTCAACGGTGACAGCAACGTTGCGTTCTTCAAGCAGCTCCAAGGTGCTGGCCTCGGCCCTGATAAGTACCCCGTCATGTCAGTTTCGGTCGCAGAAGAAGAAGTCCGCGTGATCACACCGGAATATCTCGAAGGTCATTACGCGGCCTGGAACTACTTCCAAACCGTCGAGTCGCCAGTTAACGAGAAATGGGTTGCTGATTTCAAAGCGAAGTTCGGTGACGATCGTGTCACCAATGACCCGATGGAATCGGCCTACATCATGGTTTACCTCTGGAAGCAAGCGGCAGAAGCGGCGGGCGATGCTTACGATCTCGAAGCCGTGCGTAACGCAGCTTATGGCCAAACCTTCGAGGCTCCGGGTGGCACGGTGACAATGAACACAAACCACCACATCTCGAAAACCGTCCGTATCGGCGAAGTTCGTGAAGATGGTTTGTTTGAAATCGTGTCCGAAACCGACGGCCCTGTTACGCCGATCCCCTGGAACCAATACGTTCCGGAGACCAAAGGCTTTGCTTGCGACTGGTCTGATCCGGAAAAAGGCGGCAAGTATCAAGAGGAAGGTTAACTCGCGTTGGGAATTGAATCGAATCTCGATCGCGGGGTTTAAGCCCGATTTTAGAATCGCTTAACCTCCGTTAACTCAATACGCGAGAGGCATGATCTTCAAGTCGGTCATGCCTCTCGCGTTTTTGATGGCGATCGAGTGCTATGGCAGTGTGATCTCGCCGTCGTTAGCGCTGTCGTTAGCGCTGTCGTTCTCGTTGGCGATCGCCTGAGTTCGGAGCAACACCCGACCGTTTTGAACCACGATCAGTTCAAGGATCAACGAACTCGCCGTAAAGGTATCGCGAGAGGCAACGGCTTGTACTTCAACTGTTCCAGATAGATCAACCAAAGCCGAAACGAACTCGACGAGGGTTTCAGGACGTCCATCACCGAGCCGCACCTGACCGACGGAGATGCCCTCGCGCTGGGCGCGAAAGCGAGCGGCTTCGATGACCCAATACAGTTGCTGGACGATCGCCTCCGGTGCGAGATCTCTGGGCCGGAGCGTCGTGCGAGCAATTGCTTCATCGGCGGCGAATAGCAAAACGTTGGGAATCGCCTCAACAAAGACTTGGACGCTGGTTTCGCCGAGGAGATAATTCCCGGTTGAGAGCACGCGGACGACGTATTCACGCCGATCGCTGAGGCGATCGCGGAGCGCTTGCAAATCCAGACGATTGACATTAACGATCGGCAAGTCCTCCACATCGACGCCGAGCTGTTGCGCCGCGATCGTATTCGCCTGTTGCAACAAGGTTAAAATCGCTTCATCGACGCCCTCGACATCAATGACTTGCAGTAAACCCGAGGCTAGAATCTGCCCCTGCTCGATCGCGATTCGTCGTTCCCGGAACCGCTGGATATTTTGCCGCAGTTCCTGAAGTTTGGCCTCGGATTGTAATTGTTGTTCGCGTAGTCCCGCGAGGAGTGTTTCGCGCTCGATCAGTTCGCGGGCTTGTTCATCTAAGCGAGCTTGGTTTTCCTGTAGCTGCGCATCACGTTCCGCTAGCCTTGCCCGCGTCGCGGCGGTTTCATCAACGAGCTGGCGGCGTTCATCTTGCAGCGTGCTGATTGCGGCCTGTAGCGATGCTTGGCGATCGGCGATCGTGCTTAATTCCGCTTCGATGCGGGCGATCTCTTGCTCAGACTCAGCGCGTAATTCGTCGGCTTGATCGAGTAAGGCTTCGGTTTCGGCCAGTTGCTCATCGGTAATCACCTGTTTCTCCAAGGCTTGATCGAGATCTGAAGCAGCGGATTTCAGATTGCGATCGAGCTGTTTAAGACGCCGCTGGGCGCTTACCTGTGCCTGTCGTGAGTCATCGAGTTGGGTTTCGACCTGTTGCTTTTCCAGCGCGGTCGCATCGAGTTCAGCCCGTGCTGTGCTCAGTTCGGCTTGAATTTCATCGAGTTCAAATAGTCCTGTGCGTAGCGATTTGTCCATCGCCAGCAAAATACCCAGGGTGGACGCGGCCACAAGCCCACCGGAGATCGTCGTAACCAGCGTTGCCGTTTCGCGCGGGCGCAAATTGAACAGACGTAGACGGGCTTTACCGACCTTCGTGCCGATACGATCGCCCGCCGTGGCGATCGCGCAGCCCAGCACTAGCGTCGCTAAAATCAAAACATAACCCGCGTTCATTTTCTACGTTGTTTGGCGTGTGTATTGTGTCGGCTGGGTGCGGGATGGGGCGGGCGATCGCCGCAGTAATGCGGACGTTGATCCGGGCGAGCTGCGTTCATTCTATCGGGATTGAGGGGTCTCAGTTTGATTTGCGGCGATTCCTCTGATTAATGGCGACTCATCAAAACACTCATCAAACGATGTCTAGCGTCATGGCCTTGCTTGATTTGATCGATGTCGCTGTATCGGTCTGCTTGCATTTGGCGGCGATATGCTGAATCAGCTTTTACGACAGCGAATTTAGGGATGCAGTATATCCTTGAATCACTGTGAGGCTATTTTGTCTCCAGTTAGCCAGTGAGGAGTTATCAGCGATGAGCCAAACCATAGCGATTACACGCGACAGAGCCATGAGCGTGCTTAAAGAAACAAGCCGCACGTTCTATATTCCGATCGCGTTGTTGCCGGATGGGTTAAAAGAGGCGGTGGCCTCAGCCTATCTTTGTATGCGGGCGATCGATGAAATTGAAGATCACCCTGATTTAGACGGTGTTGTAAAAGCGTCATTGCTCCGCCGTTTAAGCCTTAAGCTTCAGGCCGGAACCGGCGATCGCGATCGGGATGATTTCTCGATCAGCTGGGGCAGCGCTGAAGCTGCTTTACCCGAAGTGACGTTATGCATTGATGAGTGGGCCAAACTCGCGCCGGATTCGATCGGGCCGCGCATCTGGGAAGCGACGGCGAGCATGGCCGATCGGATGGCGCATTGGTCGGAGGTCAATTGGACGATCGCAACTCCAGCGGATCTCGATGCCTATACCTTCAGCGTGGCTGGATCGGTTGGCCTGCTGCTGTCGGATCTATGGGCGTGGCACGATGGCACACCGACCGATCGCGTCCAGGCGATCGGCTTTGGTCGTGGCTTGCAAACCGTGAATATTTTGCGCAATACCCAGGAAGATCGCGATCGGGGCGTTAGTTTCTACCCCGAAGGCTGGACGCGCGACGACATGGACGCCTACGCGCGGCGCAATCTGGAACGCGCCGATCAATACGTTGCCGCACTTCCCGATGGCCCTGCCTTGCAATTCTGCAAAATCCCGCTCGTGCTCGCCCACGGAACCTTAGACAAAATGGCGAGCGGCAAGGAAAAACTGAGCCGTCTTGATGTCATGTCCCTGCTCGGCTCCGTCTTAGGTGACGCCGCCAAACAGCTCGCTAGTTAACCGAAAACCCGGTTTCTCCTGTTGACATCCTCCCCGGCTTCAAGGTGCGGGGGGGATGTCAATTAACCCGCTACAACGAAGTTAACCAACTTTTTCGGAACGACGATCGTCTTGCGAATCTCCTTACCCGCCAGATGCTTCTGCGCCACCTCCGACGCCAACGCCAGCCGCTCCAGCTCCGCCTTATCCGCACTCGCCGGAGCCTGCAACTTACCCCGGAATTTGCCGTTCACCTGGATCACCAGCGTGATCTCATCCACCACCAACGCCGACTCATCGACGATCGGCCACGACGCCAGATGCACCGAATCGGTGTTGCCCAACTGCTGCCATAGCTCATCGGCAATATGCGGCGCAAACGGAGCCAACAGTTTGACGAGGGTTTCGATGCCCTCGCGATAGACCGGCGACGCGACGCAATCCGCCTCCGTCAGCGCATTACTCAGCTTCATCAGCTCCGAAATCGCCGTGTTGAACTGATAGTCGCCCTGCATGTCGTCCGACACTTCAGCGATCGCCGTATGCACCGCGCGACGCACATCCTTTTCCGCCTTAGACAACTCGGCTGCGATCGTCTCGGTTCCAAGGAAACCCGTCACGAGACGCCAGACGCGACCCAGGAAACGATATTGTCCCTCCACGTCCGAATCATCCCATTCGAGATCCTTCTCCGGCGGCGCTTTGAACAACACAAACATCCGCGCCGTATCCGCGCCGTATTTTTCCAACACCTGCAACGGATCGACGCCGTTGAGCTTCGACTTCGACATTTTTTCGTAAAACATCTCCAGCGCTTCGCCCGTCTCGGGATCTTTCGGGTCGCTTAGGTCAGTGATCTCCGGCGCGGGGACGTATTTACCCGTGCGCGAATTTTTGTAGGTTTTGCCCTGCACCATGCCCTGGGTTAGCAGGCGCGTAAATGGTTCGTCGAATTTGAGGCCGAGCCGATCGCGCAGCACTTTCGTAAAAAAGCGCGAATAGAGCAAGTGCAAAATCGCGTGTTCAATGCCGCCGACATACTGATCCACCGGCATCCAGTCATTAATCGTATCGAGGTCGAAAATCGCGTTTTCGTTGGTGGCGTCGGGATAGCGCAGGAAATACCAGGACGAATCGATGAACGTGTCCATCGTGTCGGTTTCGCGTTTCGCTGGTTTGCCGCATTTCGGACAGTCTACGTTGACCCAGCGATCGAGCTGTGCCAACGGTGAACCCTTACCGGAAAATTCCACATCCTCGGGCAACTCCACCGGCAACTGGTCAGCGGGAACCGGAACCGCGCCGCAGTCGCCGCAGTGAATAATCGGGATCGGTGCGCCCCAGTAGCGCTGACGCGAAATCAGCCAGTCGCGCAGGCGGTACTGTACGCGAGCTTTGCCGTAGCCTTCGTCTTCGGCGTAGTCGATGATCGCTTGCTTGGCTTTGACCGAGTTCATGCCGTTAAAATTGGCCGAATTGATCAAGATTCCCGACTCGGTAAAAGCTTCGGTTAGTTCGTCACCGTCGATCGCCTCGTCCTCCACCACCACGACCTTAATCGGTAAACCGTTCTCTTTCGCAAATTTAAAATCGCGCGTATCGTGTGCCGGGACGCCCATCACCGCGCCCGTACCGTACTCATAAAGGACGTAGTCGGCGATTAAAATCGGGATTTCCTCGCCGGTAAATGGATTGATCGCAATGCCACCGGTGGGGATGCCGCGCTTGGGTTTGTCCTCGGCGGTACGATCGATCTCGCTTTGTTCGCCAACTTCGGCCACGAAGGTTTCGACGGCTGCGCGGCGATCGCTAGTGGTGACTTTCGCGGTGAGGGGATGCTCGGGAGCGAGGACAACGTAGGTGACGCCGTAGGCGGTGTCGGGGCGAGTGGTAAAAACGCCGATTTTCTCATCGGAGCCGACGATCGGGAATTCTAAATATGCGCCGGTCGATCGGCCAATCCAGTTGGCCTGCATTAGCTTGACACGCTCCGGCCAACCGTCGAGCTGGTCGAGATCATCAAGCAATTGATCGGCGTAGTCGGTGATTTTCAAAAACCACTGACGCAGCAATTTACGCTCAACTTTCGCGCCCGATCGCCAGGATTTTCCTTCACTATCGACTTGCTCATTCGCCAATACCGTTTGATCGATCGGGTCCCAGTTCACCGCCGATTCTTTTTGGTAGGCCAAACCCGCGTCAAAAAACTGCAAAAACGCCCACTGCGTCCACTTGTAATAGTCCGGCGAACAGGTCGCCACTTCCTTCTCCCAGTCAAAGCCAATCCCGAGGCTTTTCAACTGGTCGCGCATCTGGTCAATATTTTGATACGTCCACTTCGCCGGATGAACACCCCGCGCGATCGCCGCGTTTTCCGCCGGAAGTCCGAAGGCGTCCCAGCCCATCGGATTCAGCACGCGAAACCCCTGCATCCGCTTCAGCCGCGCGATCGCATCCACGATCGTATACACCCGCACGTGTCCCATGTGCAGATTGCCCGACGGGTAGGGAAACATCGACAGCGCGTAAAATTTCGGCTTGCTCGCGTCGGTCGAGGTTTGGTCGAGTCCCTGGTTAACCCAGTCTTGCTGCCATTTGGCTTCGAGTTCGGCGGGGGTGTAACGGGCTTCCACGGGTTTGGCTCCTTCCTGGGGCGATCGAGATGGGGTGAGTACTATACGACGAATCGAACGAGGCGATCGCGATCGGTCAATTACCGGCTCTCTATTTTGTCACATTGTCTGAAGGCCGATGACGGGATAGGTCAGCTCCTCAGTTATCACGGTTCCTAAATTTCATGATCAAAATGCGAAAAACGATGAATAAACCACAGATAAGAATGTAGTTGAGCAAGGCTAGCGATGATGGCGGTCTAGATTTGTTGAGATTTTTGTCGAGCTTGACGACCTCATCAGGATCTATCGTCCACCTCTGGGGCAAAGGCCACACAAGTTGCTAAAGCTTGCATCAAACCCAAACCACTAGACTTCTGTCACACACCCAAGAATCTTTCATGGAACCACTCATCATACTTCCAGAAACTCCAGGACTCCCCTTCACCCCTCGCCCTCTCCCCCCAGAACCCGACGAGGAAACCCTCTTCCCTAATCTCTCAACCAATAATGCACTAGCGGGGACAACTCCCAGTTCGACGAGTCCTGGCACACCAACCACACCGACTAGCTCATCAGGCTCTAATACTTCTAACCCAGTTGTATCGACCACTAACGTGATTGCAGGGACAAGTCCCAGCTCAACCGGCCCCGGAGTCGTTACGCTCCCCGTTAATACCGGATCTTCAGGTTCCTCCGTCAATAGCAATGGGAACGTTATCCCAGGCACCACGGAACGGGAGCGGGGCGAGATGTCTCAACCTGAAGAACCGGTTAAACCAGGCGATCCCACCGGCGTGAAGGTAACCCCACGATCAACATCACCCATCGACATCTACACTTGGACGAGCGGTGATGGCTGGAACACCGAGGAGCAGAAACTTTATAACCTCGTTAACGATTACCGTGAAGCTAACGGGCTTGATGATATTCCGGCTTCGCGTGCATTGAGCATCGTCGCCAACCGCCACGTGGTCGATCTAGCGGAAAACATTGGAGAAGTCACCCATTCTTGGAGTGATGCGCCTTACAGTTCCGATGATTCGAGCACCTGGCCAAACATGTGGGGAGCACCCCAACGCTTTACCAACTATCCCGGTAATGGCTATGAAAATGCGTTTGGTGGTTCTGGGGGGTATGTCGCAACCGCAGAAGACGCGCTGACCGGTTGGCAGGGTAGTCCTGGCCACAATAACGTCATTCTGAATCGAGATATCTGGATAGATCTAGATTGGGAGGCGTTGGGGGTCGGTATTTATGAAGGTTATGCGGTGCTTTGGTTTGGCGAGGAGACGGACTCTAGCGGCAAGCCTGAGCTTGAGACTCAAGGCAACACAGAGCTGGATGATCGTCGAGACGACAATATTACAGGAACTCCGCCTTCGTCCCAGGGAACATCTCCAGCTGTACGCCGCTTCAACGATTTGCTATCGGGTGTACACATCTATACGTCAAATGAAACGGAGATTGATCGATATCGATCGCAATCCAATGTCTACCGCGAAGAAAACACCACATTTATGGATCAAGGCGATACGCGGGTGTATCGTTTCTTCGATAGTGGTGCGGGTTCATACTTTTATACGTCAAGCCAACTTGAAGCCGACAGCGTCCAGCGCAATCTACCTCAATTTCAACTGCTGGATGAATCTCAAGGATTTGAAGCCTATTCCAATCAAAATTCGACAGTCGGCTTGACTCCGATTTACCGTTTTTTCAATACCGATGTAGGCGGACACTTCTTCACCACTAGTAGCTTTGAAGCTCAAGTGGTTCGCGATACATTCTCCAACATGCGCGAGGAAGTCAGCGGATTTTATGTTCTGACAGCGTAGGCCGCAGTCTGTGGAGATCTTGAGGACGTCCTAAAGAGGCGTCCCAAAAGCAAGGCAAACGCATACTTGTTTACAACAGCAAGATCTCGTGGCGGGCAAGATGCCCGCGCTACGGGGAAACAGGAGAAACGACCGTAGCGCGGGTGCCCTCGCCTGTTTTGGGTCGAGGAGTTCGAGCGAAAAATTGGAGTATGCGTTTGCCCTGGTTCCAGAAGCAGTCCTCAGGGCAAACGCATACTAATTTTGTCCAAACGAGAGAATAAGGGTTCCAGCGATTGAGTCACTCAATCCGCATCAACTTTTTCTCAACAAGGCAATCATTTTAGCTCCGTACTGAGAAAATTTGGGAGTATGCGTTTGCCCTGAAGCAGTCCTCGTGGTAGTTGGTGTCCGAAAAAGACCTGCGCTATGCTTTAACGTCAAGCGAACCCCTACAACCCTGACGAGCCCTCGACTCACCCAGCCGAGTAAACTCACAGGCAGATAACCCCATGACCCAGGCGATCACGGCTCCCAGCACCCCCTCGATCGACTCCCAACCCCGCATCGGCTATCGCATCGCCATGCCCGAACCGAACACCCATTTGTTCGAGCTAACCCTGACGATCGCCAATTGGGACAAAGACACCCTCGATCTCAAACTCCCCGTCTGGACG
Source organism: uncultured Geitlerinema sp. (assembly GCA_964518905.1). Lineage (GTDB taxonomy): Bacteria > Cyanobacteriota > Cyanobacteriia > Cyanobacteriales > Geitlerinemataceae > RDYZ01. The sequence continues at coordinate 100,388 of CAZFJL010000001.1, read as the reverse complement.
CCTGGATCGTACCTAGTACGCGAATACTCTAAACACCTCCAAGACTTCCAAGCCACCGGAGCCGATGGCTTTCCCCTCATCAGCGAAAAACGCTCCAAAAATCACTGGCAGATCCAGACCCCAGAGAGCGACCAACGATCGACCCTCACCATTTGCTATCGCCTCTTCGCCAACGATCTCACCGTCCGTACCAACCACCTTGATCGCACCCACGGTTTCATCGTTAGCGCCGCTACCTTTTTCCGCATTCCCGGCCTCGAACACCAGCCGATCGAACTCGAAATCATCCCCCCCGATCCCGCTTGGCAGCTCGCCACCCCCCTTAAACAACTCAATGCCCTCGATCATGCCCCCGATCGCCACCGCCTAATCGCCCCCGACTTCGACACCCTGATCGACAGCCCGATCGAAATCGGCATCCATCAAACCACCGAATTTGAAGCGATCGGCAAACCCCATCGTTACGTCACCTGGGGCAACGGGAACGGCAACTTTGACAAGATTGTCGCCGATACGATCAAAATCATCGAATGCGAAGCCGCACTGTTCGGCGGCGACGTGCCCTACGATCGCTACCTGTTCCTGCTCCACCAGTCGGGCAACAACTATGGCGGCTTAGAACATAAAGATTCCTGCGTCTTAGCCTACCCACGATCGGGACTGCGCGATCGGGACAAATATTGCCGCTTCATGCAGCTCGTCGCCCACGAATTTTTCCACCTGTGGAACGTCAAACGCCTACGCCCCAAAGCCCTCGAACACTTCGACTACGACCAAGAAAACTACACCCCATCCCTGTGGTTCTGCGAAGGCGTCACCAGCTATTACGACGTTCTGTTTCCACTCTGGGCAGGCGTGTACGATGTCGATTTCTTCCTCAACAGCCTGAGCAAGGACATCACCCGCTACCTCCTGACCCCCGGACGGCTAGTCCAACCCTTGAGCGAATCCAGTTGGGACGCCTGGATTAAGCTCTATCGCCGCGATAACAATAGCGATAACTCCCAAATTTCCTACTACACCAAAGGCATGATGGTCGCGCTATTGCTCGACCTCAAAATTCGCCTCGAATCCGAAAACAAACGATCGCTCGACGACCTGATGCGATCGCTCTGGGATCAATTTGGCCGCCACGAAATCGGCTACACCCCCGAAGAACTGATCGCCGAATGCGAAGCGATCGCCCAATGTGACCTCAGTGGATTCTTTAACTGCTACCTCCACACCACCGAAGAACTCCCCCTACAGGACTACCTCGAACCCTTTGGCCTGACGATCGAGTCAACCCTCGCCAAAGCGCCATACTTCGGAGCGCGGGTCGCTGACAGTGACAGTAATCGCGCGATCGTCCAATTCGTTGAAATCGGTTCCCCCGCCCAGATCGCAGGCATCGATCCTAACGATGAATTACTTGCCCTGAATGGCGATCGCATCACCGCGAAAACCTTCAATGACCAACTCAAGGACTATCGCAGCGGCGAGACGATCGTCGTCACCCTCTTCCACAACGACGAACTACTCGAAATCTCCGTGACCCTCGACGATCCGCAACCCACCGCCTACCGCGTCAAGCCCATCAAATCCCCCACCGCCAGCCAAGCCACCAACCAACTCACCTGGCTCCGCACCAAACTCTAGGCGCAACACCACTCAAAGAAACAGACCGGTCAAACCACTAAATCGAACAATGATCAAACTCGTGTGATAACGTCAAAGCTTGGAAATATTTCATACATGAAAAAATTGCTCAAGCGTGAATACAAAACATCAGGCAAAAATTCAACGTGCCTCTCTTTATCTAGTTGCAGTAATTGCCAGCTTATTAGCCTATGGCTATCAGTTTCCATCCGAAAATAACTTCGTTGAATTGCCTGCAATTTACGCGAGGCTAGATCCCACACTCTACACCCGAGACTTCTATGTTCAAGCCCAATTAGAACCCGGCGTTCGCTTCTTCTTTGACTATGTCATTATTACTGCGACACGTATTACCCATAGCGTTCCAGTTGCCTATCTTTGCGGCTATAGCCTCGCCTTTATCAGCTTTATTGTCGGGGTTTATCAATTAACGCGAAGGATTAGCGGCTCTCGGTTCGCCGCTGGCCTTGCGGTTGTACTGTGCCTGCGCGGCGTGCATGTAACCCTAAGTGAAGTCGATATTTTTCGGACAGAGCCGATCCCTGCCATCTTTGCCATGGGCATCGCGATTTGGGGTCTCTATTTCGCGCTAGCACGATCGTGGGTACGCAGTTATCTATGTTTTGGTTTCGCGGTACTCCTACAATTTTTAGTCGGATTACTGCCCGGTCTTTTGGTCTTACCCATTTTGATTTGGGAAACGCTCCAGACTCAAACGATTAAGCGATCGATCGCCTTAATCAGCCTACCGCTCGGGATTTTCGCCAGTTTTATCGCGCTGGTTTATGTTCCCCTGACGATTAACGGACATCTCTCGAATGTTCAGCTTGATTCGGCTGAATTTATTCGTCTCTATGCTCACATTCGCCATCCTCATCACATTTTGCCCTCCGATTGGCGCGTTGGCGAATTTCTTGGTTTTTTGATGGGTGGCCTTTTCTGCTTATGCAGTACAAAGCAGCTTAAAACCCACGATCGTAATGCTTTACTGACGATCGTTGTGGGATCATTTCTCTCGTTATTAATCACCTATGTTTTTGTCGAAATTTATCCCAATGAACTCATTGTAAAACTGCAACTGGGACGAACGACACCGTTTCTCGCCCTAGCATTACTCATCGGAATTAGTTGCCTTGCGGCTGAACTACTCCAAGAACGGCGATATGTCCTGGCGATCATCACGATTGTAGCGCCGTGTATTTCTTCGGGTTATATTCTGCTGATTTTGATTGGCTTACTTGTGTTACTCGATCGGCAGAAAAAGATCCCCCAGCGGGCCAGTCAGCTCACATCATGGTTTCTGCTCGGCGTAATTATTGTTGATCAGTATTATGCTGGCATGTCCTATGATCTCTATACAATTCCGGCTTTAGCTTTCAATGTCGTACTCATTATTGCTGTACTACTGCCGTGGCTCTGGGATGAGATTAATGATTTAGCTATCATTAACAAAAATAATAAATTGCCAGTTAATTTGGTCATCTTCTCAACTCTTGCCGCGAGCTTCGTTATCTTTGGGCTAGGTCTAACTCAGCAGTTATCACCGAGCAAGCTACAATCTTTATTCAATGGACAACTTCCACTCGAAATAGTCTATTCGTCGGATGTTGACACGCTTAGTTCACGCTTAAAAGATGAGATTCCGGCTGAATCATTAGTATTAGTTCCGCCATCTAATTATTACTTTCGGGCTTTATCGAGAAAGTCTGTTGTCTTTGACTTTAAAAGTTTTCCATACACAGATTGGGCTATTCAAGAATGGGGCAAGCGTTTTGAGTTGTTGGTTGGTGATATGCAAAGAAGACCCAAGTCGAATCAACTTGATCAGCGGTATTGTGAATTGAGTGAGTCCGAGTTAATCACGATCGCCCAGTCATTTCAAGCGACGCACATTTTAACCAATACGAGCTGCCACCCGAGCCTCAATCTTACGCCAGTTGATCAAGAAGGAGGATGGCAACTCCATCAGTTATAGCAACGCCAACCCAGGTTAGGACGAAGCGACGATCGCGTCTCTTGCATCGGGGGAAATACGATCTCGTTCTGCGATTTGCCGATCGATCCAGTCGAGCGATCGGTGGATCGCCCACCAGGGATCGGGGTCGCCGTAGCGCTGCTGGCAGGCGCGATCGCTGCGGTGGGCGATGTGGCCGCCGTGTTGCGTGATGACGAGGTCGATCGCTGGGTTGTCGGCGCAGGCGTGCCGCAGGTCATCGGTGAGCGTCGGGTCGAACATCGGATCGTTGGCGGCGTAGATGATTTGGGTGGGTAGGGTTAGCTGGGGCAAAAAGTGTAGCGGTGAGCTGGCATCGAAGTAGTCTTCGACGGTGGCGAAGCCGAGGGGGCCGATCGCGTATTCCCGGTCGTAGTCCCAAATGGTGTGGACGCGATCGAGCTTGCTGAGATCGACGTCGTCGGGGTGGTGGTGGTGGATGTTGCGTACGAAGTCGCGGATGTTGCGCGTAATGCTGCGATCGATGCGGCGTCCGATGTCATGGGTGGCGAGGTATTGCAGCGATCGGGTGGAATGTAGACTTGGAGCTAGGGTCGTAACACCGCCGATATCCTGGGGCTGAAGGTGGGGATAATTGCTGTCGAAATAATCCTTAGAGTGATCATTATCCAAAGGTGTTTTTCTAGAACTTTGTTCTGATTTTTGTGTCAGATTATGTGCGAAATTATGTATAAACTCTGAGCTATACTTCGCGCCCCATAGTGCTAATTGACCACCGAGAGAATAGCCATAGAAAAACAAGGGGACGGGATAATTTTTCTGTTTAAGCCAGTTGGCCGCGCAGAGAAAATCGCGCCCTTCGTAGATGCCATCGCTGGTAAACACGGGCGAATGTTCGACGCTTTTGCCGTGGGCTCGCCAGTCGAGTAATAGGACGGCGTAGCCCCGATCGCGGGCGTGCTGGGCAAATAGGCGGAGATACCATTGATTGTCGATCGCGCCGGTAATGCCATAGGTGGCGATGATCGTGCCGCGCTGGTTTTCAGCGAGAGGGGTCAGCCAGCCGTGGAGTTGGATGCCGTCAGCGCCGGGGACGGTAACTGGGCGATAGTGGTGGCGATCGTTGGCCTGCTCTAGCCATCGCGCTCCCGTCCACCAAGCGCCATGCAGCGTCATCGCCAGCCCGTCGCGCAGCCAAATGGGAGGTGTATAGGTGTGGTTAGAAGCGAGCATTTTTGGCATGGTTGAATGAATTGACGATCGTGACTATTTGTTGTAATACGAAATCCGATTATGTATGGGTTTAAATCGTCGCTCTGGGTGAAAACCGTACTTCGACAAGCTCAGTGCTCACAGGCGTTTTTTATTTTCCCCAGACAAAACCGGATTCCGTATAATTATTAATTTTGAAATAGCTTTATTTAAAGCGTTTGAATTGTTATTTAAATGCTTTAAATACTGTAGATCAAGATGATCTAATTGCAGTAATCATCAACGTTATGGGCAGCTTGTATGAGGATCGGCGACCATTGACGTACGACAAATTCGCTTAAGCCGACCTCGTCCGGGCGATCGGGATCGATCGCGTCCCAATCTGACGCATCACCCCAGTCGTAGGTATAGCCAAGCTGTGTCCAGGGGTACGGCACAACCTCGGCGGTTTCGCGCTGGGCGTCGGTGATGGGCTGGCCGTAATGCTGATAACGCTGATCGTATTGGGCGTAAAACCACTGCTGGTAGCTGGGCGAAACGGGGCTAAATTCCGACGCGGGACGAAACCCGATTTCGGCTACCGGGTCGGTAATTTCGGGATCTGGGCTAGGTCGAAAGAGCGTGTGCGGATCAACCCAGATCTCGACGATTTGACGATCGGCGGCGAGGTCGGGCGCTTCGGGGGGTAAGCCGAGGAGCTGATTGAGGCGAGCCGCGATCGAGGTTGTCGCGGTTGGCGATGTGCGGCGATAGCTGCGGCAAAATGTTTGCAGATCGGGGACGATCGTCACCCATAAATCCCGCGTCAGGATCAGTTTGTTGCCGATATTTTGGGTGTAGCCGTCCCAACTCGTCCAGGTGGTGACCAGGACGCGGCCTTGGTCATCGCGAGTGAGGGCGTCGTTGTGGGGCGTGATGGCGGTGAGACCGTGAAAAATTTCGTCGGGGTCGGCTCGTTTGGCATCGTCGATCGCGTCCCAGTACGTATCCGGCAGGCGAGGAGCCGCCTCTGAGGAACCATCTTGAGCTGATACAGGCATGATGGAAACACCACCACCCGCGAAACTCCACATTGTCAGAGCTGCGATCAGAGAACCTGAGCAAGCGTCAAACAGCGGTTTGAATTGGGTCATTTTGCGATGATTTTCGTGATTCCTAAAAGCTTTGCACTAAATGGATTCTGATACTGTCGCGCCGCGATCGAATTCAATCACTTCCGCCTGTCGATTTTCCCGCGCCACACGCACCAGCAACGCCGCGATCGCCAAACTCGCCACCATCGAGCTACCACCATAGCTAAACATCGGTAGCGGCAACCCCGTCGTGGGTAACGCCCCCGTGACGACACCGATATTAATCGACGCCTGCCCCACCAGTGCCACCAACGCGCCGATCGCCACGAGCTGATGACTGAGGCGGTTCGCGGATGCCGCCGTCCACCAGGCCAAACCACCATAGACCAACAAAAACAGAATCGCTAAACTACAGCCCACAAAGCCGAATTCTTCGGCGAACACCGCAAAAATAAAATCGCTGTATTGAATCGGCAGAGCGGATATTTTTTGCGCCGATTGACCAAAGCCGCTGCCCCAAAGGCCACCGGAGGCCACCGCGACCAAACTTTGTACCAGTTGATAACCATCTCCATCGGCCACATCCCAGGGATTGAGAAAGGACATAATGCGGCGTCGCTGGTAGTCCTGCAAGGCCAAGCTCAACGCCGCCAGGGTTCCACCGCCGATCGCCGTCATGCCCAGCAGCGACCAGGATAGCCCCGCCGCGATCGCCATCAGCCAGAGGATAATGCCGCACATCAGGGTTGTACTCAGGTTGGGCTGAAGCAGGATCGCCGCCAAAATTGCCGACGCGAGGGCAAACCAGAAGATCCGCTCACGGGGTGGAATCCGATTCCAGCGTCCATAAATGTAGGCCGCTTGCAAAATCAAACAGGGCTTGATCGGCTCGGAGGGCTGAATCGGCACGATGCCGACTTCGATCCAGCGGGTCGCGCCGTTGACGGTGGTTCCGAGGCCGGGGATCAGGGTGAGGACGAGCAGGATCAGCAGGCCGAGGAGGACGAGGCGCGATCGGGTCAGGAGATATTTCAGCGGAATTCGGACAATCGCGTTAAAGCCGCCCAAACCGATCAGCGTCCAAAGTACCTGGCGCTTGAAATAATGCAGGCCGTCTCCGGTGGTTCTGAGTGCTTCGGTGTAGGACGCAGAGAACAGCATGATCAGTCCGACGGCCACCCAAATCAGGGTCATCCACCGCAACAGACGCGCTTCCCAGCCCCAGTTTTGGGCGTCGGCGTCGTAGATCGGGAAGATGAAATGCAGCGGCAGGGCTGAGAACAGGCGGGAAAAAGTTGGAACGTTCATTACTCTGATCGCTGATTTTGAACTTCGTCAAAGTTGAAAAAATCTGCAATTTCCTTTGATGAAAAATTCAGATCTTTTAGCCTTTTTTCCACTTTTCTTTTCATATCTAACTGACCACTCAAGAACGCCTTACTGCCAGACTCAGACTCACAATAGTTGACAACATTAGAAATATTAGAAAAGCTGTGACCAGAGGCACTAATCGAACTATTGTCTGTGACGACTGTATTAACGATCAGAGAGTTTCTAAGCATTGCTGACCTTAGATTTGACTTGTTAACTTGTTCTCCAAAATACTCAGACAATATCTTCCAAAGATCATAAGCTACATCTTTTACGTGACCAAGACTACAGCAGGAATTGTGGGCAATCTCAGAATAACTTTTGCGATTAAAGACCCCTTCTATTATATCTATTTGAATATCTGTTAAGTGTTGATTTTTTTGAGTAAAAATAATTTGATCGATTTCAAGTACAAAGTCTTCTGGCTTCATGATGCTAAAAGCTTAATTTTATATTTTCGGACTTTTTCCGACCTTCTCCGTCTTGCTTTTTACTGTCTCAATTGTCATCCTTGTCTCTAGTTGTTTTAAACACTTGCAGAGAACTAGTGTGAGGAGTCTCTAAATATTATGTTAAATGGAAAATCTCTCGTAAAAGTCATTCCTCTCGTAAGCATTTTGATTGGAAGTTCAGCGCTTGCCGTTCCGAGTGTTCGCCTAGAGCCTGGTACTTGGGCATGCGTGAACAACCCAAATCCCGCATGTGAAAATCCACCAGGAATTTTTGAACGCACCAATCGGCTCATTGATGAGAATCATTGGAATTGCGTCAATAATGTAAATAGTGGTTGCAATAATCCGCAAACACCTCACCAACGATACCGCTCAGAGAATAATCAGTTAGAACCAGGTGCTTGGAGTTGCATTAATAACCCTGCGGCAGCATGTAAAAAATAACCCTGCTTCTGAAATTGTACGTTGATTCGTAGGGTAGGCAATGCTCACCATCATGATTTAAATCCTAACTGGGTGGGCAATGCTCACCCTACTTGATCCAATTAATGTTTTTGTTCAAGGAGTTCGTCTAACCGCTGTAGAACGTCCAACCCCTGGGCTGTAGTACCTTGCATCGCTAAAGCTTGAAATCGCGTCCGAGCATCGAATTCAGCTAATGCCAGGGTTGATAATTCTTCCATGAGCTTGTTTATACTCACCCCACGAGACTGAGCGAGCGCTTTTAAACGAGAATGCTTGTCGTCCGGCAAGCGAATTGTTAATGTTGCCATGTTTCAACTACTCCGCAATTAAGGCTTCAGGGGTAAGAATCGAAAGCTGGGGAAAGAAAAGCTCTGCTCTCTGAAAATCTTTAAGATTTTGGGTGACAATTGCTTCCGCATTTCCAGCGATCGCGAGTTCAATGAGATGATTATCCGCTTCATCTCTTAAATTTGGACGCCACAAGTAATAAACCTGAATCCATTGGCTCACCGACATTAACGCGGCGAGAAGTGTTTCTATATCGGCTTTAGGTAGCGGACATCGCGCCATAACCTCTGACCGACTCAAGATTGACTCATACTCCAAAAATAGGGCTGTTCCCATCAGTGGCTGATACTGGCCTTGCAAGCAGGATCGCAGCAATGTACGACTGGCTCCCTTTGGACTAATCAAGGCACTAATAAAAACGTTTGTGTCAATAACCAATTTGCCCGACATGAAAAAATGATAGCGTATATGCCATCATTGCCGCTGATTTCTTGCTGCATGAGCTGATTTGGCTCCAATTCAATCCAACCGATCGAGCCGTAAATCGTAGCGATACAACGCCACAGGCCGATCGCCTGCGGTGAAATAATCGGGATCTTTGGGCGAAAGATAGACGGCGGTGAACTGATCAGCGGTAATGCGATCGCTCGTCTGCACGTGATAGGCCGTCGTGGTTTCGACCCCGTTGAGATAGATCTCCGGCTGCGTCCGAAAAAACTGCGTCACCAACTCCGAGCCGATAAAATCGCGATCGCTTACCGTCTCCGAACCCCGCGCCGTCACCACCGCGAGCAACTGCCGTCCATCCGGCAAAATCGTCGCTTGCTGATTCGGATCGTCCGGCTCGACGCGCACCCGTAACGCGGTTTGATCGCCAACGTAGGCTTTGAGGATATTTTCGCCGTTGAATTGGCGATCGGCGACGATCGGCGGTTTCCCCAGCGCCCCAAACGGCAGATTTCCCCGAAGCTGTGGCCGCGCGGGACGAAAACGCACGTCAAATTCCAGCGGGCGATCGAGATAGCTGCGATTGCCCTCATATCCCGGCGTCACAATCTCCGGTGCAAGGGGCGCGTGCATCGCGGTTAACGTGCTGGTGACGTGCCAGGTTCCGGCCATCCAGTCGGGATAGGCGAGATCGTTGCGGGTGTTACCCAGATCGGGGCGGCTCATCCAGTTTGGGAAGGCGACGACCCGATCGCCCAAACTGTCCAAGCTCCCCGCCCGCACCGGCGCGATCGTCAGCAACCACACGCCAACGATCGCAATCAACCAGCGCCCAAATACACCCATCATCGACATCCCTACTCGCCCCCGCGCGTCGTTGGCTCGACCTGATGAATCGTCGAAAACGGCAAAATCTGTTGGGTCGCGTTGAGCTGTACGCCCTCAATATCTGACTGAGCAAAGGCGTAATCTTTGCTTTGCCACAGGGGTAGATACGGAACCTCATCGGCGACGATCGTTTGCAATTCGTCCAGCATCGCCGCGCGTTGGTCGGGGTCGCTTTCGCTGCGCTGGGCGGCGAGCAATGTGTTGGCCCGATCGCTAAAGAAAAACGAGCCGTGATACTGACTTTCACCGGCGATACAGCCCTCTTTGACCGAGCCTTCCGCGCAGTCTAAAAACGGCTTGAGGTAATTATCCGGGTCGAAAAAGTCGGCGTACCAAGAGAGGGCAAACGACGGATAGACGCCCTTGTCGAGGTAACCGTAGGCGGTGGCGGCTTCGACGCTGTGGGGATCGATTTTGAGCAAGCCGTCGAGGTAGCGATCGGCGTGTGCCTGCATGACGATCGCCGCGAGACGCGAGGATGGCGAGTTCGAGCCGTACCAGATTTCCAGCGTGAGGGGATTTTCTGCCGAAAAGCCCGCAGTGATCAGCATCGCTTTGGCGCGATCGAGGTCGGGCGCTGTGCCGTAGCGATCGGCGAATACCGGCTTCGAGACCGGAAACGACGGCGGAATCAGGCCATAGAGCGGCTGCGCTTGACCGTAAAAGACGCGCTCATTGATTAGGTCGCGATCGATCGCAGCGGCCAAGGCTTGACGCACTTCGACGCGATCGAACGGCGGCTGCTGGGCATTAATCACCAGATAGGAAATCGACGGGCTATCGCTGGAAATCACCTGCCAGCCACCATCAGGCTGATCCGATAGTTCAATCAGGCTGCGGATTTGGTCGGGATCGAGGGCTTGATAGGCGACATCGATGCCATTGCTGCGAAAGGCGTTGTAGAGATTGGCGGGGCTGGAAAAGCGCTGAAGCACGATCCCGTCATTTTGCGGTGGCGTCCCCCAGTAGTCCTCGAAGGCGTCGAGCTTAATATTGTCGCTGCCGTAGTCCGCCAACCGATAAGGCCCCGTCCCCACAAAGGTATTCGGCTCGAAGTCGCCCTCGGCAATCTCGTAGGCAGCGGGCGAAATCGCGCAGAGACCGGGATAGGTCAGCAGGTCGGTAAAAGCGGCAAACGGATAGGCCAGTTTGAGCGTGAGTTCGTATTCGCCCGTGGCCTCGATCGACGCCACCAGATCCGAGAGCAAAAAGGCGGCGCGGCCTTTATTTTCGATAAACCGTCGCAGCGAAAAGGCCATCGCTTCGGCGTTAAAATCCGTCCCATCGTGGAAGGTGACGCCCTGACGAATCGGGATGGTGTAGGTTAAACCGTCGTCGCTGATTTGAGGTAAGGCGGTCGCGAGGCTGGGCTCGATCGCGGTGCTACCAGTTTGGTAGCGGTAGAGCCGATCGCCGAGGTTATAGATCGCCACGTTTGAGGCTTGGTCGTAGGCGTCGGCGGGATCGAGGGTGACGACGCTGCTGGTCGTGCCGATCTCGATACGATCGCGGCGATCGCTCGGTGCTTCGGGAGCAGTGCAGGCGCTCAGGCCGATCGCGACGGTCGCAAGGCTGGTGATCAGATTCGTGCGGAGCGATCGAGACCGAAGGCGCATGGGGTTAAATCAGTGAATTCAAGGGCGATCGTTGAACAAGACGGGAAGCGGATCGAGATATACCGCCGCAGTAATCATGATTGATGACGACGAATAGCGGCCATGATGACAGCAACGTCATTGCAGTTTCAGGATTCGCTATTCACAATAAAGGCGGTGAAACTTCTTATTCAGTGTCGAAAATTCGACCGTTTTTACGTATGCCTGCTCAATTTAAACACGTAATGTTGATGGTTCCCGATGTGGCGGCATCGGTGAAATTTTTTAGCGAAGGTCTCGGCCTCACGGTCAAAATGAGTTCCCCCGGTTGGGCGGAGTTGGACGCGGACGGGACGACGATCGCCTTCCACCTCGCACGGGGTCAGCAGGAAGTGGCACAATCGCCGATTTTGAGCTTTGTGGTGGAGGATGTGGTGGCGACGGTGGCCGCGCTGGAGGAGCTGGGCGCGACGCTCAACGGTGAGATTCGCGAGCCGAGTTTTGGCAAGGTGGCCGCGATGAACACGCCGGAGGGTCACATGGTGAGTTTGCTTCAGCCCAATGCTGCGCCGGTTGAAGCCTAATATTTGTCGGGGCGTTGTTGAATTGAGCCAGGATAGCGACCGAGAAGCAAATCAACAACGCCGCTTTGCCACTCCATCAAGCTTCTACGTTCGGATGGTCAGGGATTGAAGTACCATAACCCTAGTCCGACGGGTAGTACCGCGACCTCCAACTCCACAACCGAGTGAGGCATGAAACGACGGCAATTTTTGATGCAGACGGCGCACATGTTGGCGGCGATCGAACTAGCTGAGTTTTTTGGCTTCGGTGAAGTCGATACACGTCAGGTTGGACGACGCTGGCAGGCGATGGCGGCGAACACGACCGGTCGGCGAATGGCTTTGCTGGTGGGGATTAATCGCTACAGCTCGTCCGGCCAAACCATCGGTAACCTGGTTGGATGTCACCAGGATATTGAGCTACAGCGGCAGCTTTTACAGCATGGTTTCGGCTTTCCGGCAGGCAATATTACGACGGTGCTAGACGGGTCGGCTACCGGCGATCGTCTTGACGCCGAGCTTCAGCGGCTCGCGATCCTGCTCAAGCCGGAAGATTCCCTCGTTCTGCACTTTAGCGGTTACGGCACACAGCTTTCCTTTGATGTAGAGGCAGAGGCGGATTCGGCTGAACCAGCGGAAGTTCGTACGGAACGCGCGATCGTGATGGCGGATGCGATCGCCGTGTCTCTGGTCGATCTCGGCGATCGCCTGCGATCGCTACCGACGAATAACATCATCACCACAATCGACGCCAGCTATACGCTACCGACGTCATGCCGCCAGGATGTTCGATCGCGGGTGCTACCGCCGTCGGTCATAACGCATCCCGAACTGAGCGAGATCGCACCACAGGCACAATCCAAGGCCAAAAAGCAACGACGCGATCCCGCCTCACGTCCGATGATTATTACCTACGACCCGAGCGGCTTATCGACCGAACGTCGTTGGTCGGATTTTGATGCCGGTGTGCTGACCTATGTATTAACCCAAAGCCTATGGCATCTGGGCAACACGTCTAACTGGAATTCTGCGATCGCGATGGCGGTTGAGCGCATCGAACAATCCCTCGGCTCTTCCCCTTCGCTTTACACCCAGAGTCACCACACGATCGAGCCGTGGAGCAGCAACCCGCTCAACACCGGCATCATTCCCACGACGCCTGCCAGTACCATCGGCTCGATCGTATCCCAAAATTTTGATCGATCCGGTGATCTAGAACTGTGGCTCGGCGGTTTGCCCCCCACGGTGCTCTCCAGCTACAGCGCCGGATCGATCGTGACCGTTGATCGATCCTCGATCGCCCTCCCCGCCGCGCCTCCCCCTGCAACGCCAACATCAACGCCAACGTCAACGCCAACGTCAACGCCAACATCGCCGACTTCCACCTCTACAACAGTCTCCGGCGCTGATGCCACACCAACCCCAATTCCAGCCGTAACCTCTAGCACCGATCAACCGCAGGACAATCGCAATTCATGGCTGCGCGTTGACCGCGATCGAGGCTTGCGCCGCACGGCCCATCCACTCCAACCGACCACCGAGAGTCTGATTGATCGCCCGATTTTTGAAGTGGTACGGGTGATCCCACGCTCCGTTCAGCTTGGAGTTGCCCTAGAGCCTCATCTGTCGCGCATCGAGCGGGTGGATGCCACCAGCGCTTTATCGGGACTCCGTGGCATTGAGGCGATCACCGGCTCCGATCGCGAAGCGGACTGTTGGTTTGGCTGCACGACGAACTGTGACGTTGTCGCCTCAGACTCCGGCTCCGATAAATCAGCGGCGCCCAATGCCGATCGCTCCGCAAACAGCATCGAATCTGGCACAAACTGGCGAAAGCGCTACACCTTGCTCGCCTTCGATCGTCAGCCGATTTTTGACTGTCCCCTCGAACCAGACGAAGCCATTAAGCGCACCATCCGACGCTTGCAGCCTCGATTACAAGATCTCCGTGCCTTCAAAATTTTGGCGGCGACGGAAAATACAACCGTTTCCATGCTGAAAGTGCGCCTGACCTATGGCTTGGCGCAAACTGATCCCACGGAACCCGATCGCGGTCTGCGTCGCACCATTCAAACCGCCGCGATTTCCACCCCTCTCACGCGAAACCGTGATCACTCCGCCCTCGAACTGCCTGCGGGGAGTCGGATTCAATACCGCCTCGAAAATCTGAGCGATCAGCCGCTCTTTTTTATCTTGGTGCGTCTCGATGCCTGCGGTCGCCTCACGATTCCGGATACGAACGAACGGATTATCCGTGCGCGGAATGTGCTGACGGTTCCGGAGCGTCCGGAAGCGACGGCTTGGAATGTGGAGCGCGATCCCGGACTGGTGCGCCTGTTTGCCATCCTGAGCGATCGCCCATTTCGCCAGACGCGCGAAAGCCTCGCCCGCAATCATGCCACGGGATCGCGAGACCTCTCGCGTGAGCCGGAAGCCCGCGATCTGTCTGGAGAAGTGGCAGAAGCGCTCGTCGCCGATCTCGACAGTGCCAGCCGCGATCGGCTCCCCGGTCTCGACTTTAATGCAGATACCTACGCCCTCGATGTCCGGCGTTGGGCGACGTTGCCGCTGCTCTATCGCATCGTCGAAACCGAAGATTCCTAACGCTAGACACAGAATGGCGAACCACAATACAGCCAAACATGACCGGGTTAAAACTCATCAAAAAAGACTGAGAGCACTGAGCTGGTCGAAGTGTGGTTTTCAGCTTAGAGCCGAGAGTCTTAACCGTTTAGCTCTTGGCTACACTCGCGAGCTTGAGAACTGGAATTCACCGCTGGATAGCGTCTAATCATGTCGATCAATCGCGGTGATTTCGAGCGACGCTGCTGTACAGAAATGATCGAAAAGGTGTCATTTTTTGCCTGGTACGATCGCGCCCGCCAACAGGCGATCGCAGCAAACGTCCCGCTGTTAGAACTCGACTGGCTAGTCTTGCATCTAACTCAACTAGATCGGCTCAGTTTGCGCCTGCGATCAATATCGCAAACACCACCGCAAGCCACGCCGCAAACTACAAAACCAACCGCGATCCTGGCCTGTATTCCCCTCTCAGAATTCGATCAACGTTGGCAACAGCGCTGCCTTGATCGCGTTCCCGTGCAGTATCTCGCAGGCTTCACCACCTGGCGATCGTTCGAGCTGCGCGTCACCCCGGATGTGCTGATCCCGCGCCCGGAAACCGAGGCAATTATCGACCTAGCGATCGAGGCCGTCGGGGATCGGCTCGATGGGCATTGGGTGGACTTGGGGACGGGAAGCGGCGCGATCGCCATCGGTTTAGCGCGGGAGCTGGAGGCGCGTCAGGCGATCGCCACGGTACATGCGAGCGATACGAGTGCCGCCGCGCTGGCGATCGCCCGTCAAAATGCTGCTGACTGTGGCGTGGCCGATCGCCTTCAATTTCACCAGGGATCGTGGTTTGAGCCGTTTCGCGATCGCGATCCCGGCTTCAGCTTTCGCGCCCTGGTCAGCAATCCGCCCTATATCCCGGCGGCAACTGTCGATCAGCTCGCGCCGGAAGTCCGCGATCGTGAGCCGCGCCTAGCGCTTGATGGAGGCGATACGGGTTTCGATTGCCTGTCGGTGCTAATCGAGCAAGCCCCGCACTGGCTCGAACGGGACGGAATTTGGATCGTTGAACACGAAGCCAGCCAAGGGGCAGAGCTGCGCGATCAACTGCGCCAACGAGGATATCGCGAGGTGCGAACCGTGTGTGATTTGGCGGGGCTGGATCGGTTTGCGATCGCCCGCGCTCCGCTCTGATTGGCGTTGGCTGTTCTATTTGTTTCGCCGGTTTTCTCTCGTTTCCATGACCAAAATTGCGATCGCCGGTTGCGGCATCATTGGCGCGATCCTCGCCTACGAACTGAGCAACCTTTACCCGAATCGTCCCGACCTCGAAATCCTCGTGCTCGATCGTCAACCCCCCGCCCGCGACTCCACCGGCGCTGCCCTGGGCGTGATGATGGGGGCGATTTCACTCAAAAAAGCCAAAAGCCGCGCCTGGAAACTGCGACGCGATAGCCTCGATCGCTACGAAACCCTGATCCCCGAACTAATCGCGAAAACGGGGCGATCGATTCCCTACAATCGTCACGGCATCCTCAAACTCTGCACGAGCCTTAAGCCAACGCTGGAAAAGTGGCAGACCCTAGCCACCGAACGCCGCGAGCAACAGTTTCAGCTCGATATCCTGACGCCGGAAGCCGCCGCCGATCGGTTTCCCTACGTCAATCTCGACCAGACGATCGCGGTGGTCTATTCGGCGAATGATCGTCAAGTCGAGCCGGTTCCGTTGGTGGAAGCGGCGATCGCAGCGGCGCGATCGCAGGGCGTACGGTTCGATTTTGATGGGCGAGTCGAGTCGGGTCTAACGGACGGCGATCGGCTCGTGGAGATCAGGCTGCGGCGATCGTCTGGCGCGATCGACACCGTGGATCTAGACGCGCTGGTGATCACCGCCGGAGCCGGATCAGCCGCGATCTCCAACGATATCTCCTCCGAAGGCGAGCCGCTCACCATCGTCAACGTCCTCGGCCAAGCCCTGCACCTGCGCCCGAAATCGCCGATCGATCCCAACACTCCCGTAATCACGCGCGATGATATCCACGTTGTCCCACGAAATGACGGCACAATCTGGGTCGGCGCAACGGTCGAATTTCCACCCGACGATGACGGCAACGGTCTAGTCGATCCGATCCCCGATCCCCAGGGACTCGATCGGCTCATAGCCACGGCAACAACGTTTTATCCCGCACTAGAAGACGCCGACGTGATTTCCACCTGGCAGGGAATGCGACCCCGCCCCGTCGGTCGTAGCGCTCCGGTGATTGAGCCGGTCGCCGGTCTGACAAATGCACTACTGGCAACGGCGCATTACCGCAACGGTGTCTTGCTCGCTCCGGCCACGGCTCAACGGGCGATCGATTGGCTTCACGCCCTCTAAAACCCGTAGCCGACGTTGAAATAAAAGCCATCGTCTTGGAGATTGTCGCCACGATCGCTCAGATCGACGAGTGGTACGCCGTAATCGAGACGAATGGAAAAATTCTCGAACGGCTGCCAGGAGAGACCGAGGCCAAGACCGGCGAGAAAGCGCTGATCGGTTTCCGTGTTGGGATTATCGGAATCATTCCAGACGTAGCCGAGATCAATAAATGGCGCGAGCTGGAAAACCGGCAAGCCCGAGGTGTTACGCACGATCGCGATTCGGTCTTCGAGCGAGAACCGGATACCGTTATCCCCCGATCGGGCATTTTGACGAAATCCGCGCACGGACTGGCCGCCACCAATGACAAACTGCTGCGATGGCAACAGCGGATCGCCCGCAAACTGCGTATAGATCTGGGCGATGAGCAGGTGATCATCACTCAATCGCTGGACGCGCTGCACCTGACCGAGCCAGCTCAAAAATTGACCGTCCGGCACGTCCCCCGAGTTTTCCGTGGCGCTGAATAGAGCCGTACCGAGGCGGAATTGCGATCGGAAGGCCCACGCACCGGACGTATCACGCCGGACGTAATCCTGGCCAAAGCTCAGGGTGCGCGTCCGGCTGCGGCCCTCATCATCGGGGCCAATCCCAAACGGGGTCGGCTCATCTTCGATGAAGGTTTGGCTGCTTTGGAACGAAAAGCCGAGGGAAAAGGCCAGCTCTTCGCGCGGAGTGCGGACGACGGGCTGGCGATAGGTCAGTTCGTAGGTGCTCGACTCGCCGCTAATGCCGAACGCATCGAAGGGATCTTGGGTGATGCTGTTGCGGTTAGGCGAAGCGCGGAACTGAATTGCGCCGTTCATGGCATTGATCGGCACGCGGTAGCTGATGTTGCCGAAGTCGAGACCGTCGGTGGTCGTGAAGTTGTATTCGGCGGAAAATTCGTCACCGAAGCCCGCCACGTTGCGATGGCCAATACCGATGCCGATGCGCTCGGAACCGACCGAGGGCGGCGCATAGTTATCGGCGCTAATGCTGGCGGTAAACGGGTTGGCTTCGGTGACGCGCACAACCAGGATGCTTTCGCCCAGCTCGGTTCCGGCTCGCAAGCTGGCTTCGACCGTCTCAAACAGGGGATTCGATCGCAGCAAGCGCAACTGGTTTTCCAGCTCCGTGGTGTTCAGCGGTGTGGTGGCGCCGAGTTCGATCCGACTGCGGATATAATCATCGCGCAGGCGATCGGTTCCTTCGACTTCAATGTCGGAGAGACGACCCTCGATCGCCTGAATGCGAACGGTATCATCAACGATCGACTGTTCCGGCAGGATGGCGCGGGAAGTGATGTAGTCGCCGTCGAGATAAAACTGGGTGATCTGATCGGCGATCGCCTGGAGTTCCGCGATCGAAAAGTAACGCCCCCGCAAGCTACCAATTTGCCCTTCGATCGCATTGGCGGTTAGGTAGCGACTATCGAGAGGAGCCTCGTCGCGATCGATAAACTCAAATTGATTGACAAGGATCGTATCGGGTCTGGGTTCGGGAGTTCCGAGAATCACTGCACCACTGCTGTCGATGCCGACACTGTCGGAGGGGGGAGTCTCAAGGGCGGGATCGTCCTCGTCGTCGATCGGTGTTACATCCGAAGTGGGTTGACCAAAGTCATTATCCAGATCGGGGTTTTGGTCACCCTGTAAACCGGGCAAGGTCGGCGGAGTTTGGGCAACCTGGAGAGAATTTGCAATCCAAAAATCAGTCGAATGGGCGATCGCGTCAGAGGTCGCCACCTCTGCTTTATGGGTGGCGGCTGTCTTTGCTCTAATTTCTATGTCTTCGTGTGAGATCTCGTACGAGGAGTTTTGCAAAGCCTGCCAAGATGACGGCTCTAGGTTACTTGCTATACCGATCGTTGGGTTCGGATCAATCGCGTCATTTTTCTCCCGATCGAGTTGCGATGGCTCTAGAGCCAACACTGGGACAAACAGAACCGGGGCAAACAGAGTGAACCCGCCCACCAGCGATCCAAGACCCACATTCCCCAGACGAATCCATAACAAAAGGTTCACGATTTTCACTGCTTTCATAAATTAGGAATGGGTTTGAAGCCTCGCCCCTTTCAGCTCCGCTCAGGACAGGCTTCGAGGACGTTTTTCTAGGGCGAATCTTAGCTCTGAAGGTCGATCACTTCCAAACCTCACGCAGTGTACCGCCACAAAGCGTGGGCACAGCCTTGATAAACTTTATTGCATCAATGCACGATACCGCCACCGAATCTATCCCCACCGATGCTAACGATCAATATTGGCAAAAATATTTGCTTGTGCGCATGTGGTCTGCAACGATACGATTCACGAGCAGCAAGACTCTCTATCAGAACAATAGGGAGAAAATTCCTGCATGACAGCCCGGTCACCCCAGTTCAAACACATCGACGGAGTTCCAGTCCACTGTCTGATTTATTTCGCCGACACTCGCAAACTCAAACTCCTGTAATAACTTCGATAGCTTAGAGTATGAGCCTGCTAATCCGTAATAAGACTTGAATTTTCTAAAGTGGCTTAAATCTTGTAATACCGGTTGAGCTGGATCAAAATCTCTGGGATGAAAATAGGTCATCACATAGTCTGATCGCCGGGTTAGAGAGGAAATGAGCCAATAGGGAAACAATCTGAAATAACCACCACCTGAAAAAAGCATTCTCAAACCATAGACGTTCATATAGCTGAGTGGGAGCTCTTTGATGATTATTCCTCTATAGCTAATTAATTGAGGTCTTCTTCCCTGAAATGAAATTTCTCCGCCGTGAGTATGTCGTGCAGGCGAGATAGAGCAATCAATTTCAATCCCACATTGATCGAGGATGTCAATAATCCAGGGTGTTTTGCGTGTCACAGAAAAGCCTGGTGCGCGATAAGCTTTTACCTTTTTTCCAGATATATCTTCTAATATATCAACCGATCTTCTGATGTCTTGTTGAACTTCATCAGAGGTCTGGTGACAAACCAGTTGGTGTGAATAGGAATGCGAGCCGATTTCATGTCCGAGGCTATCAATTAATCGAATAACCTCAGGATAACGCTCAGCTATCCAGCCTAAACAAAAGAAGGTTGCCTTGACGTTCTCCTCTGCCAGCAAGATTAATATGCGGTTTACGGACTCATGGATGCGGGTTTTAAACTTAGTCCATTTTAGCTCTGTCCCAGTTGAATCATGCTCAAGAATATGAAACCAGTCTTCTATATCAAAAGTGATAATATTCACAATCTCTTGATTCTTCTTACTATGCTTATTCCGCAATCATAGTGTAAAAAAAAGAGATTGAGTATATTCACCCAGGAAAAAATCTTACATCTTGTGCTTAAAGAGTCTTCTTGAACCAGATGGATTTGAAGATTTCCGAGAACATTCTGGCTATTTGCTAGCTCTAGGTCTTGCCGATGTTATTGGATTTATAGCCAAAGGTTCTGTAGGTAGAGCGCGACGATCGCACTGCCCAGCGGCACCGTCAGGTTATCGATCCCCCACTTTGAAAAGGCTTCGAGGGTGGTCGCGATCGCTGCAATGATCACCGCGATCGCCCACACCGGCCAGCCAAAACCCGAGACAAAACCAAACACCAGCAAACTCACCACGAAACTCGCCGCAAACATAGTCAGCGATCCTTCCCAGCTTTTGGTCATCCCCCACACGCGGTAGCGATGTCGCCCAAATTTTTGCCCCACGATCGCCGCGAGACCGTCACCCCAGGCCATCACCCCAATGCCGATCGCCGCCAGGTGGGGTTGACCCTGGGCAAAAAAAACGCCGATCGAAACACCGATGCTAATCGCGTAAAATAACGTCCCCCAACTGTCGCGACCAATGCCATTCACACTGGGCAAAATCGCTAGCCAGTGTGACGCGATCGCGATCCCCGCCGCCACGATCGCCGCTGCGATACCAATCCAAGCCGGGATATCGAGCCACCAGGCCAACAGCACCACATGACCTGTGCCGATATGTACCAGCTTGCGGCTCAGTTCGGCGGGTAAATGCTGCGATCGGTAGAGCCATTCCGCCAGCCCGAGCAAAAATGCCAGCCAGCCCCCGACGATCGCGATGCCCGATAATACCGCTGGGGCGAGGAGTTCGCGAGAAATCAGTGTCAGGAGATCTGAGTCTGGAGGCATGGGAAGGATCAGATGAAGGAGCTTGGAAAGCGCAACGAAAGTGCGAAGATAAATAGAACCATACCGCACGATTCCCGACGCCCTATCAAGCGGGTCACGCTGCCATGCTTAAAGCTCTTCTACTCGCTCTGGTTCGGTTTTATCGCGCCCTCATTTCGCCGCTCTATCCGCCCTGCTGTCGTTTCCATCCCACCTGTTCGCAATACGCGATCGAGGCGATCGAGCGGTTCGGTTCTTGGCGCGGCAGTTGGCTGGCCGTGCGACGAATTTTACGCTGTCATCCATTTCATCCCGGCGGCTACGACCCGGTTCCTGACGAATAACGGGTTGGTTGGCGTAGCGTCAAAAATCGTCAACCCCATTCCAGAAGTCCGACTTTTCCAAAAAGTCGAACTTCTCGCCCTCCCCAGGCTGGCTGAATTCCTCCACACGATCGCCGCCCAACTGCTATATTTGACCGTCCTGGCTGTCCAGACCGACTCGACCGAATTATCCACAGCATCACCAGCGATCGCGGAGGTTATCCCATCTATACCCGTCCCCTCGCTCGCCTGATCGAGCAATTCCAACGTTTACCCGGCATCGGCCCCAAAAGCGCCCAGCGTCTAGCACTGCACATCCTCAAGCGCCCCGAGGCTGAGGTCACGGCGCTGGCCGAAGCGCTGCTCGAAGCCCGCCAAAAGGTCGGTCTTTGTCATACCTGTTTTCACCTTTCCGCCGATCCCACCTGCGATATTTGCCGCAACCCTCGGCGCGACCCGCAAATCATCTGCGTGGTCGAGGATTCCCGCGACGTGATCGCCCTGGAAAAAACGCGGGAATTTCGCGGCAAATATCATGTGTTGGGCGGTGTGATTTCGCCGATGGACGGCATTGGCCCCGAACAGCTCCACATTCAGCCGTTGATCCAGCGGGTGAGTCAGGGCGAGGTGTCGGAGGTGATCTTGGCGATCGGGGCCAGCGTTGAGGGTGAGACGACAACGATGTATCTCGGTCAATTATTGCGCCCGTTCGCGCGGGTGACACGGATCGCGTTTGGCCTGCCGATGGGCGGCGATCTTGAATATGCTGACGAAATCACCCTAGCTCGTGCGCTCGAAGGCCGTCGCGAGCTGGACTAGCACAAGAAAACCGGGTTTCTTCAAGAATCTATTTAAAGATCGAAGAAGCCCGGTTTCTGATAGGGAATTGACATGCTCCCCGGACTTTAAGTCCGAAGAATGGTCATTCAACAGAATGATTCATCCGAATTACCATTTGTCAGCTTGGTCGTAGACATAAGCCGCTACATTTGCAATTTGTGTCTCGTCTAAGCGACCTAAGAAAGCAGGCATCGTCATCTTGCCCTTCGTAACTTGAGTAGCGATTTTATCGACGGAATACATATCGTATTTTTCAAGATCCGCTTTTTTGAGCGTTTTTGAACCGTTCACGACGTTGCCGCCGCCAATATGACAGGCTGCACAATTCTGCGCGAAAACTTGCGAACCGGCGGCAATATCGCCCGCCATTGCGTTACCTGCAAACATCAAAAAGCTGGCTGCAACTGTGCAACAAGCAATCATAACTCTTTGAAACATGATGAATTTATTAGGTTTAACCAGTAGCGATCATCAGTAAGATTCAGTCCAGGTTCATTGCATGGCTTAAGAGTCAGAATGATATCTAGAACTGATACTTTGATGACTCACTATGGCGAACCGTAACCATAACCGTCAAATGACAGTCTGTCGGAGATTGCGAAATATTAATTTTATTGAGTTAGGTTTGAAATAACTGATACAGGTTGTAGGGGTATTGGTCTCTAAGAGTAACCGAAGAAACCGGGTTTCTAGACGTAGTTTGAACACGATCGAGTCATTGTCGAAGAAACCCGGTTTTCAGTCTATAAGATGTAGAGAATCAAGAACAGAACAATCCAGACCACATCGACAAAGTGCCAGTAAAGTTCCGAAGCTTCGATGCCGAAGTGTGACGTGCTGCTGTAGCGGCCAGGCGTGCGCGATCGCAGTAACACCAACAGAATCAGCGACAGACCAAACATCACGTGCAAACCGTGGAAACCCGTCAACACATAAAACGTGCTCGTAAACAGGTTGTCGGTCAGACCAAACGTATTTGTGTAGTACTCATAGCCTTGACCCACAAGAAAAATCGCGCCCAAGGCTGCCGTGAGTCCAAACCAAAACTGCATCCCCTTCACATCATCTTGCTTAATCGCCTGGTTGCCGCGATTCATCACAAAACTGCTCGAAATTAGGATGATTGTGTTGATCCCCGGTAGTAGCAATTCCCGTTCGGGTGTACCCGCCGGTGGCCACACCTCCGCAACTGAACGGAAGGTTAGATAGGCCGCGAACAAGCCGAGGAAAATCATCGCCTCAGCAAAGAGGAACACTCCCATACCAAAAAGGCGGTAGTCGGGATGGTCGCCGTGGCCGTGGTCGTGCTCAACTTCGATCGCGCCGTGGGTTTGTGTCTCAGCGGTGGTTTGCATGGTGCGTGTCCTAAAAACTGCGTTTGGGTGAGATTTAGCGGTAGCCGGTTTTCGGTCGTTCGGTAGGGTGTGTTGCGGCCACAATTCATTTGGATTGACTACGATCAATGGGGATAGACCGTAACGCACTACAGCCCTTGAGCGCTTGACCATCGGTGCGTTGTGGCGGCAAAGATCAACCGATGAATCGGCTACGTGACCGATGCCCACACCCTACCGACTACCGACTCGTTGCGATACATCGATCGGGGATTACATCTCGGCTTTCACTTCCGCGAGGAGCTCGGCGACCGATCGCGTATCTTCCTCCGGTTCAGAGTCGATGCCGTAATCGTAAGGACCTGACCACAACACCGGATCTTCCTCGAAGTTTTCGATGATCGGTGGCGAGCTGGTCTGCCATTCTAGGGTCAGCGCATTCCACGGGTTCGGTAGCGCTTTTTCGCCCCAGAACCAGCAATACACGGCATTAAACAGGAATGGTAGGGTCGAAACCGCCAGGATGACCGAGCCGATCGTGCAGATACGGTTAATGTCGGTAAAAGCGGGATCGTACTGCACCACACGACGCGGCATCCCTTGCAAACCAAGGATGTGCATCGGGAAGAAGCAGAGGTTAAAGCCCACAAAAGTTAGGACAAAGTGAATCTTGCCCCAGGTTTCATCGAGCATCCGACCGACCATCTTGGGATACCAGTGATAGATCCCGGCATAGATACCGAAGACGGAGCCGCCGAAGAGGACGTAGTGGAAGTGGGCGACGATGAAGTAGGTATCGTGGACGTGAATATCGAAGGGAACCGAGGCGACCATGACGCCGCTGAGACCGCCGACGAGGAACATTGAGACAAAGCCGATCGCAAACAGCATTGCCGAATTCAGCCGTAGCTTACCGCCCCAAATCGTCGCGACCCAGCTAAAGATTTTGATGCCCGTCGGTACGGCGATCACCATCGTCGCGGCCATGAAGAACATCCGCAGCCAGCCGGGAGTCCCGCTGGTAAACATGTGGTGCGCCCAGACGATATTGCCCAGGAAGGCGATCGCCAAGCTGGAATAGGCGATCGCTTTGTAGCCAAAGATCGGTTTGCGAGCGTGTACCGGCAGCACATCGGAAATCAGGCCGAATACCGGCAAGATCATGATGTACACCGCCGGGTGCGAGTAAAACCAGAACATGTGCTGGTAGACGATCGGGTCGCCGCCGCCGGTGGGGTTGAAAAATGCGGTTCCGGCCAACAGGTCAAAACTCAGCAAAATCAGCGCACCAGCCAACACCGGCGTCGAGATCAAAATCAGCATCGACGTCGCCAGCATCGCCCAGCAAAACAGGGGCATATCGTAGATGCCCATCTCTTTGATCCGCATTTTAAGGATGGTGGTCACAAAATTGACCCCACCGAGGATCGATGACGTTCCCAGCAGTAACACCGCCAAAATCCACATCATCTGCCCCACCTGTCCGGTCATCAGACTTAGGGGTGGGTACGATGTCCAACCGGCGGACGGTGGCGTTTCGGCCAACAGGCTGAGTAGAAGTAGCGCACCACCGGGCGGCACAAGCCAAAAGGCCAGACCGTTGAGGACGGGGAAGGCCATATCCTTCGCGCCGATCATCAAGGGGATCAGGTAGTTGGCAAACGCTGCACCGGCAGGGACGATCCAGAGGAAGATCATCATCGTGCCGTGCAGGGTCAAGACGCCGTTGTAGTTTTCGTAGCCGAGGAAATCGGCGTCCGGTGTGGCTAGCTCGACGCGGATGCTGGTGGCCATGGCCCCAGCGACGAGGTAAAAGGCAAAGCTGACGACAAAGTATTGGATTGCGATGACTTTGTGGTCGGTGCTGAAGCCAAAGAAGTCTTTCCAGTGGCGTTCGGGGTGGGCAGGCTTTGGCGGCGGCGGAGTCTGGGTCGGTTCGAGGGTGCTAACACTCATAGTGGATCTCGAAGATTGTTCGTTAACGGGCGGATAGGAAACTGATGATGAGTTGTGGTGAGGCCGCCGAGATGCGTGAGGGTACACATCTCCGGCGTTACCGTTTTAACGGCGATCTCACGGTGATTTTAGGCAGACAAACGCAGGGCGTTAAGGGTTGCTGTGGTCGTGGTGATGATGTGCCATCTGGGCGATCGTCTCGGCGTCAATGGCAGGTGCGTTGGGGTGGAGCCCGATTCGATCCGCGTCGCTGAGACCGGTCATGCCGATCGCAGCGGACGCTAAACGGGAGTCACTGGCATCGGCATTAACCGCGCTGGCGATCTGGGTTTGAAACCAGGCATCGTAATCTTCTGGCGTATCAACGACGATTTCAGACCGCATCGCACCATGAAATGGACCGCAGAGTTCCGCGCAGACGATCGGATAGGTTCCTGTCTTTTCTGGACGAAAACGCAGCTCGCTCATGCGTCCCGGAATGGCATCCTGTTTCAGGCGAAACTGTGGAACCCAAAAGGCGTGCAGGACATCTTGAGCTTGCAAATTAAGCTGGATATCACGACCGAGAGGAACGTGCAGTTCTCCGGCCATGACGTTACCGGGGTAGGTAAACAACCAGGCGTATTGCAGACCCATTACGTCGATCGTGACGTCCGCATCCATTCCTTCCGAGCTGGGACTAGCACCAATGCCGAGTGCCACTTTTTGGCCACCGCGCGGCAAGCCTTGATCCCCATCTAGAGAACCGGCGATCGCCGATCCAGAGGAAACCTTCGCCATACGCGTATGGTCGTGTGAGGCCATCGGATCAAGGCCACCCATCTGCTGGTAGACATCAAAGCTATAGACAGCAAGCACCATCACAATGACGACGGGGATCGCCGTCCAGACTAGCTCTAACGACAGATTTCCTTCGACCGGTGGGCCATCAGTTTCATCTCCAGGCTGTTTCCGAAATTTAATAATTGCGAGGACAATCACGCCCTGTATGGCTAGAAACAGCCAGACAGAGATCGTCATCATCAGGTTGAACAGACCATCCACTAGGGGAGCGTTTTGCGAAGCAGCCTCCGGCAACCAGCCGTGATTCTGGCCGTACCAGAGGCTGATAACCGTGATAGCAACCCCGGCGACGGAAATGCTGATCGCGGGTGAGATTTTGGCGCGTTCCATGTAGTTCGACGTAAGTTCGGCGACGGGGCGGACAATGAGGCCGCGACTTCAGAATCATTCAAGACGTGACGATGACAACGTCAATCTCATCTCCCTTCGGACAAACCCGGATTGGAGAGGTCAATGAGACTGGTTACGAGTGCGCCACGATCGATGGATTAAAAATATAAGCCTCGGGATGTCTTCTAAGTTAGAGCAGTCGCCTTTAGGATGTCGGGATACGGCCTAGTTTTTTACGTTTTCTTTGGGATCTTTACGTTGCTGTCATATTTGTCAATAAACATAACAGTTTCGTCGAGAGACCAAGGGGGAAGCCGGATCGATTATTGTGCCTCTACCTTTTCTCTAGCAAAGGTTTTGGCGATCTAGTTAACAGGTAGAAAAGGCTTAACACAACGGTCGAAAATCTCCCGTGATCCCTGTTTTTCTGGCCTTGAACTCGGTTTTTTGCGAGCATTTTTAAGCCACGAGAGCTAAGACTCTTCTGGTTTGTTACGGTTTGAACCGAGGCAATTGTTTTCTAGCTTTCTTAAGCAACTGAGCCGCGATCGACCAGTGCCTCGCAACGACTTTGGTGACGCCATGACAAATCCAGTTTTACCGCTTCAACCCTCTAGTGCTGCGAGCGCGACCCCTACGCGCCAGCCGATCGACCGCGTACGGGGTTTGCTCTGGAAATTGGCCTTTGCAACCCTGGCACTGATGGCGATCGGCAGTGCGACGCGGGTCGCAAATGCAGGACTTGCCTGTCCCGATTGGCCGCTGTGCTACGGCAAGCTCGTTCCCGCAGCCGAGATGAACCTGCAAGTCTTTTTGGAATGGTTTCATCGCCTGGATGCCTCGCTGATTGGCCTGATGACGATCTGGCTGGTGGTGCGTAGTCTTCAGTGGCGATCGCAGCTTCCCGCTTGGACGCTGCCGGTTTCCCTGACCGCGCTGGTGCTGGTGGTCGTCCAAGGCGGGCTGGGGGCGCTCACCGTGACAGAGCTGTTGAAGTTTGAGATTGTGACGGCTCATCTGGGGACGGCGTTACTGTTCTTCGCCACGATCGTTATGAGTGCAGTGGCGCTGCTGCCTCAGCCTCAGCCTCAGCCTCAGCCTCAGCCTCAGCCTCAGAGTTCCCAGGACGCGATTCAGCCGTTTCATAGCCGAATTTATTGGGCTGGCGCGATCGCTGCTCTCTTGGTCTATCTCCAAAGTCTGATCGGGGCGCTGGTGTCCTCCCAATGGGCGCTACACCAATGCTTGGGCGGTTTTGCCTCCCTCTGTCGCATCATGTACAGCCACCTGTTCGGCGTCATACCCCCGACCCTCGCTGTGTTCGCGCTCGTTATCTGGGCGTGGCGATCGCCCCAGCTCAATCCGCTGCTCCGCGCCCTCGCCTATAGCTCTGGTGTGCTTGTGCTGCTCCAAATCGGCCTTGGTTTTGGGACGTTTTATCTCCATCTCCAGGTTGAACCGCTGACTGTGGCGCACCAACTGATTGGCGCAACTCTCCTCGGTACACTGCTCGCTTTCTTTATCCTGGCGCGACGCGATCGTCCCGTTTCGATCGATCACACCCACCGCGAGGCTATCTGACCGTTGCGCCCATCATTCCGAGGCAACCTGGCATGTCGCGACCCCTCGATTTATTTCCATCGCCATCGCCATCGCTAGCCTCAACCATAGTTCCACGCATTCCCCTGATCTGAGATCTAACCGAGAATTATGCAAGATCTGCTTAACACCACAACCCGCAACCCTGCCGATCGTCACCACGAAACCCTCGGGCAACTCTGCAAGAGCTACTACCAGCTCACCAAGCCGCGCATCATCGTGCTGTTGCTGATTGAAACAGCCGCAGCGGTGTTTTTAGCATCTGGGGGAAATGTTGATCCGATATTGCTGTTGGCGACCCTGGCGGGCGGTTGGTTGGCTGCGGCGTCGGCTAACGTGATCAACTGTTTTTACGATCGCGACATTGACCAGATCATGGAGCGCACCCGCTGGCGTCCGATCCCGTCCGGGCGCATTCGTCCCCGTGACGCGCTGATCTTTGCGGCGGTGCTGGCGATCGCTTCTTTTGCCGTCCTGACCTATTTCGCCAACCTCAACGCCGCTCTGCTCGCCCAATCCGGCATCGTCGCCTACGTCCTGATTTACACGCACTGGCTCAAACGCCACACCCCACAAAACATCGTCATCGGTGGCGCGGCTGGAGCAATTCCGCCCCTGGTGGGCTGGGCTGCGGTCACCGGCGAACTGTCCTGGGCGGCGTGGCTGCTCTTCGGCATTATCTTCCTCTGGACGCCGCCGCACTTCTGGGCGCTGGCGATCTATATTCGCGATGAATACGCCGAGGTGAACGTACCGATGTTGCCGACGATCGTCGGTAATGCCGAAACCGCCAAACAAATTTGGATCTATACCTGGCTGACGGTGGCGGCAACGCTGGGGCTGGTGTATCCCCTCGGTGTGTGCGGTGCGATTTATGCCGTGGCGGCGATCGGCTTGGGCGCTGTATTTCTCGCCAAAGCGCGATCGTTGCTGCAAACGCCCGACGACACCAACGTCGCCAAAGATACGTTTAAGTGGTCGATCTTCTATCTGATGCTGTTGTGTCTCGCCATGGCGATCGATAGCCTTCCCTTCGGCCAAGACCTGACCGTCGCTGCCACTCAGTTTGCGACCCAGTTCGCCAACCAGCTCGCGACTCAGATCTTGCCGTCTTAACCCGAATCAGCAGATTACGACTGCAATTTGGTAACCCCAAATACAGACGCGCCACCGACCGAACCAAGCCAATGCGAGAAAGCCGAACAGACCACCCAGTAAAAGGTCAAGCCTGTTTCACGAAACGTTGCACACCCCGTTTGCCTGTGTTAACTTCTGTGTAGAGGCACTCAATCTTACTCACTTGAGGAGATAGACATCATGGAAAACGAAACGAAATTCGGCTTTACCCAATTTGCTGAAACCTGGAACGGTCGTCTGGCCATGCTCGGTTTTGTGATCGGTATTGCAACTGAAATCATGACCGGTCAAGGCATTCTGTCGCAAGTCGGCCTGATCTAGATTTAACTCAACTCAACAGAATTCAGCGGGGTAAACATTCGCCCACTCCAGAGTGATCCCGCTGACCCGTTCAAATGATAAGTCTGCTATTTCATCGCAGGCTTCGCTCTAAAACCTGGATTTTTTTTGAGTCGTTCGCTTTTGCGGGCGGCTCTTTTTTGTGAATTCTCAACCCGTCGGGCAACCCACTCGATCGCCATCCATCGTCTCGATGATCACATTGGTATAACGAGCCGCCGTTAGAATCTCGCGGATCAGCGTAGACGCCTGAGACGAAGCGTGATCGAATAACGCATCCCCCCCGCAAACCGCCTGACGCATCTGTCGCACCGCCACCCGCTCCGCCTCCGCATAAAGCTGAGTTTCTACATTCGGCGCGATCCAAGCACGTTGTTCTTCGAGAATGTTCGACTGTTCCACATCCAACTCAACCCCCGCGAGGTGAGCCGGGGGCAAAGTGACGCGAATGGAGCCATTCTCCCGATCGACATTTGCGAACTGGATTTGGCGCAGGTCGATCGCCGCACGGGCATACCCCACGCCTTGATACACCAACACCGTTTCGCCCAAATAAAAACGACCCAAACGACGCTCCTGCTCACTGGTCACGATCGTTGTCAGCGTTTGCTTCGCGGTGTGCAACGCCTGCTGATCGTCGAGCTGATTGGCAATGAGCGATCGAATTGCCGTCACCGGTAGCGGCGGTGGCGGGAATAACTCCGATCGCAGCGAGGTGACCCAGCCATTGACGATCACCAGACTGATCGCAGCACCGATCGCACCCGATGACGCCAAAAACACCGTCAGTAACACAAGGGGATGACGAACAATCACCCACCCCCAAACCGATCGGCGGCGTTGCGGCGACGCGGAGCGATCGGCTTGAGGGTGAGTTTTTACGTTCATAGGTCGAGACTTGGGGAGGTAGATGCAGACAGACGGAAAGCTATCGCCGAACTAGCGAGCAGCAGTAAAGGAAACGGGGAGACGCTGGGTGACGATCGTGATGCCATCCTTACGGACGATCGCCCCGGAAATCCACAGATCGCTACTCTCGCTCGGAGCCGTCCCGATTTTGAACAGACCGCCCGCATTGAGGGGCTGTAGCTCGATGAAGGCCGGATCGCGATCGATGGCTAAATCCACCGATTCCTCTAGCACGCCGCCCAGCAAAAAGTTATCGCCTAGGGGTTCGAGCACGATCGCGTCAAACTCAAAGCGATCGCCGGGAGCCACACCGTCGGGAAGCTGAATCCGCACCATCGGGGGAGCAGCGCCCGCCGATAGTGTGCTGGCTTCTTCAAGGGTGGTTTGCTGCACTAGGCGATTGTTGGCAAACGTTTGGCGCGATCGCATGACCGACTCCAATTGATAGGGACGATCGCCTGTCGTCTGCCCCATCATTGTGATCTCAGTTTCCGTAATGTAGCCCGTGGCGGTCGCTTCCCAATCCAGTAACTCAATCTCGTAACTCAGGGTTGCATAGCGGTTCCAGAACTGGGAGATCGCGCTGCGTAGTTCACGGCGATCAAACCCGTCATCATGCTCAAAATTCGAGGCGTAGACATCCATCAGGCTAGCGAGATCGCGATCGTTCGCTGCCGTTTCGAGACGCTCGATCGTGGTCAATACTTCCTGTGGCGCAGACTCCGGCGACTCCGCCCGCACAGGGGCGGCATACCCTGCGATCGCGCTCCCGATCGTCAGCAGTGCGGCGATCGCGAAACTACGACCGGAGTTGCGCGAGCCGCGCGAGTCACGCCCAGCTTTAGGCATTCCATGCTGAAATATTCCACCGTTACTCATGAGCGCTCGTCTTTTAGGGTAAAGTTCTCGACTGAGGCTACCGACAAATGTTCCGGCCCGGTTCTAGCCTGATCCCGACTTGGAACCGTTGTGATGGATCGAATCGATAGAGTATCGAGCCGATCGAACCACACGAGCCTGTCCGGTTTGCGGTAGCGTCATCTTTATTGATTGTACAAATCCCTGCGACTCGATCGAGCGCGATATCGTGACCCCCGAGCGTTCTTCCGCCCAAATGACTGCGAATTCCACTGCCTCCGCCGCCGCGTCGCACCGTCCACCGCGCCGCCTACTGGTAGCGGCTAGCGGAACCGGCGGGCATTTATTCCCTGCTTTGGCGATCGCCGCACGGTTGGCCACGTCGGGATCGCAGGATGGGACACCCTGGGAGATCGAATGGCTCGGGGTGCGTCATCGCATGGAAACGGAACTGGTTGGCGATCGCTATCCGCTGCACTATGTCCCGGTGTCCGGCTTGCAGGGCGGGCCGATCGGCGCGATTAAAGCCGTGATCGGCCTCGGGATTTCGATTTGGCAGTGCTATCGAATGCTCGATCGCTTCGATGCCGTCCTCACGACCGGCGGTTACATTGCGGCTCCGGCCATCATCGCCGCCCGCTTGCGGGGTTTGCCGACGATTTTGCACGAGTCGAATGCTCTACCGGGAAAGGTTACCCGTGCCTGTGGCCGCTGGTGTCATACCCTCGCGGTTGGCTTTGCCGAAGCCGCCGATCGGGTCGAAGCGCCGCAGGTACTCCACGTCGGGACACCGGTACGCGCCGAATTTCTCTCGCCGATCGGTCTAGATTTAGCGATCCCCGACGATGTGCCGGTGATTGCGGTGATGGGTGGCAGTCAGGGCGCGGTCGCGGTTAATCGTATGGTGCGCGAGTGTCTGCCGCGCTGGTTTGAGGCTGGAGCCTGGGTCGTGCATCTGACGGGCGAGAATGATCCCGAGGCGGGGTTGATCGAACATGAGCAATATATTTCGCTGCCGTTCTATCACAACATCGCCGGACTATTACAGCGATCGACCCTGGCGATTTCCCGCGCCGGAGCCGGAGCTGTTACCGAACTCAGCGTTAGCGGTACGCCCGCGATTTTGATCCCCTTTCCCTTTGCTGCCGAAGATCATCAGTTTTATAACGGCCAAATTTTTGTCGATGCTGGCGCGGCGCGGATGTACCGTCAGGCCGATCTGAATGCTGATCAGTTCGCGATCGAAGTGATCGAGTTACTCAAGAATCCGGATGCTCTCGCCCAGATGCGGCAAGGCATGGCATCTCTGGCGGTGACCGATAGCGTTGATCGCCTGGTGAGCGCGATCGATGCGGCCATTATTGCGACTTAAGCTCTCTCTCTTCGCGCCCCGTAACGTCTAATCCCTGGCTGTAACGTAACATCACGTTTGTCCTAGAGCCTAGGAGATTTCGCTAGCATGAGAGCCGATAGAAATCGCCTTGCCTTGATGATGTTTGGCAATGTTTGACCGCTTGACTTCGAGATAGCGATATTTCGTCTATCTGTACTGGCTCACACCCTTTCGATCGCTCACCCCGCAACTGCTCGCGCAGCTCGCCGTCATGAAACCCCGCCTTAAGACCAGCTTTGCCGCGATCGCCGTGCTCGGCGTGCTGTTCTTTGCCTTTGTCTGTCGGTTTTGGGGACTCTCACGCTTTAACGCACCGGTTTTCGACGAAGTCTATTTCGCGACCTACGGTTACAACTACCTCAAAGGCATCGAATTTTTTGATGTGCATCCTCCGCTGGGTAAGTACATCATCGCGATCGGGCTCTGGATTTTTCAATTCTTGCCCCTCCAGCAAAGTGGTAGCGGTACAGAAGGCGTTGCGGCAATTTCTGCCTTTGGCTATCGCTGGATCGGCGCTGCCTTTGGGACGCTTATCCCCCTCTGGGTCGGCATTCTCGCTTACAAAATCGGGCATCGGGTCTCCTTCGGCGTCATCGCCGGAATGCTAACGGCGCTCGATGGTTTGCTCTTGGTGGAATCCCGCTATGCCCTGATTAATACCTACCTGTTAACCTTTGGCTTGCTGGGGCTAATCTGCTTTCTGATGGCTGTCGATCGGCGACATGGTCGAACATTCTGGCTGATTTTGGCGGGGATTGGTTTCGGGGCGTGCTGGTCAGTGAAGTGGAATGGCCTCGGGTTTCTGATGGCGGTCTATGGGTTTTATGCCTTGGCGCTGCTCCTCAGTTGGATCGCTCCCCAGGCTATGCACGATCAGGACTCATCCACTGAGGCGAATTCCCTGATGCCTCTCTATCCGCCCACCGAATCATCGGACATCGCGGATACCGCCACACCTGAAATTGCGCCTGAAATTGCGTCTGAAATTGCGTCTGAAAT
The DNA here is from genome assembly GCA_964518905.1 of uncultured Geitlerinema sp. GTDB lineage: Bacteria > Cyanobacteriota > Cyanobacteriia > Cyanobacteriales > Geitlerinemataceae > RDYZ01. The sequence goes on along the minus strand of CAZFJL010000001.1, from coordinate 66,504 downwards.
TGCGCCGCATGTTGCTTCCGTCAAGCCAAGCATCTTTGAGAAATTCAGCCAAAACCGAGTGGCGCGAATTCCCGCCAATAACTCCCTGCGCGGCGCGGCGCGGATTCCGCTGCCGCTGTTCGCGCTAACCCTGGCGATCGTCCCGGCGATCGTCTACCGCCTATCCTGGGTCTATCACCTCAAGATTGCACCGAGCTACGGCTTTTGGGAAATGCAAAAGCAAATTTTGGGGTATCACTCCCAAGTGGGTGGCAACGTTGGCGAAACGCATCCCTACTGTTCGCCCTGGTTTTCCTGGCCGTGGATGATCCGTCCCGTTGGCTACTACTTTCAAGGCTGGCAGGATGGCGGTAAGGAAACCGTGATTGATGTCCACGCCTTTGGTACGCCCGTCCTCTGGTGGTTTTCCACCTTCGCTATTTTAGGCACGTTGATGGTCGTTGCGCTGTGGTTGTGGCGCGTTGGACGCGACGATCGCCTGCGTCAAGTGCATCTCGTCGCTGGGGTTAATTTGGTCTCTCCGATCAATCTTAGTGTCGGCAGTTTTATCGCGATCGGCTATGGCGCCAACTTTGTGCCGTGGATGCTAGTGTCGCGCTGTACCTACATCTATCACTACATGGGAGCGTCACTCTTTAGCTTCATGGCTCTAGCCTGGGTGCTCGATCGCGTCTGGCAACGATCAGAACTTCACCTCCGCGCGATCGCACCCACGGTCATCCTGATTTGCTTTGTTGCATTTCTCTTTTGGTCTCCGCTGTTCCTGGGTCTACCCCTCTCGCGTGAAGCCTTCGAGCTGCGAATGTGGATGCAATCTTGGTACTAAAGTATTGCCCGGACATAATCGCCCATCCCAGAAATCCGACTTTTTCAAAACGTCGGATTTCTCGCCCCACCCAGAAGCGTTGATTGAGATCGCATCAATACTCGATCTATTCCAACTCTTCCAGGAAATCCCGCACACGGTTGCGGCGACTGGGCTGACGCAGCTTTTGCAGCGCTTTCGATTCAATTTGTCGGACACGTTCACGGGAGAGATCCAACGTACGACCGATTTCGGCTAGCGACGACGGAACACCATCATTGAGCCCAAAGCGCAGACGGATCACGTCACGTTCACGACTGCTGAGGTCTGCCAGAAGTTGCTGAAGCTCGCGCTGGAGCGATTCGCGAACGAGGAGATCTTCCGGTGATGCCTCTGCTGTTTCCAGCAAATCGCCCAACTCCGTATCTTTCTCTTTGCCGACCTTCGCATCAAGGGAAATCGATCGCGGCACGCGCAACATCACCTCTCGAATTTGATCAACGGTCATTCCCAGCATGACCGCGATGTCGCTCACGCTGGGAGTGCGGCCATTTTCCTGAGCAAATTGGCGCTGTGCTTTTTTGATTTTGTTGAGCTTTTCGGTGATATGCACCGGCAGGCGGATCGTGCGGCTTTGGGTGGCGATCGCGCGAGTAATTCCCTGGCGAATCCACCAGTAAGCATACGTACTAAAGCGATAGCCGCGCGTTGGGTCAAACTTTTCAACCGCGCGTTCAAGGCCGATCGTTCCTTCTTGGATCAAATCAAGCAGTTCGAGACCGCGCTTTTGATATTTTTTCGCGACGGACACCACCAAACGCAAATTCGCCTCGATCATGTGCTTCTTCGCGCGTTGTCCCTCCGTCTGAATCGTATTTAACTCCTCAACACTCAGGCCAACCAACTCGGCCCAGCGTCGCTTGCCTTTGGCCAGAGTGGGCTTAAGCTCCGATCGTTCAATCTCGCCTTCCTTCGCCCAACGCTCCAACGATGGACGATGCCCGAGACGCGAGGTGAGATTGTCCCGCACATGGACAAGTTGCACGCAGCGCTGTAAGAGTTCATCCTCTTCTGCGGCCTGTTGACGCTGTTCGAGCAAGTCCATATAGCGCTGAACCTGCTGCGCTTCAAAAACTTCTTCGTCGCGCCCTAGCAGATCAACCTTGCCGATTTCTTGAAGGTATAGCCGGACGAGATCGGTTGTATTACGACCGCCGCCACTGGCCACATCTGGCGTATCTGCATACTCTACGGAAACGCTGACGTTAGGGGGGGGACTATCGATGCTAGGCTCGTCGTCCACATCAAGTGCAACATCAGCGGAGCTTCTCTTTACACTGGATGTAAAGTTACCACTCTGATCTGCGAGATCATGGCGGTCTCCGGGCTTAAAAGAACTCATTTTCGGCATAGTTACCCTCGTTCTCAGTGACAGAAAAGCAAGCATCACGCGAAAGTCGAACGGGAGGCGACAGGTCTCACATACGATTTCTGTGTGCTATTTCGTCCTTTTCAGGACGCCACACCCTAAATCCGTGAAGCGAGACTCGAAAGAATGGTCACTTCAGGTGAAGACTTGAAAATGTTTCAGACTGACTTTTCAGAGCTCCTGATGCCTAGCCTAAAACATAATCTTTGCGTATGCCATGACGTAGATCTATGGATAATGCTAACCTCCATCACATCCAGCTTGTGTTCCCGATCGCACAAATAAACCTTAATATTTCGACACATTCAAGCCGGGACTGCATTTACACGCCTCGAACCACCACGCCAACGCCACATCAGAATTCTGACCGTGCCAAATCTGTTTGATCTGCCTCATCCTCGTCCCGATCGCGAATACGTCCAGACGATTCAGGACACCCCAAACACCACGATCGAGCGCATCATCTCCTGGGGACACACCACCCCCGATGGTGAATGGTATGACCAAGATCGAGATGAATGGGTGGTGCTGCTTCAAGGTCACGCCACACTCATCTACAGCGATGGAGGTAAGACCCACCTCCAGAGCGGAGATTACTTGCTCCTACCCGCGCACTGCCGCCATCGGGTGACGGCCACCAGTACCGATCCGCCCTGCATCTGGCTCGCCATCCATGGTGATCTCTGTATTTCTTGAAATAGCAATCAGCCCTAATCTAATAGTTTTGAGACTGAGTAAAGTTTGAACTTAAAACTTGAAAAGTAGAGAATTATAGACTTTTGTAAAAAAATATCCCCTAAGATTTTTAGAATAGGTGAGCAACAGGCGTTGGTCTTTGGTGTTCCAGGATTATTTGATCCATGCTCACATCACGAGATCATCTTTAACCTTGTCTCTAGAGGTTGACGAAAATTGTTTTTTTGTAGTTTTAAAGATTAGACAAGCAGGATTAAATATCTGCGATACAATATCCAACTAAGCTAGGGGTGCTCGATCAATCGAGCTGAGAAACACCCTTGGAACCTGAGTCCGGTTAGTACCGGCGGAGGGAAGCTGTTTATCGAGGATATTTTGAGTATGTTGCGTACTGAATGGATCGCCAAGCGTAGTGGTCAGGCGAATGTGTCGCAAATGCACTACGCACGTCAGGGCGTCATCACGGAAGAGATGGCCTATGTGGCAAAACGTGAAAACCTGCCGGAGGAGCTAATTCGCGATGAAGTGGCTCGCGGTCGAATGATTATTCCTGCGAATATCAATCACCCGAATCTGGAGCCAATGGCGATCGGGATTGCCTCGAAGTGCAAGGTTAACGCCAATATTGGTGCGTCGCCGAACAGTTCCGACATCACGGAAGAGGTCGCCAAGCTCGAACTCGCGGTGAAGTACGGCGCGGACACGCTGATGGATCTCTCCACCGGTGGCGGTAACCTGGACGAAATTCGTACGGCGATTATCGGTGCTTCGCCGATTCCGATCGGCACTGTACCGATCTACCAAGCCCTCGAAAGCGTCCACGGCAACATCGAAGATCTCACAGCGCAAGACTTCCTGCACATCATCGAGAAGCACGCGCAACAGGGCGTCGATTACATGACGATCCACGCGGGGATTCTCATTGAGCATTTGCCGTTGGTGAAAAACCGGATCACGGGCATTGTCTCGCGCGGTGGTGGTATCATCGCCCGCTGGATGCTGCACCACCACAAGCAAAACCCGCTGTATACGCATTTCGATGACATCATCGAAATCTTTAAAAAGTACGATGTGTCGTTCAGCCTCGGTGATTCTCTGCGTCCGGGCTGCACCCACGACGCATCCGATGACGCGCAACTGGCCGAACTCAAAACCCTCGGTCAACTGACGCGCCGCGCCTGGGAACATGACGTGCAAGTCATGGTCGAAGGCCCCGGCCACGTGCCGCTCGACCAAATCGAGTTCAACGTCAAAAAGCAGATGGAAGAGTGCAGCGAAGCACCGTTCTATGTGCTTGGCCCCTTGGTGACCGACATTGCGCCCGGTTACGACCACATTACGAGCGCGATCGGCGCAGCCGTTGCGGGCTGGCACGGTACGGCGATGCTCTGCTACGTCACACCGAAGGAACACCTCGGTTTGCCGAATGCTGAGGATGTTCGCAATGGCTTGATCGCTTACAAAATCGCAGCGCACGCGGCGGATATTGCTCGCCGTCGTCCCGGCGCTCGCGATCGTGATGATGAGCTATCGGCAGCACGCTACAACTTCGACTGGAACAAGCAGTTCGAGCTATCGCTTGATCCAGAGCGTGCCCGTGAGTATCACGATGAGACACTCCCGGCAGATATTTACAAAACCGCTGAGTTCTGCTCGATGTGTGGCCCCAAGTTCTGCCCGATGCAAACCAAGGTTGATGCGGATCAGTTGACGGAGCTGGAGAAGTTCTTGGCGACTGATGAAGCGAAACGAGATCTCGTTGCGGCGAAATAGAGTTCGCTGAATGTCTAATACCAATTCTTAAAACCATCGCGACATCTCTTCTAGACGTAGTTGGGCTTTAGCCCCAATCTTAAAGGGCGAAAGCTCAACGACAGAAGATACAAGTTATCTCGCGACTTTAGAGAATTGTTATCACGTCAACATCTCAGTGAAGCGCTTCGATCGTTCAATGATCGGGGCGTTTTCTTGTGGGTTTTGATGTTGGTCTCTGAGTGAAGTTGAAGCGCGATCAGAACTTTCGGCACGTCACCCACGACACAAGACTAAAGATGCATTGCAAAACGTGTAGTTTCGCGTTCGCACCCGCCATGATGAAACCGTGCTGCTTTTAACGCTTGGCCGCAATACCACCGCGCGACATTCGATTCACCCATCCCCCCAGAACACGTCATGTTTTCTAACCCGAATTCGTTCAATATCTCAACGTCCGGCGATCGCATTCATATTAATGACTTTGATCAAGATGGTCTGGATGATGTTCTGATTATTGGCGGTAGTCAGGTCGCTGTGCTGCGGAATGATGGGGGAACAGCTCTGAGTTTTTCGGAAGTGACGAGCAGCGTGGATCTTTCGGGCGAGGGAGCGATCGCGGACTTTGATGGTGATGGTGTGCCGGATCTAGCCGTGCGATCGGGGCGGAATATCTCGCTATTTTCGGGAGATGGTGACGGTGGCTTCGGTGCAACCTCCGGGTCGATTAGTCTGAATAGTGGCGGGTTTGGTGGTCGCACGTTTGTTACCGGCGACTTCAATGGTGATGGCAATGCCGATTTGGCGTCCGTTGGGTTTGGGACATCGATCGATCTGCTATTTGGTGACGGTGCCGGGGGCTTCACCACGTCGGCGGTCGATCTTTACGAGAAGGGGTCAGGTGCAGGACGGGGGCAAGAAAATTCTGTTTTTTCGCTAGTGGCTTCCCAGGTATCTGGAGACACAACCACGGATCTCATTGCGCTCTCGAACACTTATAACTTCACGGGAGGGCAATTTTCACAGTTGACGATCGCCTCGGTGATCACGGGCGGCACTCCCCCCAGTTTGACCAGTGAAACCGAAATTGCTAACGAATCGTTTGGCGGTAGTGGAGCCGTTATTCCCGGAAACTTTAATAGCGATAGCCTGATTGATTTGGCTCTCGTCAGCGGTTCCACTGGCGTGAAGACGCAGATCAGCACCGGCAATGGCTTTAATGGGGTGGATGCTTTCAGTACGCCAATCTCGGGAGTCCTCGCAGGGGCGAGCGCTGATTTTAATGGCGATACCTTCACCGATCTGGCGATCGCCTCCAGTTCTGGGATCACGATGCTGTTTGGCAATGGCAACGGTGAGTTTGTCGCCTCCGAGACGATCGCCACCGGCCTATCTGGACAGCTACAGGTGGGTGATTTCAATCAGGATAATCGCCCCGATCTGGCCGTCCTGTCGGGCAATACCGTTAATATTCTGCTGAACGAGTTTGATCAAGTAGACGGTGTGGTCAACTTTGATGCTGCCACCACCTTTGTTAAGGAAGGCGATCGGTTAGAAGTTCCCATTTCCCTCAATCAAGTGCCGACGCGCGATGTTGAAATCACCCTCGCGGTGAAGCCGGACAGCAGCGCCACAGATGCTGATTTTAGCCTCAGTACCACCACCGTCACGTTTTTAGCCAACACCACAGAATTAACCCAGGTGGTGACGCTACAGGCGGCACGTGACAACCTTAACGACACGCCCGAAACGGCCATCCTCGAAATCTCAGCGGTGAATGCAGCCAGTGGTTATGTGGCCGGTGTTGTGGGCGAAATTGAAATCACGATTCACAATAACGCGGCACCGACGGGCATCGAACTCAGCAATGGCTCGATCGCAGAGAATAGCGTCTGGGGCGATGTGGTCGGCGACCTCAACACCATCGACCCCGACGGCGGCGAACATTCCTACCGCTTGCTCGACAGTGCCGGGGGACGCTTCCGGGTCGATGGCGATCAGTTGGTGGTGGCGAACGGCTACTGGGGACGACTGAACTATGAGGAACAGATCCGCCATCAAGTGACCGTCGAGGCGACTGAGACCGATGCGCCCTTTGGTACGGTGGCGCAAACCTTTGTGGTGGATCTGACGGATGTGAATGATCCGCCGCAGCTTGATGGCGTCCTGAGCTATCGCGTCACGGCAGCGATCGACACGCCCTTTAGCCTGACGATTCCGGAAGACACCTTCCGCGATGAAGACGACGGGGATGTGATCACCTACAGCGCGATCGCGCCGGACTGGATGGTGTTCGACCCAGAAACGCGGACGCTCTCCGGGACGCCGCTGGCCGGGGATATGGCACAAAATTGGAACGAGTATTATCAAAAGTCGCGCGTGCAGCTGATCGCCACGGACACCGCAGGCGCGTCGAGTTCCACATCCTTTTATGTTCCAGTGGTGGATACGGACTTGCCGATCGCCCAAAAATCCATTCGATCGCAAGCCTTTAACTGGAAATTTGGCAACGACCCCAGTTTTGCCGCCGACTCCTACACCGATCCAGAAGGCGGCGATATTACCTATTCCGTGGCGCAAGTCGGCGCCAACTTTTATCAATATGCTCGCTGGGACTGGAACAGCAACGCCTATGTCATCACCAACATTGACGCCGTTGCGCAGCCCCTCCCCGAATGGCTGACCTTTGACGCGGAAAACCGTCGCCTGGACGTTGCCGATGATGCCGATTCGGGCTTCCTGCGCCTGATGTTCATCGCCACAGACAGCGACGGCAATAGCGTGGGGGAAGTCATCCCCTTCAGCCGCGTCAATCAGTCGGGCTTTGTGGTGGACGGCTACATTGCCAACAGTCAAGTTTTTCTCGATGCCAATAAAAATGGCGTTCTCGATCCGACCGAACCCGTCGCCACGAGCGACGACACGGGCCGCTACGAGCTGGATATCGACTTCACCACCTTTGATAAAAATGGCAATGGCCGGATCGATCCCAACGAAGGCCAAATCGTCGCGATCGGCGGAGTGGATACGGCGACCGGTTTACCGCTCGAAACGCCCGTCAAATCCACGCCCGACTCCGATGTGGTGACGCTCCTCACCAGCTTGGTCACGGAACTGGTGGGCAACGGAACCGATCTCGAAACCGCGAATCGTCAGGTCGCACAAGCCCTGGGACTGCCCAGCGGAACCCCGATCGCCAACCTTGACCCCATCGCCGCGACGGACGCCACCCAGCCCGACGGAGCCGCGACCCTCGGCGCGATGGTGAAAGTACAAAACTCAATTACGGCGATCGCGGGTCTGCTTTCCGGTGCGAGCGAGCTGGATATTGCCAGCGTGGCTGATGTGACGCTCACCGCTTTGGTCGATCGCATCAAAACCGGCGCTAGCATTAACCTCGCTACCACCGCAGACGTTCAAGGGCTAGCGCTAGAAGTTTCGGAGGCGATCGCCGCGCAAGACGAGAGCTTCGACGCAACCACCGCAAACAGCCTCACGCCACAAATTTCGACCATCCTCGCGACGGCCAACGCTCGCGTCGATGCCCTCGTGAACACCAGCGAGGGAGGCGCTCTTCTGAACCAGGTGGCCGCACTGCAAACCGTCATCTTAGGCAACGTCACCGACCAGCTACAGCGAGCGGTATCGAGTAATGCAGCCCTTGAGGATCTTGTCAGCAGCATTCGCAACCAGTTCGGCGGTAACGATTTACCCGCCGGATTTGAGGATGTTCGCCTCAGTGATTTACTCGACGGCTCGATTCCGATCATCGGCACGGACGACGGCGATCGGCTCGTGGGGAACGACGAAGACAATATTATCCTTGGTCGCGGCGGCAGTGACACGATTCAGGGGAATGCCGGTGACGACATCTTAGGCGGGAACCAGGGCGAGGATCTGATGAACGGCGGCGCGGGCAACGATGTACTGGTGGCCGGACGGGAAGACGATACGCTGATTGGTGCCGATGGTGACGATTTCCTCTGGGGCAATCGCAATAACGACGTTCTCGACGGTGGAGCCGGGGACGATACGCTAGTGGGCGGTAACGGTGGTGTAGTAGCCAACGATCTCGATCGCGACACCCTCAACGGCGGTGCGGGCAATGACCTCCTCACCAGCAATGCCGGTCAGGATTCGTTACTCGGCGGTGCGGGCGACGATACGCTCTACGGCGGACAGGGCAACGACACGATCGATGGCGGCCGGGGTAACGATACACTGTTTGGGAATCGGGATGCGGATCTGATGCTGGGCGGTGTGGGCGACGATCTTGCTGTGGGTAACGCCGGGTCTGACGTATTATTCGGCGGCGCAGGTGCGGATTCTCTCTTCGGTGGTCAGGATGATGACAGCTTAAGCGGCGGTGCTGGCGTTGACTTTGTTTCGGGAGATCTTGGTAACGATACGCTAGTAAGCAGCGCGGGGAACGATACACTCAGCGGCGGCGCGGGTGCAGATGTGTTCGTGTTGGGAACCAGTGGCGGTGTGATGCAGATTCCGGACTTTGTCCAGGGTGAAGATCGTTTTGTGCTCGATTCGATTTTCCCGCCGAGTTTCTTGGATTTCACCGAAACTCAAATTAGCCTTCAGGGGCAAATCTTGGCGATCGTCAATACGCCGGTGGATCAAAGCGATTTCTTTGTCATTTAATCTAATTTAAAATTATTGCCCGGAAATCATCACCGATCCCAGAAGTCCGACTTTTTCAAAAATTCGGACTTTTCGCTCTACCCATATCAAGTTATGCCAAGATCAAATCAAGATTAAATTGATTCCAGTTTCAGTTCCTTCACGTCGTTAAACATCATGGGCTTCGTCGATCCACGCACTGACTTTGGCTTTAAACGCATTTTCGCTTCAGAGCGCAGCAAGCCGATCCTGCGTAATTTGCTAAATGCCATCATTTACGACGACGAGCCACGGATTACCGACCTCGAAATTATCGATCCGTACCAAAATCCCGCGATCTACGACCTCAAGCAAAGCATTCTTGATGTTAAGGCGGTGCTTGATAACGAGACGATCGTGATTATCGAGATGCAGATCCTGCCCGTGGAAGCGTTCGCGGAACGTGTGATTTATAACACGGCGAAAGCTTACGTCAACCAACTTCAACGCGGCCAGGGCTATATGTCGCTCAAGCCGGTGATCTCCCTGACGATTACCGATTTCGTTCTTTTCCCCGATACAGATCACCCCATCAGCCGCTACCAACTCCTCGAACCCGGCACTGATCGCCGATGCAGCGATCACCTCGAAGTGATTTTCGCTGAACTGCCCAAAATCAGCAAACTCCCGGAACAGTTGGCCAAGCGTAGCGATCGCTGGCTCTATTTCATCCAGCAGGCCGGAAAACTGGACGAAATTCCCGGTATCCTCCTGGACACCGATTTTGATGCCGCCTTTGAGATTGCGAATGAAAGTCAGCTCTCACGCCCAGAACTCGAACTATCGGAAAAACAGCGTATGAACCTGCTCGATGAACAGGGACGACTGAGCTATGCCATTAAGGAAGGTCTGAAGCAGGGGATTGAGCAGGGGATTGAGCAGGGGATTGAGCAGGGGATTGAGCAGGGACTTGAGCAGGGGCTTGAGCAGGGGCTTGAGCAGGGGCGCGAAGAGGGAGCGGAGGCGCGGGCGATCGAGATCGCGCGGGAGATGTTGGCGGAGTTTGGGGTCGAGACGGTCAGTCGGGTGACGGGGTTATCGATCGCGATCGTGCAGGATTTGGCGAACGGGATCGACTCGTCCGGGGCGGGTTAGGTCGAGAGGCCGGATAACAGCGTGACGCTAAAGAGTGTTACCCCGATCGCACAGACGACGCCGGTTCCAGCGATCCGCACCCAGCGGGTGACCTGCTCTAGCCGCGCGGAGTTGGGCGCGAACCGACGATCAGCAATATTGCGACCCCAGATGGCCGCAATCCCGATCACGGATAGTGTCACGGCCATCCCAAAGGAAATCGCCAACACCATCGCAATGCTAATCCACACCATATTATTCGCCAGCCCGTAGAGCAAAATCAGCAGCGCCCCACTACAGGGAACCGCGCCGATCGCCAGGGAGAGCCAGCCACCAGTGGAACTGTCTTCGTCGCAGGCGAGACAGGAGCAAGCGCCGAGGTGTCGCCACACGGGCAGGCGGTTCGGGTTGGGGTCTTGGGTGGCCGTTGATTGAGTGGATTGGGCTTGAATTTGATCGGTCAAGCTGGGATAGAGTAGGGCGTTGGCTGTGGGGTTGATTGAGGGTGTTTTTGGGGTCAGTGTGGAAGATTTGGGGTCAAGGGAGCTGGGGTTGATTGAGTTTGAAGCCGTTTGAGCGGCTTGAGATGTAGATCGCAATGCTTGCCAGAGCATCCAAGCACCGATCGCGGCGATCGCGGCATAGCTGATCAGACGCACCACCAGATAGCTCAAGGGCGATGATGCGAGGGTTTGACGCAGGATGAGATCGGTGACGATAATAATGACGATCGACGAAAGGACGTGAAACACCGCAATGCGTCCTCCCATCAGCAAACCACGCCGCAGACTGCCGCCCGACCCGACGAAATAGGACACGATGACGGCCTTACCGTGTCCGGGGCCAAGGGTGTGTAGCACGCCATAGCCAAAGGAAACGAACAGCCCGATCGCCAGAGCCTGCCACGATCGCCGTTCCTGAATATCCGTCATCGTGGTCGTGAACATCTCTGAAATCTTGACCTGGATGTTCTCCCACCAGGAATAATTCCCGTCACGATTCATCCAGTCGAACGGTCCCGAACTAGACGAATTCGGCGCAGTTTCGGGGCGGATGACTTCGTAGGGAACCGGCTCGATCGCCGTCAAATCCAGAACATAGCTCACATCAACCCGCTGGTCACCATCCACCCGGAACAGCACATGACTCGACGGCTGCTGACGAATTGTCCCTTCGAGCCAAACTTTAGCGAACAAGCCCGGATCATCGATCGGTGTCTCGGGTTCAACGTAAATCACCTGATTGGGGGGCGGGGGCGGCACATGCATACAGGCTCCGACAAAGGGAACCAGCAAAAAACGACTCACCTGATTGCTTGCCGTTTGTTCGATCGGCAGCAAATAGCCCATGATTTTGATTAATTGATCGTCGATCGTGGGGTTGATCTGCGTCGCCTGTTCCCATTGATGCGCCCTGGCACGATCGACCTGTTCCCGCAGTTTATCCACGTCCACGCCTTGCCGTATCAGGCGATCGCGCAGACGATCGGCCTCCGCTTTATCCTCGGGGCGATTGTGTAGCTTCAGATCATCTTGACGGCGTACCAACTCGGCAAACTCCATCAACTGCGCCTCTGGTAGCTGTTCGTAGGCCCTTTCGATGGTCGTGTTTTGACTGGGTTGGAGATCCTCCCAGGTGACGGTTTGCAGATCCTGGACACTGGCATCACCCCAGGATGGATATGCCGAAACCAGGGCGAGCAAACATCCCAGGCCAAATGCCCAGAGGTATTTTTGAAGCTGGCGCATAGTTAAAATTAGCGAGAATGGTTATCATTCTACTGTTTGTCGTGAGCTTGAGCGCGATGTGAAAGTCGGGACGTGCGATCGCCATCGGCTCGAATATCGGCTCGAACATAGCCTAAATCACGACGTCACATGATTTAAAAATTAGAGATTAGAGACTCATGATAATAATGCGTGTAATGCGTGAGTATTTTGTACGGTTGGGATTGGTGAGTGGTTTGATGGGTGGGCTGTTGGGGGGATGTGCGGCGCAACCGGAGGTGACGGGGGGATCGGGAGGATCGGGGTCAGGGACGATCGTACGTCAGCAAGTGGTCGCGACGACGGCTTTGCTCTGCGATCTCACGACGGAAATTGTAGGCGAGGCGATCGATCTCACCTGCCTGATGTCTCCGGGACAAGACCCCCATGCTTACCGTCTCAAGCCTTCTGACCGGGCGGCGATCGAGGCGGCGGATTTGATTTTTCATAATGGCTATGACCTGATGCCCGGTCTGGCGGAACTGGTAAAGTCTTCGGGGACTGAGGGGGCGAATCCGGCGATCGTGGCCGTGGCAGAACAAGCGGTTCCTGATCCGCTCATGTTTCAGGGACACACTCATGCCCATGAGGAGGCGCATGATGAAGGCGATCACGATCATGATAAGCCGCATGAAGACGCAGAAAATGATGATGCTAATAACGATGCGCTCGTACCCGATCCGCACGTGTGGCATGACGCCCGCAATGGCAAGGCGATGGTGGCTGTGATCACCGATCAGTTAATCACGCTCGACCCCGATCGCGCCGACGATTACACCACCAATGCCACTGCCCTGCGTGATCGGCTCGACACGCTTCACGCCTGGATCGGCGAGCAGATCGCGACGATTCCAGACGGCGATCGTCAACTGGTGACCACGCACGATGCCTTCGGGTATTTCTCGGCGGCCTATGGTCTGACGCAAAGTAGCGCTCTTTCGGGGTTAAGCCCCACAGAAAAACCCTCCCCGGCAGCATTAGCGGCGATCGTTGAGATGGTGAAGGCGAGCGGTGTTCCGGTAATTTTTGCGGAGAATACATCGAGTACGACGCTGATCGAGGCGGTGGCGAACGAGGCCGGGATTGCGGTCGCCGAGGAGCCACTATTGGTCGATAGTCCCGATCCGGCGATCGCGGGTGCAGCCGACTATCCAGGCATGTTGGCCTATAACACCTGTGTGATCGTGAACGCGCTGGGCGGTCAGTGCGATCGTCCGGCGATCGGGTTTTAGGGTTTGGGTTTTGGGGACTGAGTTTTGGGGACTGGGTTTTGGGGGCTAGGTTCTAGATTGGGAGAGCCGCAAATCAGGCATTAGCCGCACGATCGCGCCGATTTGAGCCGGACATGCTGACCAATAACCGGCATCGTTTACCATGTCTCAATGCTGTCAGACCTGTCGATTGCCCTACGTTCCCTAAATCAAGCCCTACAACGCGGCGAGCTTAAGCACGTTGGTCTGGAGGCGATCGCGCTTTACGATCAAACCCTGAGCCTCGATGCGCTACAGTTAGCCCGCCAAGCGGGTGATCGCGCCCTCCATGCGGGTCGGTTTTCGCTTGCCATCGATATTTTGGCCGCGATCGTCCAGCGAGACCCGCACCAGCACATCGCCCGCTGTCATCTCGGGATGACGCAATTATCGATCGGCGAATTTGAACCGGGCTGGACGAACTATGACGATCGCCCGACCCGGCGGGGTTTCATCCAAGACATGCGACGCCTTCAGCCGCGAATCCCGCTGTGGGACGGCAATCTAGAGGCGATCGCGGGTTTGAATACAGGCACAAATTCAGGCATAAATTCAGGCATAAATCCGGATCGTCACACCCGTTCAGAACCGTTTAAGTTACTCGTGATGGCCGAACAAGGATTCGGCGATGCGATCCAGTTTTCGCGTTACGTACCGCTCCTGATCGATCGCGGCATTCACGTCACCCTCGGCTGTCGTCCGCCCCTGGCAAAACTGCTGGCAACCCTGCCCCAATTTGACGCCGATCGCCTCCTGCTCCCCGGCCAAACACCACCACCGCTCAACGCATTTACCTTGCTCATGAGCCTGCCCGGTGTCTTCCGCACGACGATCGACACCATCCCCCAGGCCGTGCCGTACCTCAAGCCGGGGGCGCTCTCGGCGGCGGGGCGAGATCTGTTGATATCGTGCGGGCTGGGCAGTGCGCTGCGGGTGGGGATTGTCTGGTCGGGGAGTGCGACGCGCGATCGCGATGACGAGCGATCGTGTGGTCTGGATGTGTTGCTGCCGCTGCTGAACCTGCCCAACGTCACGTTTTTTAGCCTGCAAAAAGACCCATCACCGCGCGATCGCCAGCGCCTACTGTCGTTGGGCGTGATCGACCTCGATCCGTTTTTGCTCGACTTTAGCGACACGGCGGCTTTTATCACCGAACTGGATCTAGTGATTAGTGTGGATACGGCGGTGGTACATCTGGCGGGGGCGTTGGGTAAACCGGTGTGGGTGCTGCTGGCGGCGGTGGCAGATTGGCGGTGGTTGACCGATCGCGAGGATTCGCCCTGGTATCCGCAGGCGCGACTGTTTCGTCAACAACTGGCAGGAGATTGGCGATCGGTGGTGGTGGCATTGCGGCAGGCATTGGCGAAACTGATCCGCGACAATGAGCCGGATTTTGCTGGGATGGATGATGCAGCGGCTGATCCTGTAACTTTGCCGCCGATCGAGCCAGCGACTTCTTGGTTCGATCCATTCGATCAAACGTCTGTTCCGCAGTTTCAGCCAAGGCCGATATCGTCTATGGGCAACCTTTTTCAAGAAATTCAAGAAGTTCAAGAAATTCAAGCGAATCCCAAGGTTCTAGAATTTCAGAATATTCAAGCGGTTCAAGCTCAAGCCCACGGGCAACAAGACATTCAAACGGAATTACAAGCCACGATCGCCGCGTTTCAAAACCAAGACTTTGACACCGCAACCCAACTCTGCGATCGCCTCCTCCGCCTGCCCCTCCCCCACCAAACCGCACAACAGCTCGCGATTTTACGCGGATCGATCGCCTATCAGTGCCATGATCTACCCCTGGCGGTTCATTGGTTCCAGCGATCCATTACCCTCGATCCCCAATCCCTGAGCAGTCAGCTCAACCTCGGCAATACCTACCGCGATCTCGGCCAGACCCAAGCCGCGCTCAACTGTTACGCCCAAGCCGAGGCGATCGCCCCTGTCGGAAGTCGATCCGAGTTTGACGTGCGCTGGGAGCGATCGCTCGCCCTGTTGCAAGCCGGACAGTGGCGCGACGGGTTCGCTGACTACGAAGCGCGGCTCGATCGCAAACCCTGGCCGCCGCATATTCAACGAAATCATCCACCTCAATGGGACGGGGTCGCTCGCCCACATTGCACACTAATTTTACGCATGTCCCAAGGTTACGGTGATGCGATTCAGGCCGTGCGCTATGTACCGTGGCTCAAGCAACAGGGAACGCAGGGTTTACGTATCGTGCTGGAATCGCGCTTGCCGTTAACTCGTTTGTTGCAGACATTGGAGGGCGTGGACGCGATCGTTAACGTGGGCGAACCGCTTCCCGCCGGGGATTCGCAACACGACCATCAAGCCTTTTTGATGAGTTTGCCGCATCTGTGCCGCACGACGATCGACACCGTTCCCGCCGGTGTGCCGTACCTGCGATCGCCGGGATGGCGCGACGAATCAACCCGGCAAACGGTGGCGGACTTGCTCGATCGCCCCTCAGACCTATCGCGCGAATCGGGATCGAAGAATCGCTCGGAAACTGACCCGCCGATCGGCCTAAACCCTGACGAGACGAAACCGTCCCAAGCCAAACTGTCCCAAGCTAAACCATACAAAATCGGCGTTATTTGGTCGGGGAGTCCGACTCATGCCCAAGATTTCCGCCGATCAATTCCCCTGCAAGAATTTGCCGCATTGTTTGAAATCGCTTCCACCCACGACGATCGCCCCGTTCAGTTTTATAGTCTGCAAACAGACGTCCGCGATCGCGATCGGGCGCAATTCGATCAGCTTTGCGCCACGGGACGCTTGGTTGACCTCGGATCATTCATCCGCGACTTTGGCGACACCGCCCACTTGCTGACTCAGCTTGACCTGACGATCGCCGTCGATACCTCTGTGATCCATCTCGCGGGCGCACTGGCGAAACCCGCCTGGGTCTTGCTGTCTGCCGCGCCCGATTGGCGCTGGCTCCGCGATCGTTGCGATACACCCTGGTATCCCACCGTCCGACTATTCCGCCAAAACCACTTAGGGAATTGGCACATAGCTCTCGACAAAGTGCGTTACGCGATCGAGAATGGTACGGAACTGCAAACTCCGCTGCGATGTGATGACGCAGCAAAAACTGAGTTTTAAAGTTCGCTTCTCTGATTCCTCGAACTTGAGGTTAGCTCTGCGTAATTGACAAGCGCGTTTTGCTCGACGAGCAAAACGCGCTTTTTCGTGTGCATAATTTGGTTATCCGCAAGGCGCAACCTGGATGAATGAAATAGGTCTATTCGATCGGTGAGCTAACACTAAAACCGCTGCGCTGTTGATCGATCGGCAAACCGGGATCGTTAAGTTCGATCGTCAGTGATTCGATCTCGATTTCGTTGGGACGTTGGCGACGCGATTGCATACTGAACAAAAACGGTAATGGTTCGACGGTGGACGTGGGTTCGGCGCGGTAGTTCAACTCATCGAGATAAAGATCGTCGGCGCTCATGCTGGTGTAGCCCGCGTCGTAATAGTTTCCGGCAGAGCTTTGGGCGAAGGCGCTGCGATTTGCGGCGAGGATGCTCGTAACCGCGATCGTCATCAGTAGTGCAAGCCGTTGAAGTTGGGACATAGCGCTTATCCTGAAAAGGAAGGTACTGGAGAGTGGTGCGTGAGTGGTCGAGTCCGAAGCTTTGAGTCCTGGAACTACAAAAAATCTTGGAACTGCAAACACAGTTCACCTCCATCCTAGCCAGTGAATTAGAGTAACTCCATAGTTTGTGATTAAAGAATAACAACGGGCGTTCAAACGTACCGAAATATAGACTTTTCCCGTGAATATACTGACAACTGAAGTATTAAAGCGCAATATTAAAAGGAGTTATGCTTCAATTTCAGGATGTAATCTCAAAATACCGCTCGAAATACGACAGTACTCATTATGAATCTCGTTTCTGCGCTGTTTAATTCACCCTTGTCGTCTCTAGCATCGCAGTTTGGCTCGATCCTGTGGGGGACGATCAGGATTGACCGATCGCGGGTGACGGTGGTGGAGATAGTGGGAATCAGTGGAGTGGTGTTTGGTGGGCTGGGCGCGATCGCGCCGACGGCGATCGCTCAGGTGATCCCGAGTTCCGATCAGACCCAAGTTAGACCTAATCCAGAAACGGGAACAACCTTTGAAATCACCGGTGGATCGGTGTCGAGTGACGGCGTAAATCTTTTTCATGATTTCCAGACATTTGGCTTAAACCTGGGGGATGTGGCAAATTTTGCGACCGCATCATCGATCGAGCAGATCCTTGCGACGATTAGCGGCGGCAATCCATCGCTGATTGATGGGTTATTGCGCGTGACGGGTTCGCAGGCGGATTTGTATTTGCTGAATCCGGCGGGTCTGATTTTTGGCGAACAGGCTCAACTGGATGTACCCGGATCGTTTTGGGCGATGACCGCCGATCGCGTGGCCTTTGGCGATCGCGAGCTGAATCTCTTTGCGAGTAATGACTATGGGACGCTGATCGGTACGCCGACGGGTTTTGGATTTAGCGCGATCGCCCCGGCGGCGATCGCCAACTTCGCCGCGCTGGAGACCCCCGGCGGCAGCGTCGGGCTGGTCGGTGGCACGGTGGCGAGTACCGGCAGCTTAACCGCCAATGATGCCGTGCAGATTGTGACCGTTCCCGGTTCGCGCTGGCTGCGGCTGGATGTTCCCGGCCAAATTCTCGGGCTGGAATTTGACCCGCTGGCGATCGAAGCCTTGACGCGGGCGGATACAGCGATCACACCGCGATCGCTCAGTGATTTACTCGTCGGAACCACCACCACGGCGAGCCAGTTAACCGTTGCTGCCGATGGTACGGTGTCGCTGGTGGGTGCGAGTGACGCGGAAACCTTACCGGTGGAAGCCGGGGATATTGCGATCGCTGCTAGCACGATCGCGGCGGACGAGGTGCAGCTCAACGCCGATCGTAATCTAATCGCCACCACGACCACCATTAACACCGAAACCACCGCCGCTCTCGTCGCCAATGACACCACCACCATTCGCGATCGTGCCACCACGCCGTTTCGTCTCAGCAGCGGCAATAGTACGCTGATCCAAGGCGATCGCGGTGTCGATATTTTTACGCTGAATTTCGTTGAACCGGCGTTTCAGATTGGCGGCAATTTATTCCTGGTCAGCAACGGCGCTATTTCCGGCGATGCTCGGTTTGTCAGCGATGGCTCGATCGCCTTTCTCGATACTGCCGGAATGCCGGGAACGTTTATCAGCCTGTTTGATCCGATTTTGCGAGCCTCGGGCGATGTCTTTTTTGACACGTATTCCGGCGCTTCGCTCAAGCTCGAAACTGGTGGTGGCATCGTCGGTAGCAGTATCGAGATTTTGCGCCCCGACATCAACTTAATCAATGATCCAGATCCCGATGCTGCCCTACTATCGTCCGAAGCGACCCTGATTTTACGGGCGGAAACAAGCCTGACGGGAGTGGCTGATGACGTTAGCCTATTTCGGTTTGGCTTTTCGCCCGCTCGCGCGATTATTACGGACGGAATTTCCGTCGGCTCGATCACGACCGCAGGCGGCCCCGTCCTGATTTCGGCGGTGAATGATATTACCCTGGGTCGCATTACCACGAGTGGTGGCGATGTGGAGGTGGTCAGCCAAGCGGCGGGGCTAGTCCTGCCGGAAGCCATCAATACGAGCGATACGAGCGCGAGTAATAGTGCGGGCGGAAATGTCAATCTTACGGCCAGTGGAGATATTAGCGATCTCGGCGCGATCGACACGAGCGGACAACTTCAGGGCGGTAACGTGACGCTGACGTCCACCAATGGCCGATTAAGCTTCAACACCACTGGCACGGCGATCACGACTCAAGCGATCGCGGGTACGGGTGGAACCGGTGGTAATGTCACGCTTGATTTTGGTGCAAGTTTGACGGTTCCGTCGATCGTGACCCAAGGTCTCACCGCTGGCGGAAACATCACCCTGACAGCCGATCAGATCACCTTCGACACCTCTGCGACCACCTCAGCGACCACCTTGCCCATACTCAATGCGACGAGTAGCCAAGGCACGGGCGGAACGGTGGCGATCGCGGCGGACGGGGTCAATGTGACCTCACCCCCTAGCAGCCGTAACCCGCTAATTCGGGTCAGTGGCGACCAGCAGGGCGGCACGATCGGTATCCAAAGCAGTCGCGGTCTCGATCTCGGTAGCGCGTTGCTGGATGCGACCTCCGCGAACGGGACGGGCGGTGTGATCAATTTGGAGATTGGCTTTACCGATGCTGCGGAACCGATTCGGATTGGTGAGCTGCGGGCATCGGGATCGACGGGCGGTCAGGTGGCGATCAACTTGGGGACGGGTAGCCTAGAGCCGGATGCCAGCAACACCAGTGGTATTACTATCGATGTGCGTGGCCTGAACGGAGTCGGCGGATCGGTTGACCTGAGTGTTCCCGAGAATATTGCGGTGGAAACCATTCAGGCGGCGGGGACGGCGGGCGGTGGCCAAGTCGCGATCGCCTCGTCGGTGGGGGGCTACACCGGTAATACGATCAATGCCAGTGCCACCACCAGTGGAGCCGGTGGTTCGATCGCGATCAATGTCGGATTTGGTGTTGAGCTACTCGGCGATCTGGTGGCGGACGGCATTAGCAACGGCGGGACGATCGCACTAACCAGCCTCGGGCCGATCGAAGCGCAGCAGCTTTCCGCGCGAGCTAGTTTAGGCAGTGGCGGCCGCGTGAGTTTAAGCAACCAAACCGATGTCACCGTGGGATCGATCAACGTTCAAGGGGGCGATAGTGGCGCGGGGGGAAGTGTTTCGATCAATTCATTGACGCTTCAACTGTTCGGTATCTTTACCGATCGCAACGGCCAGGTTGCCAGTATCAGCACTGCCGGTGGTGCGGGTTCCGGCGCGATTCAAATTGATAATGGTGGGATCACAGCCGGTATCCCGTTCACGATCGGTAGCTTAAGCGATAACAACGGATCGGCGGGCGTGCTGACGACGGGAGGCGATACTCTGACGATTGGGACGATCGTGACGGAACCGCTGTTGCTGGACACAATTCGGATTAACCAAGTCACGCTGCCAGTAGATCCAGTAGACCCGGTAGATCCGGTAGATCCAGTAGACCCAGTAGACCCAGTAGATCCAGTAGATCCAGTCGTTCCAGTCATACCCGTAGATCCGATCGTTCCAGTAGACCCGGTCGTTCCGGTCACACCCGTAGATCCAGTCGTTCCAGTGGACCCGGTAGAAACAGAGCCGTCGGAGACAAACTCCAGAACAGAGAGCGAGGATCAACAAATCGCGACCGATCTCGCCCGATCCATTCCCGACGATACGCTTCCGCCCAGCTCAATTCAAGCTAGCGATCGCACCGCACCGCTACGCCGATCGCAAATCAATCAGCTCCTAGAATCCGGCGAACTTTACGAAGCGCTGGCACTGCTGGATGCAGAGATGAGCGGCGAATTCGTCAAATATCTCAAACTGGGTGATACGGCTGCAACCAGTACCGCGATCGCTGAAGACAACATCAGCATCGAAGCGATCCAACTCGCCCAAGACGAGCTCCTCGCCGCTCAAACCGCGACGGGAACAATCCCGGCGATGGTCTACATGTTCGCCGAAACTAATCGTCTCTCAATCATCATTGTCCCGCCAGACGGCAAGCCCATCTATCACTCTGTCGATGTCGATCGTGCAACCCTAGCCGCGACCACCAGCGAGTTTCAGAATTCCTTACTCAATGCGCGTCTACGCCGCAGTAATGTCCATCAGGTTCCAGCCCGTCAGCTTTACGATTGGCTGATTGCCCCGATTCGTGACGACCTGGTGCGCCTCGGTATTGATACCCTCGTCTTCTCGCTCGATCACGGCTTTCGCGGTCTGCCGATCGCCGCGCTCTACGACGGTGAACGTTACCTGATCGAAGATTTCGCCATCGGTTTAATTCCCAGTCTCAGTCTCGTTGATTTCACACCAAACAACCTGAGCGACGCCCCCGTTTTGGCGATGGGTTCCTCCGAATTCACCGATCTGAGCGCCCTTCCTGCTGTGCCATTTGAAGTAGACTTTATCGCCAACCTCGGCGATGGGCGTAGCTTCCTGAATGATGAATTCACGTTAAACAACGTGATCGAGCAGCGAGACAACTACCCTGCCCCCATTTTGCACCTTGCGACCCACGCCGAATTCAGCGCCGGGGACTTGTCCAACTCATATATTCAGCTTTGGGATCGTAAGCTCGGCCTCGATCGCATCCGCGAATTGAGCCTCAATGACCCGGCGGTGGAAATGATGGTGCTGAGTGCGTGTCGTACCGCGATCGGCAACGATGACGCCGAGCTGGGATTTGCGGGAATGGCCGTTAAATCCGGGGTGAAATCCGTGGTCGCGAGCCTTTGGTACGTCAGCGACGCGGGAACGTTGAGCTTGATGAGCCAATTTTATGACGCGATTCAAACCGCGCCAACCCGAGCCTTTGCGCTCCGAGAAGCTCAACTCGCAATGTTGCGCGGTGAAGTCACCGTACAAGACGGGCAGCTTGTGACCACACGAGGATCGATCGACGTCCCCGCAAATCTCAACTTGGGAACCAGTGATTTCTCAAGTCCCTATTATTGGGCGGCATTCACGATGATTGGGAGTCCTTGGTAAGCTAGAGGGACGATAACAGCCAGGTAATTCAAGAGTAGGGCGATCAAATTTCGTAGCGCAGGCTTCTAGCCTGCAAAGATCGGACAGGCTAGAAGCCTGCGCTACGGTGTTTGGAAACATCGTCCTAACCTTTGCTCTCTTGCTATATTTTGGTTCCCGGCGCGACTTTACGTCTGGCCGGAGATCTTGATTGAACCCGATCGCGCCCTGTTTTGCCTTTTTGTCGCGACTCAAATTAATGAATGCATTGCTCTCAACCCTGGCGCTGGCCTATCGTACAATCCTGCGAAATCCGCAATATCGCGGTTGGGTGATCCTCGGGTCGCTGATTTATCTAATCAGCCCGCTGGATCTCTCGCCGGATATTGTGCCGATCCTCGGGCAAATTGACGATGTGGCGCTGATGGCGCTGTTGTTTTCGGAATTGTCCAAAATGGTGGCCGAGTCGGTGCGCGATCGATCGCTATTTGCCGGTTTTCGTCGTGATGCGACCAATACTGCCGACACCGCAGGATCGACCAGCTCGACCCCGAACCCGGCGGCGTCCTCTGCGGATGCCAACTACACGCAAACGATCGACGTTGAGGCCACGATCGTCGATCGTCCCAATCATTCCTGACCTCAGCTTGGGGCAGCGCGATCGCGGAACCTTTCAAGCCAAAAATCAGCGACAAACTGCACGTACAATCTGCCAAACGATAGCGCCTCAGATAGGATTCGAACCTATGACCCTCCGCTTAGAAGGCGGATGCTGCTATCCACTGAGCTACTGAGGCTAAATATTCATGCTAAACGACATTAGCAAAAAAATTGGACTTCGTTACCGGCGGTGGGTTGCTATTTGTGCTTTCTTTAGGATCACGCTGTGCGAATCGAATGATGATGAGGCTGTCGCGATTCCGATCGCGCAACTATTTTGGTTGCTCGCTAAGAACGCTCGAACACAAGCGCGATCGACGATCGGAAGGACTAAACGAGTTTAAGGCGACACCGATCGCGATAGATCTGCGCGGCGCGATCGCCGGGAGCTTTGGCTAAACACCGCTCAAACCCCATCTGTGCCGCCTCAAAGTTGGTCTGATAAAAATCAAGCACGGCCTGTTCAAAACTGGATTTCATTTCATATTTTTGCGATCGCAACTCCGACGGATCGCCATCGAACACCTCAAAAATTGAGACCGCTTCGGACTTGCCGCGCATGGTTACATGGTCGATCATCCGCAGACAGTACACCGCCGGATCTTGCAGAGTGGCGACCACATTATGAGTGATCAGTAGCGGTGTCCCGTAGACCTTGGTTAGCCCTTCGAGGCGTGAGGTGAGATTGACCGTATCGCCGACGACGGTGCTATCCATCCGCAGGGTTCCGCCGACCGTACCGAGCATCAACGAGCCGGTGTTGATCCCGATACCGATCGCGATCGGTTCGAGCGACTGCCGGTCACGTGTTTCGTTATAGGTTGCGAGCCGTCCGAGCATGGCGATCGCGGCCTGCAATCCGTCGTCTGCCGAATTGGGAAACAGCGCCATGATCGCATCACCGATGTACTTATCGATGAACCCGTCGTACTCGGCGATCACCGGCTCCATTTGCGAGAGGTAGTCGTTAATGAAGCGAAAATTTTCGGCGGGCGTCATCCCCTCGCTCAGTCGCGTGAAGCCGCGAATATCGGCAAAAACGATCGTCATCTCGCGCTCGACACTATCACCGAGTTCGACATCGACAATGCTGTCTTTTTGAAGAAACCGTAAAAATTCGCGCGGCACGAAGCGCCCGTAAGCCGAGCCGATTTTCGACAGATTGAGATGGGTATTAATGCGGGCGAGCAGTTCTTTTTTGCGAATCGGTTTGGTGAGGTAATCGTTCGCGCCCACGCTCAAGCCTTCGACGATATCTTCGACCTGATTTTTGGCCGTGATCAGCACGATCGGCAACTGGGTCGCGGTGTAGGTCTCGCGCAAAATTTTGCACACTTCATACCCTGTCAACTTGGGCATCATCACGTCAAGCAGCACCAAATCCGGTGGATCGTCGGCGTCGATCGCCGCGATCGCCTCGCGTCCATCCGCCGCCGTGGTGATCCGGTAGCCCTCTACCGATAAATGATTCAGTAGCACCTGTTGATTGATCGGCTCATCATCCACCACGAGGATATGAAAGCGTGCCGCTACCGCGATCTGGCTCTGGTCTGGGGCGCTGATCTCGTCGTCGAGACCGATCGCCCGTTCAAAGTCGGTGAGCGTGTCGGTGATCGCGATCGGTTTCGCGGGTGATGTCGCCGCCGCGATCGTGGCGGCCTCTGCGATCGGCAGCGTAAAGCAAAACTGGGAGCCGATCCCCGGTACAGAATTAACCGACAGCGTCCCACCGTGCAGCTCGACGAATTCCTGCGCGAGGGTTAGCCCCAGGCCAGTTCCGCCATATTCACGAGCCGTGGAGCCGTCGGCTTGCTCGAAGTAGTCAAAAATGCGGGTTTGCTGTTCGGGGGTGATGCCGATGCCGGTATCGATGATGGTGATGGCGAGCTGTCGGGGTGAGGGGGATGGCTGGATTTGTTGGGATGGATCGGTGTCGCTGGGATAGATCTCGTCAAGCCGATCGCGATCGCCAAGATCGTCAAGATTATTAGCAACGCTGGGATCGCGCTCATCGCGGGGATCAAGACTAACATCGGCGTTTTCAGACGGAGGCGTCATCGCTGCTGTGCTGGGCAAAATCGCCGCCGTCACGCCGATAAAGCCTTGGTCGGTGAATTTAATCGCGTTGCCGATTAGGTTGTAGAGAATCTGCTGAAGCCGATTTTCGTCGGCATACACGAGGGGAATATCCGGCGAAATAGCGTCGATTAGCTCGATCGATTTGCGCTGAAGTTGCGGCAAACAAAACGCGAAGACCACTTCGACGGCTTCACGAATGCCGACGGGTTGCTGCTGAAGCTGGATCTCGTTGTAGCGCAGTTTCGAGAAATCGAGCAGGTCATTGACGAGGGTGGCGAGTCGGTAGCTGCTGCGAACAATCAGGTCAAGATTCTGACGTTGGGGCGGGGTGAGGTCGCCCGCCGCGCCGTCGAGCATCGATTCGGCAATGCCGATCGTGCCGTTAAGCGGGGTTCGTAACTCGTGGGAGGTGTTGGCGAGAAATTCATCCTTGAGCCGATCGAGCCGCTGGAGTTCGGCATTGAGGTTGCCCATTTCGGCATTGCGCTGTTCCAGGGTGTGAAATGAGGTTTGTAGTTGCCTCGACATGTGCGTAAAACTTGTGGCCAGCCGGGTGACTTCCTTCGATCGAGCCGCCGGAATTTGCGGCGACGTCCATTCCCCTTGGGCGAGTTGCTCGGCGACGTCACTGAGCTGACGCACTGGGGTCGTGACCCAGCGCACGATCAGCACCCCAAAACCGATCGCACCGATCGCGGCCACCGCACACAGCGAGATCGTCAGGCGACGACTGGCGTTAATTTCGGCCATAAAGTCGGATTCTGGCACGATCGTGATGATCGTCCAATCCAGGCCGCGCCCATCCCGAAACGGTGTCGCCCGTACATGCAGGGCGTCGCCCTGCACGCGGTACACCACGCTTTTGGCTTGCGTGATCCGATCGAAACTGCCGAACTCCGCCTCAAGCTGCTGCGCAACACTGACGATCGTGGGGTTACGACTTTCCGTCAAGCGAATGCGTTCTCCCTCGTCATCCGCAACGCTTTCGCCCGTGGAAATCGCCACCAGATCACCCGACGGCTCAATAATCACCGCAAAGCCACTCTTGCCGATCGTTAGTGCGTCTAAAAATTTGCTGATGTTGGATAGTTGCAGCGTGGAAGCTAAGACCCCGAGCAATTCGTCATCGTCGTTATAGAGCGGGATCGCGGGCGCAATTTGCAGTACCCCCAGATGAGCCGAAGTGAAAATCGGGCTCCAGGTCGGGCGTCCGCGCTGGACGGCAGCGAGATACCACGGGCGATCGAGCGGGGTGTAGGGACTCGAACTGTCTTGGCGGACGTGTTGCCCCTCGCGATCGAGCTGATACACCACACGCAGCGGAGCCGTGCGTGCATCGCGCACTTTGCTGACCATCCCCCCCGGCAAATTCTGAACCCCGATAAACTGGCCGTCAGCACGCCCAAAGAACAGATAGTCCACCGCCGTATAAAACTGAAGCTGGGAGAAAAAATGCTGTTCGAGGGCGGTGAAATCCTGGGAATCGAGAATATTGGTGGTGATCGCGATGCCGTTGGCCTGCAAAATCAGGTGCGGCATTTTGAGGTAGTTATCAATATGCGATTCGATTTTGTCGTTGACCTGGATTGTCAGCTCATTGATCGCTTCTCTGACGGCATAACGGCTGCTGCGCGATGCAAGCCAACCGGTCAAGCTCACCGCCCCGACAATCTGCAAGACAAACGGAACAACGAGAATCGCATTGAGCGATAGTGGCCGCCAGCGTCGAGTCAGTCGATCAAGAGACATAAGGACAGCGAATCGGGCGATTCGAGACGGTAGAGATGCGGTAAAAATCGTGTGCGATGAGCAGCCCGCAACGTACGATTCATCCGTTTATCAAGTTCGATTATAGGGGTGGCACAAAGCCCAAAGACCCCATAAAGACATTTTTTGAATTTCTTGGCGAGATCCGCTGAGATATGGATCGGTGCGAATGGATCGGCGCGATCGCGATGGATGTCGATTCCACTGGGCGGATCGGGATCAACGCACCGATCGGGCAGGCTGGGTTAAGCCTTGGCGTGGAGGTACATGGACTGGAGCGGCGATCCGTCCGTCACTGTTGGGGGAATAGTGAGCGGCTAGAATAAACCTGGTGCTAACCGAGCGATCGGCTCGACTTCGGGGAACCGTGACCCAAGAATTTCACATTTCTGTAACGCCCGTTGGCGATCGCGACTATCTGGTTCGCACCGAGCGCGTTGAACCTGGCGTTCCCCTGGCGGAAGAGCAGGTCACCTGGCCGGTGGATCGGTGGTTGCACCATGCGCGATCACTGATGCAAGATCCGCTCGTGCAAATGCTCCAGATCGGCGAAGCGCCCAGCGGCGATGATAGTGGTGATTTAGTCGATTTTGATGATTTTGAGGAGAATTCCAGCTCAGGATACGAACGCTTAGAGGGCGATCCCCTGGCCAATCGATCGTCACGATCAGCTCAGGATCTCGTGTCGTTGGGCAAAGAGCTGTTCAACGCGTTGTTTTGCGATAGTTTGCGCGATAGCTGGATGATGGCTCAGGCGATCGCCCAACACCGCCAAACGCCGCTCCGTCTACGCCTCGGCATCAAAGGCGAACCGCTCAATCGCCTGCCCTGGGAAGTCCTCCACGATCTCGACCAGCCCCTCGCCGCCGGGACAAATATCCTCTTTTCGCGCTATCGTCCGAGCAGTCTCTATGGCCCCTTGCCCGCTGCCCTAGCTGCCGGTGAGCCGGTCCGAATTTTGATGGTGATCGCCACCCCGAACGATCAAACCGAACTCGCCCTCGCTCAGGAAACGCGGGATCTCCTCGCCGAACTCAAACATTCCCAAGCGGCCATGCAGATCACGCTGCTGGAACACCCCGATCGCCAAACCCTGACCCAGGCGCTCGAACACGGCAACTATCAGATTTTTCACTACTCGGGTCATAGCGTTTCGGGGCGGCATGGCGGCGCGGTGTCCCTCGTGAATGGGAAAACCGGACTAACCGAGAGGTTATCGGGCGAGGATCTGGCCGGACTGTTGAGCAATAACGGGATTCGGCTGGCGATCTTCAACTCCTGTCGCGGGGCGCATCGCGATCATGATGCGGATCTCGACGGTGCAAGTAATTTGGCCGAAGCGTCGATCGATCGACGTATCCCGGCGGTGTTAGCGATGGCGGAACGCATCCCCGACGATGTCGCCCTCAGCTTAACGCGGCTGTTTTACCGCAATCTGAGCCAGGGCGTGGCGATCGACCTCAGTCTCAGTCGAGCGAGGCAGGGTTTAATTTCGAGCTTCGGATCGCGCCAACTGTATTGGGCGCTGCCGGTGTTTTATCTCCATCCAGAATTCGATGGGCATCTGATGAGGGCTGCACCGCATGAACCGACGACCTGGCAAGGCATACCCGATCCGCGTCTCCCTGATCTGGTCACGATCGACCTCATTGAATCGCGCGATGCTGACCTGCTGAGTGATTTTTCGTCGGATTTGGGTTCGGATTCGGGATCAGATTCGGGATCAGATTCGATCTCGATCGCGCCGCCGCCCATTGACGCAAACCTCAGCCCGATCGATCAAGTCGCAGATATTGAACCGGATCTGCTCCCCGATCTATTACCCGACGATCAGCTACTCGATGGTTTAACCGACACCTCGATCGCCCTGCCGATCGACGAGAGTATTCCCCCCCCCGAATCCGCGAATCGCACGGGTTCGGACGGCCAAAATCGTCAAGATTCTCGCGATCGTCGTCACTTCCCACCCAACCATCGGCAAGCATTGCCCAGCTCTCGATCCCCCCTCGCGCCAGCCACTTCCGATCACTCCAAACCACCAAACCGCCACTCCCCCTCGCGATCACCACGCCAACCCGATCGCCGGTTAATCCGTCCAACCAAAAAGCTTGTCATCGGCATCAGCATCATCGTCGCCATCATTGGTTTTAGCGGGTGGCAACGTCTTCGATCAAACGTTCGCGATCCGTTAACCGCGATCGAGGCCACGCCCAACGGTGTTAGCGATTCGCCTCCCACCGCAGCCAATCTCGATGCCCGTGTCGCCCAGGCCAGCACCGCGATCGCACGCGGCGACTGGATGACGGCCTTACCGATCATTGAGCAGCTCCTCGATCTCGGTTCCGTGGAGCGTGCGGGATCATTACTGGCGCTGATCCCAGTGGAGGCGCTCGATCGCGGTGATGTGCAATTTCTCAAAGGCCGCTGGGCATGGCAAACGCGCGTCGCCGGTCAGTTAGACGCGAGCTACGATGATGCGTGGCGCTACTGGACGGCGGCGGTAGAACGTCAGCCCGACCCCGATAATCTGCTGTATCGTACGGCGCTGGGCTGGGCGTACTACGCGGACGATCGCCTCGATGACGCCGATCGCGTGTGGCGCGACGCGATCGCCCTGCTGGATTCCCCATCTGAGGCTGCGAATCTCAGCGTTGCCGGTTCAAGCCTCGATCGCCAAACCGTCGAACTCTCGCTCAAGGCCGGTCTTGCCCTAACTCTAGATCGGCGCGATCGCAGTGAAGCCGCAATCGCCCTACGCGATCTCATCCTGACTCAGGATGCTCTAGCGCTCCAGCCGCAACAGCTCGCCCAAAACTGGCTGTGGACGGCGGAAGCGATCGGGCAATGGCAAACCCTGCTGATGCGTCGCCCCGCGATCGGTACGCCGCCCACGATCGCTCCCCAGCCGTAACCCCGATCAGTCTCAAGTCTCCGAGGCTAGGTATCCGAAGAGGCCAGCACCTTGGACATCGACTTCGATCGGATGTGACTCCCCGGCGGCAGCTCTTGGAGCTCGCGCGTCTTCAGCACAATAATGTACTCATAAAACGCCTGCAACATACACCAGGCAAACCCCGCACGACCATCCCAAATGCCACCCAAACCGAAATACATGTAAAGAAAACGAATCGCAGGACGAAACGGCAAACGCAGCGACAAGCCTTTCAGCGCATGGCGGCGCTTGACCTCCGACTCCCCAAAAAACATTTGCTTCCAGAGAATTCGCCCGGATTCCAATTGACGCAGCGTTTCGATCGCCTCGTCGCTAGAGTAGCGATTGTGTTTATCGAGCCAGCGACTCAGCCCCTTACCCGCCGTATAGTGCGGATAGGTTTCCTGCAAAAAGCCCGTCGTTCCAGTGCAGACCTCGCGCTCCGTATGGCCATAATCGTCAAACCACACCGATCCTTTCCGAAACAGCCGCAACTGATAGCGCGGATATTGCGTGCTGTGGCGAATCCAGCGATTCATAAACATCACCCGTTCCGCCACAAAATAGCTCTCATGCTCGCCCGCTTTGGAGGCTCGCACACACTCGGCGAACAGCTCCGGCGTCATCCGTTCATCCGCTTCGAGGATATACACCCAGTCATATTTCGTTTCCACCTGTTCCAACATCCACGTGCGCTGCTTGCCGTGGCTCTCGAAGGCGTGGGGAATGACACGCACGGGATAGCGTTCGGCAATCTCGACCGTCCGATCGCGACTGAGGGAATCCACCACGATGATGTCATCCGACAGCATGGCCGATTCAATGCACTCTGCGATATCGATTTCTTCGTTATAGGTCAGGATATAAATCGAAAACATTGCGGTTCCTCCAGGTATCTCCGCTCCTAGCAAAAACAGCTTCAATCGGGGACAAAATCCATCAATCGAAGCTGCTTTCACCAAGGTTTTTCGTCAGTGTTCGTCGTAGATAACGAACAACATCATTAGCGACGTGGGCGCATCATGCCCTTCAGTCCCGTCCAGCCGATGACGATGTAGCCGATCGCTAGCAAAAAGCTGCTGAGACCGACACGGATCGCCGATTTGCCTGCTTCACGACCGACCTGGCGCGTTTGCGTTTCTTGCTGTTCGCGCACACGACCCATTACTTGATCGGGAATATTAGCAACACGCTCTTCAAAGAAATCATCGAGGGCTTGCGGATTGGTTTTCGCTTCTTCGAGCACGGCCTTAATTTCGTCCGGCGTGTCGGGGCTATCGATCACGGCTTGCAGGCGTTCGGGATTTTCGAGTAAGCCCTTAAACTGCGCTTTTGCCTCGACCTGTTGTTGTTCGAGTTGGGTTTGGAACTCTTCCGTTCCGAGTTGTGCGTTGAAGTTGCTTTCGACGCGGCGGGCTTCAGCCTCGATCGAAGCCAGTCTCTCTTGGCTCGCGGATCGCACATCGTTGAGATGCATCGGCGTTAACACGAGGAAGAAGAGACCGAGAGCCGCCGCAAGAACCAAACCCCAGAAGGGAAGATATTGCCACTTTTTGGTAACGCTACCGCCACGCCCCTCGTCAGTGTCCATCTTGTAGCCGGTGAACATCAGACCGATACCGATCATCGGAATGATGCCGCGATCGACAAACGTCGAAGCAAGGCTGATGCGCCAAGCAACATCGAGCGGCTGATAGGGAATCGGCAGAATAATGTAGTCGAGCAGTGACGAAACAATGAGAATGATTCCAACCGTCTTGAGGCTCAAGGCCGCCAGCGACGATCGCTTCTTGGATGCTTGCATAACAGATTATCGAAACTGAAGTTTAAACCGTGAGAGGCGCTTGTCAGATGCCGTGAGTCCGAGACGGACTGACTTTAAAGTACGAGAATATCGAGATTTTCGGTAGTCTCTGTAACGATCCGATCGTATTTTTCACGTCTTAATCCATCCCTCCGGATGGTTGACTTATTAGGATCTTCACCTGAGACAGGTTAAATTTACAAGTCCGACCAATCCACACGCCTCTAGGCTTAATGAGCGTGAACGACTTGTGGATCGCCATTTCACCACTGTACTAGAGACTTCTCCGTATTTCTACTGAGTATTAAGAACGTTTTCTGTGACGATCGAATTATGATCAATCTTATTGCGTGAGTTCGGCTATGCCCCAAGACTATCGCCCCCAGGTCAACCGTGTTTTACTCTTTGTCCTTGTTCTGAATGTTGTTGTCCTCGTCATCAAAGCCGTACTGGGCTGGCGTAGCGGCTCCCTGAGCCTGATTGCAGACGCCCTCCACAGCGTGACCGATAGCGCCAATAACGTTCTCGGCTTAATCGCGATGTCATTTTCGTCGCCTCAGCCCGATCGCGACCACCCCTACGGCCACCACAAATACGAAGCCGTCGGCGCGTTGGGTGTGGCGGCCTTCCTCGGGGTGGCCTGCCTAGAAATTATCCAAAGTGCATTCAATCGCATTTTATTCGGCGCACGCGTTCCCGAAATTGAGCCGTTTATGCTCTGGTGGATGCTGATCGTGGTCGGGATTAATATCTTTGTTGCGTTCTATGAGCG
Source organism: uncultured Geitlerinema sp. (assembly GCA_964518905.1). Lineage (GTDB taxonomy): Bacteria > Cyanobacteriota > Cyanobacteriia > Cyanobacteriales > Geitlerinemataceae > RDYZ01. The sequence continues at coordinate 34,436 of CAZFJL010000001.1, read as the reverse complement.
TCGAATTGGTGTGAAATTGGGCAGCAAAATTTTAATTGCTGACGCGCACCACACCATGAGCGATATCTGGATCACACTCACCGTGATCGGCGGCTCGATCGGTGTCTACTTCGGCTACGGCTGGCTCGATCTGGTGTTGGCGTTTCCCGTTGCCATCTTGGTGTTTCGCAGTGGGTGGGATGTGCTGCGGGAAAATCTGCCCTGGTTGGTGGACGAAATGGCGATCGCGCCGGAAGCGATCCATGATGTGGTGATGCAGGTTCCCGGTGTGATCAACTGTCATGACATCGCCTCTCGTGGATTGATTGGCCGTCAAGTGTTTATCGATATGCACCTTATCGTTGACGCGAACGATCTGCGAAAAGCCCACGCGATCACCGAATCGGTTGAAGCGCAGCTCGAAGAACGCTACAGTCCCGTGCGTGTGACGATTCATGTGGAACCACCGTCCTATGAGTCCGATCAAATCAGCTACGGATCATCCTGATTTTCTGACCATTCTGCCTTCCTAAACTACCGATCGCCGATCGCTAATCACCTGTCCGTATTCGAGGGTGATCACCCGATCGGCGAGATCGAAGTAGCGATCGTCGTGGGTAATCGCGATCGTCGTTTTGCCCTGGCGTTTGAGTTCGGGCAAGACTTCCCGATAAAACAGATCTTTAAAGTTGGGATCTTGATCCGCCGCCCATTCATCAAACAGGTAGATGGGGCGATCTTCGAGAAAGGCGGTCAGCAACGCAAGGCGTTTACGTTGGCCTTGGGAGAGCGATGTGGTGGAGAGCTGGCCGTCACGGATCTGGACTTTGCGATCGAGCTGAAGTTTGGCGATGTAGTCCTGGGCGAGCCGATCGAGTTCGGGGCGATCGAGGCCGAGCAACCGTTCAAATAAATAAAAATCGGCAAAAATGGCGGCGAAATGCTGACGATACCCGTTGCGATCGGCATCTGAAATCACCCGCTGATCGATCGCAATCTCGCCGCGATCCGGCGTGTAGAGACCGGTGATCAGCTTCGCGAGGGTCGATTTGCCGCTGCCGTTGCCGCCGACGATGAAGATAATTTCACCGGGCGCGAGGGTCAGGTTGATCGGCCCGAGGGTGAACGGGCGATCGTCGCTGTCGCTGTGGTAAGTGTGGCTGACGTTGCGGAGTTCGAGGCGTTGCCAGTGGCGATCGATGGTGGGCTGGTCGGGATCGGGGACGATCGCGGTGGATGATCCCCGCGATCGTCCCCGATTGCTCTGATTATTTTGAGGGCTTGTACCGATCACGCCATTCGTGCCGCTCACATCGTCATAGGCCGAGAGCGATAGACCCAGCTCATCCATCTTTTGCAGGGCAACGTTGGCTTGACTGAAGACGGGCAGCTTGGCGACGAGTTTTTCGAGTGGCAGCATGAGATAGGTAAAAATCACGATGTAGCTCGACATTGTCGTCGGCGGCACGGTCATGATGTTCGGCAGGAAAAACAGAATAAATCCCATCGCCAAGACAAAGATAAATTTGCCCCAACTGCTCGTCACGGTGATATACATCAAGCCGCGTTCATTTTGGCGACGAAAACGATCGGCGCTGCCATACAAATCCTGATCAAAAAAAGCGCGGCGGCGTTTCGTATGGAGCTTGAGTTCCTTAAATCCGGCGGCGATCGTCCGAAAATGGGCGTAGAGCCGATCCTGCTCATTGCGCGATCGTGTCAGCCAATATTTCCCCTTGCGAATCAGGACAATACAGCTCCCCATCGCCACCACTGTCAGCGCCAGCACCATCAGCAACACCTGCCACGACAGCACCGCGATATAGCCAAAACAACCCACCACCACCGCCAGATCAATACAAATCAGCGGCAGGGTCGAGATCGCGATCGAAATCATTTGTACATCGTCGGTGAGCGTCGCGAGTAAACGCGGTGCGCCCAGGGTTTCGATGCGTTGCAAATCCGATCGCAAAATCTGACGCGCCAAATGGAGCCGCAGATTTAGCACGGCGGTTTGTGAGAGGCGAATTAGCGAAATTTGGGAGACGATCGCGGCGATCGGCGCGATCAAACCCAGGACGAGAAAATAGGAAACGCCCAGCGTAAATTCGCCCGGTTCGGCGGTGATGGCGCGACCGATTAAGGCCAGCAGTCCGGCGCTACTGCCACCGCTGATCAGTCCCGCCACGATCGACAGGGCAAGCAGCGGCCAGGAGGCTTGGAGCAGAAAGGACAGTAGTGCCATGAATGATCACGATGGAAGTCGGCGGTGGGGAGCAGATCTGGTCAAGGGGAAGCGGGCGATCGGCGCAATCATCGGGTGAATCCGCGCCACGCTCTAAAGCTGCAATTAAACTTTTCGACGCAGCACGATAGATCGTTGATAATACGTAAGTCCTACGGTTACTTTGATCGAGCGAATGCCTCCCAGCGTTTTGCTGCACTAGGGATTTAAAGTCAGCGCCAAACTGTTTCGCCCCCAACGCATTCAATGTCGCTACGCGCTAGCAAGCGCCCAACCGATCGTGGCGCGTCGCATCTCTTTTTTTCCCTGATCTTGACCTACTATCGTTAGCCTGCCGAAATTTCATGGTCGATATCCTCGGTCAACGCTGTCCGCTACACATTTTGATTGCGGAAGATAACCAACTGAACTGGCGAATTCTCCAGCGCATTTTAAAAAAGCTTGGATATGACTCCAAGGTTGTGGAAAATGGTCTTGACGCCGTCGATGCGACGGAGGCGGCACTCGCAGAAGCGCGACCGTACGATCTCATTTTGATGGATATCCAGATGCCGAAAATGGACGGTATTACGGCCACTCAGGAAATTTTTAGCCGTTTGCCGATCGATCAACATCCTCAGGTGGTGATCGTAACGGCCAATGCGACGTCCGAATACATCGAAATTTGCCAAAAGATTGGGACGCATAGCCTCGTCACGAAACCGATCGACAAGCAGCGCATTGCTGACGCCCTAGAGCGCTGCTACCAGGACATGCACCGGCATACGTAGTCGTCAGCCACAGTTTTCGTTATTCGTCGTCCTGAGATGGTTGCGCTTCAGCACAATTCAGACGGTCTATAACAAAAAATAGTGATTTCAGAGCGACGCCAGAATAACTTCAGACCTTTGAGGTTTTGGAAACCTCAAAGGTCTCGCTCCCTACGATCTCTCACAACGCTGAGACCAATCGATCGCCTAGCCCACCAGATGCTGACGCACCGTCAGGACGAGATTATCCGTCCAGTGGGTGACGAGTTCATCGGTCTCCGCTTCGACCATGACGCGGATCAGCGGCTCGGTTCCGGAGGCACGCACCAGGACGCGACCGCGATCGCCCATGTCGGCTTCGGCGCGGGCGATCGCCAGTTGGAGCGGCTCGCAGCTTTCCCAGTTCGCACGACGATCGCGATCTTCAATGCGGATATTTTCGAGCGACTGAGGATAGGTCTTGAAGCTGGCATCGACCAACTCCGCCAGACGCTGACCGCTGTGACGCACCAGCGCGGCGAGATGGAGCGCCGTCATCAGGCCGTCACCGCTGACGCCGTAGTGGCTACAAATCACGTGGCCGGACTGCTCACCGCCCAGCGCTGCGCCGGTTTCTACCATCGCCGCATGAACGTAGCGATCGCCCACAGATGTCCGCAGCAGCGTGCCGCCCTGGGCTTGCCATGCCCGCTCAAAACCGAGGTTCGCCATCACGGTCGAGACGATCGTATCGTCCGGCAACTGATCGGCTTGACGGAGCTGTTGACCCCAGAGATAGAGGATATAGTCGCCGTCAATTTCGCGGCCTTGGCAATCGACCGCGAGGACGCGATCAGCATCGCCATCGAAGGCAAATCCGAGATCGGCACTGTGAGCGTGGACGGCTTCAGCGAGTAAATCGAGATGGGTCGAGCCACAGTTGACGTTAATCTGATCGCCGTCGGGCTGATCATGGAGGCAAATCGTCGTCGCGCCCAGATCGCGGAAGACCTGCGGCGCGATGTGCGCGGCGGCTCCCCAGGCGAGATCCAGGACGATCGTCATCCCGGCCAAGTCCAGCCGCTTCGAGGCGATCGGCCCGACGAGCGATTGCGCATAGTGAAGGGCGAGTTCGGGGCGATTGTGGTGGCGTCCCCAGCCGCTGGTGCGATCGCTGACGCCGTCATAGCCCAACTGACCGCGAATACCCGCCTCGATCTGCGCCTGAACGGCCGGTGAGAGCTTCGTCCCATTCGCACCGAAAAATTTAATACCGTTATCTGGTGGTGGGTTATGGCTCGCGGAAATCATCACGCCACCGATCGCGCCCGCCGATGAGGCCGTCAGGTAGGCCACACAGGGCGTCGGACAAAGTCCCAGATCCCACACCTCCAGACCCGCCGCTGTGAGTCCCGCCGAGAGCGCCATCGCCAACATGCTGCTCGAATTGCGCGAGTCCTGACCGACGATCACGACACCACCCAGGCCGTGAGGATCGAGCGCCCGCCCCGCCCAGAGACCGGCTTGCAGCGCGAGCGGAGCCGTCAGGATCTCGCCGACCCGTCCGCGAATGCCGTCCGTGCCGAATAGTTTGGTTTGGGGCAAGGCGATCGCGCATTGACCTAGGGGCAGGTCGGAGGTTGGATTCACTAATTTCGCTTGGCGTTCTAGGACAGACTCTCGAACAGACATAGGGCTTAACCTCGCAGGGCTCACTCTAATTCACACATCATGGAGAATAGCATCGACTTGGGTTGGGTGATGCTTTGCGGTTCAGTCAATCGCGATCGCGTCAAGCAAACGTTACCGATCGTCGTAATGTTGATCGTGGCGATCGCTCTACATTCAATTCGCCGCTTCCGACTAAAATCGAGATCACCCCCTTACATCCCCTATATCTCTGCCGATGGCCAAATCAAAGACAGGAAAAACCCCACCCGCTGCGAATAGCGATGGTTTTAAGATCATCAGCGATAATCGCAAAGCCCGCTTTCAGTATGAGATCCTCGACACCTACGAAGCCGGGATCGAACTGCTCGGAACTGAGGTTAAATCGATTCGTCAGGGCAAAGTCAACCTCGGTGATGGCTATGCGCTCATTCGTGACGGCGAAGTGTGGCTGCTAAATACTCACGTTTCTCCCTGGGAAACAGCGGGCGAATTTTTTAATCATGAACCATTGCGATCGCGCAAACTCTTGATGCATCGTGATGAGATTCGCCGACTCATCGGCAAAGTCGAAGAAAAAGGCTTAACGCTCATACCGTTGAAAATGTATTTCAAACGTGGCTGGGTCAAGGTGAGTATTGGCCTTGGACGCGGGAAAAATCTGCACGACAAACGCGAATCACTGAAGCAAAAGCAGGATAAACGCGACGTGGCGCGAGAACTGAAAAACTATTAAGTCGCCCACAATGATAAGTAGAAACCTCAAAGGTTTCATTCACTGCGATCCATTCACCTTTTGGATTGGGCGGCTGAAATGTCAATTTTACATTGACTTAAGATCACAAAAATCCCACAAACGTCAGCTTCACAAGACGCCTGTGGGATAGAATGCGAAACCAAACCAATGGATTTAACGTTGGAATTAACGTTGTGCAAACCCTAGGGCGTGTCATCAATTAATCGTAGAACCCGTATCGGGTAAGCTGTTGAACGCCCGACCCAACAAAAAACTAGGGGCTATAACCCTGACTGAGTGAGCGCTAGAAATTTAATTGATGACAGCCCCTAGGGAAAAGCGTTTTAGGGTTTAGCCACCGTCTGGGTGTAAATCTCCGTGAAGGATTGAGCGAGGGAGATCGCAGCCGCCGTGCTAAAGCTCAGTCGCTCGTAAAATGTGTGGCTATCGAGATCGATCATTTTTGCTTCAAGCTTAATCGAGACTGGAATCGACGACCGCAGGATTTTATCTTGGAAGGAGTTGGCCATGAGTTCAAATCTCTCGTTAGAGCGAGATACTCGCTTGCTTTTGTTCGATCATGTCATGCTTGCCCAGATTAGGCTGTGAAGTGCATCGTTCTAGGATGTGATTAAAATCAGTAAAACCACTGATATATATCCGGTAAAATTGCGATCGCCATCACCAAATATCTAAGATCTAAATCACAAATTAAAGCTTTGAGATTAACCGTGATTAACGTCGCTGTAAATTTGGAGGATAAGTTTCAATCAAGTCAGCCTTTAGCCCGATCGCGGTGTGGCTTGAGTGGTTCTAGCCGATCGAGGCATAAGTCCTGATAGGCTTAATGTCTAAAGCCGATTCGCCAATTTAAGTTTTATTTTACGTTTTGCAGAAAGGGAGTCTAGGCGCGATCGGCTGCACATGCTACGGAGACCCCCAGTAGACCCAGGAATCAATCGTGATCGTTGTTTTTCTCAATCTCAAAGGAGGCTGCGGTAAAAGTACCAGCGCCGTTCACCTGAGTCGTTACCTGCTCAAACGAAATAAACAGGTGGTTCTCCTGGATGCAGACCCGCAACAAACCTCGATCGACTGGATTGAGAGCTTTCGGCCCGCAATTCCTCGTCCAGAATACCGCTGTGTCATTCAGTCCAAAGCGCTACAGACGGAGCTCCACGACTGCCCCCATCGCTTTGATGTGACGATCGTCGATAGTCCACCGGGAATTGGCCGACTTCAGCGTATTTTGCTGCTATTTGCGGATGTGGTGATGATTCCGGTGCAGCCCGGTATTCCCGATTTGCGGGCTACGTTGAAGCTGCTGAAGGCTGTGCGTCTGGCTCGTGGTACACGTCGTCGGTTTGAGCCAACTGCAACGCTACCGGCGATCGGCAAGCCGGAGTTTAAGGCGTTTACGTTTTTGGTGCGGACGGTTCCGAATGCGTTGCTGGTGGATAAGGCGCGGATGCTGCTGCGCGATCGCGATGATGCCTATTTTCTCGAAACTGATATTCCCCAGCGTCAAATTTTAGCGGATGCGATGGGGATCGGGGCGACGGTGTTTGATGTGAATACGCGACCGGCACGGCAGGCGGCGGAGTCGTACCGGCGTTTGTTTGAATTGGCAGGGCTGTAGGGTTTGTCGGGTTTGTCGGGTTTGTTGGGTTTACGGTTCGCGGCGAGATTATCGTCACCCGAAGTGAATTAAACCAGGAAGCGCCCCGGACTGTAGCGTCGATCGGGATCAAATTGATCGGCGAGATCGTTCATGACCGATCGCGCGTTGCCACGATAGCCCCAGAGATCGAAGGTCTGGTTGATCGCGGCCTGTTTTAGCGCGATCGGTGCGCCTAATACGCTGAGAAAACCGCCATTTTCGTCGCAAAACTGACGCCATTTCGCAATCCGACTACCGCCCTGATCCTGGCGAATCATGGCGCGTCCTAGCCCGCTTTGATAGTGAACGATCGCCGTCGCGTTGGCCTTAAACAGGCGATCGGCGGTCAGTAGCGCCTCGATCGCCGCTGTTGATCGCGTCCCAAATTTCACGCTACAGCCATTGGGCTGTGTGCATTGGTCGATACGGGCGCGGCTTTGCGTCCAATATTCGGTCTCTTCCTCAGCGCTGTAGACTGTGGCGATCGCGCCGCACTGTTGGGCGAACTCGATCGCGCGATCGCTTTGTTCGGTGATGCTTTCAGCCACGGTTTGAAAGCGCAACGCGAGACCGATCCCCGTACCGAGATACATCGATTTCATCAACGAGGGGCTAACGAGATCGAAGGCGGTCGGCGTGAGGGAGGACGCGGCGATCACGCGGGCTAACCGGTCAATGGCCTCGGGTTTGCCGTGAAGCATCAGGGTTTGAGACGCTGCCGGGATCGGATACAAGCGAAAGGTGAGCTGCGTGATCAGACCCAGCGTCCCGTAGGAACCCGTGAGCAGTTTCATCAGGTCATACCCGGCGACATTTTTGACCACGCGCCCGCCCGCTTTGGCGATCGCGCCGTCGTGCCGCACAAACTGAACGCCGATGAGCCGATCGCGAACGCCGCCATAACGCTGCCGCAAGCTGCCCGTATCTGCCGTCGCGACGATGCCGCCGATCGTTGCCGTCTGCGGCAGCGTGGGATCAAGCGCCAACTGCTGCCCTTTGCGCTCGATCAGCGCGTTAATCGCCGAGAGCGTCACGCCCGCTTCCACCGTGAGCGTCAGATCGCCCTCCGCGAATTCCACCACGCGATCGAGTCCCGCCGTGGAAATCGCCAGATCGACGCCACGCACGAGACCGCCCCAGTGCAGCTTGCTGCCGTTGCCGAAGGGCAGAACACGCCAGCCGCGATCGTGAGCGACTCGCGCCACGTTCGCGAGTTCGTCTTGGGTTTGGGGATAGGCGATCGCGCTGGGATATTCACCGGGATAACAGCTCGCGGTGAGACGGCGACGCAGATCCGAACCTTGCCCAAGTTCATCCCAGGTAAGCACTTTTAGATCAGTCAGATCGGGGCAGGCGGTGGCAAGTGTGGCGGCAATATCCATCTAGAGCAGTTTCTCCAGGCCGTAGACTAGGCTTTTGAGTTCGGTCACTTTGCGGATGGCGAGCAGCACACCGGGCATATAGCAGGCGCGATCGCTGGTGTCGTGACGCAGGGTGTAAATCTGACCCGGAGCGCCGAAGATGACTTCCTGGTGGGCGATCAGGCCGGGGAGACGAATGCTGTGAATGCGAATATCGCTGTCGCCGATCGCACCGCGTGCTCGATCGAGGATTTCTTTTTCGTCAACCTTTGGCTCGTTAAAAGTTTTACCGAGTTCACCAATCAACTGGGCGGTTTTGATCGCCGTACCGCTGGGAGCGTCGGCCTTGCGATCGTGGTGCAGCTCAATGATTTCCACGTGGTCGAAATACTGCGCCGCTTGGATGGCGGCTTGCTGCATCAAGACAACGCCGATCGCAAAGTTGGGAATAATCGCGCAGCCGGTGCTGGCTTTGTCGGCAAATTCGGCCAGGTCAGCGATCTGCGCTTCACTCAGCCCAGTCGTACCGACCACCGGACGGACTCCGTAGGCGATCGCCGATCGGACATTTTCGTAAACACAGCTCGGATGGGTAAAGTCCACCATCACGCCTTGCTGTTGTTCTTGGGTGGCAACGACCAGCGTACTTTGCAGGTCGGCGAGGATCGGCACTTCGAGGGGGCCGCATCCGGCGATCTCGCCGATATCTTGGCCGAGTAATTCGGGGTTGGCATCGATCGCGCCGACGAGCATCATGTCATCGGCAGCCGCGATCGCCTTGACGGTTTCGCGGCCCATTTTGCCAGCAGCGCCGTTAACAACGACGGGGATCGGAGATGTGGGAGCAGTCATGAATGGCTGGGGATGGAGAAATATAAAGGGATAGGGATTAAGTGAGAGTAGGGTGGGCAATGCCCACCATGACGGAAATTAATTCGCTGGTTGATCGTGCTGGGCATTGCCTGGGGTTGATCGTGGTGGGCATTGCCCACCCTACTCGTGCTGGATTGAAACCTTACTGAGATAGCTCGCTATTAATTTCGTTCAGCGGTTCGCGCAGGATCAGCTCCTCGGATTCGTCGCGCGGCAACAAATTAAAGACTTCGCGGAATTTGTCATCGATCGTCTCAAACGGAACGTTACCAGTGACGTTGAGGACGATATTGCCCTCGCGATCGAACAGAACCGTTTTCGGCACAAGCTGATCATTATAGGTCGCCGGATCGGTGGGTTCGCCGCTGCCTTCGAGGGGGAGGCTATCAATATTTACGGGAATAATGCTGGTGTAGCGACCGTAAAACCCTTGCAAACGCGACACCTTCGAGGCGAAGAGTTTGCAATCGGTGCTGTCTTCGAGGTAAAGCACGAGCAGCGACGGGCGACCCTGGGCGATCGATTCGGCGATCGTCTGTTTGGGCGGTACGAGTGATCCGTTTCCGGCGTAAAGCGCAAAGATGTTGCCATCAAAGCTGTCATCGTTGGCGCTAGCGGCGACGGGTGTGCTGGTTGAAAGCCAGAGTAAACCGATCGATAGCGTTAGGGCGAAAGCCACCCGTAAACGAGACAGGGATACGAACAGAGATTGGAGAAAACGCTTGACCATGCCGAGATCTAAAACCGCGTCAAAACGCGCAGATATAAGGTTATGAAACTTTGAATTTGTCTGTACTAGATTAACAGTGGACAGCACCGGGAATCGCAATGATCGCCCTGCGATCGCCCCGAAATCGTCCCGAAATCGCCCCGGACGACCGCCACCCAATGGCCACTACACCGGCAATTCGGCCATACCCCAACGTCGCCACACATCGATCGAACCATCAGCGCTACCACTGACCAAAACTTGACCATCATCGCTCACCGCCACTGACATTACCGCGTCCCGACTACCTGAGAGCGTGCCGATCGCCTGCCCCGTCGGGATGTGCCACAGCCGCACCGTGCCATCGGAGCTACCGCTGATCAGGGTTTCGCCGTCTGGATGTACCGCCAAGGCCGTGACGGAACTGTTGTGACCCGTAAGTTTATGGAGCTGATCGCCGGTTTCCACATCCCAGATACGAATCGTGCGATCGCGATTGGCCTCGATTAACACCGTCCCGTCGCGGCTAAAGGTCACCGCGTTAATCGGATCGGCACTATCCGCCAGCGTGTTCACCAATTCCAGCTCGCCCGTATTGCCATCGACCGACCAGAGTTTGACCGTGCCGTCGGCGCTGGCACTGGCGAGCCATTTGCCGGTGGGATCAAAGGCGATCGCATCCACGCGGCCACTGTGAGCCAGTTGTGACCCGCAGGCACTGACCGAGACTTTGCGACGCTTGGGCGTGATGCGTACATCCCAAATGGCGATCGTCCGGTCAAACCAACCGCTGGCGATGAAGCGACCGTTCGGGCTGACGGCTAGCGATCGCACCGATCCCGCCACGCCCGAATCATCGACCAACGTTTCCAGCAGCGCCTGGGTATCGAGATCCCAAATTTTGATCGTTCGATCCCAACTGCCGCTCACCAGCCAGCCTTGACTGCGACTGAGGGCGATCGCGCAAACCGGGCTGCTATGTTCCGATAACACATTGAGCGATTCACCACTTTGGAGATCCCAGAGCTGAATCGTGCGATCGAAGCTGGCGCTGATTAGCATCTTGCCCGTGGGATCGATCGCCAGGTCGCTGACCCAATCGCCGTGGTCGGTGAGGGTCGAAATGCGCTGCCAGTCTTGGGGCGGAACGCTGGGATTTGAGGGAAGATCGGACGGAGTCGCCGGGACAAAATCAGCATCGATCGCCGGTAAATTGATCCCGGCGGGGCTGGCGGGCGGGTTCGGTTTGGGCTGAGTGGTGGGACTCGGGCTCACGAGGGCAAAGGAAACGGGTGCTGTACCGGTTCGGGTAAGCTCGATTAGCGAGTCAGTCGGCGAATTGGCGATCGGCTCGTTCTCTGCTTGATCGAGATCCAGCGGCGGTATGGCGTTGGGTGCGGGTTCAGGGTTGATCGATGGCGATGCATTGGGTGAAAATAGCTCGATCGTGGGTCGCTGGGTTTGCGACGGGGGTTTAGTCGCAGACGCTTCGAGCTGATCGCGAGCATCACGGATTGTCGTCTCATCCCCCGACATTTGTTCCACAACCGAATCCGGAGGCGAGACCATCTCGTCCATCGAACCGCGATCGGTCGTTTCGTCCGTCAAGATATCGGCATCAAAGATCCCATCGTCGAGCTCCTCTACAGCCGTCGCATCGATCCCGAGGTCTGAATTAGCAAGATTTTTCGGAGTGGGAGAGGTCGTTGATGGAGCGGCGATCGCATTGGTCGCAAAAGTTGCCGCAAATCCACCGACGGCGGTAGCGCTTGGCGTTTCGAGGAACGACGAATCATCATTATTGTCGTCAAGCTGATCGATCGCTTCAAACTCAGATTTAGATTCAGACTCTAAGTCCAAATCCGCGCCCAAATCCGCGCCCAAGTCCGCGCCCAAATCCGACACAGGCCGCGCAGCAAACTGTTCGAGCGGCAAGGTGATCGTGCGACGTTCAAGACTGTCTCGCTGGCGTTCGGTTTCAAAAATTTGATCGAGAGCATCGCTCGCAAGGTCAGACTCCAGATCGAGATCACCGGCCTGGGTTTGCTCACGAACATGATCGAGATCGTCGAGATCGGCACTCAGATGATCGAGTGTGTCGCTTTGGGCATGGCGCGTCACATCGATCGGCATACTGTGGGCGAGACGATCGTTCATCAGACCGAAATCGCGACGAATCTGGCCGATCGCCGCTTCAATTTCGTCCACCCGCTGCGGCAACGGCGAATCATTGAGATAGTCGATCGTCGCCGCAAGCGATTCGTAAACGTGGCGGTGCTGTTCTTGCAGGCTGACGATTTCCTGATAGACCAAGCGAAAATCATCCAGATCGCGAATCCGCGCCTGACTGTCGCTGGTGTGTTGCGCGAGCTGGTGAAGCTGCTGAAGACGAAGCTGACTTTGAGTCGGGCTTTCGGTTTGATGGCGTTCCGCCACCTGGCGAAGGCGCTGCTCGATCGCGGCGAGATCCTGGCTTAACTGTTGTTGCACCCGCACCACCGCGCCCATCGCTCGCTGATGGGTCACCACTTCGATCCGACGACGATTCGCCAGATTCAACAACAACGACAGCGATAGCGGCACGCCCGCATAGGCAAACTGCATCGAGGTACTCGCAACCACCGTTCCCACGGCAGAACTCACCCAACAGATATACTCTGCGAGTTGAAGTTGATTTTGCCGCTGTGGTCTGCGTGGTCTGGTATTCGCGCCCATTATGTTTGTATTGGCGTTAGCATCCCGAACTGTCTCATAACCCTAGCAAACTTCGATCGCTGTACTGACCTATTGGCGGCAAAGACGATCTCTTTGTCTAAGTATTTTCTCGGGAAGAGACGTTTTCGTTTGTCCAACACTATCTACAATCTTTGTGATAATCCGATGAAACACATCAATCTGGATCAGATTAACGCAACGGGTGTATCGCACAATCCGAGTATCCGCAAACGGGTCATGCTCGGGAATGGCGACCTAACCAATCTGACGAATTTCGCGCAGGCACGGTTTGCGCCGGGGGATGTGGCTGCGGCGCATTCTCACGCGGACATGAGCGAGGTATTTTTTGTGGAGTCGGGGTCGGGCAAGATTTGTGTGGATGGGGTGGATGTGGCGCTGATTCCGGGGGGCTGCGTGGCGATCGCGCCGCATGAGGTGCATGAGGTGAGCAATACGGGTGAGGAGGATCTGGTGTTGACCTATTTTGGGATTCGGGCGTGAGCTGTATTAGCGCATTTTGTGGGTAGCAAATCGCCCAGTGGTCAGACCATTTGCGGCAAGAGCGATAGCTGATATGACCCCGAACCTTCCGGTATCGCGTTTCCCTGATCTAAACAAACCAACGCCTGCGAAATATTCTCACCCAATCGCCGCGCGAACTCGACTGGAACAGCATTACCAATTTGCATGTGAACGTCGCGTTTATTACCACCGCAAAACACCCAATCATCGGGAAAGGTCTGCAACCGGGCATACTCTCGATGGGTAAACGATCGTAAGCGTGATGCCGAGATACGCCATAGTTTTATGCGTGCCTGTGGATTGCGAACATGTTTACCAGTTTGGCGATCTTTTTCCCGACGTTCTGCCTTCACATGACCTTGCGCCCATCCCCATACTGTTGCGGTATCGATCGCCGGAAACGGTTCGTCATAACTTCGCAGAGGATTGCCATCAGAAGCGGTGCGAGAGAAGCGAACGGGGAAAACGTGATCGCCTTCCGCAAATGATTTACCCGTAGCAAGATGCACGGCACTTTTAAAACCCCATTGGGGATCGTGATTAGGTAAGGTGTGATCGGGAGAGTTTGTTGTGCGAGGTGGGCAATTTGTCTCGTGGGCGAGGTCGAAGAGAAATGATCGAATAGGAGTGATGTGATCGTCGGGTTGAGGTAGCGTGTATCCCAGTGGTGCAGCACCATAAAAAGCTACGAAAACGAAGCGGCGGCGGGTTTGTGGTACACCGTAATGACACATTTTGAATATGCCATAAAATACTTGATAACCGCATTGTTTGAGATCGTCGGCAATCTGGACAGCGAATGGCTTGTCGGTATCGGGAGATCGCATTGTGCGTAAGTTTAAAACATTCTCAATCACAACGACGCGTGGTTTAGATTGTGCTGTGATGCGTAAAACTTGTTTATAAAGCTGGTTGCGAGGATCGTGGTTTTGACGATTGCCACCGAGGGAAAAACCTTGGCAGGGAACGCCTGCGAGTAAAACATCTGGTGCATCCGTCTGGCTGAGTTCAAAGTCTTTTAGGTCGGTTTGCGTGACTGACCATTGAGGCCGGTTTTGTTGCAAGGTGGCGATCGCCCAGGGGTTGAGGTCGATCGCATGTTTGTGATGGAAACCGGCTTGCTCGAAGCCAAGATCAAGGCCACCGGCTCCGGAGCAGAGACCGACCACAGAATGCTGATTATTTTGGGTACTCATTCTCGATGTTATGAACGCATTTTTTAACGCAGTGTGACGGGTGGTCGATCAATGTCATTGCTTGGACTGTAAACACAAAAATGATGTGTTTGACCTGCTGACGGGTTGTCTGTGTGGTCTGCGTATAGCTCGTTCGCGTTGAGGTCGAAATGGTAGCCCGTCATCACGCGATTTGTTTCGCTTCGTATTAATTTGCCAATCATTGCTAGTCCGTCCGGTGTTGGCCAGGATGCGGGCAAAATTAGCGTGATTATATTGAGGTGATCAATATCTGGCATTTTTTGAGACTAAATAAGCTGTTTTTTTACGAATATTTATTCGATCGTCATAACGCCTCTAACATCGATCGCACACGCGGATCATAGAGCCGCATGTAATTCCAATAATTGCCAAACACCGACGACACATAACCCCGCGTCTCATCAAACGGGATTTTTTCGACAAACTCATCGGGATCGCCCAAGCCAAACTCATCGAGCCAGCCCTCCACATTTCCCGGCCCCGCGTTGTAGCTCGCCACCGCCAGCATCGAATTGTTATCCCACTGGTCGTGAACATACTGGAAATACAGCGTCCCGAGCCGCACGTTATCACTCGGATCGACGAGATCGATCGGCGCTGCCTCGCCCTTTTCCGCCGCGATCCAGTCCGCCGTACTCGGCAACACCTGCATTAACCCCACGGCATCGGCCACCGATCGAATATCGCTGACGAAACGCGACTCCTGACGGATGAGCCCGATCACGAACAGCGGATCGAGCTGGCGACGCTGGGCGGCGGGGGTGACGACATCACGATAGGGAAAGGGAAATAGCGCCAGCCAGTAGCTATCGCTATCGTGAACATCGCGGAATTTATCCCGATCGCTCGGATCATCGAACTGATTCAGGCTTGTCAACATAAACAGACCGTCGAGATAATCTCCCACCGCCGTCCGCAAAATGCCGTCGGTGTACTGATCCTCGAAACTCGGCGTCTGCACCGTCTCGAATTCCACTTGCCACTGCGACCAGGCATCGCGATCGAGGCCGAGGGCGTATAGTTCGCCGAGGGCGTCGGAACCGGCGGGCAGCGCTAGCCGTTCCACGGGGGGATCGATTTGCGAGACGCGATCGCGCACTGTTGTAAAGTCGCCCACATCCCAGCCCAGCAATGCCGCCGATCGCCATGCATAGTACGACCACGGATAACGCCGCAAAACGTCGGTGAATGTCGTTTCGGATGCGCCCGAATCGCCGATCTTCGCCTGCCATTTGCCGATCCAAAACAGTGCTTCCGGGGCAAGCTGACTATCGGGCTGCTCTTCGACAATTTCTTGCGCCCAGGCGATCGCCTTTTGCGCATCGCCGGTTTTCGCGGCCTGTTTGGCGTTTTTCCAGCGTAGGGTGGCTGCGGTTTCCGACTGGCCGTATTGGGTCAGGATCGATTGTTTGGCTTGCTGGGCGGAGGTTTGGCTGTTGAGTTTTTCGAGGAGTAAGGCGCGATCGTAGAGGGCTTCGGCGGCTTGATCGGGAAAATCGGCGATCGCCTGGTCGAGCAGCGCCATCGCGTCTTTTTCGGGAACCAGGCGCGAGAGGTAGAGCAAACTCATCGCGGTTTCGGGCGCTTTGGGATAGGTCGCGATCGCATTACGATAGGCGGCGATCGCACCGTTTCGCTCGCCGCCGATTTGGAGCGATCGCGCCTGACGATAGCGGGTTTGGGCGGTGCTGGGAGCCTGGGCGTAGGCGAGTCCGGCCTTGCGATATTCCAGCTCTTCCCAGTAGCCAAAGGCGATATGTTGCCAGTCTTCGGGGGTGAGCTGGGCTTTGTGGGAGGTGACGGCGCGATCGAGCCACTGGACGATGTCAGATCGGTAATGGTGGCGGATCAGGACGCGCAGGGCGGGCAGGGCGGCGGATTGCTCGATGCCGATCGCGGTGAGTTGCGCCATTGCGGCATCGGCAGCGCGGGGATGGGTGGGGAAGCGTTCGAGGAGGGTGTTCCAGGCGTCGGAGCTGGTGGTGTCGCCGTTGCCCAGTTCGTAGAGCGCTTCAGCGGCGACGGGGCGATCGCCATACTCATCTAGCAGTTGCTCTAGGGTTTGGCGTTCGGCCTCGGTCTCGTTTAAGGCTCGCTGGGCGCGGGCGCGTTGCCAGAGTGTCCAATCGGCGAGCAGAGGATAGTCACGATCAAGATTGTCGAGGTAGTCGATCGCGACTTCCGGTTGACCCGTTTCGATCGCGTTCAGCGCCAGCAGGTAGCGAGCGCGGGATCGATCCGCCGATTCTGCACCATTGGCGATCGCGGTGAGGGCTTCGATGCGCGTGTCTGGCGCGTCGCCTAATGCTTCGGGGATCGCCGATTCGCTCAGGGCTTTATCCGTCGGGCGATCGCGTCCGGTTTCGACCAGGGAAACGGCAGCACCCAGAGCTAGGGCGCAAACACTCGCGACGGCGAGGGCGATCACGTGCGATCGGTGCAAATTTTTCACGGGATTACGCAACGGGTTACGACGCACGAGATCACTACACTGCTGCTGAAAACGCTGCCACACGGCACTGCACTCCTAGTTCTAAATCGATTAACAAATTGATTAACCCCGTTTGTATTGTGACGCGATTCCCGAATTAAACCCAAACCCGTCGTTTAGACCCGAAAACCTCGAACACTCTCCACCGAATGCCCACAAATGCCAGAACTGATCGGCTCAATAGACGCTGGAAGAAACGGCTTGACTCGATCGCGTAACAGTCTGCGCATGAGAGCTAAAAATTCGCTAGATTCCCTTGCTACAATGCCCTCGCGATCGCCTTCCCCCTCTTGAGACGTCATGACGACCACATCTGAGCCCATTTCGCCGTCAATTTATCCCCGCCTCAACTCCCCGCGCCTTTGGCAAAAGCTGAGTTATATTTTGTCGCCCGCTCAGTATCTGGAAACCCTCGCTCAGGTTGCGCCCGATATTGCCTACGCCCCGGTGATTGGAACCGCGCCGACGGTGTTGCTCGTCAGCCATCCCGATGGACTCAAGCAACTGTTTAATAACGACGCCAAACAGTTTACCGCACCCCTTAATCGGCTATTGCAGCCCGTTGTGGGCGATCGATCCATCTTTTCCCTGGAAGGCGATCGCCACCGCCGCGAACGCAAGCTATTGATGCCGCCGTTTCATGGTGATCGGATGCGAGCCTATGGCGACACGATTTGTCAGCTCACGCGGCAACAGCTCGCAGAGCAGCCGATCGGCCAGGTCTTCGTGATGCGCGAGATTGCCCAGTCGATCGCGCTTGACGTAATCCTGCAAACGGTGTTTGGACTCGATGACAGCGATCGGAGCCGCCAAATCGCCGCCACCATCGTTGAACTTACCGCCAGTTTTCAATCCAAGTTCTTCCTGGCGGCCCTGTTTTTACCCGCGCTGCAACGCGACTTTGGCCTGATCCGTCCCTGGTCACGGTTTAAACAAACCCGCGATCGACTCAAAACGCTACTGCTCGACGAAATTCGCGCTCGTCGCGCCGATCCCGATCCCGGTAGAACCGATATCCTCAACCTGATGCTGACGGCACGGGATGAGGACGGCAACGCGATGGAAGAGGACGAGCTACACGACGAGCTGATCACCCTGCTGATTGCCGGTCATGAGACCACCGCGAATTCCGTGGCCTGGGCGATGTACTGGATTTCTCAGGATGCGAACGTGCGCGATCGCCTCGTGGCTGAACTTCGCGACACCGATGCCCAGACCGACCCATCGGAGCTGGCTCGCTTGCCCTATCTCACCGCCGTTTGTAATGAAGCGCTGCGCCTCTATCCCAGCGCCATGATGAGCGTGCCGCGTCGCACCACGGAAGCCACCGAAATCCTCGGTTACCCGGTTCCCGCCAACGCGAACGTTTATGCCTGCATTTACATCGCCCACCGCAACCCGGACGTTTACCCTGAACCGCTACGCTTCAATCCCGATCGCTTCCTCGATCGCCAGTACAGCCCCTACGAATTCATTCCTTTTGGTGGCGGCGTGCGGCGCTGTCTCGGTGAAGCACTCGCCATTTTTGAGTTACGCCTCGTGATCGCCACCATCCTGCGCGAATTTTCCGTCGAATATGCTGATGCTCAACCGGAACGTCCTGTTCGCCGTGGGGTCAATCTCACCCCAGAGCGTGGCGTCCAACTCAAGCGCGTGGCGTAATTTGGCTCAATTTTTGGCTCAATTTAACGAGGCCGCTTGATGCTGCCGCGATCGCTTAACAACTTTCTTCATCGTTATCGTGCTGGCTGAGTAGTACCACCGACCCGAACAGCATCAACGCGACGATCACCGTCGGTTTCGAGGCGGAATGATTCGATCTGGCCATGGCTTCCACCACGAAATCACTGGAGACCCCGATCGTTGCTGGGGTCGGTGCGACGTCGAGGCAGGTGCAGGCCGTCATCAATAGGCTGGTTGTTAGCGAGAACAGAGAATGCATCATGTCTGCGGAAAGAGGTAGAGCGCCCTGAGAAAACTTACGTACTCATCTCGCGGGTTATGACTAAGTATCGTTTGTTACAAGTGAAGTTACAGTGATGCTCATCTACCTTGACTCGTGAGTTTACAAGGGAGATGAGGTGATATCTGCGGGTCACGACGGGCGATCGAGATCACCACCACGCCCGTCGTGATCGACAAGCTAAGACCGGCGCGAAGCGGACGACCGCACGGATCTTGATATGCTGACCCAGCGCCTAACTCTTTGTCTTCATGTCCGACCATGACCACTACTGATGATCGATCGCCGCTGATTTTTCCCACAATGGGCTGCGGAACCTGGGCTTGGGGTAACCGCCTGCTGTGGAATTATGACGAAGGCATGGACGCCGAACTCCAGCGCGTGTTCGATCGCTGTATGGACGCCGGTGTGACCCTCTTCGACACCGGCGACTCCTACGGCACGGGCAAACTCAGCGGTCGCAGCGAATCGCTCCTCGGTCAATTTGCCCGCGATTATTTCGCCCCGCGATCATCTGCCACAGCCACACAGTCCACCACCAACCGATCGCGCCTCTGTCTCGCCACCAAGCTCGCCCCTTTCCCCTGGCGACTAACCCGCCGCTCGATGATCACCGCCGGGGAAGCCTCCGCCCAACGCCTCGGCGCGATCGACCTCGTGCAGCTCCACTGGTCCACCGCGAATTATTTCCCCTGGCAAGAGGGCGTGTTACTCGATGGGCTGATGGATCTCGTCGAAGCGGGACAGGCGCGGGGGGTGGGTCTGTCGAATTTTGGTGCGAAACGGTTGCGGCAGGTGCATCGCCAGTTTGCCGATCGTGGCATCGCGATCGCCTCGCTTCAGGTGCAATATTCGCTACTCTCGACCTATCCCGTCACCAAGCTAGGCGTCAAAGAGGTTTGCGACGAATTGGGCATCAAGCTGATTGCCTATAGTCCGTTGGCTTTGGGATTGCTAACCGGCAAATATAACGACGGCAACTATCCCGGTGGTTTGCGTGGCTTTCTCTGTCGGCAGATTCTACCCGGTGCGAAGCCGCTGCTGGATTGCATCGAGGCGATCGCCCGATCGCGTCAAAAGACGATGGCTCAGATTGCGTTAAATTGGTGCATTGCCAAAGGTGCGATCCCGATTCCTGGCGCGAAAACTGTGGTACAGGCCGAGCAAAATATCGGCGCGTTAGGCTGGTCACTGGACGCGGGTGAGGTTGACGAACTCGATCGAGCCGCTGCCCGTGTCCCGAATACGATGGTGCAAAATAATTTCCAAACGCGCTAACGGTCGTACTACGATTTTGATGCAACCTGTACGCAACCTCTCGGGAATGCCACGCGGCCTCAGTGCGACCTCAGTATTTTGAATTTTGAGCGAACTCACCCTTAAACACGTCACCCCCGACGGCCAAACGATCCACACCACGATCGCCGGAACGGGTAATCCCCTGCTCTGCCTCCACGGCCACCCCGGAACCGGCGCGTGCTTTGATCCCGTCTTGGCTCCCCTGCGCGATCGCTACCGGACGATCGCCCCGGATCTGCGCGGCTACGGCCAAAGCGTGACGCGCGAACCGTTCGCGATGGCGGCGCATATTGATGATTTAATCTCGCTGCTCGATCGGCTCGAAATCGAAACCTGTACGATCGTCGGCTGGTCGCTGGGCGGCATTTTGGCGATCGAACTGGCCTTGCGTTGCCCCGATCGCGTTAACGGCCTCGCCCTGATCGCCACCGCCGCCCGCCCCTACAGCAATCACCCCGCCGTGTCGCCGATCGAGCTGGGCTTAACTGCGATCGCCGGACTGACCAGTGCCGTGTTTCCCGCCGCGCCCTTTTTACCCGCGATCGGTCAGCGATCGCTCTTCCGCCACCTGATCTCGCAGCACACCGCCACCGCCTACCGCAACATCGGCCTCTACGGTGTCGCCGCCTACCTCCAAACCAGCCAACCCGCCAACACCGCGCTCAACACCGCCATCCGTCAGCGCTACGATCGCGAAGCCGACCTCGGTGCGATCGCCTGCCCGAGCCTCGTGATCGCCGCTGCCGACGATCGCCACATTTGCGCCGCCGCCAGCCAGCGCACCGCCGATCGCCTGCCCCACAGCGCCTGGATTTGCTACGATAACGCCGCCCATCTGTTCCCCTGGGAGCAGCCCGATCGCCTACGCGACGACCTGACGCGCTGGCTCGATCGTCACCGGCTATGACACGCCCGCGCTACCGTCGCTACTGGTGGACGTTCTCGCTGACCGGCGCGATCGTCTATGGCGTGTTATCGCTATTTGTCGGTGTGGATGCGAGTGGTGGCGGGCTGGGCTGGCGGGTGTCGATCGCGCCGCGCCGTGATGTAGAACAGGTGCGCGAGTTGCTTGATCGCGGCCAAGGGTCGATCGGGTTTGATGCGTTTGGCTATCGTGAGCCGTATCAGTTTTGGCACGATCGCGATGATATCGCCGCACGGGTGCGATCGGCGGATGTGGTGTTTCTCGGCAGCAGTCGGGCGCAGTTTGCCTACGATCAATCGCTGTTGCTAACGGAATTTCAGCGTCGCAATTTAGAGGTGTATAACCTGAGTTTTGGCTGTAATGAAAATATTGGTTTTGGCGTTGAATTACTCGAACGGTATCAGGCTAAACCTGCGGTGTTAATCATCAATCTAGATCTTAATATTTTTCGGCAAAAGTTCTCGCGCTGTACTCGCGATGTGGTCGCGGGACGTGGCGCGATCGACTTTCAGCGTCATCGCTTTGCTCAAACGCTACAATTTTCGGCCTTAACAATCTTAAATGGTTTAACTTCTTGGGTAACGTATCGCGATTTCGATCATTATCTTTTACCCAATTATTTATTAGTCCGACGTAAAAATCACGGCTTTTGGGCGACGGACATATTTGAAACACGCGCTCAAGCTAAAAATGCAGCACCGATCGTCATGGCGGACGATCCGGAATGTCGCCGATCGCTTGATGCTGAAGAACGACAAAATATCGACTATTGGCGCGATCGGCTCGCTCACATCAACCCTAACGCAACCCTACTTTTTACCTATATTCCCCACGATCGATTTTGCCCCGATCGGCTGATGGCGATCGCAGACTATTTCAATCAACCGGGCTTTCAATACTCCAGCCCCGCGAGCCTTAAAACCTTTGACACCTCACACTTAACCCGCGATAGCGCCAGAAAATACACCGCTGAATTTATTGATTGGCTTGAGAATTACGAAATCCGGTTCCGTATAGACAAAATATCAAAAAGCCGGTGAGCACTGAGCTTGTCGTTGGCGTAGCCTTCGCTATAATTCGCTGAAGCAAGCGTCGCCTTTTCCCTTGCGTAAATCCTGAACAAAAAAGAAAGGCCGCATGACGCGGCCTTTACAGTGGCTAGCAAGTTACAGAAAAGCAAAGCAGAGCTATTTAACGCTGATAAGCAAGGTCTTGGCTCTCACGTTCGAGCAGTGCAACAAGCTGTTCATCGCCATGAGCTGTGGCCGCTGCGAGGCGCTCATTCAGACGAGAACACAGGTTTTTGGCGTGGGTACGGTGAAGCTCGTCTTGTGCCACGGTAACTGCAACCGGGATCAGTGCATTGCCCGAAGCTGTCGGGACATGGGCGATCGAGCCATCAGCGAGTGCGCGATAGGCGATGCCACGATACTTGCACAGTGCAGTGGGCTGGGGAATATCAACATGCTTGGGATAGCGGACGTGATACGCATTACCGCGATAGCGTGCCAGGATATCCGACTCGGTCATTTCAAGGTTGAGTTCGGGGCGATCATAACGGATGCCACGGTAGCAGAGGGTTGTCATATCGATTGCTTTCCTTCGTGTAACGACGATAAATTGGGAGAACTTGATGAACGAAGCCTGAAGGGCGAGACCCAGAACGTTGGTTCCTGAGTGAATGGCAACAAACAACTCAATTCGGGTCAGTTCTTAACGGCTGTTCTCTTTGTTCTGTATCAATTGTTACTTTTGATCGGTCTCCCAGTCAAGGTGCGATCGCGAAAGCGAATTGTTTTTCAAAGTTTCTTAACATGAAAGCAGGCTTCTCGTTGTTTTTACGCAACGTACGCTTAATGGGACTGACTCGGGCGAGGGGCATTCCAGCGCCGAACACGACAAAACCCCCCTTCTCTCTTTGGGAAGGAGAAGGTGCTAGGGGATAGACCCGATAGAGCAATTAACCGCCGCTAATTTTCACCTTGTAGCCTGACGCTACCAAGACATCCGCGACCTTGCGGGTCATGTCGCCCTGAATTTCGATCGTCAGATCCTTCACCGCTCCCCCTGCGCCACACTGCGCCTTGAGTGTTTTTAGCAATGCTTTTAACGTGGCGGGCGCGTGCTGAAAGCCCTCGGCAACGGTGACGGTTTTGCCGCCGCGTCCTTTGCGCGATGCCTGCACGGTGATTTTCTGATCAGCAGGGCGACGATCTTCGATCGCTGCTTCTTCGGGACAATCTGACGTGCCAAACTCGGAATACACCAGTCGATCGCCCTTACCCGTCTCTTTTCGTTTACCCATCCGATCCTCCTGAGAATCGCTTACGCCTTAACTATCGGTGAAATGTTCGGGATTGTTTGGGGATCTTTTCAGCCTGCGCTAGCTTTTTGTCGCGACCAAGACTCCCATCATGCCGCCCATCAGCTTGTAATGAACCGCACGATCGAACCCCGCAGCCTGGGCGAGCTTCACCTGTTCGTCACCCGTCGGGAAACGATCGAGACTGGGCGCGATGTAGGCATACTCATCGGTTAGGCCAAATTCGGTGGCCGCCGGGACGACGAGCGTGTTGAGATACCAGTCTTGGAGCGATCGCATCGAGTCGGACGCCGGACGATGCATATCCAGGATCGCCACGGTTGCGCCGGACGTGAGGACGCGGTGCAGTTCGCGCAAGCCTTGGGGAATATCGGTGAGATTCCGCAGGCCGTAGCCCATCGTCGCCGCATCAAAGGAATCATCCGCAAACGGCAAGGCCAGGGCGTCGCCTTCCAGCCAGGTGATCGGCGGGGCTGGATATCGATTCGCCGCCCGATCGCGGGCCGCATCGAGTAACTGACAGGAAAAATCCACGGCAGTAATGCTTCCTGAGCTACCGATCGCGTCGGCCAAGACAAACGCAAGATCGCCACTGCCGCAGCAAACATCTAGGCCGCGATCACCCGGTTTTGCTCCCGACCACGACACCGTCATGCGTTTCCAAACGCGGTGCAGGCCGCCGCTGAGGCGATCGTTGAGATCGTCATATACGGGCGCGATGCGGTTAAAGATTGACTGGACGCGATCGGGGGTGATCGCGTCGATCGTTTGGTTCGATCCTTGACCTGACCCCTGATTCGCAATTTGATCGGACTGCGCCGCCTGAAACGCCTTTTCTAAGGCTGGACTCGTCACACGCCCTCCTCAAAACAAGACAGCGCTAGGGCGATTTGTCGAGCGTATAAACCAAAGGCGTCAACCTCGGTTTCGTCGTGTTTTTGGGCGCTTTTCCATTGCAGTGAGAGCAAACCGATGAGCCGATCGCGGAACATCGCCGGAACGACCGCATGGGCGACCAAACCCGCCGCTTTGTAAGACTCTTGCAGATCCGCGCGAGCTGCATCGCGGGCAATATCCGCCGTCATTTGCGCCACGCCTTCGCCCAAAGCCTGCACGACGAGGGGATCGCTGGCGATCGCGCTACTGTCGAGCGAGGCATCGGGGGACGTCGCCACTTCGGCGATCGCGCCATCTTTGACATGACACACCGCACAGCTCAGACCATCAGAACTGAGCCCTAATTCGTGTGCTGTTTTATCTAAAAACTCTGGAATGCTGGTGCAGTTGCTCGCGGCTTCGACAATGCCAGACCAGGCCGCAACCTGGGCTCGCGATCGGGCGAGTTCTTCCGTGCGTTGCTGCAATACCAAGTAGGTATCCGCCGCGCGATCGACGACACCGCGCAATTCGTTCGGGTCCCAGGGCTTGGTGATGTACTTGTAGACCTGACCAGAGTTGATCGCCTCGACGAGATCTTCGATATCCGTAAAGCCCGTGAGGATAATGCGGATTGTGTTGGGAAACTGCGGAACCGTCCGGCGGAGAAACTCCGTCCCCTTCATTTCCGGCATTCGCTGATCGGAAATGATCACCGCAACTTCTCCCTCGTCTTCCAAGACTTTGAGGGCATCCGCGCCACTGATCGCCTTATAGACCTGAAACTCGCGGCGAAAGGTGCGATAGAGCAGATCGAGATTATCGGGCTCGTCATCCACCACGAGCATCTTCGGTTTCGGGGGGCGCATAGTTTCTCTAATGTGGTTTTTGATCTCGTCGATTTCGGGAAAGGAGCGACACATGGGGCGTGACAGTAACGGCGCGATCGTGAGCGATATTATCGGCACAGTCGATGCATCGAGAGATCTCAAATCAATCGAGTCAAATCCCTAGCCGACAAAAAGATTATTCATAATCTTACGGTGTCACGATACGCCATCACACGAGAGGAATCGGGATTCTAGGTGAATTTCGTGGATTTCATGATTTCGAGTTTAAAGCGGTGGTCAGTGAGAAATGGTTTCGTCGCCACCTTACATATGTTGGGGAGGGGGAGATAGAGGTTTTCGACATCCCAGGCTAAAAGTCGCTAAGTTAAGACAAAAGCAAACGTCTTGCTATCACCCTGTTTTTTCAGGGCAGTCTGTGGCAACGCAGCAATTGATCGAGTCGTCAACCGTTAGTCTGCCCCTAAAAACGCCGAAAATTCCTCAGGAGGTTCGCCCATGATCGTTGTCATGAAAGTTGGAACGCCCACCCCGGAAATCGATCGCCTCACGAGCGAATTTAAGGACTGGGGACTTGAGCCGGAAAAAATTGTCGGCAGCTATAAGGTCGTGATCGGGCTGGTGGGCGATACGGCGTCGCTCAATCCGGAACGGCTCGAAGAACTCAGCCCCTGGGTTGAAAGCGTGCTCCGAGTCGAAGCGCCATTTAAACGAGCCAGCCGCGAATATCGTCAGAATGAGCCGACGGTGATCGCGGTTCCGACGCCGAATGGTGAGGTTCGGTTTGGGGAAACGGAGGCGATCGTGACGATCGCGGGGCCGTGCTCCGTGGAGAATGAAGCGTCGATCGTTGAAGTCGCCCAGCGGGTCAAAGCAGCCGGAGCGCAATTTTTACGCGGTGGAGCCTACAAGCCGCGCACGTCGCCCTACGCTTTCCAAGGACACGGCGAAAGCGGTTTGCATTTGCTCGAAGCGGCGCGGGAGGCCACGGGTTTGGGAATCATCACCGAGGTGATGGACTCGGAGGATATCCCCAAAATCGGCGCGATCGCGGACATTCTCCAGGTCGGGGCGCGAAATATGCAGAATTTTTCGCTGTTGAAAAAAATCGGCGCACAGCCGAAACCGGTGTTTCTCAAGCGCGGCATGTCGGCGACGATCGAGGATTGGCTGATGGCGGCGGAGTACATCCTCGCGGCGGGTAACCCGAACGTGATCCTCTGTGAGCGCGGCATTCGCACGTTCGATCGTCGTTATACCCGCAACACCCTCGATCTATCCGCGATCCCCGTCCTGCGATCGCTGACGCACCTACCGATCGCGATCGACCCGAGTCACGGCTGCGGCTGGTCGAGCCTCGTGCCGCCGATGGCGAAAGCGGCGATCGCGGCGGGTGCGGACTCGTTAATGATCGAGGTGCATCCGAATCCGGCGAAGGCGCTATCCGATGGCCCGCAATCGTTGACGCCGGATGCGTTCGATACGCTGATGGCGGATCTAGCACCGTTTGCGGAACTCTGCGGACGCGGCGCGAAAGCTGTGCAGCCGGTTTAGGGGAATTATGCCGCCCATTTTTGCCGGTTAATCGCCAGATCGAGGGTTAGATCGAACACCTTGTCGCGTTTCTCGATAAACAGTTCTTTGTCATAGCCATCTTCGGGCAGGTGTTCGTCTAGCACCGTGCTGACTTCATCGCGGATCTTGCTGCGGGTTTGGCCGTCTTTGTACCAGTCCTGCACCAAGATTTTCGGGTGTTCTTCGGTGAGTCGTTGCAGGATCGATTTCGCGGCGAGGCGGACTTTTGTTTCGTCGGCTTTGGTCATTTTGTCTTTACTCATCTAGTCTTGCTGCTGCGGCTGCAACGTGTCCGGCTAATGCTGAAACAAACCCTCGAAGGTCAGTCATTTTCGACATTTCCTGAAATTCACCTGTTTCCAGGGCGCTACGTTTAGAGGTCAATAGCGCAGTAGAGCTGTATAAGCTTTCTTGTACTAGCTTTTGACACAGCAAGTCATATCTTGTGAGGTATGACGCATTTTTAAACTCAGGACGTATCGAGAAGTGTGGTGATTTAGCTTTTACTGCTTTACGAGATTGTTCTGCATCTTCAACGAGCATCAGCCAGCCAACAAACGGGCGAGGTTGTTTCCCGAGAGCACCTTCTCTATAAGCAGTCCAAAAGTCTTGCGCCGTTCCTAACGCTTCCTCCGTCCGATTGTTGAAGTTGTTGCCAAATGAACCGACCTGACTTTTGAGTTCAATCGCTAAGATTAGCTCCCCTTTATGTACAACGAGTAAATCCCACAACTTTGTAGGTCGAAAATATCCTGGGAGAGCGAGCATTTTTTGCTCCCTGTGGATACTTGCTTTTTCAAGGCCATTAGCTTGAACCAACCTTTCTATGAGACTCAGAAAACCATCCATATTTTTCCCGGATGTAGCACTCCCTCGCTCTCCTCTATCTGTACTTCCAGACTTTCTTTTAGAAGAGTCACGACTCTGCCAGAAGAAACGTACCGCTTGGGTTGCACCCTGTCTGTAATTTGCTAAATCTAAACACATCTTTTTGCACTCAATTATGTTGTTTTTTCAGATATGTTGTTTTTTCAGAGAAGTTTGCTCAGATCTGGAGATTTGATACAGCTTGAGGACGGCTCGATCTCCCCGCGCGATATCCCCTGAGATCGCCGCTTCACGCAACTCTCTACGCAACTCTGCTGATACATTATCCCAATCCGGCACACAGATCCGCCGCAAATACTGCGCCTGAAACCGCAGATAGCCCCCCCGCATTTTTGTCGAGTATGTCTCCACAAATAGATGTGCGATCGCTGATTGCAACACCGCCTGGAGCGCCCGCAATTCCCAGCATTCCGACGTGATGTAATACAAATTGTGGTGAGGATATAGTTTGCCATTTTCGTACACCACATGTGCCCGCCCCTTGATATCCGGAATCAACAGTTTCGGGCAACGTGCTAACTCTGGCTTGATACGATCGATCGTCCGATACCAATTTGCAGGGTTCTTCCTTGCACAGTGACGGTTTGCGATCGCTTCGCGCCGTTCTTCTAAATAGCGTTTCAACTTCGGATACTCCGCCAAATTAACCAACCCACGCTTTTCTGCAAATGGATTGATAACTCCCTGGCCACGCCAGCGTATCTCACCTGACGCAATATCCTGCGTCATGACCAGTGGCAACTTGCGATCAACCTCCACGTCCAGTGCGTCATAATCACCGATAAAATGCTTGTCCGCCCCTGTCGCAACTCCAATCCCCACCTTACAGGCCGCTGATTCCAGCGTCGGAAACTGTGCTTCGATGCGACGAACGAGAGCAATGCGCTCGGTAGCGTCGAATAGCCAAGGGTCTGAACCGCTTGTGATGTTGTCCCGCTCCGAAATCCAGGTGAGCTGCTTCGGTAAAGTCTTAGCCTGTAAGGTCTGAGCAAGGTTTGCCAATGTTGCCCGCTCAAGATCGGCACATTGTGCGACTCGCGTTGCTCGCGACCCTGACAACTGACGACCAATAATCGTAATCGCTGGATAAGCATCGACCTCCACATCAAACGCCTGCACGCTATCTACATTGACATACGTTTCCAAGTGAAAATCAGCAGCGATGAACTTCCGTAGCGGCTGACCGTAACGGTTCTTCATCCAGCGATTGGCGCAAATGAAACCTAGCTTGCCGCGATCAGAGAGTAATGATAGCGATCGCTCAAAAAAGGGAATGTAGAGATCGGCACGATCGTAAATCGTCCGGTAGCGCCGCCGATATTCCGCAATTTGTGTAGCTGACAGCCGCTCTTGGCGCACGTACGGTGGATTTCCGATCACGAAATCGAATTCCCCCGCAATCGGCATACTCAGAAAATCCCCTTGACAAAGCCAAGCATCGACCAGAGCTTTCGCGACATCTTGCACAACTCCTTGATCCGACAGAAACTTCAACACCGACGTCCGCGTTGCCTCAAAGCTGTCACGATCGAGTTCAATGACCCGTACCGCTCTACTCAGCGATGACACCTCCGACCCCGTCGATCGCCATGATGCCAACAGTCGCCGGAGGATCGGAAACACAAACGCCCCCGTCCCAAAGCAGGGTTCTAAGATCCGCCATTGATATAGTGGTCGGTCGGTTGTATATCCAGCCAGGTCAAGCATGAAATCGACCACCTGAGGCCGAGTGAAAACTGCGCCTCGCGATTCAACTGACGAACTAGCCATCGCGATCACCATCGATCTCCGGAGGCGATAACACCGGCAAACTAAGCTTCTGCAAACGTCTCAACATACCTTCTATACTGTCTCTCTGAGTTACTTAAGCTGTTCTGTATTCAATGTGCTCTGTCGATAATGTCTGGCGGCGGTCTACATTGCCCCTCCTAATTTATCGAAAAACTGGGTTTAAAACCCCGTCCTTCGAGGACGGCTTTTGGTGGTTTGTCTATTGATATCTGAGCCTGCTACTCTTTTCAGTAACAGGAAAAGGTAAACAACCTGTCTAAAAACCTAGTTGCTTAACGGCAGAACACTGAACCTTGACAATTGAATCTATGCGGTTCTGCTGCACAGTTCTAGTTTCCCCCAGCAGTGGGTAAAAGATTCATGGGAGCTAGACAACCAGTTTTTGAAACAAATTGTTTCAGGTCAAAAAAAAAGAACTCGCAGTAATGCGAATAGGGTAGGGCATACCCGAATTTACGCTTGGGGAGAATCCCACCTCTGGTTGAAGCACTGCAAGGTACTTTGATTAAGTGGTTTCGTTGAACCAAGAATCCCCACGCCTTTAGGCTGGGGAGTGTCAACAAGTTCAGCGTCAGCCGATATACTCGATCGCTTAACGCATCGCCTAAGTTTTGTTTCCATCCCGTCTGCGGGATCTATACCTATGAACGTCATCCCCGCGATCGATCTACTCGGTGGCCGCTGCGTTCGGCTCTACCAAGGCGACTACAACCAGTCCGAAACCTTTAGTGATGATCCCGTGGCGGTGGCGCAACGCTGGGCAGTAGCGGGCGCGAAACGGCTGCATTTGGTCGATCTCGACGGCGCGAAAGAGGGCAAACCCACGAACGGCGCGGCGATCGCCGCGATCGCCGCAGCCCTGGATATTCCGGTGGAGCTGGGCGGCGGACTGCGATCGCGTGACCACGTAGCGGCACTGTTCGATCTCGGGGTGCAATACGCGATCCTGGGGACGGTCGCCGTGGAACAACCGGAACTGGTCGAGCAACTTTGCGCGGAATTTCCGGGACGAATCATCGTCGGCATCGACGCCCGTAATGGCAAAGTCGCGACGCGGGGCTGGCTCGAAACCTCGGAAGTGATGGCGACGGAATTGGCGCAACGGATGGCGGCCTTGGGTGCGGTAGAGATTATCTACACCGACATTCACCGCGATGGCACGATGTCGGGGCCGAACCGTGAGGCGCTGCGGGAGTTGGCGCAGGCGATCGATGTGCCGGTGATCGCCTCCGGTGGCGTCAGTTCGGTGTCGGATTTGCTCGGGTTGATTTCGCTGGAACAGTACGGCGTGACGGGCGCGATCGTCGGTCGGGCGATTTATACGGGCGATATCGATCTAGCCGAGGCGATTCGCGCCGTCGGTGAAGGACGGATTACGGATGTGCCGCCGGATTTGGGATCGTCGGCGCTGGCGTAAGCTCGCGCGATAGGCGATAAAATAACCGGGCTGCGCCGATCGCCCAGCCCCAGCCCCCATTTAAAGATCCGACCCGATAAAAACCGTGCGTATATCCCTCGACTGGCTACAACAACTCGTCCACCTCGACCAGACCCCCGAAGATCTCGCCCACATGCTCACGATGGCGGGCTTCGAGGTGGAAGACATCGAAGACCGTAGCACCTGGGCGGATGGCGTGGTGGTCGGCAAAATCGTTGAATACGCCAAACATCCCGACGCGGACAAGCTCGGCGTTTGCCAAGTGGATATCGGCAGCGGCGAACACCAGCAAATCGTCTGCGGTGCGGCCAATGCTCGCGCGGGGCTATACGTCGCGGTCGCCACGATCGGCAGCTATCTCCCCTGTGTAGACCTGACGCTCAAACCCACCAAACTACGCGGCGTACCGTCCAACGGCATGATCTGCTCGCTGTCCGAAGTGGGTCTGGCGAAAGAATCCGAAGGCATCCACGAGTTTTACGACGAAAATAGCGCCACCGCCAGCGATGCGACAACGGCGGAATGGACAAGCAAAATCGGCGCTGACGTGCGGCCACTGCTCGATCTAACCGACGTGGTGATTGATCTCACCGCCACCGCCAACCGCGCGGACGCTCAAAATATGGTCGGCGTCGCCCGCGAAGTCGCCGCCCTCACCGGCCAGGAACTGCGCCTCCCCACCGGCAACACCGTTAGCCCCGACGGCAGCGACCCGATCGCCCTCGCCGCGATCGACGCGACCGCCTGCCCTGCCTACATCGGCACCACCATCTCCGGCGTGACGATCGCGCCCTCCCCCGACTGGCTGCAACGCCGCCTCGACGCGATGGGCATCCGACCGATTAATAACGTGGTCGATATCACGAATCTGGTGATGCTCGAATGGGGTCAGCCGCTCCATGCCTTTGACCGCGATCGGCTTGCCACCGTCGCCGGAACCGATCGGCTCGATCTCGGTGTCCGCTTGGCGAAAGCGGGCGAAACGATCGTCACGCTGGATGAAAAAGATCGCAGCCTCAGCGATACGAGTCTGGTAATCACCGCCAACGATCAGCCGGTCGCGCTTGGTGGCGTCATGGGTGGCGCAGCGACGGAAGTCCACGACGGAACCACGAGCCTGATGCTCGAAGCGGCGCTATTTGAACCGCCCGCGATCCGCCGATCGGCGCGGGGTGTCGGAATGCGGACGGATGCCTCGGGACGCTACGAGCGCGGGGTGAATTTTGCTGAGTTGGAAGTGGCCTGCGATCGCGCCGTGTCGCTAATCGTTGAGCTGACGGGCGGCACGGTGACCGGTCGCGCGATCGTTGATACGCGCCCGAGTTTGACCCGCGCGATCGAGCTGCGCGTCTCCCGCGTCCGCGAGATCCTGGGACAAATTAAAACGGCTGACGGAACCGGCGAACTGCCCACCGCCGAAATGGAGCGCATTCTCCAATCCCTCAGCTTTGAACTCACCGCCAACGGTAACGACGGCTGGACGGTCACCGTCCCCGACTATCGCGCCCGCGACATCGAACGCGAAATCGACCTAATCGAAGAAATCGCCCGCGTCTACGGCTACGACAATTTCGCCGAGACCCTGCCGATCCAGAGCGCACGCGGCTACCTTTCGACGGAATATACCCTTCAGCGCCAAGTACGCGAAGCCTTCCGCGCGGCGGGATTAACCGAGCTGATGCACTACTCGCTCGTCAAACCCGGACTCGAAAATCAGGTCACGCTGGCGAATCCACTGTTTGCCGAATATGCGGCGATGCGGACGGAGCTAATGCCCGCGCTGATCGATGCGTTTCAGAGCAATTTGCAAAACGGCAACGGTGCGCTGAACGGGTTTGAGCTGGGGCGGGTGTTTTGGCTTGATGGTGAAGACTATAAGGAAAAAGACGCGATCGCCGGAATTCTCGGCGGCGATCCACGGGTGAACCGCTGGACAACCACCGGCAAAGAAACGCCGATGAGCTGGTTTGACGCCAAGGGCTTACTCGAAAGCGTGTTCGATCGTCTGGGCATCGAGCTGCAATATCGTCCCGACGCGGGCTGCACCCGTCTCCATCCCGGACGCACGGCGTCGCTCTGGTTGCGCGGTCGCGAGCTGGGCAAATTCGGCCAGCTTCACCCGCAGCTTTGCCAAGAACGCGAGCTACCCCGCGAGGTCTACATTTTCGAGTTCGATCTCGATCTGCTGTTCGCGGCACTCGGTCAGGGCAATGTTCAAGTGCCTCACTTCAAGCCCTTCTCGACCTTCCCGGCCTCCGATCGCGACCTGGCCTTTTTCGTGCCGATCGATGCGTCGGTCTCGGAACTGGAAAAAGCAATGTTTAAGGCGGGCGGCAAACTGCTCGAAGCGGTCGAGCTGTTCGATGAGTATCGCGGCGATAGCGTGCCCCAGGGTCAGCGCAGTTTGGCGTTCCGACTGGTGTACCGGGCGAGCGATCGGACGTTGCAAGACAAGGACGTCGATCCGGCACATCAAAAGGTACGCGACCTGTTGGTGAAGCGTTTTAAAGTCGATCTGCGGAGTTAGTCCGGCTTAAACTAAAGCGACTAGATCCCTGCTAGAGCCATTCCAGTTGCAGCGAGGACACGATGGTACAGACCGCTAACATGCCTCTGGGACTGATACTTTCGCCTCAGATTCGGCTCTACGTCAGCCTCGCTGACTTTGCTGAACTCGCTCAACTGAACCGCGAACTGTTGCTTGAACGATCGGCGATCGGAGAACTGATTGTGAATCCACTGACGGGCTGGGAATCGAGCCAACGGAACAGTACGCTAAATGGCCTGCTGTTTGCCTGGTGGCGCGAGGCGGGACAGCCCGGACATTTATTTGAATCGTCGGGCGGTTTTATTTTGCTCAATGGTGCGGTGCGATCGCCGGATGCATCCTGGGTCAGTGATGCGCGTTGGGCGACACGCGATCCTGACCCCAGCACGGCCTTTGCGACGGTTTGCCCCGATTTCGTTGTGGAGCTGCGATCGGCGTCCGATCGCCTGTCGCCACTACAGGAAAAGATGGTCGAATATCGCGAAAATGGCGTGCAGTTGGGATGGTTGCTCGATCCACAAAATCGCCGGGTTGAAATTTATCGGGCTGGTGGCGAAGTCGATCGTTTAGAGTCACCAGAGACGCTATCCGGCGAAGCGGTGTTACCCGGTTTTTGTTTGCCGTTGTCCTGGATCTGGTCGGTGCCGTAACTCCACATACTCCGATTGACACTCCTCAGCCTAAAGGCGTGGGGATTCTTGGTTCAACGAAACCACTTAATCAAAGTACCTTGCAGTGCTTCAACCAGAGGTGGGATTCTCCCCAAGCGTAAATTCGGGTATGCCCTACCCTATTCGCATTACTGCGAGTTCTTTTTTTTTGACCTGAAACAATTTGTTTCAAAAACTGGTTGTCTAGCTCCCATGAATCTTTTACCCACTGCTGGGGGAAACTAGAACTGTGCAGCAGAACCGCATAGATTCAATTGTCAAGGTTCAGTGTTCTGCCGTTAAGCAACTAGGTTTTTAGACAGGTTGTTTACCTTTTCCTGTTACTGAAAAGAGTATAGCAATTTCACAAGTAATGAGTGACACTATAGTAGTGGATTCAGTCACCTA